>DATBAI010000001.1:0-61232 GCA_036271595.1 Usitatibacter sp.
GGAGATCGTCGCGCGCCTGAACGCCGAGATCGTGAAGGCGCTCGCCGATCCCGGAGTGCGCCAAAAATTCCGCGACCAGGGGCTTACGGTACGAGGCTCGTCCCCGGAGGAGCTCGGGGTGGCCACCCGCGAGCAGCTCGCCCGCTACGCGCGTCTCTTCAGGGAAGCTGGAATCAAGTCGGAGTAGGCCTCACTTCGGCGCCTCGACGACGACCTTGACCGCCGAGTACCACTCGGCGAGCGCCTCGATGTCGGCATCCGTGAGCATCTTCGCGACGGTGTTCATCTGCGGATCCTGCCGGCTGCCCGAGCGGAATGCGCGCAGTTGCCTCGTCAGGTACTCCTTCTGCTGGCCGCTCAGGTTCGCGGCGCCCGGCACCACCGCCACGCCATTGTCGCCGTGGCAGTTCTGGCAAAGGGTTCTCGCCTTGTCGGGGGCGGCCGCCCCGACGCGCGAGGCCGCCATGGCCAGGAGCAGGGTGAGCGCGATCCGATGCGCCTTCGACTTGTGCATCCGCGTTTCTCCAAGAGCGCGGGCCGGGCGCATGGCCCAGCCCGCATGACGCTAAAGACGCTACTTGCCCTGGTATGAGATGCGGTAGACCGCGCCCGATTTGTCGTCCGAGACGAGGATCGATCCGTCGATGAATTGCTTCACGTCGACGGGCCGGCCCGAGTAGTAGCCTTCATCGTTCATCCAGCCCTCGGCGAAGGGCTCGGTCTTCACGGCGTTGCCCTTGTCGTCCAGGTAGGTGACCATGACCCGGGCGCCCCTCGGCTTCACCGCGTTCCACGAGCCGTGCTGCGCGCTGAAGATCGCGTTGTGGTACTTGGCGGGGAACATCTTGCCCGTGTAGAACATCATGCCGAGGTCGGCGGCGTGCGCCACCATCTCCACCTGCGGCTTCACGTAGTGGTCGGCGAGCTCCTTGGGAATCTGGTGGTCCTTGTACTCGTCGGTGCGCGTGCTGCCGCCGCCGTAGTACGGGAAGCCATACCAGCCGCCGGCGACGGGAGAGCCGTTCGCACCCGCCGGGATCCGGTCGAGCTCGCCCGGGGGAATCTCGTCTCCCATTCCGTCGACCTGGTTGTCGGTGAACCAGAGGCTCTTGTCCTTCGGGTTGAACGCGAGCCCGGACGAGTTGCGGATCCCGGTCGCGACGACCCTGCGGTCCTTCCCCTCGCGCGTGAAGCTCACGATGCCGCCGATCCCCAGCTTGCGGTAGAGGTCGACCTTTTCCGCCGGCGTCACGTTGAAGGGTTGCCCGAGGATCACGTAGATCCTGTTGTCGGGGCCGATCGCGCAGGCGCGAGCCGTATGGTTGTACGACTCCTCGTCGGGCGGGATGAGGTCGCCCTGCTTCACGATGGGAACCGCGACGGTGTCCGAGCCCTGTTGGAAGTATTCGGCGGCCGGGAACATCATCACGCGATTGCGCTCGGCGATGAAGAGGAACCCGTCGGGCGAGTAGCAGGCGCCGGCGGGCAGGTCGAACTTGATGCTCGGGCTGAACTCATCGACCGTATCGGCCACTCCGTCGGAGTCGCGGTCGTTCACCGAATAGACGGTGCTCTTCAGCGTTCCGACCCAGACGGTGGCCGTGTTGCGGCTCACCGCCATGCCGCGCGCGTCGGGCACGATGGCGAAGAGGTCGATCCTGAATCCCTCGGGCAGCCGGATCTGCTGGAGCACCTTGCGCAGGTTCTCGGCGTACTTCGGGTCCTGGGGCACCCGCTTCATCGCGGCCGCATCGGTCCGCTTGAAGGCGCCCAGCTTCTCGAGGGCGGCATCGTCGTCCTTCGCGAATGCCGTGACGGCCGACGACGACAGCGCGATGCAGACGGCGAGGGAAAGGCTGGCGCGAATGGCGATCGTATTGCGTGGCTTCATGTTCTCGCTCCTTTGGGGGCTGGGTGCGTTGGTTTCTCTTTTGTTCCGCGTCGCCCGCCTCCGGGGTTGGCCCCGGGCGTGAAGCAACGCAGCGCCCAGTGATCCTAGACCCCTTGTCACGTAAACCGCAACCCGCCGCAACGATCGGCGGCAAAGTTGATACGCTTCGGGTCCGAACTCCTGGAAGCCCCGCCGTGAAGACTCTTTATTGCGCCATGCTCGCCGCGTTGCTCGCTTTTCCGGCGCGTGGGCAAGAGCCCACCAAGGCCCCGGTCGAAACGGTCGTGGTCTCGGCAACCCGCAGCGAGACGCGGGCGTTCGACGCGCCCGCCTCGATAGGCGCCGTGGATTCGGATACGATCTCCGTTGCGGGCCCGCAGGTGAACCTGTCGGAATCGCTCTCGCGCATTCCTGGCATCGCGGTGCTGAACCGCCAGAACTATGCGCAGGACCTTCAGCTTTCGATCCGCGGCTTCGGCTCTCGCTCCACGTTCGGCATCCGCGGGGTGCGCCTCATCGTGGACGGCATCCCGGCCACGACGCCGGACGGCCAGGGGCAGGCCTCCTCGATCGCGCTCAGCTCGGCCGCGAGGATCGAGGTGCTGCGCGGCCCGCTCGCGCTCCTCTATGGCAACGCCGCGGGCGGCGTCGTGCAGGTCTTCACGCAGGAGGGCGCCCCGCAACCGACGTTTTCGGCGAGCGTGGCGGCAGGCTCGTGGGGACTGCGCCGCGAGGACCTCAAGTACGCCGCGACCTCCGGCACCCAATCCTTCGTGGTCGATGGCTCGCACTTCGACATCGACGGCTATCGCGACCATAGCTCGGCCACGCGCAACCTCGGCAACGCCAAGTGGACGTGGCGGCCGACCGATTCGACGCGCCTGAGCGTCGTGGTGAATGTCCTGGACCAGCCCGAAGGGCTCGACGCCCTTGGCCTCACGCACGCGCAGTGGGACGCCAACCCGCGCCAGACCCAGCCCATCGCGATCCAGGAGGACACGCACAAGAACCTGCGCCAGTCGCAGGTGGGCGCCGTGGCGGAGCACTGGTTCGACCCGGACACGTCGCTCGCCGCGCGCCTCTACTACGGTGAGCGCAAGGTGGACAACGCGCTCGGCATCCCGCTCGCGGCGCAGCAGGCGGCGACCTCCGCGGGCGGCATCGTCGCCTTCGCGCGCGACTACAGCGGCGCGAGCCTCCAGCTCTCGCGGCGCGTGGCGCTCACGGGCGCCGCGGTCGCTCGCTTCACGGCGGGCTTCGACTACGACCGCATGCACGACGACCGCCAGGGCTACCTCAACCTGAATGGCGATCGCGGCGACCTGAAGCGCAACGAGGACGACTACGTCCACAACGCCGACGGCCTCATCATGGGAACGCTCGACGTGGGCGAGGCCTGGAGCGCGATCGCCGGCGTGCGCTCGAGCCACGTCTATTTCGAGACGCACGACCACTTCATCGCGCCGGGCAACCCCGACGACAGCGGCTCGATCCGCTACGGCGGCACGAACCCCGTGGCGGGACTGACCTGGCACGTGGACCCCGCGCTCAACGTGTACGCCAACGCGGGGCGCGGCTTCGAGACGCCGACCTTCACCGAGCTCGCCTACCGCAACAATGCCTCGGGGCTCAACACCGACCTCAAGGCGGCGCACGGCAAGCACCTCGAGCTGGGCGCCAAGTGGCGCGGGGAAGGGCAGTCCCTCGATGTCGCCGCCTACCAGGTGCGCACCGACGACGAGCTCATCGTGGACACCAACGTCGGCGGCCGATCGACGTTTCGCAACGCGGGCCCGACGTTGCGCCGCGGCATCGAGGCGGCTTATGCGGCGCGAATCAGCCAGGAGTGGCACGCTCAACTTTCGGTGACGGCGATGCGCGCGCGCTTCGACCAGTCCTTCACCAGCGGGAGCGGGACGGCGGCGGTCCCGGTCGCGAGCGGCAACCGCCTTCCCGGCACGCCGGAGCGCCAGGCATTCGGCGAGCTTGCCTATGCGCCCCGCTGGGCGTGGGCAGGGTTCAACGCGGCCGTAGAGGTCGTGCACGTAGGCCGTCTCTACGTGGACGATGCGAATTCCGATTCCGCGCCGGCCGCGACCGTGATGAACCTGCGCGCCGGTTGGAAGCACCGATGGGGAGCCCTGGAGATCGAGCCGCTGCTTCGCCTGGACAATGCGACGGATCGCCGCTACGCCGGCTCGGTCATCGTGAACGAGGCGAACCGGCGCTTCTTCGAGCCGGCACCGACGCGATCGTGGCTTGTAGCGGTGAACGGGCGCTACCGGTTCTAGAAAGAACCGCAGCGCGCCGCGGAAAAAAAAACGGGGCGGGTTTTTGACCCGCCCCACAAGGCGCACTCTTGAATACAGGAGGGTGACTATCGCGGCCGGAGGGATGGGCCGATCACGACAGCGCTCGTGAGAGCGGCGCCCAGCAACAGGCGCTCATGGTTTATCCAGCAAGGACGGTGCCAATTCCTGAAAGTATTTACGATTCAAGGAGTTGATAAATAAACTTCAAGTACTGAAAGGCGCCCGTACGGGCTGGCGTCGCGTTCCGGCGACAGCCACTTCAAGTCTCTCGGCTAACACCCTGAAAACACGAACGAAATAGCTGTCGTTGTAGAGCGACAGCCACGAGCCGTAGCTGACGCTCTACAGCTACTTCGCCTCGCTCTTCGGTTCGGCCTTGAAGATCGCGGCCTCGATGCCGTGGCGTTGCAGCAGCTTGTAGAACTCGGTGCGATTGCGGCGCGCGAGCTTGGCCGCCTGCGTGACGCTGCCCTTGGTGAGCTTGAGGATGCGGGTGAGGTAGTCGCGCTCGAAGCGCTTCCTCGCATCCTCGAAGGACGTCATCTCGTGCATCTCGACCTGGATCGCCTGTTCCACGAATGCGGACGGGATGATGTCGGTGGGACAGAGCGCGATCGATTGCTCGACCACGTTGAAGAGCTGGCGCACGTTGCCCGGCCACTTCGCTTTCACCAGGCGCTCGAGCGCTTCAGGCGCGAATGCGGCCTTTTCGCGGCCGTAGCGGGGAGCCAGGCGCGTCAGGAAATGCTCGGCGAGGAGCGGGATGTCCTCGGGGCGCTCGTCGAGCGACGGCACCTTGAGGGTCACCACGTTGAGGCGGTAGTAGAGGTCCTCGCGGAACGTGGCCAGCTCCTTCTCGCGCGCGAGATCGCGGTGCGTGGCCGAGATGATGCGGACGTCGAAGGCAATCGAGCGGGTCGCGCCGATGGGCCGCACCTCGCGCGTCTCGATCACGCGCAGCAGCTTCACCTGCAGCGGCAGCGGCATGTCGCCGATCTCGTCGAGGAAGAGGGTGCCCTTGTCGGCGGCCACGAAGAGGCCGCGCTGGTCTGCGATGGCGCCGGTGAACGAGCCCTTCATGTGCCCGAAGAGCTCGCTCTCCAGCAATGTCTCGGGAATCGCGCCGCAGTTGATGGCGACGAAGGGCTGGTTGGCGCGCGGGCTCGCGCGGTGGATCGCGCGCGCGAGAAGCTCCTTGCCGCTGCCGCTCTCGCCCTGGATCAGGATGCTCGCGTCGCCCGCGGCCACGCGCTGCGCCTTGGCGAGAAGGTCCTCCACGGCGCTGGAGCGCGTCACGATGTCCTCGCGCCAGAGCTGGCCCACGCCCGCCTGCTGCGCGACGGAGCCGCCGTGCAAGGTGAGCGCGCGCTGGATCTGGTGCAGCAGCTCGTCCGCGTCGTAGGGCTTGGTGAGATAGCCGAAAACGCCGCGCTTGGTCGCCGCCACGGCATCGGGAATCGTGCCATGGGCGGTGAGGATGATCACGGGCAGCCCCGGATAGCTCGCCTGGATCTCCTGGAAGAGCGCCATGCCGTCCATTCCGCCCATTCGCAGGTCGGTGAGGACGAGGTCGGGGCGGGAGGCGCCGATCGCGGCGAGCGCGCGCGGGCCGCTGTCCACGGCGTGCACGTCGTAGCTGTTGGCCTTCAGGCGGATCGCGAGGAGGCGCAACAGGTCGGGATCGTCGTCGACGAGGAGGAGGGAGGCTTTTCCTATCTTGGGCATCAGTGTTCCGCGGGGCGATCGGAGAGGCTCTTTTCCAGCTCGGATAGCGCTTCCAGCTTCTGCTGGAGCGCATCCGCGCGCTGGCGCTGCGCGTCGAGCGCCTTCTGCTCGTCGCGAAGCCTCGCCGCGGTGCTCTCCTTCACGCGGCGGCGCTCGAGTGCCATTGCTTGCAAGAATCCTGCCATCGCCTTCACGTCGCGGTCGCCGGCGCGCTTTTCAACCGGCTCCACCAGGGCGAGGATTTCGGTTTCGTCGGACTGGCTCGAAAAGGAGAGGGCCACCGCGGCCTTCACCCGTGCGAGGTCCCCAGATTCGCGCTTGCGCTTCGCGGCCTCGGCGGTGAGCGCGGGCTCGGCCATCGCGCGAACCTGGGCCGTGTAGGCGAGAAGCTCGTCCGCGCTCGAGCGCGTCGCCGCGGCGGCCGGTACGGGCGCGGATGCGAGCTGCGCCGGGGCGGGCGCTTTCGTGCTCGCGCAGGCGGCGAGAACGAGGGGCGCCAGCAACGCGAAACGCCGCGTCACGCCGCCTCCTCTTCCGTATCCGTTTTCTTGCGAGGGAAGCGGATGCGGAAATGGGCGCCGGGCCCGTCGAGGACCTCGATGCGGCCCTTGTGCAGCTCGATGTACTCCTTCACGATCGAAAGGCCCAGCCCGCTGCCCTTGATCGCGGCGATCGGCGCGTCCGCGCCGCGGTAGAACGCCTCGAAGATCTTCTCGCGCTCCGTGGGCGGGATGCCGGGGCCCTCGTCGAGAACCTCGAAGACCGCGTCGACCAGGTCCTTGTAGAGCTTGATGGAGATGAGGGCGCGGTCGGGCGAGTACTTGATGGCGTTGGACAGCAGGTTGTCCAGCACGATGCGGATCTTCTCCTCGTCGCAGTAGGCCGTCACGTGCTCGCAGTTCAGCTCGATGCGGATCCCCTTCGCGACGATGGCGAGCTTGCGGTCGTTCACGACCCGGCGCACCACCTCGCGCAGCTGGACGATCCTCGCGTCGAGGTAGGAGGCCTGCGCGTGCACGGCGCTGTAGTTGAGCAAGCCCTCGATCAGCTTCCTCAGCTCGATGGAGTTCTCCTGGAGGATGCGCGCGATCTCGCGCTGCTCGGCGTTGAGGTTGCCCACCACGCCCGAATAGAGGAGGTCGGAGCCCTCGCGCAGCGCCGTGAGCGGCGTCTTCAGCTCGTGCGACATGTGCTGGAGGAAGCGCGTCTTCTGCGCCTCGAGGGTCACCAGGCGCTCGCGCAGCCAGTCGAGCTGCTCTCCCAGGCGCACCATGTCGCCCGGCCCCTGGACCTGGATCGGCTTTCCGAATTGCCCCTCGCCCAGGCTCCTGATGCTCTCGCTCACCTGGCTGATGGGGCGGGAGAGGAGGAAGGTGAAGGACGCGATCAGCACGATGGCGGTGGGGACGAGGGCGATCATCAGCCAGAAGACGCTGTTGCGCGCCTGGACCGCCTGCGCCTGCAGCTGCTCGATGCCCGCCTCGATCACCTGGTCGCCGAGCCTCACCAGCGACTGGCCTCGCTGCGAGAGGATCGCGAACTCCTGCGGAAGGCGGCGCGACAGCTCGGGCGTGGGGCCCATGTGGTTGATGATGTCGTTCACCCTCGACTCGTCGCGCTCGATGGCGGCCACTTCCGGGCGCTGCGCGTCGGAAAGCGACATGGCGTCGAGCTCGCGCGTGAGCTCGACGAAGTTCACGCGGTGCTGCCGATAGGCCTCCAGGAACGTGGCCTCCCCGGCGACCGCGTACTGGCGCGATGAGCGCTCGAGCGACGTGATCTCGGCCAGCAGCGAGCGGCTCGCCTGCGTCACCCTCACCGCCGAGTGGACCGCCTGCTCCGCGAGGCTCGCGAGCTGGCCGAAGGCGAGGGCGTTGGAGGCGAGCGCGAACAGCAACGGCGCGGCCACGATCGAGAAGCCGATCACGAGGAACGAGAGGAACGATCTCGGGTATCCGAGCTTCATTTGGCGATGATTATAAGTGCTAGACTTTGCGCTCCATGGGATACGAATCCGAGCACACGCGCTTCATGCGCGACTTCCTCGCGAAGAACCCGCAGGTGGTCGAGCAGCAGAAGAAGAACCGCGCGACGTGGTGGGACAAGCCCCAGGACCTTGAGACCGCGGCGGAGCGCCTGAAATCCCGCGTGCCGCAGGCGGGCTACGTCTATTTTCCCTCGCCGGAGCCCAACGTGGACGACCCCGGGCTCCCGGAAGTCGAGGGGAATATCGCCAGGACGCCCTCCAGCCCCACGTAGTCGAGGGCGTAATCCGCCTTCGCGCGGACCACGGGCTTCGCATGATAGGCGACGCTCGTCCCCGCTTCCGCGAGCATCGGCAGGTCGTTCGCCCCGTCGCCGATCGCGAGCACCTTCTCCCGCCCGATGCCGAGCTCCGCCTTGAGGCGCCTCACGTGGCCCGCCTTGCCGCCCGCGTCGACCAGGGGCCCGCTCACCGTTCCCGCGAGCTTGCCGCCCTCGACGTCGAGGACGTTCGAGTACGCGTAGTCGAAACCCAGGCGGTCGCGAACGCGGTCGGTGAAGTACGTGAAGCCGCCGGAGACGAGGAGCGTCTTCACGCCGTTACGCCTCGCTTCGGCTACGAGCTTCTCCGCGCCGCGATTGAAGCGCAGGCGCTGCGCATAGACGGCCTCGAGCGCGGAGGCATCCAGCCCTGCCAACGTCTTCACCCTGCGGCGCAGGCTCTCGGGCCAGTCGATTTCGCCGCGCATCGCCGATGCGGTCACCGCGGCCACCTCGGCCTTGCGCCCGGCGAAGCCGGCGATCTCGTCGATGCACTCGATCGAGATGAGGGTGGAGTCCATGTCCATCGCGAGGAGCGCGAAGTCCGCGAGCTTGCGGCCTTCCTCGACGAAGCCCCAGTCGAGCTTCGCCCGCGCGCAATGGGCGGCCACTTCCGCTCGCGTGGAAGGATCGGCCTTCGCGATGCGAAACGCATCATCCGAGACGCGCTCGATCCCCGAGCCCCGCGCGACGCGGTGCAGCTCCTTCAGGTCCGCGGTCTCGATCTCGCCGCCTTGAACGACCAGGTTCATCAAGCGAGCTTGCGCAGGAACTGCCGGACTTCGTTCGCGCGCTGCTTCAGGTCCTCGTGCTTCATCTCGATCCTCACGCGGTCGGGGCCGGGCAAGCGGTAGATCCGCGATGATTGCACGAGCTTCAGCACCTTCGCGGGGTCCACCGGCGGCTGGGGCACGAACTGCACGACGATGCCGCCCGCGGAAGCGTCGATCTTCTGCACGCCGAGCGGTGCGCCCTGGATGCGCAGCTTGTGGCATTCGAGAAGCACGCGCGCTGCCTCGGGAAGCGGCCCGAAGCGATCCACCAGCTCCTCGGTGAGGCGTTCGAGCTCGTCGTCGGTGTTGCAGTTGGCGAGCCGCTTGTAGATCACGAGCCGCTCGTGCACGTCGCCGCAGTAGGTCTCGGGCAGGAGCGCGGGCGCGTGCAGGTTCACCTCGGTCGCGACGTTGAGCGGGCCCGTGAGGTCCGGCTCCTTGCCGCGCTTGAGCGACTTCACGGCGTGGTCGAGCATTTCGTTGTAGAGCGCGAACCCCACGTCGTGGATGCCGCCCGACTGCGAATCGCCCAGCACCTCGCCCGCGCCGCGGATCTCGAGGTCGTGCATCGCGAGGTAGAAGCCGGCGCCCAGGTCTTCCATCATCTGGATCGCTTCCAGGCGTTTCTTCGCCGCGGCCGAGAGCGCTTCGTCGCCCGGGGTGAGCAGGTAGGCGTAGGCCTGGTGGTGCGAGCGGCCCACGCGCCCGCGCAGCTGGTGCAGCTGCGCCAGGCCGAAGCGGTCGGCGCGATGGATGATGATCGTGTTGGCGCTCGGCACGTCGATCCCCGTCTCGATGATGGTCGAGCAGAGGAGCACGTTGGAGCGCTGGTGGTAGAAGTCGCGCATCACGCGCTCCAGCTCCCGCTCCGGCATCTGGCCGTGCGCCACCGCGATCCTGGCCTCCGGCAGCAGCGCCTCCAGCTCCTCGCGCCGGTTCTCGATGGTGTCCACCTCGTTGTAGAGGTAGTAGGCCTGGCCGCCGCGCTTCAGCTCGCGCAGCACCGCCTCCCGCACGATGCCCTTGGCGTAGCGGTTCACGAAGGTCTTGATCGCGAGGCGCCGCTGCGGCGCGGTGGCGATCACGGAAAAATCGCGCAGGCCCTCGAGCGACATGGCGAGCGTTCGCGGGATGGGGGTCGCCGTGAGCGTGAGCACGTCGACGGAGGTGCGCAGCTTCTTCAGCTCCTCCTTCTGGCGCACGCCGAAGCGGTGCTCCTCGTCGATGATGACGAGGCCCAGGTTCTTGAACTTCACGTCCTTCTGGATCAGCTTGTGCGTGCCGATCACGATGTCGACCGAGCCCGCGGCGAGGCCCTCCAGCGACTTGGCGACCTCCTTCGGGCTCCTGAAGCGCGAGAGCTCGACGATCTTCACGGGGAACGCGGAGAAGCGGTCGGTGAAGTTCTGGAAATGCTGCTCGGCGAGAAGCGTGGTCGGCACCAGGATCGCGACCTGCGTGCCGCCCGCGACCGCGACGAAGGCGGCGCGCATCGCGACCTCGGTCTTGCCGAAGCCCACGTCGCCGCAGACCAGCCGGTCCATGGGACGTCCCGCGGCCATGTCCTCGATCACCGAATGGATCGCGCCGCTCTGGTCGGGAGTCTCCTCGAAGGGGAAGGTCGCGGCGAATGCCTCGTAGTCCTGGACCTTGAGGGCGAACGAATGCCCCTGGCGCGCCAGGCGCTTGGCGTAGAGGTCGAGCAGCTCGGCCGCGGTGTCGCGCACCTGTGCGGCGGCCTTGCGCTTGGCCTTCTCCCATTGCCCGCTGCCCAGGCGATGCAGCGGCGCGGCCTCGGGCGTGGCACCCGTGTAGCGGCTGATCACGTGCAGCTGCGACACCGGGACGTAGAGCTTGTCGCCGCCTTCGTACTCGAGGTGCAGGAATTCCATCGTGCCTTCGCCGAGGTCGAGGGTGACCAGCCCCAGGTAGCGGCCGATGCCGTGCTGGCTATGCACCACCGGATCGCCCGGCTTCACCTCGGCCAGGTCGCGCACCATCCCCTCGGCACTGCTTCGCGCGCGGGCGTCGCGGCGGCGCGACTGGCGAACCTGGCCCGGGTAGAGCTCCGCCTCGGTGATGACCGCGATGCGATCGTCGGCCGCCAGGAATCCCGCGGCGACCGGCCCGGCGGCGAGCGCCAGCGGATGCGTGGAATCGAGGAAGCGCGGCCAGTCGTCCACCAGCGCCGGATGGAAATCGTGCTCGGCGAAGAAAGAGGAGAGCGTCTCGCGCCGTCCGAGGCTCTCGGCCACGACAAGCACGCGGCCCTTGAAGGCGGCGGTGAAGGATTTCAGCGCGGCGAGCGGCTCGACGGAGCGCCTGTCCACCTCCACCGCCGGCACGTCGGGCGGCTCGTGCGATACGTCGATACGCTCGTGCTCCGCCACCGCGACGAAGAACTCCTCGACGGGAAGGTAGAGCTCGCGCGGTTCCAGGAGCGGCCTGTCGCGATCGCCCCTCAACAGGTCGTAGCGCGACTTGAGGTCCTTCCAGAAGGACTGCGCCGCTTCGGAGACGGGCCCATGCACGACCAGCGTCGCGTTGCCCGGCAGATAGTCGAAGAGGGTCGCGGTCTTCTCGAAGAAGAGCGGCAGGTAGGCCTCGACGCCGGCGGGCGCTATGCCGTTCGAGACGTCCTTGTAGACGCGGCTTCGCGTGGGATCGCCCTCGAAGCGCTCGCGAAAGCACTCGCGGAAGTGGGCACGGCCCTCCTCGTCCAGCGGGAACTCGCGAGCCGGAAGCATGCGCACCTCGGAGACGGGATAGATCGAGCGCTGCGTGTCCACGTCGAAGGTGCGGATCGTCTCGATCTCGTCGCCGATGAGGTCGAGGCGATACGGCACGCTGCTTCCCGTCGGAAAGAGATCCACCAGGCCGCCGCGCACGCAGAATTCGCCCGGGCTCATCACCTGCTGTACGTGCGAGTAGCCCGCGAGGACCATCTGCGCGCGCAGCTTTTCCAGGTCCAGCCGCGTTTTCGCGGCGAGGTCGAACGTGCGGCCCGCGAGGTAGGAGCGCGGCGCCAGGCGCTGCAACGCGGTGGTGACCGGAACGATGCCCACGTCGAATCGTCCCTGGTCGAATTGCCAAAGCGTCGCGAGCCGTTCGCTCACCAGGTCCGGGTGCGGGGAGAAGAGGTCGTAGGGAAGGATTTCCCAGTCGGGCAGGCGATGCACCGAAAGCGCGGGCGCGAACCACGCGATCTCTTCGCGCAGGCGCTCGGCGTCCTGCGCGCTCGCGGTGAGGACCACGAGAGGCTTGCGGGAAAGGGCTTCGCGGGCGAGCCAAAGCGCGTCCGACGACCCGCTCATCGGGAGCGAGGTCCGCGTCATCGAGCGGAGGTTCCTTCTATGCGATGGCGACCGGGATCTTGCCGATGCGCGCGCGCCACTGGGCGGGGCCCGTCTTGTGCACGGCGGTCCCGGCCGCGTCCACCGCGACAGTGACCGGCATGTCCTTCACGTCGAACTCGCGGATCGCCTCCATCCCGAGGTCCTCGAAGGCGAGCACGCGGGAGCCGCGGATCGCCTTCGACACGAGGTAGGCCGCGCCCCCCACCGCGATGCAGTAGACCGCGCCGTGCTTGCGGATCGACTCGATCGCCACGGGGCCGCGCTCGCTCTTGCCCACCATGCCGATGAGGCCGGCCTTCGCGAGGAGCGGCTCGACGAACTTGTCCATGCGCGAGCTCGTGGTGGGGCCGGCGGGGCCGACCACCTCGTCACGCACCGGATTTACGGGCCCCACGTAGTAGATGAACCGGCCCGCGAGGTCCACCGGCAGCTTCTCGCCGCGCTCCAGCATGTCCACCATGCGCTTGTGCGCGGCGTCGCGGCCCGTGAGGAGCTTGCCCGACAGGAGCAACGTCTCCCCGGACTTCCACGAGGCCATCTCGGCCTTGGTCACCGTGTCGAGGTTCACGCGGCGGCTCTTCGCGAAGTCGAGGGTGAGGTTCGGCCAGTCCTCGAGCGATGGCGGATCCAGCCGCGCGGGACCGCTGCCGTCCAGCACGAAGTGCGCGTGGCGCGAGGCCGCGCAATTGGGCAGGAGCGCCACCGGCTTCGAGACCGCGTGCGTGGCGTGATCCACGACCTTCACGTCGAGCACGGTGGTGAGCCCCCCCAGTCCCTGCGCGCCGATGCCGAGCGCGTTCACCTTCTCGTAGAGCTCGAGGCGCAGCTCCTCGGCACGATTCGAGGGCCCGCGCGCCTTGAGGCTGTGGATGTCGAGCGGCTCCATCATCGCCCACTTGGCCATCAGCATCGCCTTCTCGGGCGAGCCGCCGATGCCGAGCGAGAGCATGCCCGGCGGGCACCAGTCCGCGCCCATGGTGGGCACCACCGAGAGCACCCAATCGACGATCGAGTCCGACGGCAGCAGCATCGCGAACTTGCTCTTGTTCTCGGACCCGCCGCCCTTGGCCGCGACGATCACCTCGACCTTGTCGCCGGGCACGAGCTCCACGTGCGTGACGGCGGGCGTGTTGTCGCCGGTGTTGCGGCGCTTGCCGTCCGGGTCCGCGAGGATCGAGCCGCGCAACGGGTTATCGCTGTCGGTATAGGCGCGGCGCACGCCCTCGTTCACGAGGTCGCAGAGCGACATCTTCGTGTCCCAGCGCACGTCCATGCCCACGCGGATGAAGGCGAGGGCGATGCCGGTGTCCTGGCAGATGGGGCGATGGCCTTCGGCCGCCATGCGCGAGTTGACGAGGATCTGCGCCATGGCGTCCTTCGCCGCGGGCGATTCCTCGCGCTGGTAGGCCGTCCACATTTCGCGGATGAAGTCGGCCGGATGGTAGTAGCTGATGAACTGGAATGCGTCCGCGACCGACTGGATGAAGTCTTCCTGGCGGATGGGGGTCATGCCCCAAATTTTACAGGATCACACCGTAGGGCCAGTTCTCGCGAACCACTTGTTCCGGAAGCCTGCGCAGCACCTCGATGGCGAACCGCGTGTCCTCGGGCGAAAGCGCGTGCAGCGCGTGCGCGCGGAGGAGTGTTTGCAGGGCCTTGCCGAACATCGGCGGATCGAGCATCTCGCCGTCGAACTTGATGGCTCCTCCCATCAGCGCGTCGGCCTCGATGGCGGCGCGCAGGATCGCCATGCGCGTCGCGAGCTCCGATGGCGAGGGCGTGAAGGCGACCTTGCACGGGTGGATGTGCGAAGGGTGGATCACCTGCTTCCCGGAAAGGCCCATGGACGCTTCCTGCAGCGCGTGCCGGTACACCACGCGCGATTCCTCGTCGCCGTGCAGGTCGAGCCAGCGGCGCACATCGTGGGGCTCGACGAATTGCTCGGGCATCGCGGCCTCGCCGATCAGCGTCTCCACAGCGCCGATCACGCCCTTGCCGGCGATGCGCGCCTCGAAGAGGATGTCGTGCAGGTAGAACTTGAGCTCCTCCATCCAGTTTCGCGGCGTGATGTGGATGCCCATGGCCTTCGAGAAGTCGTGGATGCCGAACACCACGTGCTTCACCGTCGGGTACTGCATGAGCTCCGGCGCGATCTTGAGCGACTTCGGGTGCTCGATGATGGGCTGGATGGTGATCCGGTGGTTCAGCCCCACCAGGACGGCGGAGAGATCGCGGATCTCGGGCGAGCCGTAGGCCTCGCCCGCCTTGGCGAGCATCACCACGTCGAAATGGTCGGCCAGGTCGCGCACGAGCCCGAGGTCGAGCTCGTACTCCTCGGTGCGGAACGGGTTGATGCGAACCGCGACCTGCACTTCCTTGCGACGCGGCATGCGCGGCAGCTCCCGGCGCAGCAGCTCGCGGCTCATCTCCTTCTGCCGGCAACCGTCCTCGAGGTCGAAGAGGAGCGTGTGCGCGGTGGTATTCCAGCCGTGCTTGCGCAAGCGCTGCGCGGCCTGCTCGAGGTCCTCGTAGATGCCGAGCGACGGGGCGTACTTGACCGGCGGGTAGTAGATCTGGATCCCGGGCCAGTAGTCCCCGAGGATGTCCACGGCGCCGCGCTCGGAAGGCGCGCCGCTGGCGGGCGATTGGGGAACGGCGTTCATCCGGGGCACCGTAGCACCTGTGCTATAACTTTCGCAAACGAGAGGAGATACGAGCCATGTCCACGATCGAATCGGTCCTTCAGGAAACCCGCGTCTTCCCGCCGTCCGCGGAGCTCCAGAGGACCGCCAACATCGCCGGCCTCGCCGCCTACAAGGCGATGGTGGACGAAGCCGAGCGCGACTTCGAGGGCTTCTGGGCGAAGCACGCGCGAAACGAGCTCATCTGGACCAAGCCCTTCACGAAAATCCTCGACGAGTCCGAGGCGCCATTCTTCAAGTGGTTCCACGACGGAGAGCTTAACGCCTCGTACAACTGCCTGGACCGGCACCTGGGGACGCAGCCGGGCAAGGTCGCGATCCTCTTCGAGGCGGACGACGGCGCGGTGACGAAGGTCACCTACCAGGAGCTCTATCACAAGGTCTGCCAGTTCGCGAACGCGCTCAAGGCGCAGGCCGTCGCGAAGGGCGATCGCGTCCTCATCTACATGCCGATGTCGGTGGAGGCCGTGGTTGCGATGCAGGCGTGCGCGCGCATCGGCGCGACGCACTCCGTCGTATTCGGCGGCTTTTCGGCGAAGAGCGTGCAGGAGCGCATCGTGGACGCGGGCGCGGTCGCGCTCATCACGGCCGACGGGCAGATGCGCGGGGGCAAGGAAATCGCGTTGAAGCCCGCGTGCGACGAGGCGATCGCCATGGGCGGCTGCGAGCAGCTTCGCACCGTGATCGTCTACAAGCGCACCGGCTCGAAGGTCGCGATGGATGCGGGACGCGACAAATGGTGGCACGACGTCGTGCACGGCCAACCCATGGACTGCGAACCCACGCCGGTCAACGCCGAGCACCCGCTCTTCATCCTCTACACCTCCGGCTCGACCGGGAAGCCCAAGGGCGTGCAGCACTCCACGGGCGGCTACCTGCTGCACGCGATCCTCACGATGAAGTGGGTGTTCGACAGCAAGGCCTCCGACATCTTCTGGTGCACCGCCGACGTGGGTTGGGTCACGGGCCACACGTACATCGCGTACGGCCCGCTCGCGGTGGGCACCACGCAGGTCATCTTCGAGGGCGTGCCGGTCTATCCCGACGCGGGCCGTTTCTGGAAAATGATCCAGGATCACAAGGTGACCGTGTTCTACACGGCGCCCACGGCGATCCGTTCGCTCATCAAGGCGGGCGGCGACCTGCCGAAGAAGTACGACCTCAAGTCGCTGCGCATCCTGGGCTCGGTGGGCGAGCCCATCAACCCCGAGGCATGGATGTGGTACTACGAGACCGTCGGCGGCAGCCGCTGCCCGGTCATGGACACGTGGTGGCAGACCGAGACGGGCGGCCACATGATCACGCCGCTGCCGGGTGTCACGCCGCTCAAGCCCGGCTCGTGCACGTGGCCCCTTCCCGGCATCGTGGTGGACATCGTGGATGAGACCGGCCACCCGGTGGGCCGCGGCAAGGGCGGCATCCTCGTCATCAAGCGGCCGTGGCCCTCGATGATCCGCACCATCTGGGGCGATCCGGAACGCTACCGGAAGGCCTACTACCCGGAAGACTTCAAGGGCAAGTACTACCTCGCGGGCGACGGCGCCTCGACCGACGAGGAAGGCTACTACCGGATCATGGGCCGCATCGACGACGTGCTGAACGTCTCGGGCCACCGCCTGGGCACGATGGAGATCGAGAGTGCGCTCGTCGCGAACACGAGGCTCGTGGCGGAGGCGGCGGTGGTGGGCCGCCCCGACGACCTCACCGGCGAGGCCGTCGTGGCCTTCGTGGTGACCAAGGGCCCGCGCCCGACGGGCGAGGAGGCGAAGAGCCTCGCGCGCGAGCTTCGCGACTGGGTCGGAAAGGAGATCGGCGCGATCGCCAAGCCGAAGGACATCCGTTTCGGGGACAATCTTCCCAAGACACGCTCGGGCAAGATCATGCGCCGGCTGTTGCGCTCGATCGCCAGGAACGAGGCCATCACGCAGGACGTGTCCACGCTGGAGAACCCGGCGATCCTCGAGCAGCTGAAGCAGAATCTGTAGGAACCGGCTTTTCTCTCTTAGAATCCTCGAATGGCGGCTTCGGACGTCTATCGCAAGACCGGCCTCGGGCTCTCGGAAGTGAAGGAGCGCCGGCACAAGCTGAATCCCCGCGTGCGCACGATGCTGATCCTCATCGACGGGTCCCAGACCGAGGAGCAGCTGAAGGAAGGCGCGGCGGGCGTGGGCGCGCCGGCCGACTTCCTCGACCAGCTGCTCGCCGCGGGCCTCATCGAGCGCGTCGGCACCCTGAAGGACCTGCTTCGCTAGATGCTGCTTCGCTACATCGCCCGCGAGATCCTGCTCACCACGTTGCTCGTGCTGCTCGCGCTGGTGGCGCTGTTCGGCTTCTTCGACATGGTGCGCGAGCTGGACGACCTGGGGCGCGGCGCCTACAAGCTGAACGCGATGCTCGCCTATGTCGCGCTCACGCTCCCCTCGCACGCCTACGTCCTGCTGCCGGCGTCGGGACTCATCGGCACGCTCTTCGCCCTGTCGCGGATGTCGGAGAGCTCCGAGATCACCGTGATGCGCGCGGCGGGGCTCTCGCTGCGGCAGCTCGCGTTCTTCGTGGGTGCGGCAGCGTTCGTGGTCGCGCTCCTCACGCTGGTGCTCGGGGAAATCGTGTCGCCGTATACCGAGGAGGCCGCGAAGGGATTGCGGCTCAAGGCCACGAGCTCGATCGTCGCCCGTGAGTTCCGCTCCGGGTTCTGGGTGAAGGACGATCGAAGTTTCGTGAACATCCAGGACGTGACCGCCGACACGCAGCTCCTCAACGTCAAGATCTACGACTTCGATCCTTCATTCCGGCTCACCGCCATCAGCCGCGCCGACAAGGGCACCTACGCCGGGACCAACCGCTGGCAGCTCACCAACGTGGAGCTCACTCGCTTCGAGGGCGGCCGCGCCGTGCTGCAGCGCCTGCCCACCGCGGTATGGAACTCGGTGCTCACGCCGGACATCCTCTCGGTGCTGAAGATCGTCCCGGAGCAGATGTCGGCGCTCAACCTGCGCTCCTACATCGAGCACCTGCGCGAGAACCGCCAGAAGGCCACGCGCTACGAGATCGCTTTCTGGTCGAAGATCTTCGGCCCGGTGGGGGTGATCGTGATGATGGTGCTCGCGATTCCGTTCGCGCTGCACAGCGCCCGCGCGGGCGGCGTGGGCGCGAAGATCGTGCTGGGAATCCTCATCGGGCTCGCGTTCCACTTCGCCGGCCGGCTCTTCTCGCACGTGGGCCTGCTGAACGACTGGCCCGCGCTCTTCTCGGCGAGCGCGCCGGCGTTCATCGCCGCGGCCGTGGCGGCCACGATGCTCTACCGGGCGGAAAAGAGATAAGGCGCGAGGCAGGCCACGCTTCTCAGGTTTCGGCTCTGGCTTCGATGATCGCCGTCCCCGCGAGGCGATCGTGGAGGAACTGCCGATCCCGATCGAAGATAGCCCATACGAACCCCGCGCCCAGGGCGGCGAACGAGAGCCACGCCAGCGCATAGCGGTGAATCGCACGCCAGGCGCCGACCCGTCCGCCGTCCCAGCGGACCACGCGGATACGCCACGTCTTCATCGGCAGCGTCTGCCCGCCGCGCGCCCAGCAGGTGACGAAGTACGCCCCGATCGCGGCCACGATCCACGCCTGGAGCAGGTAGCGGCGCCAGCCGTGGGTCGAGTCGCCGAACGCGGCGATGAAGGGAAATGTCGCGATCCCCGCGATCGCGACGACGATGAGGAGGTCGTAGACGGCGCTGGCGAGGCGCCGGGCGACGGCCGGCGCGGCGCTCAACGCCCGGGCGGCCGGCCGCGGCCCCCGCTGCGCTCGCGCAGCCAGCGCTCGCGCAGCTCGTGCTGCTTCTCCGGGGGAAGGCGGTGGAAGCCCTGGAACGTTTCGCGCGCCGCGCGGCGCTGCTCCGGCGTCATCGCGGACCAGTCGCGCACGCGGCTTTCGAAACGATCCCGCTGGACCGGCTGCATGGAGGGATACCGCCGTGCGGAGGAGCGCAGGCGCTCCTGCTGGAAGCCGGGCATGCGGTTCCAGTCCGGCGCTACCGGCCCGAGGATGCGCTGCTCCTGCGGCGAGAGCTGCGACCAGGGCACGCGGGGCGTGCTCGGATCGTAGGCGTGCGCCGCCGGCGCCGCCAGCAGGGCGAGCGCGAGCGCCATGCCCGCGATCAGGGTTGCTGCTTGTTCAGCCACTGCCGGAAATCCGGATCGAGGTATGCGTCGGGGGGCAGCTCCTGGCTCAAGAGCTGGGCATCGAGGTCGCCCGGGTCCGCGTCCGGAAGGGCCTGCAACGCCAGGGCGGCCAGGAGGGCCGCAAGGGGCAGGAAGAGGAGCGCCCGCTGCACGAACGAATAGTGGATGGTCTGCGCGGTGCCCGCCGACATGGGCACCAGGCCGAAGAGCCTGACAGGTTCGCGATAGGCGTCCAGCGCCCGAAGGCGTGCGGCCTTCAGGCGCGTTTCCTCTATCTGGCCGAGCGCCTGCGCGGAACGCTCGAGCCAAGGCTTCAGCTTTTGGCCAAATTCCTTTTCATTCATAGCGTTATCCCTTTTGCTCTCAGGACTTTCGCCAAGGCGTGGGTCGCCCGGGAACAGTGCGTTTTCACGCTCCCCTGCGAACACCCCATGACCTTGGCGGTCTCGCTCACGTCGAGTTCCTCCCAGTAACGCAACATGAACGCCTCGCGTTGACGTTCGGGCAGCGCCTTCACCGCTTCCTCGATCGCGCCCATGACCTGGGCCTGCTCGAGGCGCTCGGCGGGCGAGGCCGGGACGTTGGAATGCTGGTCGACCTCGAGGGTTTCCAGCGGATCCGCGTCGTCGTCCTCGCCTCCCAGCCCCAGGGCGCCCAGCGCCATCGTCCAGGTCGAGCGCACCTTCTGGCGCCGGAAGTGGTCGCGGACGCCATTTTGCAGGATGCGCTGGAAGAGGAGCGGCAGCTCCGCCGCGGGGCGGACCGAATACTTCTCCGCGAGCTTCATCATCGAGTCCTGCACGATGTCGAGCGCCGATTCGTCGTCGTGGACGGAGAAGACGCACTGCTTGAAGGCGCGTCGCTCGACCGAGGCGAGAAAATCGGACATCTCCTTCCGGGTAGCCAGGGGTTCTCCTCGTTGTGCGCCCAGTTTGGCCGAGATGTTAGCAAACCGTTTCGCCACGGCCCGCGTTTGGCCCATGGAGTCTCGCCGGGATTGCAGCTTGACCAATTGCTGCACTGCGGCTAATGTCATCGGTCCACCCGGAAAATTCCACGATTTACAAGGCGTTAGCCATGGAACTCAAGCTCCCACCCTTAGCCGAGACCGGCCAGACCCTGACGGGCGCCGAGATCGCCATCCGCTGCCTGGAGGAGGAGGGCGTCGAGTACGTATTCGGCTATCCGGGGGGCGCCGTGCTTTTCATCTACGACGCGCTCTTCCGCCAGAAGAAGGTGAAGCACATCCTGGTGCGCCACGAGCAGGGCGCGCTGCATGCGGCGGACGGTTACGCCCGCGCCACCGGCAAGCCGGGCGTGGCGCTCGTCACGAGCGGGCCGGGCGTGACCAATGCCGTGACCGGCATCGCCACGGCGTACATGGATTCCATCCCCATGGTGGTGATCACGGGCCAGGTGCCCACGGCCGCCATCGGCGAGGACGCGTTCCAGGAATGCGACACGGTGGGCATCACGCGGCCGTGCGTAAAGCACAACTTCCTCGTGAAGGACGTGAACCAGCTCGCCGTCACGCTGAAGAAGGCGTTCCACATCGCGACCACGGGACGCCCGGGCCCGGTGCTCGTGGACATCCCCAAGGACGTCTCCAACCACAGCGCGCGGTTCCACTATCCGGAGACGATCAGCCTGCGTTCGTATAGCCCCGTGATGAAGGGCCACGCGGGCCAGATCAAGAAGGCGCTGCAGCTCGTGCTGGACGCGAAGCGCCCGATGATCTACGTGGGCGGCGGCGCGATCCTGGGCAACGCCTCGGCCGAAGTGACCGAGCTCGTGCGCCTGCTGGGCTTCCCGGTCACCAACACGCTCATGGGCCTGGGCTCGTACCCCGCCAACGACAAGCGCTTCGTCGGCATGCTCGGCATGCACGGCACGTTCGAGGCCAACAACGCGATGCAGAACTGCGACGTGCTGCTCGCGGTGGGCGCGCGCTTCGACGACCGCGTGATCGGCAACCCGCGGCATTTCGCCGAGGGCAACCCCGGCCGCAAGATCGTCCACATCGACGTGGATCCCTCCTCCATCTCCAAGCGCGTGAAGGTCGACGTGCCCATCGTCGGCGGCGTGAAAGAGGTGCTGACCGACCTCATCGCCCTCGTGAAGGCGGCGCCGAAGAAGCCCGACGAGGCCGCGCTCGCCGCTTGGTGGAAGCAGATCGAGGCGTGGCGCGCCCGGGATTGCCTCAAGTACGACCGTGCCTCGCCCATCATCAAGCCGCAGTCTGTGATCGAGAAGCTCTACGAGGTCACCAAGGGCGATGCCTACATCACCTCCGACGTGGGCCAGCACCAGATGTGGGCCGCTCAGTTCTACCGGTTCGACAAGCCGCGCCGCTGGATCAACTCCGGGGGCCTGGGCACCATGGGCGTCGGGCTTCCCTACGCCATGGGCGTGAAGCTCGCGTTCCCGCACGCGGACGTGGCGTGCGTCACGGGCGAGGCGTCGATCCAGATGTGCATCCAGGAGCTTTCCACCTGCAAGCAATACCACTTGCCGGTGAAGATCGTGAACCTGAACAACCGCTACATGGGCATGGTGCGGCAGTGGCAGGAGTTCTTCCACGGCAACCGGTACGCCGAGTCGTACATGGATGCGCTGCCCGATTTCGTGAAGCTCGCCGAGGCCTACGGCCACGTCGGAATGAAGATCGAGAAGCCGGCCGACGTGGAGCCCGCCCTGCGCGAGGCGTTCGCGATGCGGGACAAGCTCGTGTTCCTCGATTTCATCACCGACCAGACCGAGAACGTCTTTCCGATGGTCCCCGGCGGCAAGGGAATGTCGGAAATGATCCTCGCAGAAGAGCTGTAGCCATGCGCCACCTGCTTTCCATCCTCGTGGAGAACGAGGCCGGCGCGCTCTCTCGCGTGGCCGGGCTATTCTCGGCGCGCGGCTACAACATCGAGACGCTCACCGTGGCGCCCACCGAGGACCTGTCCATGTCGCGCATGACGATCGTGACCGTGGGCTCCGACGAGATCGTCGAGCAGATCACCAAGCAGCTGAACAAGCTCGTGGACGTCGTGAAGGTCGTGGACCTCTCCGAGGGCAAGCACATCGAGCGCGAGCTGATGCTCGTGAAGGTGCGCGCCGGCGGGAAGGACCGCGAGGAGATCAAGCGCACCGCCGACATCTTCCGCGGACGCGTGATCGACGTCACCGACAAGTCGTACACGATCGAGCTCACCGGCACCACCGAGAAGCTCGACGCCTTCCTGGATGCCCTCGACCGGACGGCCATCCTGGAGACGGTGCGAACCGGCGTGTCGGGGATCGGCCGCGGCGAGTGGGTGTTGAAAGTCTAGGCGCGAGGCTCGAGCCGCGCGCCCCCAACCAAGGATCGACATGAAAGTCTATTACGACAAGGATGCGGACCTCTCGCTCGTGAAGGGCAAGAAGGTCACGATCATCGGCTACGGCTCCCAGGGCCACGCGCACGCGCAAAACCTCACCGACTCGGGCGTGAAGGTCACCGTGGGGCTTCGCCGCGACGGCGCCTCGTGGGACAAGGTGAAGAAGGCGAAGATCGCGGTGAAGGAGGTGGGCGAGGCGGTGAAGGGCGCCGACCTCGTGATGGTCCTCCTTCCCGACGAGAACCACGCCTCGGTCTGGAAGGAGAGCATCGAGCCCAACATCCGCAAAGGCGCGGCGCTCGCCTTCGCGCACGGATTCAACATCCACTTCCGGCAGATCCAGCCTCGCCCCGACCTGGACGTGATCATGATCGCGCCCAAGGGCCCCGGCCACCTGGTGCGCTCGACCTACGTGCAGGGCGGGGGCGTTCCGGCCCTGATCGCCGTCCAGCAGGATGCCTCGGGCAAGGCCAAGGATCTCGCGCTCTCCTATGCGGCCGCCATCGGCGGAACGCGCGGCGGCGTGATCGAGACCAACTTCCGCGAGGAGACCGAAACCGACCTCTTCGGCGAGCAGACGGTGCTCTGCGGGGGAATCGTCGAGCTCATCAAGGCGGGATACGAAACGCTGGTCGAGGCGGGATACGCCCCGGAGATGGCGTACTTCGAGTGCCTGCACGAGACCAAGCTCATCGTGGACCTCATCTACGAGGGCGGCATCGCGAACATGAACTACTCGATCTCCAACAACGCCGAGTTCGGCGAATACGTGACCGGCCCCAAGGTGATCGGCGCGGAGGCGCGCCAGGCGATGAAGGAGTGCCTCGCGCGCATCCAGTCGGGCGAGTACGCGCGCGACTTCATCCTCGAGAACCGCGCGGGGGCACCCACGCTGAACGCGAGGCGCCGGTTGCTCGCCGAGCACGACATCGAGAAGGTGGGCGAGAGGCTCCGCGCGATGATGCCGTGGATCCGGAAGAACAAGCTCGTCGACACGTCGAGAAACTAGGCGCGAGGCGCGAGGCCCGAGATGAAAAACTACCCCCATCCGATCATCGCCAGGGAGGGGTGGCCCTTTCTCACGGTCTCGCTTGTCGTGGCGCTGGGCACTTCCTGGTTCTGGGGCGGGTGGTCGATCCCGTTCTGGATCCTCTACTTCTTCATCCTGCAGTTCTTCCGCGATCCGCCGCGCGAAATCCCGCAGGGCGAGGGCCTGGTGCTGTGCCCGGCCGACGGGCG
This sequence comes from Usitatibacter sp., assembly GCA_036271595.1. GTDB lineage: Bacteria > Pseudomonadota > Gammaproteobacteria > Burkholderiales > Usitatibacteraceae > Usitatibacter. Next base: position 23,843 of record DATBAI010000001.1, read on the forward strand.
GGTGCTCGTGGTGGGCAACGCGCGCGATCCCTACCGCGATTGCGATAGCGTGAAGATCAGCGTCTTCATGAACGTCTTCAACGTGCACTCCAACCGCGCGCCCGTCGATGCCGTCGTGAAGGAGGTGGTGTACAACAAGGGCTTCTTCGTGAACGCCTCCTTCGACAAGGCCTCGCTCGGCAACGAGCGCAACGCGCTCGTGCTGCAGACCAACGAAGGCGTCACGCTCTCGTGCGTGCAGGTCGCGGGCCTCGTGGCGCGCCGCATCCTCTGCTACGTGAAGCCGGGCGAGTACCTGAAGCGTGGGCAGCGCTACGGCTTCATCCGCTTCGGCTCGCGCGTGGACGTGTACCTGCCGCCGGGAAGCCGCCCGCGGGTCGCGATCGGCGACAAGGTGAAGGCCACCTCCACGGTGCTCGCGGAGCTGCCGCGCGCCTAGCGCCCGAGCTCGCGAAACCCATGGCCACGCGCATCGCCGCCCCCACCCGAAAGGCCCTCGACCCCGTGCGCAAGCGCGGGATCTACCTCCTGCCGAACCTCTTCACGCTCTGCAACCTCTTCGCCGGCTTCTACGCGATCGTGCAGGGCATGAACCACCACTTCGAGCGCGCCGCGATCGCGATCTTCATCGCGATGATCCTGGACACCATCGACGGGCGGGTGGCAAGGCTTACGCGCACGCAATCGGCCTTCGGCGCCGAGTTCGACAGCCTCACCGACATGGTGTCCTTCGGCGCGGCCCCGGCGCTCGTGATGTACGAGTGGGCGCTGCGCGACCTGGACCGGTACGGGTGGGGCGCGGCGTTCGTCTACTGCGCGGGGGCCGCGCTTCGCCTGGCGCGCTTCAACACGCAGCTCTCGGTGGCGGACAAGCGCTGGTTCACGGGGCTTCCGAGCCCGGCGGCCGCCGCGCTCGTGGCGGGCATGATCTGGGTCCTCAACGACTACCAGGTGCGGGGCGGCGACGTGAAATGGCTGGCGGCCGCGGTGACGGTGTACGCCGGCATCACGATGGTCTCCAGCGTGAAGTTCTACAGCTTCAAGGACATCAACCTTCGCCGCGCCGTGCCGTTCTGGGTGGTGCTCCTCCTCGCGCTCGCCCTCCTTCTCATCTCCATGGAACCCTCGCACGTGCTGTGGGGCGTGATGCTCGCCTATGGCGTGTCGGGCTACGTGATGTGGGTAGTCACGCGCTGGCGCACCGAGGCCGCGCAGAAGCAATATCGCCACATCGTCGACGCGATCGAGGAAGGCCACGTCACGGCGCTCGCGCGCATGCTCGCCACCACGCCGGTGGACAGCGTCGTGGCGCCCGGGGGGCGCACGCTCCTCATGGTCGCGGTCGAGGAGTCGAATCTTCCCGCGGTCGAGCTCCTCATCGCCCGCGGCGCCTCGCTCGACATCGGCGATGCCCACGGCGCGACGGCCCTGCTGATGGCGGTCGAGATGGGGTTCCAGGAGGCAGTCGAGGTGCTGCTCGAGGCGGGAGCCGCGCCCAACGCCCACGACCTCTCGGGCATGCGCCCGCTGGACATCGCCGAGGAGCACGAGGCCCACGACATCGCCGCGGTCCTGCTTCGCCACGGAGCGCAGTCGAGCAAGGAGCTGGCACCCCAGCAGCCCTGACGGCTCGTTTGCCAGCGGGGAACGGGTCGGCTATAGTGGTCCCATGCATACGCAGGGCGACAATTTTCTTCGTGGCGGCAACGCCCCGATCCGCCTCCCGGCCGGCGCGCTCGCGCTGGGCCCGCTGCTGCGCCCCGCGCGCTAAACACCCCAACCCCCCAGTTCGTGCAGCACCCAGCCGCTTCGGCAAGCGGAGCGGATCAGTCCATCCCTAGCTCGCATTCGAGAGATCCATGAAAGACCAGCTCATCATTTTCGACACCACCATGCGCGACGGCGAGCAGAGCCCCGGCGCGGCCATGTCACGCGACGAGAAGGTGCGCATCGGCAAGCAGCTCGAGCGCTTGCGCGTGGACGTGATCGAGGCGGGCTTCGCCGCCTCCAGTCCCGGAGACTTCGAGGCGATCCGGGCGGTGGCCGCCGCCGTGAAGGATTCCACGGTGTGCTCGCTCGCACGGGCCAACGACAACGATGTCAAGAAGGCGGGCGAGGCGATCAAGGGCGCCAATTCCGGCCGCGTGCACACCTTCATCGCGACCAGCCCCATCCACATGCAGCACAAGCTGCGCATGGAGCCCGAGGCGGTGCTGGAGGCCGCGGTGCGCTCCGTGAAGCTCGCGCGCCAGTACACCGACGACGTGGAATTCTCCGCCGAGGACGCGGTGCGCTCCGACGTGGACTTCCTCTGCCGCATCTTCGAGGCGACCATCGCCGCGGGCGCGCGCACCATCAACGTCCCCGATACGGTGGGCTACAGCGTGCCGGATCGCTGGGGCGATCTCTTCCGCCAGCTCCTCTCGCGCATTCCGAACGCGGACAAGGCGGTATGGTCCACGCATTGCCACAACGACCTGGGCATGGCGGTGGCCAACTCGCTTGCCGCGGTCATGGGCGGCGCGCGCCAGATCGAATGCACGATCAACGGGCTGGGCGAACGCGCCGGCAACGCCTCGCTGGAGGAGATCGTGATGGCGGTGAAGACGCGCTCCGACATCTTTGCCTGCACCACGCGCATCGACACCACGCAGATCGTGGCGGCCTCCAAGCTGGTCTCGACGATCACGGGCTACCCGGTGCAGCCGAACAAGGCCGTCGTCGGCGCCAATGCCTTCGCGCACGAATCGGGCATCCACCAGGACGGGGTGCTGAAGCACCGCGAGACCTACGAGATCATGCGCGCGGCCGACGTGGGCTGGGGGGCCAATCGCCTCACGCTGGGCAAGCTCTCCGGGCGCAGCGCCTTCAAGGCGCGGCTCCAGGAGCTGGGCATCTCGCTCGCGTCCGAGGAGCAGCTGAACGCCGCTTTCGCCCGCTTCAAGGAGCTCGCCGACAAGAAGCGCGAGATCTTCGACGAGGACATCCAGGCGCTCATGTCCGACGAGGCTTTCACGCCCGAGGCCGAGCACTACAAGCTGATCTCGATCTCGGCGCGTTCGGAAACGGGCGAGCAGCCGTTCGCGCGGGTGGTGCTTTCGGAGAACGGCCGCGAGATGCGCGCCGAGGCACGCGGCGGCGGCATAGTGGACGCGACCTTCAAGGCGATCGAGAGCATGGTGCAGAGCGGGACGGAGCTCCTCCTCTACTCGGTGAACAACGTGACCCAGGGAACCGATTCGCAGGGCGAGGTCACGGTGCGCCTTTCCAAGGCGGGGCGGGTCGTGAACGGCATGGGCTCCGATACCGACATCGTCGTTGCCTCCGCCAAGGCATACGTGAGCGCGCTGAACAAGATCACCGCGAAGACGCGGCGCGTCAACCCGCAATACGGTAGCGAGGCCGAGCGAGCCACCGATACGCTATGAAGAGCGCCGCGGCCACGTAGGCGAGGCTGCCCGGCATCCACATCACGAGGCCGCCCAGCTGCTGGTCCTCGAGGCCGGTCAGCCCCGCCGAGCCCGCGGCGTAGCTCGGGTACCACGGGGTGGAGGCGAGGGTGAGGAGTGCGCCCAGGGCGCTCGTGTGCATCATCGTCGTGAAGACGAGCACGAGCGCGGCGCCGCGGGGTGCGCGCATGTCGCGGCCCACGACGGCCCACCAGAAGCAGAGCGCGGAGGCGAGGAAGCTCGCGTGCTGGGCTACGTGGATGCCCTCGCTGTGCAGCGCCGCTTCGAACAGCAACGGCATGTGCCAGGCCCACAGCGCGAGTGCATGGACGGTCCACGCACCGAGGGGCTCGGTGAGGCCGTGCCACGCGCCGGCGATCGTTCGCCGCCGCATGAAGCGGGCGAAGGCGAGGACCCAACCCTCGGGCAAAGCCCACGACCATGCCTGGAGCGGCCGGCCCAGCACCAGCAACGGTGCCGCGACCACCATCAGCAGCTCGTGCTGCACCATGTGCACGCTGAAGAGCTCCTCGCTCCATCGATCCATCGGGCCGACGAGCGCTGCCACGAGCGTGGCCCAACCCAGCGCGAAACGCGCGGCCTGCGCGCGCGTCACTCCACGGCCCGTGCCCGCATCGCCCCACAGCCGCGACACGCCCAGCACATACAGTCCGGCGCTCACTGCGAGGCAGGTCGCGAGAAGCACGTCGAAAGGATGGGCCGCCATCAGCCGAAGCAGGGCGACACCACCCACTGCGGAAGCCATAGCGCGGCGATCACCAGCGCGGAGAAAAGGGCGCTCGCCACGCCCATGGCCGCGAGGAACGGCCGCGTCGAGGAGCGCGCGTCCTCGCGTGATGGCAGGGGGCCCAGCTCGGTCCAGGCAAGTGCCGCGAGCACCAGCGTCCCGGCGAGGAAGAGCGCATGGAAGGCGTGCCCGGGAAGCGTATTCTGGTGCTCGCAGCTCCACTGCACCACGGAGTAGGCGGTGCTTTGGTCGCCGAGCGCGAACACCGGGGCGAGCACCAGGGCGAATGCGCTACGCATGCGAGAGCCTCGGCGCCCAATAGAGGATCGCGTAGATCGGAAGCCACGCGAGCACCACGAAGTTCCAGTACACCGCGTTCTCGGACACGTCGACGAAGCGCCGGCCCTCGAGCGGCCCCGTGAACATGAGTACGGCGAGCACCAGGGTGTCGAGGAAGTCGGTCACCAGGTGGGTGGTATGCAGGCCCAGCATGGTCCAGACCGCCGAGCCGTAGGCGCTCGTGTCCCAACGGCAGTTGAGTGCGCCGAACTCGAGGCCGCGCACGACGATGAACGCCACCGCGAAGACGATGCAGATCGTCATGCCGATGCGCACCTGCCGCAGGTCCTGGCGCTCCGCGGCCTTCTTGGTCCAATAGTTCGGCAGCACGCTCGCAAGGAGGATGATCGTGTTCAACGTGCCCCATGTGAGCTTCGGCGGCCGCGCGCCCTGCGGCCAGGACTGCGACTGGCTCCAGAGATAGAAATACGCGAACGCCATCAGCGCGAAGACGGTGCCTTCGATCGCGATCACGCCGAGCGTCGCCCACCACATCGGGCTGCGGTCGCCATAGGCGTAGCTGGGCATCTGCGCCACGTCCAGCACCTCGCCCAGGGCGCGCGCGCCTTCACGCTCGAAGAAAGGGTCGGCCGCGCTCATGGCAAAGCGGGCTGCTTTTCCCGCTCCAGGCTCTTGCGCGTTTCGGCGCGCGTCGGCCAGAACCAGGCGATGACCGCGATCGCGATGGGGATGGATCCCCACACGACGGCCCACGGCGTGAAGATGGATCCGACGAACATCACGGCGGTCGCCACGGCGCTCCAGAAGGGCCACGGCGTGGGAGCGGGGCTCGCCATGCGGTGGTCGGGGCGCGCTTCCATGAGCGTCGTGACCAGCACCTCGCGAGTGTCTTCCGCGAGGCCTTGCACCCGCCGCGGCGACCCGGGTTCGGCTGCGGGGTCCCAGAGCGGATCGCGCGCGCGCACCACCGGCAGCTCGACGAAGTTACAGGAGGGCGGTGGCGAAGCGGTAGCCCATTCGAGCGTGCCCGCGCCCCACGGATTGGCCGAGGCCGGCGTGCCACGGCGTAGGCTCGTGACCGCATTGATCACGAAGAGAAGGACGCTCGCCGCGATCGTGAACGCGCCCAGCGTCGAGATGAGGTTGAGCGTGCCCCACCCCATTTCCGCGGAGTAGGTATACACGCGGCGCGGCATGCCCTGCAGCCCCAGGTGGTGCATCGGCCAGAAGGCGACGTTGAAGCCGACGAAGAACAGCCAGAAATTCCAACGGCCGAGGCGTTCGCCCATCAGGCGGCCGGTGAACTTCGGGAACCAGTAGTACCACGCGCCGAACAGCGGAAACACCGCGCCGCCGATGAGCACGTAGTGCAGGTGCGCCACCACGAAATACGTGTCGTGGACCTGGAGGTCGAGCGGGACCGACCCCAGCAGCACTCCGGTGAGCCCGCCGATCACGAGGATGAAGAAGAATCCCAGCGCGAAGAGGAGCGGCGTCTTCATGTTGAGGCGCCCGGTCAAGAGCGTGGCGAGCCAGCAGAAGATCTGCACGGCGCTCGGGATCGCGATCATCATGCTCATCGCCGTGAAGAACGACTTGCCGAGCTCGGGCACGTTGGTCGCGAACATGTGGTGCACCCAAAGCCCGAAGGAGAGGAACCCGGTCGCCACCAGCGAAAGCACCATGGCGGGATAGCCGAATACCGGCCGGCGCGAGAAAGTGGAGATCAGCATGGAGAGGAAACCCAGCCCGGGGATGAAGATGAAGTACACCTCCGGATGCCCGAAGAACCAGAAGAGGTGCTGCCAGAGAATGGCGTCGCCGCCCGCGGCGGGGTTGTAGAACTGGGTTCCCACCAGCCGGTCCATGATGAGCATCGTCGAGGCGAGCATGACCGACGGCATGGCGAAGAGCACCATGAAGGACGTGACGAGCATCGCCCATACGAAGAGCGGCAGCCGGTCGAGCGTCATGCCCGGGGCGCGCAGCTTGAAGATCGTCGTGATGATCACGATCGAGACCAGGAGGCCCGATACCTCGGTGAAGGTGATGAGCTGGGCCCAGAAGTCCGAGCGCTTGCCGACGCCGTACTCGGGGCCGGCGAGCGGCACGTAGCTGAACCAGCCGGCGTCGGGCCCCACTTTCAGGAAGAACGCCACGTACAGCATGAGCCCGCCGAAAAGGTAGATCCAGTACGCATACGCGTTCATTCGCGGGAACGCGATCGCGCGCGCGCCGACCATGAGAGGCACCAGGTACACGGCCATGGCCTCCATGACCGGCACCGCGAAGAGGAACATCATTGTGCTGCCGTGCATGGTGAAGAGCTGGTTGTAGAGGTCTGGCCCCACCAGCTTGTTGTCGGGGCGGGCTAGCTGCGCGCGCATGAGCGCCGCGAGGAGGCCTCCCGCCACGAAGAAGCAGAATGCGGTCACGATGAAGCGCTTCCCGATGCTTTTGTGGTCGACGGCGGCGAGCCATCCGGCAAAGCCTGGGCGATCGGCCCACGTGCGCTCGAGAAGGGCTGCATCCGCGGTCATTTGAGCGTCTCCAGGTAGGCCACGAGGGCGCCAAGGTCGGAACCGTCCAGGGGATGCGCCGGCATCTGCGCGCCGGGCTTCGCCTTCTGTGGGTCGAGGATCCAGGCGGCGAGGTTCTGCGGCGTGTTCTCGAGCGTTCCCGCGGCGAGCGTGCGGCGGCTTGCGACATGCGTGAGGTTGGGGGCCATGCGTGCGCCCGCGGTGGTGCCGTCGATGGCGTGGCAGAGCATGCAGGTGCCGGACATGAAGAGCTCCTTGCCGTGTTGCGCCTGCGCATCGGATGGCTCGGCGGCGGGGCGGCGCTGCGCCTGCGCCCACGCCTCGTACTCGGCAGGCGGCGAAGCCACCACCTCGAAGGCCATGAACGCGTGCTGCAACCCGCAGAACTCCGCGCATTGGCCCCGGTAGATGCCGGGTTTGTCCGCGCGCAGCGAAATCGACGTCGTATGGCCGGGAATCAGGTCCTTCTTGCCGTGCAGGTTCGGCACCCAGAAGCTGTGGATCACGTCGGCGCTCTCGAGCGAGACGATCACGGGCCTTCCCACGGGCACGTGGATCTCGTTGGCCGTGTCGAAAACGCGGTCCAATTGCGCGTCGTCGTAGTGCACTGCCCACCACCATTGGTGGCCGGTTACCTCGATGTGGAGGGCCCCTTCCCCCGGCAGGCTGGCGATTGCCCGGTCGGTGGCGATGCTCGCGACCAGGAGAACCATGAGGAGCACCGCGCTGGCGGCAACCGCCGCGGTCACCGCGCGAAAGAGCGTGGGTTCGGCACGCGTGAGCGACGAGACGTCGGGCGGGTCGCCCGCTTGCGCACGCGGTGCCCGCTTCAGCGCGACGACAAGCGCTGCCATGACGGCCGCGAAGACGGCGGTGCAGATGGCGACGGTGAGCCACCAGAGATGGACGATGTGCCCGGCCTGGGGACCCGCCGCGTCGAGTGCGTCGTGGAGCGCGTGGCCGATCATTTGTCCACCACCCCCAGGCTGTCGCCCCGCGCGGAGGTCACGTCCTTCGCGACGAAACCGCCCAACGAGCGCACATACGCCACCAGCTGCCAGACCTGCTCGTCGGGAATGCGGCCGCGGAAGGACGGCATGCCGTTGGGGCGGCCGCCGGCGATGGTCTCGTGGATGTTCTCGGGCGAGGAGCCGTAGATCCAGGTGGCATCGGTGAGGGCCGGCCCGTAGCTTCCTCCGCCGGAGGCGTGGCAACCGTTGCAGTTGTACCAGCGGAAGAGGCGCTTGCCGGTCGCGACGTAGAGCGCATTTCCCTCCTGGTAGAGCGGTCCCGCCGATGCGGTGATGCCCTTTCCCGGCACGCCCGGCTGGAGCGTGCCCTGCCTGGGCCCGGCGCTCTTCACGGGCGGCATGCCGGTGTCGATCCGGCGCGCTTCGCGCTCGCAAGCAGCCGCCAGGGCGAGCGCCGCCAGGCATGCGATGGCGGCATTCCTCACGATTCCCCCATGTGGGTCGCGTACATGAGCGGCACCGCCGCGAGGGCCGCCGCGACGATCAGGGCGAACATCAACCAGCCCAGCACCTGCACGAAGCGGGAGTTCACGTGCTGCTTCATGCTTTTCGAGTCCCCCGCGGTGGCGAGGATCGGGTAGTACGTGAACGGCAGGACCACGACCGCGAACACCACGGAGTACTCGACGATGTGCACCGGGTTCACGCCCGACATCGCGATGGCGAGGCCCATCACCAGCATGCTGATCCAGGCCAGGGTGAATCGCTTCGCCTGCGAAGGGCGCTTCGACTTGCCCCAGGGCCAACCGAAGAACTGTGCGAGGTTATAGGCGCTCGCGAGCGCGGTCTCCACCGCCGCCCCGCCGATCGCGAAGAGCATGCCGAGCAGCGCGAACACGAGGCCGGGCTTGCCGAGCGCGAGCAATGCCGGAAGCGCGGAAGACGAGAGCACCTGGGGATCGATCCCGCGCGGGAAGAAGGCCTGTGCGCCCGAGACGATGAGCGCCATGGTGAGCAGGCCGCCGAGGGTGAAACCCACGGTCGACGTGAGGAAGTTGGCGGAAAGATCCTTCTCCGTCCAGTTGTCCTCGATGCCGCCGGAGGAGTAGAAATACAGCTCGTAGGGCATCAGCACCGAGCTGAAGAGCCCCACCGCGAAGTAGGCGTAGACGCTCCAGCCCGGCATGCCCGCTCGCGGTGCCCCGGGGATCAGCCCGCGCGCAACCTCGCGCCAGTCGGGCTGCAACGCGGCCGCCGTCGCGACGTATACGAGGAGGATCAGTCCCAGCAGTCCATAGACGCGCTCGATCCAGCGAAACTCGAGGAACCAGATCGACAGGAAGAGCAGGACCGCGGCGGCGAGCACGAGCATGCGTTGCTCCAGCCCGACGAACATCTGCAGGACGATCGCGATGCCGCCGATCTCGGCCGCGCACGTGAGCAGGTTCACCAGGTTGGAGGCCACCAGGATCGCGAGCCCGCGGCGCTCGCCCTGGCTCTCGCGGATCAGCTCGAAGGTGGGCTTGTGCAGCACCGCGGCGATGCGCCCCGACATCTCGGAGTACACGATGATGCCCACCGTGCCCAGCGCCACCACCCACAACGTGAGGAACTGGAAGCGGGCGCCGCCCTCCACCGCGAACACCAGCTCGCCGATGTCCACGAAGCCGCCGAGGGCCGTCATGATCCCGAGGGCAAGATCGGCGAAGGCATTCAAGGGTGCGCCCCCAGGCCGCCCAGCTCGTCGCCGATGCCGGCGAGCTCGCCCAGCTCGTCGCCGATGCCGGCGAGCTCGCCTTCGTACCGGCGCAGCGCATCGACGTCGCCCTCGCGCGGCTGCGTATCGGCGACAATGTTTTCGGCTTGCGCGGCGAGCGCGCGCACCCGTTCGGCGTGCGCGCGAAGCTCGGCCGGCACCGGGTCGCGCAGGCTGCGCGATTCGTCGCGGATGCTCTCGAGAAGCTTCTCGCGGTGGGTCTTGGCGAAGGCGTGCGTGAGACGATCGCCGCGCAGCAATGCGACGAAAAGCGATGCTTCGTGCGCGTCGCTCGCGACGAGGCGCGTGGACCGGGCGAAGTCCTCGGGGCTCATGGCGCCGGTCGGCTCGCTCGCCGCGCGATAGAACGATGTGGCGGCCACCGCGAAGAGCACGGCGAGGATCGCGATTCCGATCGCCCTCACGGAGTTCCCCCGGCCAAGCGCGGCACGGCATACGAGTCGAGGATGGCCTCGATGTCGGCATGACGCCGTTCGAGGGCGCGGTCGAGCCGGTCGCGCAGCGCACCGTCGGCCTTGCGAACGCCCATCGAGATCGGAAAGGTGAAAGGAATCGCTTCCATGCCAGCGGGTGCAGTCAACAGCGTGACCTCGAGCGGCGGATCGGCGCGGCGAGCGAAATACGCCACCTGCGGTCCCCACGCGAGGCAGCCGTCCAGGCCTCCGTGCTCGATCGCCTCCACCATCCGCTCCGCGGCCGGCCCTTCGCCGTAGATGGTGAAGCCGGTCACGTTCTCGACCGCGCCGTGCTCCGCGAGCGCGAGACCCGGGGGCGTAGCCGCGAGGTCGTTTCCGATGAGCTGCACGCCCAGCCGCATTGAGCGCAGGCGCGGGTCGTCGAAGCCGCGCGCCGGCTGATCGCGCCGATGCACGAAGACGTATGCCGAGCGGTAGTACGGCCGCGTCGTGAGCACCCGGTCGAAACCCGCGGGCACGCCGATGAGGACGTCGCAGAGATTGGCGCCCAGGGTCTTGCGCACGAATCCCCGGCGCAGCGGCATCCATTCGTAGCGCAGCGCCATCCCCATCTCCGCGGCGACGAGCGCGGCGATCCGGTTCTCGAAGCCGAGACCGCGAGTGTCCGAGTAGGGCATGTTGTCGGGATCGGCGCAGACGCGAAGCTCGGCCGCGCTCGCGGCGGTCGCGAGCAGCGCGACGAGCGCGGCGGCGGCGCGCCTAGGGAAGCGAGAACACATAGAGCATGCCGCCCTTGGTGGTGTGCTGGGAAAGGTCCTTCATGACATTCGCGAACCCGCCGGCGGCGGTCGGGTCACGCACGTCGAGGTCGCCTGCGACCACGGCTCCCGCCCAGCCCCCGATGCCCGCAAGGACGGCAACGTACTGCTTGCCGTCCGGCCCGCGGTACGAGACGGGCTGCCCGATGATCCCCGAGCCGGCCTTGAACTTCCAGAGCGCCGAACCGGTGCGCGCATCGACGGCCTTGAACCAGCCATCCATCGTGCCGTAGAAGACGACGTCGCCCGCGGTCGCGAGCGCTCCGCTCCACACCGGGAACAGCTCCTCCACCTTCCATGCGGCGCGGCGCGCGACCGGGTCCCATGCCGTGAAAACTCCACGATGGCCGCTGGGGCCGGGTTTCATCTTGAGGTCGGCGCCGACATACGGAGTGCCGGCGATGTAGCTCACCTCGTATGTCTCGGCGTCCTGGCAGAGGTCCTGGTGCGGGATGTAGAGAAGCCGGGTGCGCGGCGACCATGCCGACGGCTGCCAGTCCTTGCCGCCGGGCGAAGCGGGGCAGATATCGTTCACCATGCGCCCCGCCTTGGGCTCCTTTTCCGGATTCCACGCGATGGCGCCGGTGTGCGTATCGACTCCCGTCGAGGTCGTGATCGGAACGTACGCGGTGGCCGAAAGCACTTCACCGGTGGCGCGGTCCATCACGTACACGTAGCCGTTGCGGTCCGGGTGCAGCAGAACCTTTCGCGGGGTTCCATCGATCGTGAGATCGACCAGAACGTGCTCGTTCACGCCGTCGTAGTCGTGCAGGTCATGCGGGCTGTATTGATAGAACCATCGCGCCGTGCCGTCGGCGGGCTTCCGCGCGAAGACGCCGGAGGTCCACTTGTTGGCGCCGGGCCGCTGCTGCGGGTTCCACGGGCCGGGATTCGCGGTGCCGTAGTAGAGGAGGTCGAGATCCGGGTCGTAGGATACGAAGCCCCACACCGTTCCACCGCCGATCTTCCACGCGTTCGGCGGCCATGTGGAAACGCCCATGTCCTTGCCGCGGTCGCTCGCGTAAAAGGGCGCGAAACCCTCGCCGATCAACGCCTCGCTATCGGGTCCCGTGTTGAAGGCGCGCCACGCGACCTTGCCGCTCGCGGCGTCGAGCGCCGTGAGCCAGCCGCGCACGCCGAGCTCGCCGCCGCTGTTTCCGACCAGCACCTTGCCCTTCACCACGAGCGGGGCCATCGTGATCGTCTCGCCCCGAGCGATGTCTCCCAGGTGTGCGCGCCAGAGCTCCTTGCCGCTCGCGGCGTCGAGCGCGATCGTGTTGTCGTCGAGCGTGTTGAAGAAGAACCGCCCGTCGGCATACGCTCCGCCGCGATTCACGACGTCGCAGCAGGCCACTCCCTGGGCGCTCGCTTCGGTCTTGGGATCGTATTTCCACTTGAGAGCGGCGCCGGGCTTCGCGAGGTCGAGCGCATAAACGTAGTCCGGATACGGCGTGACCACGTACATGAGCCCGCCCGCGACGATCGGCGCCGCTTCGTGCCCTCGCACCACTCCCGTGGAAAAGGTGAACGCGAGCTTGAGCTCCTTCGCGTTCGACGTGTCGATGTCGGAGAGTGGGCTGAACCGGGTGTTTGCGTAATCGTGCGCCGCCATGGGCCAGCCCGCCGCCTCGTCGGGAGGCGGCGCCGCGAGCGCAACGCCCGCAAGGCAGGCGGCGATCGTTGCGGCGAAGCGGGGCGCGGCGAGCATGTTAGCCTCTTGTCGTTTTGCCGCTGATTAGAGACTCCCGATGATTCCCGGTTCCGGACGGCGCCTTTGTGCGCGAATGTGCGCATCGCTCGCCTGTCGGTTTGCTGCCATCGGCGCCGGAGTAGCCGTTTCGTGATGCAGGTCCCGCGCCTGGGCATGGGCACGTGGCACATGGGCGAGCGCGCCGTCCACCGCGCGACGGAAGTCGCGGCGCTTCGCCTCGGGCTGGATCTGGGCATGAATCTCATCGACACGGCCGAGATGTACGGCGACGGCGGCGCCGAATCCGTCGCCGGTGAGGCCGTCGCCGGGCGGCGCGACGACGCGTTCGTGGTGAGCAAGTTCTATCCGCATCACGCGGAGCGGCGCAAGCTCCTCGCCGCCTGCGATGGCTCGCTCAAGCAGCTGCGCGTCGAGGCCATCGACCTCTATCTCCTGCACTGGCGCGGGCGCGTGCCGCTCGCCGAGACGGTCGCGACCCTCGAGGAGCTGGTCCAGCGCGGCAAGATCTTCGCGTGGGGCGTATCGAACTTCGACGTCGCCGACCTGGAAGAGCTGGTCGCGGTGCCCGACGGGCGACGGGTCGCGGCCAACCAGGTGCTCTACAACCTCGCGCGACGCGGCATCGAGTTCGACCTGCTGCCCTGGTGCGCCGGGCACGGCATCCGCGTGATGGCGTATTCGCCGCTCGACGAAGGCCGGCTCGTGCGCCACCCCGCGGTGAACGACGTCGCCAACCGGCTCGACGTGCCCGCGGCGCGCGTGGCGCTCGCGTGGCTGCTGCGCGATCCCGAGCTCGTGGTGATCCCGAAGGCTTCGAACATCGCCCATGTGCGGGAGAACCGCGCCGCGCTGGATCTCGAGCTCGATGCCGAGGCGCTCGCGCTCCTCGACCGCTCCTTCCCTCCGCCGCGACGCAAACGGCCACTCGAGATGATCTAGAGTCGGGGCGCGGCGACAGCGCAAGCGCTGCCGAAACAGCGGCTTGCACCGTGCGCATGCGTAGCGCGTAGCCGCATGGCGACGATATCGCCCTTGTTCGACTACATCCGCGGGCGCCTTCCCAGAGGGAGAAACCGCTTCGCGTGCGTGGTGGCACGAAACGTGAGTGCACCTTCCGGAATTCCAATTCCAACCCAGAGGGAGGTCCCATGAAATACGGAGAGAACCTGTTCGCGCGCCGCGATCCTCGCGCACTGCGAGATGCCGCGACGGCGCCGGTTGCGCCCGCGCCCAGCCATCCGATGCAGTCGAGCGCGCGACCCGCGCCGGCGCCCACTGCCGCGCCCGCCGCGGCGCCGGACGCCACGCCCAAGGCCGAGGAGGCGGGCGGAAGCAAGCTCATCGTCGGCCCGAACATCAAGCTGAAGGGCGTCGAGATCGACGACTGCGACACGCTGGTGGTCGAGGGCCGGGTCGAGGCGACCATGGTAAGCCGCGCGATCCAGATCGCGGAGTCCGGGGCCTTCAGCGGCAAGGTGGACGTGGACGTGGCCGAGGTGCGCGGCGACTTCCGCGGCGAAATGACCGCCCGTCGCAAGCTCGTGATCCATGCGAGCGGCCGTGTGTCGGGGAAGATCCGCTACGGCAAGATGCTCGTCCAGGAAGGCGGCGTGATGAGCGGGGACATCGGCTCGATCGAGGGGCCGGAAGCCGCCGTCCCCAGCGAACGCCCGGTGCTGGCTGCTCGTTGAGCTATGGGGGCGCGGCGACGCGCCCCCGATCGACAAGGCGAACCGGCCGCGATCAGCCTTCGCGTGCGAGGCGGGCGGCGAGCCCCGTGTAGGCGCCGGGTGAGAGGGCCAACAGGCGCGCGCGCGCTTCCTCGGGAATCGCGAGGCCCTCGACGAAGGCTCGCAGGTCCTCGCGCGAGATGCCGCCCTTGCCACGCGTGAGCTCCTTCAGCTTCTCGTAGGAACCCTCGACGCGATGCGCGCGCATCACCGTCTGCACGGCCTCGGCGAGCACGTCCCAGTTGCCCTCGAGGTCCTCGGCGATGCGCGCGGCGTTCACTTCGAGCTTGTCCAGACCGCGCACGCACGAGTCGTAACCCACGAGGCAATAACCGAAGGCCGCCCCCACGTTGCGAAGCACCGTGGAATCGGTGAGGTCGCGCTGCCAGCGCGAGATCGGGAGCTTCTCCGAGAGGTGGCGCAGCAGAGCGTTGGCGAGACCGAGGTTGCCCTCGGAATTCTCGAAATCGATGGGATTCACCTTGTGCGGCATCGTCGAGGATCCCACCTCGCCCGCCTTCACCTTCTGGCGGAAGTAGCCGAGCGAGATGTAGCCCCACAGGTCGCGGTCGAGGTCGACCAGGATGGTGTTGAGGCGCGCGGTCGCATCGAAGATCTCGGCCAGCGCGTCGTGCGGCTCGATCTGGGTGGTGAGCGCGTTGTAGCCGATGCCCAGGCTCGTCACGAAGCGCTCGGCGACTTGCGGCCAGTCCACGTCGGGGACAGCGGCCACGTGCGCGTTGAAGTTTCCGGTCGCGCCATTCAGCTTGCCCAGCAGCTCGACCTGCGCGAGCTTGGCGTGGCCGCGCTTCAGCCGCCTCGCGACATTCGCCATCTCCTTGCCGAGCGTGGTCGGCGTGGCCGCCTGCCCGTGCGTGCGCGAAAGCATCGCGACGTCGGCATGCGTGCGTGCGAGCGCATCCAGGCGTGCGACGATGGCCTCGATCGCCGGCAGGAGCACCCGGTCGCGCCCGCCCGCGACCATGCGGGCGTGGGCGAGATTGTTGATGTCCTCCGAGGTGCAGGCGAAATGGATCATCTCGGCGGCGGGCGCGACCTCGGGGTGTCCCGCGAAGCGCTCGCGCAGCCAGTACTCGACCGCCTTCACGTCGTGGTTGGTGGTGGCCTCGATCGCCTTCACCCGTTCGGCATCGGCGAGGCTGAAGCCGCGGGCGCTCGCCTCGAGGCTTGCGACGGTCGCCTCGCTGAAGGGTGCGAGCGGCTTGAAGGACGGCTCGCGCGAGAGCGCGAGGAGCCACGCCACCTCGATGGCGACCCGCTCGCGGATGAGGGCGAACTCGCTGAAGTGTTCCTGCAAGGGCTTCGTCTTCGAAGCGTAGCGCCCGTCGAGGGGGGTGAGGGCGGTGAGGAGCCCCGCAGTCGGGTTTGGGCCAGGGCGAGAGGACATCGCGCGGGAATTTTATCACCCGCTGCTATACTGCGCCGCGCCCTCCCGAGGACCCTCCATGAAGCTCGTCGGCTCCCGCACCAGCCCCTACGTTCGCAAGGTCCGCGTGCTGCTCGCGGAAAAGGATCTCGCGTGCGAGTTCATCGAGGAGAACGCCTGGACGCCCCAGACCACCGTGCCGCGCTACAACCCGCTGAACAAGGTGCCGGCGCTGGTGATGGACGACGGCGAGTCGATCTACGACTCGATGGTGATCACCGAGTACATCGATGCGCTGGGCGGCAAGCCATTCATCCCGCGCGAGCCCGCGGCGCGTGCCCGCGCGCGGCGCGACGAGGCGCTCGGCAACGGGCTCATGGACGCGGGCGTGGCCATCTTCCTGGAGCGAAAGCGCGAGGCGCCGCGGCAGGACCCGGCGTGGATCGCACGGCAGAGGGACAAGATCGACGCGGCGCTCGCCACCTGGACGCGTTCGCTGGAGTCGAGGGACCGCGGCGTGCTCACGCTCGGGGAGATCGCCTGCGGCTGTGCTCTTTTCTGGTACGAGCTGCGCTTGCCGGAGCTGCGCTGGCGCGAGAACGCCGAGCTGGAAGCCTGGGCGCGCACGCTCGAGGCGCGGCCTTCGTTCGCGACGACCCGGCCGCCCGCGTGAAGACCTACGCGATGATGCCGCCGCCCAGGCACACCTCGCCGCGATAGACCACGGCCGACTGCCCCGGCGTGACCGCCCATTGGGGCATGGAGAACGAGAGCTCGAAGGACTCCCGCCCCTCGCCACGCATGGCGCATGCCGCATCGGCCTGGCGGTAGCGTGTTTTCGCCGCGAGCATGCCATCCGCTTGCGGCGGTTCGCCTGCGATCCAGCTCGGATCATCGGCCCTGAGGCGCTCGCGCATGAGCAGCGGGTGGTCGTGGCCCTGCACCACCGTGAGCGTGTTGGAGGCGAGGTCCTTGGCCGCCACGTACCAGGGGGAGCCCGCCGCCTCGCGCCGCCCGCCGATTCCCAGGCCCTGGCGTTGGCCGATGGTGTAGAAGACGAGCCCCTCATGCTCCCCCACGAGGGTGCCTTCCGGCGTCGCCATGGGGCCGGGCTCCCGGGGCAGGTAGCGCGCGAGGAACTCGCGAAACGGCCGCTCCCCGATGAAGCAGATGCCGGTCGAATCGCGCTTCGCATGGTTGGGCAGGCCCGCCTCGCGGGCGATGCGCCGCACCTCGCCCTTGGTGAGATGTCCCACGGGGAATAGCGTGCGCGAGAGCTGGGCCTGCGTGAGGCGGTGCAGGAAGTAGCTTTGGTCCTTGGCCGGATCCGTGCCCTTCAGCAGCACGTGCCCCGCGCCATGCGCTTCCACGCGGGCGTAGTGTCCGGTGGCGATCTTCTCGGCGCCAAGGGCGATGGCGTGGTCGAGGAACGACTTGAACTTGATCTCGGCGTTGCAGAGCACGTCCGGATTGGGCGTGCGCCCGGCGCGGTACTCGGCGAGGAAGCTCGCGAAGACCCGCTCCTTGTAGTCGGCGGAGAAGTTGACGGCCTCGATGTCGATGCCGATCTTCTCGGCGGCCGAGACCGCGTCCACCAGGTCTTCCCGGGTGGTGCAGTGCTCCTCGTCGTCGTCGTCCTCCCAGTTCTTCATGAAGAGGGCGACCACGTCGTGGCCGGCGCGCTTCAGGAGCAGCGCGGCAACGGCGGAGTCCACGCCTCCGGACATCCCGACGACGATCTTCATGGGCTCGTTCAGGGTAGCGAAAAAAAAGAAAAGGCGGGGCGCGAGGCCCCGCCTTTGCCTTGTACTGCCCGAATTACTTCTGCGTATCGGTCTTGCTGTCGGCCTTCGCGGGAGCCGGGGCCTTCATGGAAGCCGGCGCCTTGGCGGGAGCATCGGCTTTCATCGCGGAGTCGGCCTTCTTGGCGGGGGCCTTTTTCTTCTTCTTGGCGGGCTTCTTGGCCTTGTCGGCGTCCGGGGCCTTGGCCATGTCGGCCTTGGTCGCGGTTGCGGGCTTGGCGGCGTCGGGAGCGACCTTGCCGGGAGGGGTGGCGGGTTGCGGCGTGGCGGTGGCCTGGGCGAAGGCGCCCAGGGAAACGCTGGTGAACACCGCGGCGATCAGGGCGGACAGCTTCTTCATGTTCTCGTTTTCCTATGGTTCTCGTTGAAGGGAATGGATATCAATGTTCCGACTGCGCTTAGGTATTGCGGGTCCATCAGCCGTCGCCGACATTAACGCCGCGCATTATACCGCCGTTGACTTCGGCGTCCTACAGGGGCGAAACCGGGTTTCGCACGCCATTCCCGCCCAGGTCGGAGGCACTTGCCTCCCTCCACTGGCCTGGAGCGAGCCCATCCGTGGTCCACGGCCCCACCCGCGCGCGGTAGAGGCGCAGCGTCGGCAGGCCGACGGCCGCGGTCATGCGCCGCACCTGGCGATTGCGGCCCTCCTCGAGGACCATCTCGATCCACGCCGTGGGAATCGCCTTGCGGAACCGGATCGGGGGATCGCGTTCGGGAAGCGGCGTGTCGATCCGTCGCGCCGGCGCGGGGAGCGTGGGCCCGTCATTGAGGAGCACGCCGCGAGACAGCGACTCGAGGGCCTCGTCCGTCACGTCCCCCTCGACCTGCACCCAGTACGTCTTCGCGAGCTTCGCGCGCGGATGGCCGATGCGGTCCTGGAGCGGGCCGCTGTCGGTGAGCACCACGAGCCCCTCGCTGTCCGTATCGAGGCGGCCGGCGGGGTAGACGTGCGGCACGCGAACCAATCCGGCGAGCGTGGGCCTCTCGCCGCTCGCGCTGAACTGGCAGATCACGCCAAAGGGCTTGTTGAGGAGGATCACCCGGCCCGAACCCGTGGGGCGGCGTGCCCGCTTTGCTATAATTTTTCGGTTCTGCAGTCGAAAAACCCCCTTCCGGAGTCCCAATGCAAAAGATCAAGGTGAAGAACCCGATCGTCGAGATGGACGGCGACGAGATGACGCGCATCATCTGGCAGCGCATCCGCGAGAAGCTGATCCTTCCCTATCTCGACGTCGACCTCAAGTACTTCGACCTGGGGGTCGAGCACCGCGACGCCACCAACGACCAGGTGACCATCGACGCGGCCAACGCCACGAAGCAGCACGGCGTGGCGGTGAAGTGCGCGACGATCACGCCGGACGAGGGGCGCGTGAAGGAGTTCAACCTGAAGCAGATGTGGCGCAGCCCCAACGGCACCATCCGCAACATACTGGACGGCACGATCTTCCGCGAGCCCATCATCTGCCAGAACGTGCCGCGCATCGTGTCGCACTGGAACAAGCCCGTGGTGGTCGCCCGCCACGGCTTCGGCGACCAGTATCGCGCCACCGACATCAAGTTCGACGGGCCGGGGACGCTGCGGATGATCTTCACGCCCAAGGATGGCGGCGCGCCCATCGAGCGCGAGGTGTTCCAGGCGCCCGGCGCGGGTGTGGCGATGTCCATGTACAACCTGGACGCTTCCATGCGCGGCTTCGCCCAGGCGTGCTTCAACTACGCGCTCGACCGCAAGTACCCGGTCTACCTCTCTACCAAGAACACCATCCTCAAGGTCTACGACGGGCGCTTCAAGAATATCTTCCAGGAGGTGTACGAGGCCGAGTTCCGCTCGCGCTTCGAGGCCGCGGGCCTCACCTACGAGCACCGCCTCATCGACGACATGGTCGCGGCCAACCTCAAGTGGAACGGAGGCTACCTCTGGGCGTGCAAGAACTACGATGGGGACGTGCAGTCCGATACCGTCGCGCAGGGCTACGGCTCGCTCGGCCTCATGACCTCGGTGCTCACCACGCCGGACGGCAAGACCGTGGAAGCGGAAGCCGCCCACGGCACGGTCACCCGCCACTATCGCCTCCACCAGCAGGGCAAGCCCACCTCGACCAACCCGATCGCCTCGATCTACGCGTGGACCCGCGGCCTCATCTACCGGGGCAAGATGGACGCCACGCCCGACGTGGTGAGCTTCGCGGGAACGCTCGAGAAGGTGTGCGTCGACACGGTCGAGGCCGGAAAGATGACCAAGGACCTGGCGACCCTCATCCGCCCCGACCATCCGTTCCTCACCACCGAGGAATACATGGATGCGGTGGACCTGGAGCTGCGCCGGCGCATGAAGTAGCCGGATAAAAAAAGCCCCCGGGGCCTTCGCCCCAGGGGCTTTCCGTAACGAAGACTGCTCCCTATGCTGCCTGGATGTTCGACGCCTGCTTGCCTTTCGGGCCTTGCGTGACGTCGAATGAAACCTTCTGGCCTTCCTTGAGGGTCTTGAAGCCCTGCATCTGGATCGCCGAGAAGTGCGCAAAGAGGTCTTCGCTGCCGTCGTCGGGCGTGATGAACCCGTAACCCTTCGCGTCGTTGAACCACTTCACTGTTCCGGTTGCCATGCGATTAACGTGCCTCTTGGTAAACGGGTGGAGTCCCGCGCATCGTTCGGATCTAGGCCCCGCACGTCACTAAAGGCG
The DNA here is from genome assembly GCA_036271595.1 of Usitatibacter sp. GTDB lineage: Bacteria > Pseudomonadota > Gammaproteobacteria > Burkholderiales > Usitatibacteraceae > Usitatibacter. The sequence goes on from DATBAI010000001.1 coordinate 44,176, forward strand.
TAGCAGAATCCTTGAAACCAAACTCCAAGGCGCTTTGTACGCGCGGTACCCTAGTGTGTCAATAGAGGTGTTGTAGCTGCGCAAAAGCCCCGGAAAAGGGCGTGCCGGGCGTCCCGGGGTGCCCCATTAAGCGATTGAAGGGCTTGAAAAAGCGGCCCCGCTTGTCCATATTAGCTATTAGGTTGTTCCACCCCTGAAAGGGATCGGGAGGTCCTGCGATTTCGAGCATCCTCCACCCCGTGACTAAATGGCCGAAAAACCCGACGGCTCAACGCTCCTCAAGCCGAGCGAGACGCAGGTCAAACCGCCGCCGATGTTCCAGGTCGTGATGTACAACGACGACTACACTCCGATGGAGTTCGTGGTGGAGGTGCTGCAGACGTTCTTCGCGTTGCCGCGGGAACGAGCTACCCAGATCATGCTCAAAGTGCATACGGAGGGAAGGGGCGTCTGCGGGATCTATCCCAAGGACGTTGCATCCAGCAAGGTGGAACAAGTAACCGCATATTCGCGCGAACAGCAGCATCCGCTGCAATGCGCGATGGAGGAAACATGATTGCCCAGGAGTTGGAAGTCAGCCTGCACATGGCCTTCGTCGAGGCCCGGCAGAAGCGCCACGAGTTCATCACCGTGGAGCATCTTCTGCTCGCCCTCTGCGACAACCCGTCCGCCTCGGAGGTGCTGAAAGCCTGTGCCGCGAAGATCGACGAGCTGAAGAAGGCCCTCTCGGACTTCGTGATGCAGCACACCCCGACCGTCGCCGGCACCGGCGAGGTCGACACGCAGCCCACGCTGGGCTTCCAGCGGGTCATCCAGCGCGCGATCCTGCACGTCCAGTCCTCCGGCAAGAAGGAGGTCACGGGCGCCAACGTGCTCGTCGCGATCTACGGCGAGAAGGATTCGCACGCCGTCTACTTCCTGCACCAGCAGGGCGTCTCGCGCCTGGATGTCGTGAACTTCATCTCCCACGGCATCACCAAGGCCCCGCAGGCCCCCGGCCAGCGCGAGGAGGGCGAGGCCGAGACCGAGGCGCCCGAGGCCCAGGCCGGCGGAGCGCTCGAGAGCTTCACGCAAAACCTGAACCAGCTCGCCATCGACGGCAAGATCGATCCGCTGATCGGCCGCGAGGCGGAGCTCGAGCGGGTCGTGCAGATCCTCTGCCGGCGCCGCAAGAACAACCCGCTGCTGGTGGGCGAGGCGGGCGTGGGCAAGACGGCCATCGCCGAGGGCCTCGCCAAGCGGGTGATCGACGGGCAGGTCCCCGAGATCCTCTCCAAGGCGCAGGTGTACGCGCTCGACATGGGCGCGCTCCTGGCGGGCACCAAGTACCGCGGCGATTTCGAGCAGCGCCTGAAGGCGGTGCTGAAGCAGCTCGTGGACAACCCCAACGCGATCCTCTTCATCGACGAGATCCACACGCTGATCGGCGCGGGAAGCGCCTCGGGCGGCACGCTCGACGCGTCCAATCTCCTCAAGCCGGCGTTGTCGACGGGCGCGCTGAAGTGCATCGGCGCGACCACCTACCAGGAATACCGCGGCATCTTCGAGAAGGACCACGCGCTCTCCCGGCGCTTCCAGAAGGTGGACGTGACCGAGCCCTCGATCCAGGAGACGGTGGAGATCCTGCGCGGCCTCAAGTCGCGCTTCGAGCTGCACCACGGCGTGAAGTACACGGCCAACGCGCTCACGACCGCGGCGGAGCTGTCGGCCCGCTACATCAACGACCGGCACCTGCCCGACAAGGCGATCGACGTGATCGACGAGGCCGGTGCCTTGCAGCGCATCCTGCCCAAGTCCAAGCAGAAGAAGGTGATCGGCAAGCCCGAGATCGAGGAGATCGTCTCCAAGATCGCGCGCGTGCCCGCCCGCAACGTCTCCAACGACGACCGCTCGGCGCTGAAGAACCTCGACCGCGACCTGAAGGCGGTCGTGTTCGGCCAGGACAAGGCGATCGACGCCCTCTCGGCGGCCATCAAGATGGCGCGAAGCGGCCTGGGCAACCCGACCAAGCCCGTGGGGAGCTTCCTCTTCTCCGGGCCCACGGGTGTGGGCAAGACCGAAGTCGCGAAGCAGCTCGCCTTCATCATGGGCGTGGAGCTGATCCGCTTCGACATGTCCGAATACATGGAGCGCCACGCGGTGAGCCGGCTGATCGGCGCGCCTCCCGGCTACGTGGGCTTCGACCAGGGCGGCCTCCTCACCGAGGCGATCGCCAAGCATCCGTACTCGGTGCTGCTCCTGGACGAGATCGAGAAAGCGCACCCGGACATCTTCAACATCCTGCTCCAGGTGATGGACCACGGCACGCTCACCGACAACAACGGCCGCAAGGCGGATTTCCGCAACGTGGTGATCGTGATGACCACCAACGCCGGTGCCGAGGGCCTGTCGAAGAACACCATGGGCTTCACGCAGACGCGCATGGCGGGCGACGAGATGGGCGAGATCAAGCGCATGTTCACGCCGGAGTTCCGCAACCGGCTGGACGCCGTGGTGTCGTTCGCCTCGCTCGACGAGGCGATCATCCTGCGCGTGGTCGACAAGTTCCTGATGCAGCTCGAGGGCCAGCTCTCCGAGAAGAAGGTCGAGGCGACCTTCACCGACAGCCTCAAGAAGTACCTCGCGAAGAACGGCTTCGACCCGCAGATGGGCGCGCGCCCCATGGCGCGCCTCATCCAGGACACGATCCGGCGAGCGCTCGCCGACGAGCTGCTGTTCGGCAAGCTCGCGAGCGGCGGGCGCGTGACCATCGACCTGGACGAGGCAGGCCAGGTGAAGCTCGACATCGCGCAATCGGCCCAACAGCCGCCCGAGCCGGTCGAATCGGCCTGACCGTCCGGGGTTCCGCATGAAGGCACGGCGCCTCGCGATGGGCGCCGTGCCTTTTCTTTTTCCCTTCGCGGTGCTCGCCCAGGGCGCTGCCCCGGCCTTCGCGCCGCCCAATCTCTCCCCGGACGGGGTAAGGGCGCTGGCGGCTACCTGCGCGCCCTGCCACGGCCCGCCAGGGCGGCCCACGGGGGTCGCCGCGGTCCCCGGCCTGGCGGGCCGCAAGGACGTGGCGGAACGGCTGCGGATGCTGCGTGCCGCGCCCCCGCAGGCGCTAATGGCCCAGCTCGCACGCGCGTTGAGCGATGCCGAAATCGATGCGCTGGCGCGGCACTTCGCCGCCGAACGCCCGGGCAGCCGATGAAGCGCCGCCATTTCCTGGCGCTCGCGGGCGCCGCACCGCTGGCGTTCGTTCCCGCCTCGCGCGCGCAATCGAAGGGCGCGCGGGTCGTGGTGGTGGGCGGCGGCTATGCGGGCGCCACGGCCGCGAGATACCTCAAGCTCGCCGATCCCGGCCTGGAGGTGGTCCTGGTCGAGCCGGAGGCGGCCTACGTGACGTGCCCGCTCTCCAACCTGGTGGTGGGCGGCTTCCGCAGCCTGGAATCGATCACGGTGGGCTACGAAGGCCTGGCGGCGGCCGGCGTGCGCGTGGTGAAGGATCGGGCGCTGGCGGTCGATGCGCGGTCGCGCCGCGTACGCCTCGCCGGGGGCGACCCCATCGCCTTCGATCGGGCGATCGTGGCGGCCGGAGTGGACTTCATGTGGGACGAGCTTCCCACGCTGAAGGATCCGGCGGCGCGCGACGCGGTGCCCCACGCCTGGAAGGCCGGGCCGCAGACGGCGATCCTGCGCCGCCAGCTGGAGGCGATGCCCGATGGCGGCACCTTCGTGATCTCGATTCCCGAGGCGCCATTTCGCTGCCCGCCCGGGCCCTACGAGCGCGCCTGCCAGGCGGCGGCCTACTTCAAGGCGGCCAAGCCCCGTGCGCGGGTCGTGATCGTGGATGCCAACGAGGACGTGCTCTCCAAGGGGGCGCTCTTCAAGCGTGCCTGGAAGGAGCTCTACGACGGCATCGTCGACTACCGCCCCGACAGCAAGGCGATCGACGTCGACGTGGCCTCGCGCACGGTGAAGCTCGATTTCGGCGACGTGAAGGGCGACGTGCTGAACGTGATCCCGCCAATGAAGGCAAGCGACGTCGCCGCCCCCTTCATCACCGCCAACGGCCGCTGGTGCGAGGTCGACTGGCTTACCTACGAGTCGAAGGCCGCGCCGGGCGTGCACGTGCTCGGCGATTCGCTCCAGATCGCGGCTCTCATGCCCAAGTCGGCGACGATGGCCAACGCCCAGGCGAAGACCTGCGCCGCGGCCGTGGCGATGCTCCTCGCCGGCCGCGCGCCCAATCCCGCGCCCGTGCTCGTGAACGCCTGCTATAGCTGGCTCTCGCCGACCGAGGTGGCGCACGTGGCTTCCGTGCACCGCTACGACCCCGCCGAACGAACCATGAAGCCCGTACCCGGCGCCGGCGGGCTGTCGCCCGCGCGCAGCCGCGCCGAGGCGCCCGCCGCGCTCGCCTGGGAGCGCGCGATCCGTGCGGACGCCTGGTACGCGGATGCATCCGGGGCACCCGCGCTTGCGTAGAATTGGCACATGACGCGCCGAATCCTCGTCCTCTTTCCCGACGAATGGGACCTCGCCGCAGCGGACGACCCGCGCTACCGCGGCCGCTACGAGTTCCTGTACGAGGGCTTCGACCTCTTCAGCTTCCCCGACAACGTCCGGCTCTTCACCTTCGACGCGCTCGCGTTCGTGGAGAAGGTCGTGCGGCGCTACCGGGGCAAGGGCCTGGACGGCGTCGCCACCTCCGACGAGCAGTTCGGCCCGTTCATCGCGTCGCTGGTCGCGAGCCGGCTGGGGTTGCCCCACGCGAACCTCGATGCGGTGATCACGATCCAGCACAAGTACTACTCGCGGCTCGCCTTCCAGGAGCTGGCACCCGCGGCCAACCCGCGCTTCGCCCTGCTGCGCCGCGGCTTCTCGACGCCCGAAGAAGTGCCCCTGCCGTACCCGTTCTACGTGAAGCCCGCGAAGGCGGCCTTCTCGGTCCTCGCGCGCCGGGTGGACAGCTTCGAGGAGCTCTACCGCCACACCCGCTTCGGGTGGCTCGAGGGCGCGATCATCGAGCGCCTGGTGAAGCCCTTCGCCGACGTGATGCGTGCGCATTCGGCCCTGCCGGAGGGCCCCTTCAGCATGGTTTGCGAGGAGGTGATCCGCGGCCGGCAGGTCACCGCCAACGGCTTTGCGCGCGACGGGCGGGTGACGATGCTGGGCACGGTCGACTCGGTGATGTATCCGGGCACCGACCAGTTCCAGCGCTTCCAGTACCCCTCGACGCTGCCCGCGGCCACTCTGGCGCGAATCGACGCGCTCGCGACGCACATCCTCGAGGGCCTGGGCATCGGCCACGGGATGTTCAACATCGAGATGCGCGTGGACCCGGCGAGCGGCGAGCTGAGGGTGATCGAGGTGAACCCCCGTGTCGCGGGACAGTTCTACGACCTCTTCGAGCGCGTGGACGGCTTCAGCCTCTTCGAGGCGTTGCTGGACCTCGAGTGCGGCGCCGAGCCCCGCATCCGCCGCGGCGAGGGCCGCCAGCGGCACGCCGCGAGCTTCGTGCTGCGCGACCTGGCGGGCGAGGGACTTTCACGCTGGCCCTCGGGGCGGAGCATCGCGCGGCTGCGTGCGGCGCACCCGGACGCGCACGTGATGATCTATCGCAAGCGCGGGACGGACCTGAAACGCGAGATGAAGTGGCTGGGGAGCTATCGCTACGGAGTCTTCAATACGGGCGGGGCGACGCTGGAGGAGATGTTCGGCCGATTCCATCGCTTCTGCCGCGACATCGACTTCCACCCGGCAAGTCACAGGGTTCCCGATCTCCACCTGCTGCTCGAAGGGGAGAGATAGGGCGCCTCGCGCCTTATCTCCCGGCCGGCTCCACGTCCAGTTTCGCCGGGTTCGTGAGGGACGTGAGCACGTGATCCCTCCATTGCCCGTCGATGAACAGATAGTCCTTCGCGAGGCCCTCGCGCACGAAACCCAGGCGCTCGAGCAGGATGCCGCTGCGTTCGTTCTCGGGGCGGTAGTTGGCCATGATGCGGTGCAGGCCGAGGTTGTCGAACACGTATGCGTTGGTGGCCCGCAGCGCCTCCGACATGTAGCCGCGGCCTTCGCGCGCGCTGGCGACCTGGTAGCCGAGGTAGCACGCGAGGAAGGGCCCGCGCACGATGTTGGAGTAGTTGCAGGTCCCCAGGATGGGCGAGGACGCCGCGCCCTCCTGCAGCACGAAGCGCGCCGCCCGTCCGGCGAGGAACTCCTCGACGGCCGCGCCCAGGCGCTCGCGCCAGAAACCCTCGGTGAAGAAGGCGCTCGCCACCGGCGGCGACCAGCGCTCGAGGTGGCCGGGAAAATTGTCGCGCAGGAAGGACGCCATCGGCGCCTCCATGCCCGGGCGCGCCAGGCGAACGGCGAGCCGGCGCGTGCGCAACTCCGGAAGCGTGGCCGGCACGACGCGAGAGGCTAGGCGGAGAAGACCCGCCACTGCTGCGCCCAGCCTTCCATCGGCGCGCGCTTGAAGCCGCTCTTGGCGTACTGGTGCCAGCGCCCCAACACGAACGCGATGACCGCGTCTGCGTACGCGTTCACGTCCCAGTCGGCGGGAAGCGCGCCCGCTCCCACCGCGAGGCGCGCGCTCTGCCGCAGGCTCGCCTCGAGGCGGTCGAGCATCTGGTTCACGCGCGCCTGGAGCCGCTCGTCCTCGTTCACGAGGGCGTCTCCGATCAGCACGCGCGTCATGCCGGGGTTCTTCTGGGCGAAGCCGAGCAGGGTCGCGATGGTGGACTCGATCTGCTTCATCGGGTCCTTCTCCTCGGCCTGGATCTTGTTCACGAGCGTGAAGACCGTCTGCTCGATGAACTCGATCAGCCCCTCGAACATCTGCGCCTTGCTCGCGAAGTGGCGGTACAGCGCGGCCTCGGAAACCTCCAGGCGCGCCGCCAGAAGCGCCGTCGTGATGCGCTCGCCCTTCGGATTTTCGAGCATCGCCGCGAGCGTCTGCAGGATCTGGGCCTTGCGCTCCCCGGTCTTCGCCATCGTCGACTTCTCCCGAACGCCGCGCCCCGCTCGCACGGCTTTTTCGCTCTGGAGACGGGCGGGAGGCGAATGTTACCATTACGCATTAGCGCTCGCCCGAGCGCCGCGCTCGATCCCTTCACGCAAAAATGGCAGGCCACAGCAAGTGGGCGAACATCCAGCACCGCAAGGGGCGCCAGGATGCGAAGCGCGGCAAGATCTTCACCCGGCTCATCAAGGAAGTCACCGTCGCCGCGCGCATGGGCGGGGGCGATCCTTCCATGAACCCGCGGCTGCGCCTCGCGATGGACAAGGCCACCGCCGAGAACATGCCGAAGGACAATATCGAGCGCGCGGTGAAGCGTGGCACCGGCGGCCTCGACGGCGCCAACTACGAGGAAATCCGCTATGAGGGCTACGGGCCCGCGGGCGCGGCGGTGATCGTGGATGCCCTCACCGACAATCGCACCCGCACCGTGGCGGACGTGCGCCACGCGTTCACGAAGTACGGGGGCAACCTCGGCGCGAACGGCTCGGTCGCGTTCCTCTTCAAGCACTGCGGCCAGCTCATGTACCCGCCGGGCACGGACGAGGGCAAGATCATGGAGGCCGCGCTCGAGGCGGGCGCGGAAGATGTCGTCTCCCACGACGACGGCTCTCTCGAGGTGCTCACCGGCCCCTACGAGTTCGCCGGCGTGAAGGCGAAACTCGAGAAGGCGGGCTTCAAGGCGGGGCTCGCGGAGGTGACCATGAAGCCCGCCAACGAGACCGAGATGCCGGCCGACGATTCGGCGAAGATGCAGAAGCTCCTGGACGCGCTCGAGTCGCTGGACGACGTGCAGGACGTGTACACGACGGCGGTACTTTCGTAGTGGCGGGGGCGGCTCGAGCCTGAATGGCCGGCATACGCATCCTCGGCATCGATCCCGGCCTCGGCATCACCGGCTACGGCGTGGTGGAGAAGAGCGGTCCCCAATTGGTCTACCTCGCGAGCGGACGCATCCGGTCCGACCAATCGCGCCCGCTCGCCGAGCGCCTCGCCACGATCCTCGCGGGCCTCGCTGAAGTGATCGAGAGCTACCATCCGGCCGAAGCCGCGGTGGAGAAGGTATTCGTCAACGTGAACCCGCAATCGACGTTGCTCCTCGGGCAGGCACGCGGCGCCGCGATCTGCGCGGCCGTGATGGCGCGGCTGCCGGTCTCGGAATACACGGCGCTCCAGGTGAAGCAATCGGTGGTGGGCCTGGGCCATGCGCAGAAGGAGCAGGTCCAGGAGATGGTGAAACGCTTGCTGGGGCTCGCGCGGGCGCCCGGTCCGGATGCGGCCGACGCGCTCGCCTGCGCGATCTGCCATGCGCATGGCGGGCTCGGGGCGATGCCTTCGCGCGGGCGGCGCGTGCGCGCAGGGCGGATTACGTAATGCGTCACGCACGAGGCGCGAGATGATCGGAAGGATCCACGGGATTCTGGTCGAGAAGTCCTTTCCGCAGGTCATCGTGTCGGCGCACGGCGTGGGCTACGAGATCGACGTGCCGATGAGCACGTTCTATCCGCTGCCGCGCACCGGCGAGGAGGTGACGCTCCTCACGCACCTCGTCGTGCGAGAGGATGCGCACCTCCTCTTCGGCTTCCTCACGGCCGCCGAGCGCGCCGCGTTCCGCCAGCTCCTCAAGATCAGCGGCGTGGGGCCCAAGGTCGCGCTTTCGCTGCTTTCGGGCATGTCCGTGGACGACCTCTCCGCGGCGATCGCCTCGGAGGATGCCACGCGGCTCACCAAGGTCCCGGGCATCGGCAAGAAAACCGCCGAACGCCTGGTGCTGGAGCTGCGCGACAAGCTGCCCAAGGTGCTGCCCACCGCGCGCACCCAGGCGGCCGCCGCCCATGCCGACGTGCTCAATGCCTTGCTGGGCCTTGGCTACAATGAGCGCGAGGCGAGTGCCGCGGTGAAGCAGCTGCCGGCGGACCTTCAGGTCGCCGACGCGATCCGCCAGGCGCTGAAGCTCCTCGCGAAGGCCTGAACGAAGACCCATGATCGAAGCCGACCGCCTGATCTCGGCAGCGCCCACCTCGCCGCAGGAAGACGGCGAGGAGCGCGCGCTGCGCCCCCGCCAGCTCGCGGAATACGTGGGCCAGGCGAAGATCCGCGAGCAGCTCGAAATCTTCATCGCCGCGGCGCGGGGGCGCAAGGAGGCCCTCGACCACGCGCTTCTCTTCGGGCCGCCCGGCCTGGGGAAGACTACCCTCGCCCACATCATCGCTCGCGAGATGGGCGTGAACCTGCGGCAGACCTCGGGGCCGGTCCTCGAGCGGGCCGGCGACCTCGCCGCGATCCTCACCAACCTCGAGCCCAACGACGTGCTCTTCATCGACGAGATCCACCGGCTCTCGCCCGTCGTGGAGGAGATCCTCTATCCGGCGCTCGAGGACTACCAGATCGACATCATGATCGGCGAGGGCCCCTCGGCGCGCTCGGTGAAGCTGGACCTCCCGCCCTTCACGCTGGTGGGCGCCACCACGCGGGCGGGCATGCTCACCAATCCGCTGCGCGACCGCTTCGGGATCGTGGCGCGGCTCGAGTTCTATTCGCCCGAGGAGCTCACCCTCATCGTGCATCGCTCCGCTAAGCTGCTCGACGTCCCGATCGACGAGGCTGGAGCGTTCGAGATCGCGCGCCGGTCGCGGGGCACTCCGCGCATCGCCAACCGGTTGCTGCGCCGCGTGCGCGACTTCGCGCAGGTGAAGGCGAAGGGCGTGGTGAACGTCGAGGTCGCCGACATGGCGCTGCGCATGCTCGAGGTCGATGCCGTGGGCCTCGACGTGATGGACCGCAAGCTCCTCGGCGCCGTGATCGAGAAATTCGCCGGCGGCCCGGTGGGCGTCGAGAACCTCGCCGCGGCGATCGGCGAGGAGCGCGACACCATCGAGGATGTCCTCGAGCCCTTCCTCATCCAGCAGGGCTACCTGCAGCGAACGCCGCGCGGCCGCGTCGCCACGGCGCTCGCCTACCGGCACTTCGGCCTCTTGCAGGAGGTGGCCGGTCGTGGATCCGACCTCTTCGGCCAGGGCGGCCCGGCATGAGCAGGATCGCGCTGAAGCCCACGCTGCAGCCCGAGCTCTTCGTGTATTCGTTCCCGGTCCGCGTGTACTTCGAGAACACGGATGCCGGCGGCGTTGTCTACCACGCGGAGTACCTGAAATTCCTGGAGCGAGCTCGCTCCGAGTGGCTGCGGCATTTGGGATTCGACCACCAGGGCCTCGCGCGCACGCATCGCTCGCAGTTCGTGGTGACCGCCATGGCCATCGATTTCGTGAAGCCCGCCCGCCTCGACGACAATGTGTCCGTGAGCGTGCGCCTGGAGTCGCTGGGCAAGGTGCGCTGCGTCTTCGCCCAGGAGGTGCGCCGCGAGGACGAGGTGCTGGTGAAGGCGAGGGTGACCGTGGCGAGCCTCTCGACCGATGGTTTCAAGCCCGTGGAAATCCCCGAAAGCCTGAGAAGGAAGATGGAGGCCGCGCTTTGATCGTCACCCAGGATCTGTCCGTCGTCTCGATGATCGTGAACGCGAGCATCGTCGTGAAAGTCGTCATGGCGATCCTCGCGCTCGCCTCGCTCTTCTCGTGGACCTTCATCTTCATGAAGATCTTCTCGATCGGGCGCGCCCGCCGCCAGGCCGAGGAGTTCGAGCGCGAGTTCTGGAGCGGTACGGACCTCGTGGGCCTCTACCAGCGCGCGGCGAGCGGGCGCTACGCCACGATGGGCCTCGAGCGCATCTTCGAGGCGGGGTTCAAGGAGTTCCTCAAGCTGAAAGGCCGGCCCGGGGCGGACCTCTCGTCGCTGCTGGACGGCACGCGCCGCGCGATGAAGGCCACCTACCAGCGCGAGATGGACGTGCTCGAGTCGCACCTCTCGTTCCTCGCCACGGTGGGCTCGGTCAGCCCGTACATCGGCCTCTTCGGCACGGTCTGGGGGATCATGAACGCGTTCCGGGGCCTGTCCAACGTCGCGCAGGCGACGCTCGCGCACGTCGCCCCCGGCATCGCGGAGGCGCTCGTCGCCACCGCCATGGGCCTCTTCGCCGCGATCCCGGCGGTGATCGCGTACAACCGCTTCACCCACGACATCGACCGGCTCGCCAGCCGCTACGAGAGCTTCATGGAAGAGCTGCAAAACATCCTGCAACGCCAGGCGCACCTGCCGGCGCATGACGATACCGTGATGCAAAGGCCCCGCTAGGTGCGCCAGCGCCGCGCCATGGCCGAAATCAACGTCGTTCCCTACATCGACGTGATGCTGGTGCTGCTCATCATCTTCATGGTGGCCGCCCCGCTCATCAACCCTGGGCAGATCGACCTTCCCCAGGCGGGCGCGAAGCTGAATCCCGCCGTGGCGCCGCTGGAAGTGCGCGTGCGCGCCAACGGCGACCTCGCCGTCGTGGACCGCAACCAGTCGAGCGAAGAGCTTCGCGTGGACCGGGGGCAGCTCGTGGACATCGTGCGCCAGTCGCAGTCGAGGAACGCCGACCAGGCCGTGGTGATCGCCGGCGACCGCGCGGTGCGCTACGAGGAAGTGCTCGCGGTGCTGGACCTGCTGCAGAGGAACCAGGTGAGGCGCGTAGGGCTGCTCGCCCGCCCTGCGGCCCAGTGAGCTCGCGACAGGCGCCGCCGCGCGCGAACCTCGAGAGGCCGCCGCAGCCGGGGCGCGTGCGCTCCGTCATCCTCGCGATCGTCGTGCACGCGGTCTTCTTCGCGTTCATCGTCTTCGGCGTGAACTGGCAGAGCCGCGAGGCGGCGCCGTACCAGGCCGAGCTCTGGGACAAGCTTCCGCCCGCGCAGCCGAAGCAGGCGCCGGTGAAGCCCGAGCCCCCGAAACCGCAACCCCAGCCCCCCAAGCCCGAGCCCCAGCCGCCCAAGCCCGCCCCCGAACCGCCGAAGCCTCCGGCCGAGGTGGCGAAGCCCCCGCCCAAGCCCGACCCCGAGATCGCCCTCAGGGCCGAGCGCGAGAAGAAGGAGCAGGAGAGGAAGGCGAAGGCCGAGAAGCTCGAGCGCGACAAGCGCGAGAAGGAGAAGGCCGAGCACAAGCAGAAGAAGGAAGACGCGCAGAAAAAGCGCGAGGAGGACGCGCGCAAGGTCGAGGAACAGCAGGCCTTCGAGGCCGCGCAGCAGCAGCGGGAAGCGGCCGCATCCCGCCTCAAGGCGGAGGAGGACGAATTTACCCGCAAGATACAGGCTAAAATCCGCAGCAAGGCCAATGTCCCTGATACGGTGGTGGGTCATCCCACGATCCAAGTGAGTATTCGAATCCTGCCCGGCGGCGAGGTCCTGGACGTCACCGTGGTGAAGCCCAGCGGCAATCCCGCGTACGATGCCGCCATCGAAAGGGCCATCCGCAGCGCTTCCCCGCTTCCCGTTCCCGAACCCAGTTCGGAACTTTTTGCCAGGTTTCGCAACCCTAAGCTGAATATCACGCATGACCGGTAGTTTCCCGGTCTCTTCCCGATGAAGAGAGTTTTTGCCGCGCTGGGCCTGCTGCTCTTCGCGCTTGCCGCGCATGCGCAGCTCACGATCGACATCACGACGAGCGGCGGGCGCCAGATCCCGATCGCGGTGGTCGCGATGGCCGGCGAGGCTTCGCAGCCGCAATCGGTGAGCGACGTCGTGGGCGCGGATCTCTCCCGGACCGGTCTTTTCAGGCTGGTGAATACCTCGGGCGTGACGCCGTTGCCTACGGAGCCCTCGGAAGTCAATTTCGGCGACTGGACTGCGCGCACCGCCGAGGCGCTCGTGATCGGCAAGATCGAGCCCTCCGCCGATGGCCGCGTCGAGGTGCGCTTCCGGCTCTTCGACGTGGTGAAGCAATCGCAGCTCGCGAGCTTCTCGTACGTGGTGGCCCCGGCGCAGTTGCGTGCGACGGCGCATCGCATCGCCGATGTGATCTACGAGAAGCTGACCGGCGACAAGGGCGTCTTCTCGACCAAGATCACCTACGTCGTGAAGCGCGGCACGCGCTACGAGCTGCAGGTGGCCGACGCCGATGGCTTCAACGCACAAAGCGTGCTCGCCTCCAACGAGCCGATCATGTCGCCCACCTGGTCGCCCGACGGCAGCCGCATCGCCTACGTGTCCTTCGACCAGAAGAAGCCCATCGTGGTGGTGCAGAACCTCGCCCAGGGCACCACCCGCATCGTCGCCCAATACCGCGGCAACAACAGCGCGCCCGCGTGGTCCCCCGACGGAAAATGGCTCGCGGTGGCGCTCTCCAAGGACGGCCTCACGCAGATCTATCGCATTCCCGCCGGCGGCGGGCAGGTGGAGCGCCTCACGGATTCCAGCGGCATCGATACGCAGCCCAACTATTCGCCCGATGGGCAGACGATCGCGTTCACCTCGGATCGGGGCGGCTCGCCGCAGGTCTACAAGATGCCCGCCAACGGCGGGGCGCCGCAGCGCCTCACGTTCGAGGGCAGCTACAACGTGGGGCCGCGCTACAGCCCCGACGGCAAATACATCGCCTATGTCCAGAGGGACGCCGGGCGCTACCGGATCGCGTCCATGGAGCTTGCGACCGGGCAGTTCCAGGTCCTCACGGACGGGACCCTCGACGACTCACCCACGTACGCGCCCAACGGCAAGATGGTCCTCTACGAGGCCTCGGTCGGCGGACGCGGGCAGCTCGCCGCCGTATCAGGCGACGGGCGCGTACGCCAGCGGCTCACCTCGGCTGCCGGCGATGTACAAGACCCCTCGTGGGGCCCACTGCCGACCAACTAAACCTCAGTCAGATGCCAGGAGAAAACATGAAAAAGCTCGCTCTTTACCTGATGATCGCGATCGCGGCGGCGGCTTGTGCAAGCCATGAGCAGCGCACCGAACCGCAGGTGACCGACAAGTCCACCGGCGTGACCCCGCCGCGCAGCACGACCGGGTCGAACACCGTGAATCCCACCAACCCGAACGCGGCCCTGACGGGCAACGAGCTGCATAGCGGCGTGCTCGCCAAGCGCAGCGTCTACTTCGACTTCGATTCCAATTCGGTGAAGGACGAGTATCGCGGCCTCATCCAGGCGCACTCGCGCTACCTGAACGACCACCGCGATTCGCACATCCGCATCGAGGGCAACTGCGACGAGCGCGGCAGCCGCGAGTACAACCTCGCGCTGGGCCAGCGCCGCGCCGAGGCGGTGAAGAAGATCATGACCGTGCTGGGCGTGAACGACGGCAGCATCGAGACCGTGAGCTACGGCGAGGAAAAGCCCGTCGCGCAGGGCCATGACGAGAACGCCTGGGCGCAGAACCGCCGTGCGGACATCAAGTACCGCGGCGAGTAAGGCGGTCCTGGCGGCCGCGCTCCTGGCGGCGGCCGCCAGCCTCCCGGCGCGAGCCGGCCTCTTCGACGACGACGAGGCCCGGCGGCGCATCGACGCGCTGAGGAAGGAGCTCGCGCAGCAGGGCACCGACAACGAAGCGCGCATCGCCAAGCTCGAGGAAACCATCCGCAACATCGGCGTGGTGGAGCTCACGCAGCAGCTGCAGCAGATGAACGACGAGATAGCCCGCCTGCGCGGCCAGATCGAGGTGCTTTCGAACGACAACCAGCAGCTGCAGAAGCGCCAGCGCGACTTCTACCTCGACATCGACTCCCGGCTGAAGCGCCTGGAGGGCGGCAACGCTGCCACCGGTGCGCCGCCCGATACCGGCAGCGCACCGCCCACGGCCGCCACCACGAGCGAGGCGAGCCCCATCACGGCAGCCCCGGCGCATCCTCCCACCAAGGAGGACCAGGCGCGCGAGGTGAAGGCTTACGACGCGGCCTCGAACCTCTTCCGCCGCAACGACTTCGCGTCCGCGATCGAGGCATTCCGCGGCTTCGTGAAGGACTTCCCGCAAAGCGCGCTCGCGCCCAATGCCGGCTACTGGATCGGCATCAGCTACGCGAACATGCACGACTATCGCAATGCGCTCGCCTCGCAGGAGGATCTCATCTCCAGGTACCCGCAATCGCCGAAGGCGCCGGACGCGCTGCTTGCGATCGCGGCGATCCAGGCCGAGCAGGGCGACGGCGGCAGCGCGCGCAACACCCTCGAGGACATCGTGGCGCGTTTCCCGAACTCGGAGGCGGCCGGCAAGGCCCGCACGCGGCTCGCCACGATGCGCCGCTAGTGGCGTCCAAGAACGCGGTCGTCCTCGTCTCGGGCGGCCTCGATTCGGCCACGGTGCTCGCCATCGCCACTGCCGGCGGCTGGCGCTGCCACGCCCTTTCCATCGACTACGGCCAGCGCCATCGCTCGGAGCTCGAGGCGGCGCGGCGCGTGGCGAGCGCCCTGGGCGCGCACGAGCATCGGGTGGCATCGATCGACCTCACGATCTTCGGCGGCTCGGCGCTCACGGATAGCGCGATCGAGGTCCCGACCGAGCCTTCGCCCGGCATCCCGGTCACCTACGTGCCCGCGCGCAATACCATCTTCCTCGCGCTCGCCATGGCCTATGCCGAGGTGGTGCAGGCCGACGCGGTCTTCACGGGCGCCAACGCGATCGACTACTCCGGGTATCCGGACTGCCGGCCCGAGTACCTGCAGGCGTTCGAGCGGATGGCCAACCTCGCCACGAAGCGCGCCGTCGAGGGGCACCGGCTCGCGATCGAGGCGCCGCTCCTGCGCATGACCAAGGCGCAGATCATTCGCGAGGGCGCCGAGCGCGGCGTGGATTTTTCCTTCACGGTGTCCTGCTACAACGCCGATGCCCAGGGGCGCGCCTGCGGCCGTTGCGACTCGTGCCGCCTGCGCCGCGAAGGGTTCACCGCCGCGGCCATCGCCGATCCCACCCGGTACCAAGGGTAAAATAGCGGGCTTGAGCAACCCGGCCCTCGCCGTCGTCGTCGGCGGCTTCATCCTCTCGTTCATCTTCGGCGCCGTCGCCAACCGCACCAACTTCTGCACCATGGGCGCGGTCTCCGACGTCGTGAACATGGGGAGCTGGGGGCGCATGCGGATGTGGCTCCTCGCCATCGCCGTGGCGATCGTGGGCACCTACGCGCTCCAGCTGGCGGGGCTGATCGACTTCACCCGCTCGTTCTACGTCCGCGCCAACGTCACCTGGCTCTCGTATGCGCTGGGCGGCTTCCTCTTCGGCGTGGGCATGACGCTGGGCAGCGGCTGCGGCAGCAAGACGCTGGTGCGCCTGGGAGGCGGGAGCTTGAAGTCGCTCGTGGTCTTCATCTGCCTGGGCATCGCGGCCTACATGACGCTGAAAGGCCTCTTCGGCATCTGGCGCACGCGCTTCATCGACCCGGTGGCCACCGATTTCGCGGCGCACGGCCTTTCGCGCCAGGACCTGCCGACGATGATCGCCGCGTGGACCGGTGCGAGCCTCGCGGCCGTGCAGGGCGTCGTGGCCGGCCTCTTCGCGCTGGCGCTCCTCGCCTTCGTGTTCAAGGACCGCGAGTTCCGCACGAGCTTCGACCATGTCCTCGGCGGCACCGTGGTCGGCCTCGTGATCGTCGCCGGCTGGTACGTGACGGGACACATCGGATACGGAGAGAACCCGGACACCCTCGAGACCACCTTCCTCGGCACCAACAGCCATACCATCGAGTCGCTCTCGTTCGTGGCACCCGTCGCCTACTCGCTGGAGCTCCTCATGCTGTGGAGCGACAAGTCGCTCGGGGTCACGTTCGGCATCGCCGCGGTCGCTGGCATCATCCTGGGCTCGGCGGCCTACGCGCTCGCCTCGCGGACGTTCCGCTGGGAGGGCCTCGCCGGCGCCGAGGATACGGCCAACCATATCGTCGGCGGGGCCCTCATGGGATTCGGCGGCGTGACGGCCTTGGGTTGCACCATCGGGCAGGGCATCACGGGGTTTTCCACGCTCGCGGTGGGCTCGCTCGTGGCCTTCGCCGCGATTCTCGCCGGCTCCGCGCTCACCATGAAGGTCCAGTACTGGCGGATTACGCGGGAAACCTGAGTTTCCTTTGACCCGGTTTTGCGCGAAACGCTATAATTTCGGTTTCCCCGGGGGGCGTTAGCTCAGCTGGTAGAGCAGCGGACTTTTAATCCGTTGGTCACTGGTTCGAATCCAGTACGCCCTACCATTTCCATCAAAGACTTAGC
>DATBAI010000002.1:0-80748 GCA_036271595.1 Usitatibacter sp.
GCCGCTCTCGGCGGCGCGCGCCTCGAGGATCTTGCGCTCCGCGGCGATGACGCCGGGATCGACCTGGTCGCGCGACATGAAGCGCGGCTTGGCGAAGGCGATGTGCATAGCGACATCCTTGGCGACGGCCTCGGCGCCCTCGAGGTCCACGAGCACGGCGACCTTCGAGCCGGGGTGCACGTACTGGACGAGCCTCCCCTTGCCGGCGATGCGCTCGAAGCGGCGCACGGTGATGTTCTCGTTGATCTTCTGCACCAGCTTCTGGCGCACGGACTCGACCGTCTCCGCGCCGATCTTCATCTGCGAGAGGGCTTCCACGTCGCGGGGATCCTGCTTGCCCACGAGCTCGGCGAGCGACTGCGAAAACTGCGCGAAATCCGGGTTCTTGGCGACGAAGTCGGTCTCGGCGTTCACCTCGACCATCGCGCCCACCTTGCCGTCGGGCGAGAGCCAGGTCGCGACCGCGCCATCGGCGGCCACGCGCGAGGCGGCTTTCGATGCCTTGGCGCCGCTCTTGATCCTCAGCAGCTCCTCGGCCTTCTTGATGTCGCCGCCCGCTTCCTCGAGCGCCTTCTTGCACTCCATCATTCCGAGCCCGGTGACCTCACGGAGCTCCTTGACCAATGCCGCGGTGATCTCTGCCATTTGCGATCTCTCAGTTGCAACCGGGCCGCTTGCGCTCCCAGGTTGGGCCCCCGTCTTCACGGGGGTGACGGTTACAAAAAAGGGGCCCGATCAGCCCCTTTCATGCGGGTCGTGCTGTGACCCCTTACTGCTTTTCCTGTTCCTCGACCTCGACGAAGTCCTCGGCATCCGCGCCGGCGGCCTGGCCCACCATCTCGCTGATGACCTGGTTGCGGCCCTCGAGGATCGCGTCGGCCACGCCGCGCGCATAGAGGCGGATCGCGCGGGTGGAGTCATCGTTGCCCGGGATCACGTAGTCGATGCCGTCGAGCGAGTTGTTGGAGTCCACGACGCCCACGATGGGGATGCCCAGCGTGCGCGCCTCGGTGACCGCGATCTTGTGGAAGCCCACGTCGATCACGAAAAGCGCGTCCGGGACCCGCTCCATGTCCTTGATGCCGCCCAGCGAGCGCTCGAGCTTTTCGCGCTCGCGCTGGTTCAGCAGCTGCTCCTTCTTCGAGAGGCGCTCGATGGAGCCGTCGGCCACCATCGCGTCCATCTCCTTCAGGCGCTTGATCGAGCCCTTCACCGTCTTGAAGTTGGTGAGCATGCCGCCCAGCCAGCGATGATCGACGAACGGGGCGCCGGCGCGCTGCGCCTCTTCCTTCACGATCTCGCGGGCCTGGCGCTTGGTGCCGACGAAGAGGATCTGCCCCTTGTTGGAGGAGATCTGGCGCACGTACTTGAGCGCTTCCTGGTACATCGGAAGGCTCTTCTCGAGGTTGATGATGTGGATCTTGTTGCGCGCGCCGAAGATGTACGGAGCCATCTTCGGGTTCCAGTAGCGCGTCTGGTGGCCGAAATGCACGCCGGCCTCCAGCATCTGGCGCATGGTAACGGACATACTCGAAACTCCTGTGGTTAAGGTTGGCCTCCCCCGCGGGAAAGGTTCGCCTTGGCGAACCCACCTTAGCCCTTCGCGAGGTGTGGAGTTACTACGGGTTGGGGATACTCCCCACTGACGAGCTTGAGCCCCCGATTATAGCCCGAAAAGGCCCTTTCCATCAAAGATTTCGGCCCTGTCTGGAACCCGTCGCGATCGTCCCCACCTAACGCTATAATTCCCCTGATTTCGCACCCGGAAAACGCCGTTGTCGCCACCGAAAAGCCTTGAAGACCGTGACCGCATGCGCATCGCGGGCCGCCTCGCCTCCGAGGTGCTCGATTTCGTCACGCCGCACGTCAAACCCGGGGTCACCACGGGCCAGCTGGACAAGCTCTGCCACGACTACATGGTCGAAGCGCAGGGAACGGTCCCCGCGCCCCTCAACTACGCCCCGCCCGGCCACCGGCCCTATCCGAAGTCGATCTGCACGTCCGTGAACCACCAGGTGTGCCACGGGGTGCCGGGCGACAAGGTGCTGCGAGGCGGCGACATCGTGAACCTCGACATCACGGTGATCAAGGACGGCTGGCACGGCGACACGAGCCGCATGTTCTACGTGGGCGAGCCCTCGGTGCAGGCGCGGCGCCTGTGCGAAGTCACCTACGAATGCATGTGGAAAGGGATCGCCGAGGTGCGTCCCGACACCACGCTCGGCGACATCGGCTTCGCGATCCAGCGGCACGCGGAATCGAACGGCTACAGCGTGGTGCGCGAGTTCTGCGGCCACGGCATCGGCCGGCGCTTCCACGAGGAGCCGCAGATCCTCCACTACGGTCGTCCCGGGCAGGGGCTGAAGCTCGTGCCGGGCATGACGTTCACCGTGGAGCCCATGATCAACGCCGGCAAGCGCGACATCCGCCAGCTCGCCGACGGCTGGACCATCGTCACCGCCGATCATTCGCTCTCCGCGCAGTGGGAGCACACCGTGCTCGTGACGGAAGAGGGCTTCGAGGTGCTCACGCTATCGGAAGGGACACCGCCGCCGCCCGCGTTTGTCGAGCAGCAAGTCACGCACACGGCATAGGCTCCGCGCGCTTATAGTTGCGCCATGAGCTCCACGGCCGCCTCCGCGACCCGCGTTCCCGCCCCGCCCCTCTCCTCGCCCGCCGCCCAGGCACGTGCGTGGCTGCGCGCCGAGCGCGAGAAGCTCGAGCGGCGCTATTTCCGCCGCCCCGATCCGGTGCGCAACCTCGCCGACCACGCCGCGCTCGTGGACGAGGTCCTCCGCCGATTGTGGCGCGACGCGGAAGTCGATTCCACTTTCGCGCTGATCGCGGTCGGGGGCTACGGCCGCGGCGCGCTCTTCCCGCACTCGGATGTCGATGTGTTGGTGCTGCTGCCCGATGGCCGCACGCCCGACGCCTCGGTGGAGCGCTTCATCTCCATGCTCTGGGACTGCGGCGTCGAACCCGGCCACAGCGTGCGCACGCTCTCCGAGTGCGCCGACGAGGCCGCGAAGGACGTGACCGTGGACACGAGCGTGCTGGAGTCGCGGCACATCGCAGGCGACATGGAGCTCCTCCCGCTCCTCGATGCGCGGCTTCGCGAGCGGCGCAACGTGCGCGCCTTCTTCGACGCGAAGTTCCAGGAGCAGAAGCGCCGCCACGAACGTTTCCAGGAAGCCGCCTACAACCTCGAGCCCAACATCAAGGAAAGCCCCGGGGGGCTGCGCGACCTGCAGATGGTGATCTGGCTCGCGCGCGCCGCCGATCTCGGCCACTCGTGGAAAGCGCTGGTGGACCAGGAGATCATCACCGCCTCGGAAGGTGCCGCCATCGGCATCAACGAGCGCGTGCAGCAGGACCTTCGCATCCGCCTGCATTACCTCGCGGGGCGGCGCGAGGACCGGCTCGTGTTCGACCACCAGATCGAGATCGCCAAGCAGCTGAAGCTCGAGAAGAAGGGCGGCATGGCGCCTTCGGACCTCCTCATGCGCCGCTATTACCTCGCGGCGAAGGAGATCTGGCGCGCCAACCAGATCCTGCTCTCGAACCTCTTCGCGCGCATCACGCCGGAGGCCGAGCGCAAGGTGCGCAAGCTCGACGAGGACTTCGTGGTCTCGAACATGACGCTCGAATTGCGCGACGAGCGGCTCTTCCAGAAGAAGCCCGGCATGGTGCTCGAGGCGTTCCGGCGCCTCCAGGACAACCGCGGCATCGTCGGCCTGGGCTCGGTCACGCTGCGCGCGCTGTCGCGCTCGCTCCCTTCGATCAACGCGAAGTTCCGCGCCGACCGCGCCAATCGCCGCCGCTTCATGGAGATCATGCGCGCCGATCGCCTCACCTGGACGCTGCGGCGCATGAGCCGCTATGGCGTTCTCGGCCGCTACCTTCCCGCGTTCGGCCGCATCGTGGGCCAGATGCAGCACGACCTCTTCCACGTGTACACGGTGGACGAGCACATCCTCATGGTGATCCGCAACCTGCGCCGCCTGCGGATCCCGCGCTTCGACCACGAGTACCCGTTCCTGTCGCAGCTCATGCAGGAGTTCGACCGGCCGGAGGTGCTCTACCTCGCGGCACTCTTCCACGACATCGCCAAGGGGCGCGGCGGAGACCACTCGCACCTGGGCTCGAAGGACGCGAACGACTTCTGCGAGGCGCACGGCCTGTCCAAGCACGACGCCGAGCTGGTCGCGTGGCTGGTCGAAAGCCACCTCCTGATGTCGGCGACCGCGCAGAAGCAGGACCTCACCGACCGCGAGGTGATCTCGCAGTTCGCGAGCCTGGTGGGCGACGAGCGGCGCCTCATCGCGCTCTACATCCTCACGGTGGCCGACATCCGCGGAACCAGCCCCGCGGTCTGGAACGCGTGGAAGGGGAAGCTCCTCGAGGATCTCTTCCGCTCGACGCGCCGCGTGCTGCGCGGCGAGCTCGAATACGCCGCCTCCGCGATCGCCGCGAAGAAGGAAGAGGCGCTGCGCATCTTCCGCCAGTACGTGCCGGCCCCCGGCAAGCACGAGACGCTCTGGAAGAGGCTCGACGACCCCTACTTCCAGCGCTTCGAGGTGGCGGAGATCGCCTGGCACACGCGCACGCTCTGGTCGCGCGTGACCCCCGACAAGCCGATCGTGCGTGCGAGGCTCTCGCCCATCGGCGAGGGGCTGCAGGTCCTGGTGTACGCACCGGATCAGCCGGGCCTTTTCGCCCGCATCACGAGCTTCTTCGAGCGCATGCAGTTCGACGTCGCCGCGGCCAAGATCTACACCACCGGGCACGGCAGGGCGCTGGATAGCTTCCAGGTCCTCACCAGGGCACGCTCGGGCGAGCACTACCGCGACCTGATCCAGACCATCGAGACGGGCCTTTCCGCGGGCATCGCCACGAACCTGCCGTTGGGGCCGCCGCCTTCGGGGCGAGTCTCGCGCTGGGTGAAGCACTTCCCGATCGAGCCCGCGGTCTCTATCGTCGCGGGCCGGCGCGAGGGGCACTGGATCGCGAACGTGAGCTGCGCCGACCGCCCCGGGCTCCTGTCGTCGCTCGCGCGTGTCTTCCTCGAGCATGGATTGAACCTGGTCGATGCGCGAGTGACGACGCTGGGCGCCCGCGCCGAGGACGTCTTCGTGGTCACCGGGCCCGAGCTGGACGCCGAGGCGCGCCGCAAGGCGATCGGCGAGGACCTGTGCAAGGTCGCCTCCTAGCCCTCGCGTGCCTCGCGCTCGCCGCGTGCGGCCGCGAGGCGCCGCCGCCCGTGAGCACCTCCGGGCCGCAGCCCATCGTGGTCCTCATCGGCCACGCGGGCCCGCTCACCGGATCCATCGCGCACCAGGGCAAGGACGACGAGAACGGGGTCGCGCTCGCCGTCGACCAGGCGAACGCGAAGCACATGACGATCGGCGGCAAAGCCATTCATTTCGTGATGATGAGCGAGGACGACCAGGGCGATCCGAAGACCGGCACGACCGTGGCGCAGAAGCTCGTCGACGCGCACGTCGCCGCGGTCGTGGGACACCTCAATTCCGGCGTGACGATTCCCGCCTCCGAGATCTACGCCAAGGCCGGCATCCCGGTCATCTCCGGATCGGCCACGAGCCCCGAGCTCACCGAGCGGGGTCTGAAGGGCGTCTTCCGCACCATCGGGCGCGACGACCAGCAGGGGCCCGCGATCGCGGCGTACATGGCGAAGGAGCTGGGCGCCCGGACGGCCGCGGTCGTCGACGACAAGACCGCGTACGGCGACGGCCTCGCGAGCGAGGTCGAGAAGGCGCTGCGCGCCGGGGGCATCACCATTGTCGGGCGCGAGCACACGACGGACAAGGAGACCGACTTCAAGTCCATCCTCACGCGCATCAAGGCGAAGGCGCCCGACGCCGTGTTCCACGGCGGGATGGACGCGACCGGAGGGCTCATGCTCAAGCAGGCGCGCGAGCTGGGCCTGAAGGCCGCGTTCGCATTCGGGGACGGTGCGTGCACCGAGGAGATGGCCGATCTCGCGGGCCCCGCGGGCGAAGGGCTCGCCTGCTCGCAGGCGGGGCTTCCGGCGGCTTCCGCCTCGAAGGATTTCCGCGATGCGTTCCGCGCGCGCTACGGCGACACCAAGCTCTACGCGGCCTACTTCTACGATGCGACCAACGTGATCATCGATGCCATGAAGCGCGCGGACTCGACGGATCCCGCGAAATTCGCCCCGATGATCTACGCCACGAAGCTCGCCGGCGCGACCGGCCCCATCGAGTTCGACGCGAAAGGCGACCGGAAGAACGCGGAGATGACGCTCTTCCGGATGAAGGGCGGGAAGATCACGCCGGTCGCGATCTACCGCGACGGCGCGCTGCAGCCCGGGCCCTAGGGCGCGGGCCTTCTCTCGTTCAGCAACAGCCAGCCGCGGATCACCCGGTAGAGATACCAGATCGCGACGATCGTGAACGGCAGCCACGAGATCAGGATGCCCACGATGGTGAGGACGAGGAGCACCGTGATGACGCCCCCGATGATCGCCCAGAGGATTCCCCAGAGGCAGGTGCGCAGCAGCCACGAGTAGTGCGTCTCGACCCAGGTGCCGCGAACCGAATCGCGCGTGACCGCGCCCACGATGAGTGCGATCAGGGCGAGCGTCCACAACGTGAAGGGTGCAATCGCGTGCATCAGGTACATGACCTGCGTCGTGCCGGTGGGTGCGGGACTCGTTTCGATCGTCGCCATTCTTGCCTCCGAGCTAGTCGTCGTGGAGATCCTGCCCTGGGAAAAGCTCCTCGTTGTAGCCGAACTTCGAAAGGTCGGTCATGCGCTGCGGGTACAGGATGCCGTCCAGGTGGTCGCACTCGTGCTGCACGACGCGCGCATGGAAGCCCTCGGCGACGCGATCGATGGCCGCGCCGTTCTCGTCGAAGCCGGTGTAGCGAAGCTTCGTGTAGCGCGGCACCACCCCGCGCATGCCCGGCACCGAGAGGCATCCTTCCCAATCCTCTTCCACCTCGCGCGTGAGCATCACGAGCCTGGGGTTCACGAGCACGGTGAAGGGCACCGGCTCCGCATCCGGGTAGCGCGGATTCGCCTCCACGCCGAAGATCACGACGCGTTGCGACACGCCGATCTGCGGCGCCGCGAGCCCCGCGCCGTTCTTGGAGGCCATGGTCTCCTTCATGTCCATGACGAGCTGCCTCAGCTCGGGGGAGCCCACGTCCTCCACGGGCCTCGCCTTCTCCCGCAGGACCGGGTGGCCCATCCTCAGCACTTCACGCACCGCCATGTCGTTCCACCATCCTCGCGACGATCGATCGGACGCTTCCCATCGTTTCCTCCATCACGCGGCCTATGTCGTCGAGCGACACCGAGAGCGCGCTGGCTCCGCGCCCCGCGGCCGGGTTCACCACCACAGCGATGTGCACGTAGCCCATCTTGAGCTCCCGGGCGAGCGCCGCCTCGGGCATGCCGGTCATCCCCACCATCGTGGCCCCATCCCTTTCGAGGCGGTCGATCTCGGCCTTGGATTCAAGCCGCGGGCCCTGCGTCGCGGCGTAGGTGCCGGCGCTCACCACGGAGATTCCGACGTCCTTCGCGGAATTCAAGGCGAGCGTGCGAAGCCCCTCGTCGTACGGGTGCGTGAAGTCGATGTGCACCACCGGTTGCTCGGCCCCCTCGAAGTAGGTCGACGGCCGGCCCCACGTGTAGTCGATGATCTGGTCGGGGACCACGATGGTCCCGGCGCCCAGGCCGGAAGCGATGCCGCCCACGGTGCACACCGCGATCACATCGGTCGCGCCCTGCGCCTGGATCGCCCACATGTTGGCGCGGTAGTTGATCTCGTGGGGCGCGAGCGTATGGCCGTAGCCGTGGCGCGCGAGGAAGACCAGCTTGTGCCCGCGGATCTCGCCGAAGGTGATGGGCCCGGCCGGCTCTCCGTGCGGGGTCCTCACGATCTTGCGATGCGTGATCTCGAGATTCTCCAGCCGCGCGAGGCCGCTTCCTCCGATGACCGCGATCATGTTCCCTTGAGTGCGTAGATGGCCGGCAGGTTGCGCCACAGGCCGTAGGCGTCCATCCCGAAACCGAACACGTAGCGGTTGGGGACCATGACGCCGATGAATTCGGCCGCGACGGGCTTCTCGCGGGAAAGCTGCTTGTCGGCGAAGACCGCGCTCGACACCGTGCGCGCACCCATCTCGAGCAGGCGCTTCTTGATGGCGGCGAGCGTGATGCCCTCGTCGAGGATGTCGTCCACGACGAGCACCACGCGGCCGCGCACGTTGTCGCGGGGCGGCAGGCGCCAGGTGACTTCGCGTCCCTCGATGTCGTTGTTGTAGCGAGTGACCTCGATCGCGCCGAATTCAAGCGGGAAGCGCAGGAGCGGCAGGAGCTGCCCGATGAATACCGCCGCGCCCCCCATCACGCCGAGCACCACGGGAAATTCCCCGGAGAGCCTCGCGGAGATCTCGCTTCCCATGCGCGCGACCGCCGCGCGGCATTCCTCGGCGGAAAAGAGGAGATCGGCTTCCTCGAGAAGGCGAAGCGCCTCCTCGCGGCCCTTCATTGCTTCTTCCCGGACAGGTGCAGGCCGCTGAGGAAAGACTTGAAGTCGGCCGCGAGGTCCGGGTGCTTGAGCGCGAGGTTCACGGTCGCCTGGAGGTAACCCAGCTTGGAGCCGCAATCGTAGCGCGTGCCCTGGAATTCGTAGGCGCTCACATTCTCCTCGCGCAGCAGCCGCCCGATGGCGTCGGTGAGCTGGATCTCGCGGCCCGCGCCGGGGCGCAGGTTCTCGAGGAAGTGGAATATGCGCGGCGAGAGGATGTAGCGGCCCACCACGCCGAGGGTCGACGGCGCATCCTCGGGCTTGGGCTTCTCGACGATGCTCGTGACGCGGGAGATTCCCGCCGATACCTTGTCGGCCGACACGATCCCGTACGAGGACGTTTCCTCGCGAGCGACGTTCTGTACGGCGATCACGCTGCCGCCGCTCTTCGCGTGCACCTGCGTCATCTGCTTCATGACGGGCACCTGCGCATCGATGAGGTCGTCGGCGAGGATCACCGCGAAGGGCTCGTCGCCCACGAGGTGGCGCGCGCAAAGCACCGCGTGCCCCAGGCCCAGCGCTTCGGCCTGGCGCACGTAGGCGCAGGCGACGCCGGCGGGCAGGAGGCCGCGCACTTCCTTCAGCAGCTTGTTCTTGCCGTGGGCCTGGAGCTCCGCTTCCAGCTCGTAGGCCTTGTCGAAGTGGTCCTCGATCGCGCGCTTGCCGCGACCGGTGATGAAGATGAGGTCGGTGATGCCCGCGCCGACCGCCTCGTCCACCGCGTACTGGATGAGCGGCTTGTCCACGATCGGCAGCATCTCCTTGGGAGAGGCCTTCGTCGCGGGAAGGAAGCGCGTGCCGAGGCCCGCGACCGGAAACACAGCCTTCGTGACCTTCTGCATTTTCTTTCTCTTATTCGTCCAGGAGCTTCAGGAACTGCTTTTCGTCGAGGACCGCGACGCCCAGCTCGCGCGCCTTGTCCAGCTTGGATCCCGCCTCGTCGCCCGCCACCACGAAGTCGGTCTTCTTCGAGACCGATCCCGTGACCCTGCCGCCGCCGGCTTCGATCCGGCCCTTGGCGTCGTCGCGGCTCATGGCCGTGAGAGTTCCCGTGAGGACCACGATCTTACCCGCGAAGGGGCCCTTCGCCTCGGCCGCGCGGCTGGGCGCGGCTTCCTTCCAGCGCATGCCGGCCGCGCGCAGCTGTTCGATCACTTCGCGGTTGTGGCGTTCACGCATGAAGGCCGCGATCGATTCGGCCACCACGGGACCCACGTCCGGGGTTTCCTGGAGTTGCTGCACGCCCGCGTCCATGAGCGCATCCATGTTGCCGAAGTGCCGGGCGAGGTCCCTGGCCGTGACTTCGCCCACGTTGCGGATACCCAGGGCATAGATCACGCGCCCGAGGTTCGCATCCTTGCTCTTCTCGATGGCGGCGACGACGTTGGCGGCGGACTTCTCGGCCATCCGCTCGAGCTCGGCCAGCTGCGAAAGGCCCAGCTTGTAGAGGTCGGCGGGCGTGCGCACCAGGTTCGCCTCGACCAGCTGGTCGACCAGCTTGTCGCCCAGCCCCTCGATGTCCATGGCGCGGCGCGAGCCGAAGTGCAGCAGGGCCTGCTTGCGCTGCGCCGGGCAGAAGAGGCCGCCGGTGCAGCGCGCGACGGCTTCCTCCTCGCTTCGGGCGATCGCCGAGCCGCATACCGGGCACTTCGTCGGAAGCCTGAACGCCTCGTTGCGCGGGCCCTTTGTCGCGACGCGCGCGACTTCCGGGATCACGTCGCCCGCGCGGCGCACCACCACGGTATCGCCCTTCCAGATGTCCTTGCGGCGGATCTCGTCCTCGTTGTGCAGCGTGGCGTTCACGATCGTCGTCCCGCCCACGAAAACGGGCGCGAGCCGCGCAACCGGAGTGATGGCGCCGGTGCGGCCCACCTGGATATCGATGCCGAGAAGCTCCGTGGTCGCTTCCTCGGCGGGAAACTTGTGCGCGATCGCCCAGCGCGGGGCTCGCGACACGAAGCCCAGCTTCACCTGCTCGGCGAGGCGGTTCACCTTGTACACCACGCCGTCGATGTCGTAGGCGAGCTTCGGGCGCCGCACACCCACCGCTTCGTAGAACTTGAGCAAGCCCGCGACGCCCTTCACCGTACGGCGTTCGTCGGCGACCGGGAAGCCGAGGCTCGCGAGAGCATCGAGCAGGTGCGCGTGGGTGGCCGGGATGACGAAACCCTCGGCGGCGCCCAAGCCGTAAGCGAAGAACGAGAGGCGCCGCTGCGCGGTGAGGCGCGGGTCGAGCTGGCGAAGCGCGCCCGCGGCGGAGTTGCGCGGGTTCACGTAGGTCTTCTCGCCCGCCTCCGCGAGGCGCTTGTTCATGGCCTCGAAGTCCCTGCGCATCATGAGCACCTCGCCGCGCACTTCGAGCCGCTTCGGGTGCTTGCGCCCATCCAGGCGCAACGGAATCGAGCGCACGGTGCGCAGGTTGGCGGTGACGTCCTCGCCGGTCGCCCCGTCGCCGCGCGTGGCCCCTTGCATGAAGATGCCGTTTTCATAAGAGAGCGTGACCGCGAGGCCGTCGAACTTGAGCTCGCACGAATACTCGACCTCGCTCGCCTCGAGCCCTTCGCGGCAGCGCCGGTCGAAGGCGCTCACGTCTTCCTCGTCGAATGCGTTGGCGAGCGAGAGCATCGGCACGCGATGCTCCACCGCCGCGAAGCCCTCGCTCGGCTTCGAGCCCACCCGCTGCGAGGGCGAATCGGGCGTCGCGAGCTCGGGGTGCTCGGCCTCGAGCTTCAGCAGCTCGCGGAAGAGACGGTCGTACTCCGCGTCCGTGATCTCCGGCGCCGCTTCGTTGTAGTAAAGCCGGTTATGCCGCTCGATCGCCCGCCGCAGCTTGTCTGCCTTCTCGAAAAGACTCATTCGGGGTCGAACCCCGGTTTCATGCGGAGAACAGGCGGCGGGCGAGCACGCTGCCCGAGGGGATGCCGTGGGCCTGCATGTCCTGCGTGATCTTTTCCACGGAGCGGCGGATCGAGGCGAGGCCGGCGTCGGAGAGCGGGCGCTTGTTGTCGTCCACGAGCTGGCCGCCCAGGGTCGAGGCGAAGAGCGCCGCCACGCGGGCCATCTCGTCGAAGGCGCGCGGCGCGTCATGGACGTTGGGAAGGTCGAGGCCGAAGGAAAGACCGGAGTGGTAGTGCGCACCGGGGGGCGCGCGGCCATCTTCCAGGGGGCGGATCGTGAACGCGGGATGCCCGTCGTCGCCGTAGCGCACGAGGCCGCCGGACGCCGTCTCGGAGAGGCTATTCTCCAGCGCGAGGGACTTCACGCGAGCGATCGCGAACGTGGCACCGAACTGGCCCACGACGTTCACCGCGACCTCCACGTCGATGTCGGCGCAGAACTGGTCGAGCTCGCGCGCGCGCGCCGCGGCCGTCGCCGGCGCTTCGCGCTGCGACACGGCGTTCACCGTGGCCGCGAAGTCGGCGATGGCGCGGTTGAAGCGGTCGATCTCCTCCTCGGACACCGCGCCGCCGCGATCGGCGAGCTGCAGGCCCACTCGCAGCTCGCGCCAGCTTCTCCGGGGCGAAGTCTCGATGGGATGCCACTGCTCGTCCACGATGCCCTCTACATGCGTGGGCGTGCGGTGCGAGGCGAGCGCGTCGAGGAGCGGCTGGAGCTGCTCGCTCATCACCGGGTCGTCGGCGAGGATCACCGCGACGGTATCGATGCGGCTGGAAACTTCGGCGGCGGGCGCACCCTCGGCCTCGAGCTCCCCACGGCGATTCACGGGCGGGAGGGTCTCATCCAGCGCCGCGAGGGAAACGCGCCGTTCCTCGGGAGGCACCTCCGAGAACTCGCCGATGGTGGGCTCGCGGCGTTGGGCCGCCTCGTCGAAGAGCGCGTCGGGCGGACGGTTGCCGAAGGCCTCCTCGGCGCGGCCACGCGCGCGGCGCTCCTGGAGCACGTTGTAGATCCACACCCCGGCTACCAGCACGATGCCGAAGAGGATGAGGCCAAGCTGGAGGTTGGACATGTTCAGGCGCGGGGCGGGAAGGGAGCCGTGCCGCCGGCGCCTCCACGACGGTCGGCGCGAAGCGTGATCATATTCATGCGGCCTGCTTCCTCGCGAGCTCCATCGCCGAATCGATATCCACCTCGACGATCTTCGAGACGCCGGGCTCGGGCATGGTGACCCCGATCAGCTGCTCGCCCAGCTCCATGGTGATCTTGTTGTGCGTGATGAAGAGGAACTGCGTCTGCGCCGACATCTGGCGCACGAGGTCGCAGAAGCGCTCCGTGTTCGGATCGTCGAGGGGCGCGTCCACCTCGTCGAGCAGGCAGAACGGTGCCGGGTTCAGCTTGAAGAGCGAGAACACCAGCGCGATCGCGGTGAGCGCCTTTTCGCCGCCCGACAGGAGCTGGATCGACTGGTTGCGCTTGCCCGGCGGTTGCGCCAACACCTGCAACCCGGCATCCAGGATCTCCTCGCCCGTGAGCTTGAGGCTCGCCTGCCCGCCGCCGAAGAGCGCCGGGAACATCTCGGTGAAGTTGCGGTTCACCGTCTCGTAGGTCTCCTGGAGGAGCTCGCGCGTCTCGCGGTCGATCCGCTTGATCGCGCCCTCCAGCGTCTCCACGGCCTGCGTGAGGTCGGTCGCCTGTGCGTCGAGGTAGGTCTTCCTCTCGCGGGTTGTGCCGAGCTCCGAGAGCGCCGCGAGGTTCACCGGGCCCAGGGCCTGGATCTCCTCGGTGAGCCGGTTGATCTCGGCTTGCATGCCCGAAGAGCGAACGCGCTTCTCGATCTGCTCGGCCATCTGCTCGCGGGTGACGCCCGCTTCCTCGAGCTGGCGCTCGTACTGCTGAGCGTTGGTGGCCGCTTCCTGCTCCTTCACGCGCAGCTCCGTGATCTTCTCGCGCAGGGGATCGAGGCTCTGCTCGACGGCGAGCCGCCCTTCCTCCAGCGAGCGTAGTTCGTCGGAGATGTGCTCCAGGCCCGAGCGCGCGTCGGCGAGCACGCGTTCACGCTCCGCCTTCAGATGCAGGGCCGACTGGAGGCGCTCGCGAACCTGGCCTTCTTCCAGCTTGCCCAGCTCGCCCGAAACGTCGGAACGAGATACCGACAGCGCCTGCAAGCGCTCCGAGAGCGAAGACGCGAGGCGCGAGGACGAGGCCACCTTTTCGTGGCAGCTCCGCTCGTGGAATTCGGCTTCGGAATGCGCCCGGTCCGCGGCCGAGATCGCCTCGCGGGCAGTCGAAAGCGCCTGCTGTGCTTCGCGTGCGCCGGCCTCCATCGACTGCAAGCGCTGCACGATCGCCTCGATCGACTGCGAGCCGGCCTGCAGCGCGTGCTGCGCTTCCTGCATCTCGAGGCGCTCGCGCCCCTCCTCCTCGTCCAGCTGCGCCAGCTCCGCGCGGATCGCCTCGCGGCGCTTCTGCGATTGCTCCGAGCTCTGCGAGAGCTTCAGGTACTCGACCTCGAGATCGTGGTCCTGTTGCCGCTCGCGCGAAAGCTCCTCGCGCAGCCGGCGTGCGCGTTCCTGCACCTCCTTCAGCTCGATCTCGGTATCGCGCAGCCCGGCCTCGATCGAGGAGCGCTCCCGCGCCCGCTCGGGGAGGCGTGCCTGCAGGTCCTCGATCTCGCGCTGGCGCTGCAAGACGCCGTGCAGCTCGGACTGCGGCCCGTGGAAGACCACCCCCTGGCGGCTGAAGAGGTGCCCCGCCTTCGAGACGATCAAGCCGCCCGAGGGCAGCAGGCGCGCGAGCTCCAGGCCGTCCTCACCCTCGGGGAGGATGAAGACGTTCGCGAGCGCGTCGCGCAGGTAGCTCGCGACTCCGGGGCGCGTGCTCGAGACGTGGGAGGCGAGCGGCGAAAGGCGCGTCGCGGCGCCGCCGACATCGGCCATGCCGCGCTCGATGAAGACCGCGAAATTGCCGGGCGGCGCGTCGCGAAGCAGGGAGGGAAGCGCCGACTCGTCGGAAAGCTTCACGGCGTTCAGGCGCACGCCGAGCGCCGCCTCCACCGCGTCGTCCCAGCCGGCCTCGACGTGGATCGCCTGCCAGAGGCGCTCGCCGCGCTCCAGGCCGTGCGCCTGCACCCAGTCCTTCAGCTTCGAATCGGTGTCGAGGCGCTCCTGCTGCGCCTGGAGCGCCTTCATCGCCGCTTCCAGGCTCGCGTGCTCGCGCGTGGCCTCGTGGAGCTTTTCCGTGGCCGAGCGGCGCTGCTCCTCCAGATCGGGGAGCTTCGCCTCGGCCTCGCGCATCCCGAGCTCGACCGACGCGATCTTCCCGGCCACGGAATCGCGTTCGCGCTCGATGCCGGCGAGCTTCTCGGGCTCGGGGAAGACGAGGCCCATGTTCTCCTGCTTGAGCCGGTTCTTGCGCGCCTCGATCTGCGAAAGGAGCTTGAGGGCATGCGATTCGCGCGCTTCCTCGACGCCCTGGACCTGGGTCGCGCCGCTCATCTCGCCTTCGGTCGCACGCACGCGCGCCGCGGCTTCCTGCGCCGCCGCCTCGGCCGCGGGGAGCGCCGCCCGGGCGGCCTCGCGTTGCGTCGCGCGCTCGGCGATCGCTTCGCGCGCGGTCTCGATCTCCGCCTGCCAGCGGTCGCGTTCCGCGTTCGCCTCGGCGATGCGGGCCTGCACCTCGTGCTCCTCGCGGCCGATGGCTTCCAGCTGCTGGCTCATGCGGCGGCGGTTCTCGCCCAGGAAGGAAAGCTCCTGCTCGAGCGACTGCACGTCCGCATTCGCGGCGTACAGGGCGCCTTGCAGCTCCTGGAGCCGGTCGGTGTGCTGGTAGTGCTTGCTGCGAAGCTCCTCGAGGGCGCGCTCGCTCTCGCGCAGCTTCGCCGTCTCCGCCTCCAGCGCCACCGTGACCTTCTGCACCTCGTTGGTGTAGCGGTTCCTCGCCTGCTCGGCCTCGCGAAGGCGCGTGAACGAGAGCAGGTTGTGGTTGAGGGCGAGTTGCGCCTGGAGGTCCGTGTAGCGCGCGGCAACGTCGGCCTGCTGCGCCAGGTGCTCCAGCTGTGTCGTGAGCTCCGCCTGGATGTCGCCCACGCGCGCGAGATTCTCCCGGGTGTCCTCCAGACGAAGCTCGGTCTCGCGGCGGCGCTCGCGGTACTTGGAGACGCCCGCGGCCTCCTCGAGGAACACGCGCAGCTCCTCGGGCTTGGAGGTGATGACGCGCGAGATCATGCCCTGCTCGATGATCGAGTACGCGCGCGGGCCCAGCCCCGTGCCGAGGAAGATGTCCTGTACGTCGCGGCGGCGGACATGCTGGCCATTGATGTAGTAGCTGGAGTCGCCCTCGCGCGTGAGCACGCGCTTCACGCTGATCTCGCCGTACTGCGCCCAGGCGCCGCCGATGCGCCCGAGCGAGTTGTCGAACACGAGCTCGACCGAAGCGCGCCCCACGGGCTTCCTGTCGGTCGAGCCGTTGAAGATCACGTCCTGCATGTGCTCGCCGCGAAGCTGCTTGGCCGACGATTCGCCGAGCACCCAGCGCACCGCGTCGATCACGTTGGACTTGCCGCAGCCGTTTGGCCCCACCACGCCCACGAGCTGTCCGGGGACCGAGATGGAGGTCGGATCGACGAAGGATTTGAAGCCGGAGAGCTTGACGGAGGTGAGTCGCAAGGCAGTAAGTCTTTGTTTTAAGGACGGACGGGCGCCCGGCCTTCAGTAGAATGGGGAATTTTACCGGAACGTTCCCGCGATCCCAATGGCGGCACCCCGCAAGAGCCTCGAAACCTTCCCGAACCCCCAGCCGGGGCGCGACTACGCGATCCACATGCGCATCCCGGAGTTCACCTGCCTTTGCCCGAAGACCGGCCAGCCCGACTTCGCAACCCTCCTCCTGGACTACGTGCCGGACCGGCATTGCGTGGAGCTGAAGAGCCTCAAGCTGTACATTTGGTCGTTCCGCGACGAGGGCAAATTCCACGAGGCGGTCACGAACGAGATCCTCGACCAGCTCGTGAAGGCGACGAAGCCGCGCTTCATGCGGCTCACCGCTCGCTTCTACGTTCGCGGCGGAATCTTCACCACCGTCGTGGCCGAGCATCGCAAGAAGGGATGGCAGGCGCCCCCACGCATCGAGCTGGGCCCGGGGACCGCCGAAGACAGCAGCACCTACCAGGGAGAAAACACATGAAACGCATCGCCATCGCACTCGCCGCGTTCGCGGCCACATGCGGGTGGGCCGCCGACGGCGGGATTTCCATCGAGACCTTCTTCAAGCCCTCGCAGTACGGCGCGATGCAGATCTCGCCCGACGGCAAGCACATCGCGGCGCTCGCACCCGTGAACGGCCGCCAGAACCTCGTGATGCTCGACCTCGACGGCAAGAAGGCCGTGCCCCTCACGCGCCTGGACAATAAGGACATCGTGGCCCTCTTCTGGCTGAACAACCGGCGCCTGCTGGTGAGCACGGGCACGATCGGCACTCGCGTGGACGACTCGCGCGGCGGCGGCCTCTATGCCGTGGACTGGGACGGCGGCAACGAGCGCCAGATCGCCGAAGGCGGGGACGAGATGGGATCGCAGGTGGGCGCGGTGGGCGCGTTCCACGGATACAACTACGTGCGGCGGCTCCCCGGCAGCGACGATGTCATCCTCGAGGAGATCATCTTCTCCGAGCACAAGGCCCAGCCCGCGGCGCTCTACCGTGTCGACACGCGCACCAACCGCCGTACGCCGATCTCCGGCCAGAAGCCCGACTCCGGCGACAGCGAGAACTGGGTGGTGGACAACAAGGGCGTGGCACGCGCGTTCGTCGCGAGCTCCAAGGGCCGCGTGCGAATCTGGTACCGCACGGGCCCCGACGCCGAATGGGTGAAGCTGGACGAGTTCTCGCCCATCAAGGAAGGCCAGTGGTTCCCCGAAGCCGTCGCCGAGGACGACAAGACGCTCTACGTCTCGTCCTGGCGAGGGCGCGACAAGGCCGCGATCGTGCGCTACGACCCCGCGACGAAAACCTTCGGCGACGTCGTGGCGGCGCACCCGCAGGTGGACTTGAGCAACCTCGTGAGGAGCCCCTCCGAGATCCTCGGCGTGAGCTACGACGCGGATAAATCCGGTGTCGCCTGGTTCGACGGCAAGCTCGCCGATGTGCAATCGGCCATCGACAAGGCGCTGCCCGACACCGTGAATACGCTCTCGTGGTCCGATGACAAGACGCGTTTCGTGATCACGGCGCGTTCCGACGTGCTGCCGGGCGCGTTCTACTTCTTCGACAGCAAGACCGGGAAGCTCGAGTGGCTCGCCGACCGGCGCCCCTGGATCGACCCGAAGAAGATGTCGCCCATGACGCCGGTGCGCTACAAGGCGCGCGACGGGCTCGAGATCCCCGCGTACCTCACGATCCCGAAGGGCTCGTCAGGCAAGAACCTGCCGCTGGTCGCGGTGATCCACGGCGGCCCGTGGGTCTCGGGCGATGACTGGGGCTTCGATCCCGAGGTGCAGTTCCTCGCCTCGCGCGGCTACGCGGTGCTCCAGCCCAACTATCGCGGCACGACGCGCTACGGCTGGAAGCACTTTTCCTCGAGCTTCAGGCAGTGGGGCGGCACGATGCAGGACGACATCACGGACGGCGTGAAGTGGCTGGTGAGCCAGGGCATCGCCGACGGTGCGCGGGTTTGCATCTACGGCGGCAGCTACGGCGGCTACGCGACCATGATGGGCCTCGCGAAGGACCCCGACCTCTACAAGTGCGGGATCAACTACGTGGGCGTGACCGACCTCGACCTCTTCGTGAACGCGACCTGGTCCGACTTCGCCTACTCGCCGTTCCTGCAGAACGAGTCGAAGTCGATGTTCGGAGACCCGGACGCGGACAAGGCGCTGCTCGCCTCGCACTCGCCGGTGCTGCTCGCGGCGAACATCAAGGCCCCCGTCTTCATGGCGTATGGCGCGAGCGACGTGCGCGTGATTCCCGACCACGGCTGGCGCATGAAGGCGGCGCTGGAGAAGGCCGGCAAGCCGCCGCAGTGGATGATCGCCGAGGGCGAGGGGCACGGCTACCGGGACATCAACAACCAGAAGATGTTCTACGGCGCGATGGAGAAGTTCCTCGACAAGAACATCGGGCACTGACCTACTTCGGTGCCGGGCAACGCTTCGGAAACGCTTCGTGGAGCGCGGTGCGCAGCTGCGCGTCCACGAAATCGAGCACCGTGGGCATGAGCTCGGCGGGGCTCGTCTCGAGGAACTTGTCCTGTGTGGTGGGCACGCGCGGATCGACCGCCACGCGGTTGTAGCCGAAGACGTCGGCCACCTCGGCCGAGCCGCCCTTGGGCCTGAACGACACCGTGAACGAGAAGAAGGGCGCCACGTAGAAGTTGCCGTACTGCACGCGGTCGGCGTCGGGCAGGTTCAGGTAGATCCCGACGCCCGACATCCGGGTGGGCGTGTCGCCGATCCGGTCCATCGTCGCCGCGGGCTTCACCACCACCTCGCCCGAGGTCTCCTTCGCGCAAGGCTCCATGGCGTTGGCGAGGATGGGCTCCAGCGCGCTCGCGAGGCGCCCGCTGCGCAGTCCCCTGGTATGCACGGCCGGACGCTGGACGTTGCGCCCCGCGCCGTTGGGCCGTTCGACCAGCACCATCTCGTCGGGCCCGTCGTAGCGCACGTCCCAGCCGTCGGCCGCCGCCGCGAGGAGCGGGACCGCGAGGAGCAGCAACGCGAGGGTTCCGGAGGGCGCCACGCGCCGATACTACCCCGCCTTCACCCAGCCGCTGGCGAGGCTCGCCGCGACGATGAGCCCGCCGCCGATCCACTCGTGCGGCGTGAGGATTTCCCCCGCGAGGAGGTACGCCGCGAGTGCCGCCACCACCAGCTCGAAGAGGAGGATCACGATGGCGCGGTTGGCGGGCAGTCGCGAGAGGCCGTACTGCAGGCAGAGGCTCATCACGACGAGCGCAAGGCCGACGCCCAGGATGATGGGGGCTGCGGCCCGCGCAGCCTCGATCGCGCTCGAGGCATCGGAACCGGAGAACGGAAGCTGGAGGAGCCCGGCGATCGTCACGCCCGCCCAGATCACGATCGATTTCGCGGCGTCGCCCATGCCGGAGAGCTTGCGCACTAGGACATTGCCGACCGCGAAGAGGAATCCCGCGGCGAGGCCGAGCCAGTCGGCCCGGTCGCGCGGCCACGGAAAGCCCGCCTGCGGATGCCAGAGCATCACCATCGCGCCGGCGAAGGCGAGCGCCATCACCACCACGCCCGGGCCATCCAGGCGCTCGCGCAGCACCATCCATGCGAGCGGAACCGTCCAGAGCGGCGCCAGGTAGAAGAGCAGCAGCACACGCATCACCTCGCCGTCGATCACCGCGAGTACATAGGCGAGGTTGCTCCAGCCGATCGCGGCGCCCATCACGTAGGCGGCGGCGGGCATGCCCCGGAGGCTCGCGGCGGCGCGCGGGAAGACGCCAACGCCCACCACGAGCGCGACGCCGTAGGTGAGGACGGTAGACCACGCGCCATCGAGGCCCGCGTGCGCGAGCAGGCGATACGGATACCAGACGACACCCCAGGTCGCGGCGCCGGCGAGGAGCGCCCAGACCGGCGCGGAAGCGAATGCCTTCAAGGGTTCAGTGTTGCACATCCCTTCCGGCGCGAGGTCGCGCGCGTAAAATGCCAGCGTTACGTGACGATGGCCATGATGCGATGACGACCGAGCTGCCGTTCACCGGCGAACGCTTCATCCCCGGCACGCCCGGCGAGATCTGGGTCGAGCACTGGCATCGCTACCATTTCGCCTCGCGCTGGGCCGCGGGCCGGCGCGTGCTCGACGTCGCGTGCGGCGAGGGCTACGGCTCGGCGCTCCTCGCGCGGCACGCCGCGAGCGTGGTCGGCGTGGACATCGCGCAGGCGGCAGTCGACCATGCGCGTGCGGCCTACTCCGGCGTAGCGAACCTCGAATTCAGCTGCGCGCCGTGCACATCGCTGCCGCTTGGCGACGCGACGATCGACCTCGCGGTTTCCTTCGAGACGCTCGAGCACATCGAGGCGCAGGAGCGCTTCCTGGACGAGCTTGCGCGGGTGCTCGATCCCGAAGGCGTGCTGCTTCTTTCGTGCCCCAACAAGCTCGAGTACAGCGACAAGCGCGACTACCACAACGAGTTCCACGTGCGGGAGCTCTACCGCGACGAGCTGGCGGCAATGGTGGCTGCGCGCTTTCCGCTTTCCACGTGGTTCGCGCAGCGCCCGACATTCTTCTCGGTGATCGCGCCCGAGACGCCGGCGGGCGCGCACGCCCAGCTCGTCGAGGTGCAGGAAGCGCACCCCGCCGCCGCACGCGAAACGCTCTCGAGCCCCCTCTACTTCATCGTCGCGGCAAGTCGCAGCCGCGAGGCGCTCGATGCGGTGGTACCCGCGCTCTCGGTGCTCGCCGACCGCGACGAATGGGTGTACCGCGACTACGCGAAGGTGATCCGGATGCTCGAGCACGCGGCCGGCGATCGCGATGCCTTGAAGGCGGACCTCGCGGCGCGCGAGCTCGCGCTCGCCGAAGGCCAGCGCGAGCTCGATCGACGCAGGGGCTGGCGCTGGTGGCTGAAGCTCCCCCTGGTGCGCCTGGGCATCCTGCGGTAAATACCCCGCCGGTCAAGTAAAATTGCGGGATGAATCCCCGCCTCGGGCTCCTGCAGCCCTATCCGTTCGAAAGGCTGCGCGCGCTCCTCGCGGGCGTGACGCCTCCGCGCGACCTCGCCCCGATCAGCCTGGGCCTGGGCGAACCGCAGCACCCGACCCCGCCGCTCATCAGGGAGGCGATCGCCGCGAACCTCGGTGGCCTCGCGCGCTATCCCGCCACGGCGGGCGAGCCCAGGCTTCGCGAGACGCTCGCCGCGTGGATCACGCGCCGCTTCGGCCTCGCCCCGCTCGACCCGGCGACCCAGGTGATCCCGGTGAACGGCAGCAAGGAGGCGCTCTTCTCGCTCGTGCAGGCGGTGCTCGATCCCGCGGAGCGCGACGCGCTGGTGATCTGCCCGAACCCGTTCTACCAAATTTACGAAGGCGCGACCCTCCTCGCGGGTGCGCGCCCGTACTTCATCGATTCGCTTCCCGCCAACGGCCTCGAGCCCGACTGGGCAGGCGTGCCGGCGAGCGTGTGGGAGCGGGCGCGGCTCGTGATCGCCTGCTCGCCCAGCAATCCGCACGGGCGCGTGATGGGCCTCGCCGAATGGAAAATCCTCTTCGATCTCTCCGACCGGCACGGCTTCGTGATCGTGGCCGACGAGTGCTACAGCGAGATCTACTTCGACGAAGCGAAACCGCCGCTGGGCGCGCTCGCCGCGGCCAGGGCGCTGGGCCGCGAGGGCTATCCGCGCCTCATCTGCATCAGCTCGCTTTCCAAGCGCTCGAGCGCCCCGGGGCTTCGCTCCGGCTTCGCCGCGGGCGACCGCGAGGTGCTCGCGAAATTCCTGCTCTACCGCACCTACCACGGCTCGGCGATGAGCAACATGGTGCAGATGGCGTCCGTCGCCGCCTGGAGCGATGAAGCGCACGTGCTCGACAATCGGCGCCTCTACCGCGAGAAGTTCGCCGCGTTCTTCGAGCGCGTGAACCCGGCGCTGCCGCTTTCCATGCCCCAGGCCGCGTTCTACTTCTGGGCGGATGTTTCCAGCCTTTCCGGCGCGGGCGGCGACGATACGGCCTTCGCCCGCGATCTCTACGGCGCGACGGGCATCACCGTGTTGCCCGGCAGCTTCATCGGCCGCGACGCCCACGGCGTGAACCCCGGCCGCGGCTTCGTGCGCATGGCGCTCGTCTCCACCGTCGAAGAGACGCTCGAGGCCGCCGATCGCCTCGCCACGCACGTCGCCCGCCGAACCGGCACCCAACCCACGCACAAGGCCGCTTGATGGACACGCACGACAACCTCCAAGCCGTCATCGACGACGCCTGGGAACGCCGCACGTCGATCACGCCTTCGAGCGCTCCGCAGGGCGTGAAGGAAGCGGTCGCCAAGGTGCTCGCCGGCCTCGATTCCGGGCAGCTTCGGGTCGCGCAGAAAAACGCCGGCGAGTGGGTGACGCACCAGTGGATCAAGAAGGCGGTGCTGCTCTCCTTCCGGCTGCGCGACAACGAGATCATGCAGGGCGGCTACACCCACTACTTCGACAAGGTGGAGTCGAAGTTCGCCCGCTTCTCGCAGGCCGACTTCGCGGCGGGCGGATACCGCGTGGTGCCGCCGGCGGCCGCGCGCCACGGCGCCTTCATCGCGAAGAACGTCGTGCTCATGCCTTCCTACGTGAACGTCGGTGCCTACGTGGACGAAGGCACGATGGTGGATACGTGGGCGACGGTGGGTTCGTGCGCGCAGATCGGCAAGCACGTGCACCTCTCGGGAGGCGTGGGCATCGGCGGGGTGCTCGAGCCCCTGCAGGCCAATCCGACGATCATCGAGGACAATTGCTTCATCGGCGCGCGCAGCGAGATCGTGGAGGGCGTGGTGGTCGGCGAGGGCTCGGTGATCTCCATGGGCGTCTACATCGGCCAGAGCACGAAAATCTACAACCGTGCCACCGCAGAGGTGACTTACGGGAAAATTCCGCCTGGAAGCGTCGTAGTTTCCGGCAACTTGCCCGGGGCGGATGCCCGGTATAGTCTCTATTGCGCGGTAATAATCAAGCAGGTGGACGCGAAGACCCGCGCGAAAACGGGGATAAACGAACTGCTGCGCGGCGATTGACCGGAGGCGCACCACATGCTCATCGAAAAGCTCCTGCAGCTGATGGCCGAGAAGAAGGCCTCGGACATCTTCATTTCCGCGGGATCGCCCATCAGCATCAAGATCCAGGGCACCATCATGCCGGTCAACCCGGCGGCGATGGATGGCGAGCAGGCGAAGAAGGTCTGCTACGAGATGCTCTCGCCGCGGCAGATCGAGATATTCGAGAAAGACCAGGAGCTCAACTTCTCCAAGCCGATGCCGGGGCTGGGCAACTTCCGCGTGAACATGTTCTGGCAGAAGGGCTCGGTCTCGTGCGTGATCCGCTTCATCAGCTCCGAGATCCCGAAGATGGCGGACCTGAACCTGCCCCAGGTGCTCGCCTCCCTCATCATGGAGAAGCGCGGCCTGGTCCTCGTGGTGGGCGCGACCGGCTCGGGCAAGTCCACGTCGCTTGCCTCGATGATCGACTACCGCAACGGCGCGGCCCCGGGGCACATCCTCACGATGGAGGACCCGGTCGAGTACGTCTTCGCGCCCAAGAAGTGCATCGTGAACCAGCGCGAGGTCGGCAACGACACGCACTCCTTCCACGACGCGCTGCGTAACGCCATGCGCCAGGCCCCGGACATCATCCTGATCGGCGAGATCCGCGACCTCGAGACGATGCGCATGGCGCTCACGTACGCTCTCTCGGGGCACTTGTGCCTCGCCACGCTGCATGCGAACAACGCGTACCAGGCGATGAACCGCGTGATCAGCTTCTTCCCGCTGGA
This sequence comes from Usitatibacter sp., assembly GCA_036271595.1. Lineage (GTDB taxonomy): Bacteria > Pseudomonadota > Gammaproteobacteria > Burkholderiales > Usitatibacteraceae > Usitatibacter. Next base: position 23,956 of record DATBAI010000002.1, read on the forward strand.
AGTGCGCCCGATGCTGCTGCAGGATCTCTCCGTGAGCCTCAAGGCGGTGATGTCGCAGCGCCTCATCAAGACCGTGGACGGCAAGCGCACCCCGGCCGTGGAGGTGCTGCTCAACACGCGCAACATCCAGGAGCTGATCGAGAAGGGCGAGATCGGCGAGATCAAGGAGGCGATGGAGAAATCCATGTCGCCCGGCTCGCAGACTTTCGAGCAGGATCTTTTCCGGCTGGTGCGCCAGGGCAAGATCTCCACCGACGAGGCGCTCGCCAACGCGGACTCGGCGACCAACCTGGGCCTCCTGCTCGGCAACTCCGGCATCATGCCCGCCGCCTCGGAGCGCGCGAAGCGGCCCGACTCGATGATGTCCAAGCCCAGCGGGACCTCGTTCGGCGACTTCAAGATCAGCGAGGAATCGGAAGAACGTCTCGGCTAGCCGCGAAGTGAAGAGCCTCGAGGAAACGCTCACGCAGTACGCCGCGTACCACCGCGACAAGCGCAACGTCGCCACGCACTTCGTGGGCATCCCGATGATCGTGTTCGCGGTGCTCCTCGCCCTCGAGACCGCCTCCTTTTCGCTTGGCGGCTGGACCGTGAGCGCGGCGGCCCTGGTCTCGGTCGTCGCGTGCGCGTACTACCTCAAGCTGGACTGGGCAATGGGCCTCGCCATGGCGGTGACGCTCTTCGTCCTCTGCGCCGCGTCGAGCGAGATCGAACCTCGCCTGGGGAGCGCCGCGACGCTCGCCACGGCGGCATTCTTCTTCATCCTCGGCTGGGGGCTGCAGTTCCAGGGCCACAAGTACGAGGGCATGAAGCCCGCGTTCTTCGACGACGTGGCGCAACTGGCCATCGGGCCGCTCTTCGTCTGCGCCGAGACCTTCTTCGCCTTCGGCGGCCGGGCGAAGCTGCGCCGCTACATCGAGGAGCGCGTGGGCCCCACGGTCGCACGCCGCCGGCACCCTTCCCCGGGCGAACCCGCCACCCGCTGACCCCTTCACCGCAGGACGATCCTTGAAGAACGAGACGCTCGAGCTCGCGCAGGCTCTGATACGGCGCAAGTCCATCACGCCCGCCGACGAAGGCTGCCAGCAGCTCATCATCGACCGGCTCCAGCCGCTGGGCTTCAAGGCCGAGGTGTTCCGGTGCAACGACGTCGTGAACCTCTGGATCCGCCACGGCATCGGGCGCCCGCTGGTCGCGCTCGCCGGACATACCGACGTGGTGCCGCCCGGGCCGCTCGAGAAGTGGCAGTCGGACCCTTTCGTCCCCACGATCCGCGACGGCAACCTCTACGGCCGCGGAGCCGCGGACATGAAGACCTCGATCGCCGCGTTCGTGACCGCCGCGGAGCGGTTCGTGCGGTCGCACCCTTCGCACCCCGGCTCGCTCGCGCTCCTCATCACCTCGGACGAGGAAGGCCCGTCGGTGGACGGCACGGTTCGCGTGGTGGAAGCGTTCAAGGCGCGCGGCGAGACGCTGGACTTCTGCATCGTGGGCGAGCCCTCGTCGGTCGAGAAATTCGGCGACACCATCAAGAACGGCCGGCGTGGCTCGCTCACCGGCCGGCTCACCGTGAACGGCATCCAGGGCCATGTGGCGTATCCGCATCGCGTGAAGAATCCCGTGCACCTGGTCGCGCCCGCCATCGCGGAGATGGCGAAGGCCGAGTGGGACCGCGGCAACGAATTCTTCCCGCCGACCACGTGGCAGGTGTCGAACATGAACGCGGGCACGGGTGCGCAGAACATCACGCCGGGCGCGGTCAACGTGGACTTCAACTTCCGCTTCTCCACCGAGAGCACGCCCGAATCGCTGCAGGCTCGCGTGCGCGAGATCCTCGACCGCCACGGCCTCGACTACGACATCCAGTGGGTCGTGGGCGGCAGGCCCTTCCTCACCCGGCGCGGCAAGCTCGTGGATACGCTCAGCGCGGCGATCCGCCAGGTCGCGGGCGTGACCCCCGAGATCAACTGCACCGGCGGGACGTCCGATGGGCGCTTCATCATCGACATCTGCGCGGAGGTGGCGGAGTTCGGGCCCGTGAACCGCTCCATCCACAAGGTGAACGAAGCGGTAGCGCTCGAAGAGATCGAGCCGCTCGCCGAGGTCTACCGCGTGGCCCTCGAGGGGCTGCTGCTCGGCAAATGACGCGCACGGTCCGCGCCTTGCTCGACCATGGCGTGGAGCGATTCGAGCGCGCGGGCCTTTCCTATGGCCATGGCACCGGGAATGCGCTGGACGAGGCCGCGTGGATCGTCTCGAGCGCGCTCGGCCTGCCGCCTTCCGGCCTGGATCGCCACGCCGATGAGCCCCTCACGGAAGCGCGCTACGGCAAGGCTAAGGCGCTGCTCGATGCGCGCGTGCGTACGCGCAAGCCCGCCGCGTACCTGCTGAACGAAGCCTGGCTGGGACCGCACAAGTTCTACGTGGACGAGCGCGTGATCGTGCCGCGGTCGTTCATCGCCGAGCTGCTGCTGAAAACCGCCCCATTCCTCCAGGCGGGAGACCGGGGTCTCACCCCGAAGTTGGTCCTGGACCTCTGCACCGGTTCCGGATGCCTCGCGATCCTCGCGGCGCTCGCGTTCCCGGAAGCGAAGGTCGACGCCGTGGACCTTTCGGACGATGCACTGGAGGTCGCCGCGCGCAACGTGGCCGACTACAAGCTCGCGCGCCGCGTGCGCCTCGTGAAGTCGGATCTCTTCGGCGCCCTCGCCTCCCGGCGCTACGACCTCATCGTCGCGAACCCGCCCTACGTGAAGGCATCGTCGATGAAGAAGCTGCCCGACGAATACCGCAAGGAACCCGGGATGGCGCTCGCGAGCGGCTCCGACGGGCTCGACCACACACGACGGATCCTCGCCCACGCGAAGCCGCATTTGAACCGGGGCGGGATGATCGCGGTCGAGATCGGCCACAACCGCGCAGCCCTCGAGCGCGCGTATCCGTCGTACAGGTTTCGCTGGCCCAGGGTGGCGGCCGGCGCGGGCTACGTCTTCACGCTTTCCCGCGAGGATTTGCCCTGACCGCCGGGGCTCGCGTGCTATGATTTTTACCGCAATTCGTCTCCTACATACAACGAACGGCCCCGCTGCGAGGACCGAGAAAACCATGGCGAACCTGGAGCATGTTTCCACCGCGATCGGCCACGAAGGCGACCCCGCGCTGGTGAGGGAGGTCGCCGGACTGATCGTGTCCGCCCTGAACCTCGAGATCTCCGCGGGCGACATCGATCCGCACGCGCCCCTCTACAAGGAGGGGCTCGGCCTCGATTCCATCGACATCCTCGAGGTCGCGCTGGTGATCTCCAGGCGCTACGGGTTCAAGCTGAAGGACGACGACAAGGACAACGTCCGCATCTTCAGCTCGCTCGCGAACTTATCCTCCCACGTCGCGGCGCGGAGAACGAAGTGAACGCGGGCGGGCGCACGCGCGCCTCGCTCGCCGTCGTCGCCATCGTCTCCGCCTGCTTCGCGGCCGCGGCCCACTTCGCGCTGCTGGACGACCTTCCGCCCGCGCTGGGCGCCGTGCTTTCGCTGCTCCCGGTGCTCCTCCTCGCCGCGTGGGCCGCTCGCCGCTCCCGGCGTGCATGGCTCCCGGCGAGCGTCGTGATCGCGATCGCCGCGGGGGCATGGCTCGAACGCTCGGCGCTGTTGCGCTTGTTCCCCCACCTCTTCTTCCTCGAGCATGCCGGAGCGAACCTCGTCCTCGGCATGCTCTTCGGCCGGACGCTCCTTCCGGGCCACGAGCCTCTCTGCACGTCGTTCGCACGGCTGTTGCACGGCGCACTACCCGAACCGGTCCTGCGCTATACGCGAGCGGTCACCGCGGCGTGGACGCTTTTCTTCGCCTCGATCTTCACGCTCTCGTGCGGGCTCTATCTTTCCCACCAGCTCGCGGCGTGGTCGTTCCTCGCCAACATCGTGAGCCCGGTCCTGCTGGTGGCCATGTTCCCGATCGAGTACGCGGTACGCCATCGCGTGCTCCCCGATTGGGAGCGCGTGGGCGTCATGGGCAGCATCCAGGCCTTCTCCCGCTACTTCGCCGCGCCCCAGGCGGGAACGCCGCGCTAGGAGATCCGATGCCGGCAACGGTGCCGAATCCCTCCCGCGCCGCCTCCACGCATCCGCTGCTCGCGTACGACGGCGCCGGCGCGATCGCGGCGTATCGGGGCTCCCGCCCTGTAACCGCAGCGCGCTTGCTGGCCGATATCCTCGTGATGGCCGAGGAGATGCCCGATCGCGGCCACGTGCTGAACGCCTGCTCGGACCGCTACGATTTCGCCGTCACGATCTGCGCGGCGATCGTGCGGCGGCAGGTGACGTTGCTGCCGCCCTCGACGACGCCCCCGATGATCGATGCGATGCGCGCCTTCGCCCCCGACGCGTATTTCGTGAGCGACGATCCGCACGCCTCGCTGGACCTGCCGCGCATGCAGCTACCCGAAGCGCGCGACCGCGAGCCGCCCTCGTTCGACGTCCCGCGGATCGCCGCCGACCAGCTCGCCGCACTCGTCTTCACCTCCGGGTCCACGGGAGAGCCTAGGCCGCACCCGAAGCTCTGGGGGGACCTCGTTCTCGACGCGGGCCTCGAGGCCACGCGGCTCGCGATCGGGCCGGGGCACACGATCCTCGGCACGGTGCCGCCGCAGCACATGTACGGATTCGAATCCACGGTGCTCTTGCCGCTCCTCTCGGGCGCGGCCCTCACCGCGGAGCGGCTCTACCTTCCCGCGAGCATCGATGCCGCCGTGAACGCGGCGCCGGCCCCGCGCACGATGTTCATCACGCCGTTTCACCTGCGAGCCTGGCTCGAGGGCGGCGAGGCCGCGAGGATCGAGACGCTGGTATCGGCCACGGCCCCGCTCTCCGCCGCGCTCGCGCGCGAAGCCGAGGAGCGCACCGGGGCCCGCCTCTTCGAGATCTACGGGTGCACCGAGGCGGGGCAGGTCGCCACGCGCCGCACCGCGCAGACCGCCGAGTGGCATGCGTTCGACGGCATGAGGCTCTGGACCGAGAACGGCCAGGCGATGGTGGCCGGCGGCCACGTCGCGCAGCCCACCGCGCTCATGGATGTAATCGAGGTCGTGGGCGACGGCTCGCATTTCCTCCTGCATGGCCGCACCGCCGACCTCGTGAACATCGCGGGCAAGCGCAATTCGCTGGGCTACCTCGACCACCAGCTGCTCTCGATCGCCGGCGTGACCGACGCCGCGTTCTACCTTCCCGACGACGAGGAGCCCGACGGTGTGACGCGCCTCATGGCCTTCGTGGTCGCGCCCACGCTGGATGCCGCCACCATCCTCGCGAGCCTTCGAGGGCGCGTCGATCCCGCGTTCCTGCCGCGCCCCCTGGTGCTCGTCGATCGCCTCCCGCGCGCGATCAGCGGCAAGCTTCCGCGCGAGCAGCTGCGTCTCCTCGCGCAGGCCCATCGGCGCACGGACAAGTGAGTTCGCTCGAGGCGGAGCTGCGCTTGCCGAGCGACCACCCGGCGTTCGCAGGCCACTTTCCCGGGCATCCGATCCTGCCGGGCGTGGTGCTGCTCTCGGAAGCGCTGGCCCGGATTGCCTCCGCCACGCACGCGCCGCCGCACTCGTTCTCGCTCGCGCAGTGCAAGTTCCTGAAGCCCGTGGCGCCCGGCGCGAAGCTCGCGTTCTCGTGCGAAGGCCTCGCGGAAGGCACGGTGAGCTTCGAATTCCGTGACGGGGAGGCCGCGGTGGCGAGCGGTGCGTTCACGCGCAACGACCCGTGAGTGCGCGTTCGCAGGCGGCCGAGTGGACGCGGCGCGCGGAGCGCGGCAGCCTGCCGCTCATCCGCTTCATGGTCCGGGCATCGCTCGTCCTGGGCCGCACCGGCTCGCGCGTACTGCTTCGCCTCATCGCCGCGTACTTCCTCGCCTTCGGGGGCGCCGCGGGGCGGGCTTCGCGGCGATTCCTCGCCCGTGCCCTGGGGCGCATGCCGTCGCTTGCCGAGCGCTACCGGCTCGTCTTCACCTTCGCCACGGTGCTGCACGACCGCATCTACTTCCTCCGTAACCGCTTCGACCTCTTCGAGATCGAAGTGCGCGGCGCGGAGCATTTCAGGGACGGCGAGGGCGTGCTCCTCATGGGCGCGCACATGGGCAGCTTCGAGGCGTTGCGCGCCTGCGGGCGGGAGATGGGCCGGCGCCGCGTCGTGATGGCGATGTACGAGGACAACGCGCGCCGGATGAACGCGATGTACCGCGCGGTCGATCCGGACGCCCTGCAGGACGTGGTCGCGTTGAGCCGCCCCCAGTCGATGATCGAGATCGCCCGGCGCCTCGAGGAAGGCGCGCTGGTCGGCATGCTCGCCGACCGCACCCTGGGCACCGAGCCCGCGCTCGCGTTGCCGTTCCTCGGCGTGCCCGCGCACTTTCCCACCGGCCCCATGCGCATCGCCGCCGCGCTGGGCCGGCGCGTGATCTTCATGGTGGCGCTGCATCGCGGCGGCAACCGCTACGAGATCGCGTTCGAGCCGCTTGCGGATTTCTCGGGAGATGGCGGCAATTCCCGCGAGCACCGCGATGCGCTCGTCAGCCGCGCGGTCACCGCCTACGCGGCGCGGCTGGAGCGCTGCGCCCGGGAAGCGCCGTACAACTGGTTCAACTTCCACGACTTCTGGGACCAGGCCCGATGAGGCGCCTTCTCGCCCTGCTCGCATTCGCCGCCCCGGCCGCGGCGGCGGCCGACACCTCGCTCGCGCAACTCTTCGAGGCCATCGCGAAGCATCCGCCCCAGGAGGCGGCGTTCACCGAGAAGAAGTTCATCGCCCTCCTCGACAAGCCGGTCGAATCCTCGGGCGTCCTCATCTACACGCCCCCCGACCGGATGGAAAAACGCACGCTCGAGCCGCGCCGCGAAAGCCTCGTCATCGATCGCACCACCGTCGTGATCGAGCGCGCAGGCAAGCGCCGCGCGCTGCCGCTCGCCGACTATCCCGAGATGGAGTCGATCTTCGCGGGGCTTCGCGACACGCTACGCGGCGACCTGGGGGCACTCACGCAACGGTATTCGGCCGGATTGCACGGCGACACCGCGCAGTGGCGGCTTACGCTGCGCCCGCTCGCGGGTACCGGGAGCGAGAAGGTCGAGCGCATCGAGCTCGCGGGTTCGCAGTGGCACGTAAGCCGCGTGGAGGTCATCCTCGGCTCGGGCGAGCGCTCGGTGATGGAGATCACGCCGCTCGCGGCCTCGACGCACCAACCCCGAGACCCACGATGACCGCGCGCCGCGCCGCGATCGCCGTCTGGCTCGCGGGGCTCGCGCTCTGCGCGCTACAGCTCGCGCGCACGACGTTCGTCGCCGATCTCTCCGTCTTCCTGCCGTCGGCGCCCACCGCGGCGCAGCGCTTCCTGGTCGACCAGCTCCGCGAAGGAGCCTTCTCGCGGCTCATGCTGGTGGGGATCGAGGGAGGCGACGCGGCCACGCGCGCCCGCCTTTCGCTCGCGATGCAAGCCGCGCTCTCCCGCGACCCGCGCTTCGCCTCGGTCGCCAACGGGACCGGTGGTTTCGGCCAACGCGTGGAGGCGCTGGTGTTCGAGCACCGCTACGTCCTCAGCCCCGCCGTGACGCCCGCGCGATTTTCCGTCGACGGCCTGCGCGCCGCGATCGGCGAGAGCATCGAAAGGATCGCCTCGCCGGCGGGCCTCGCGCTGAAGGACCTGCTCGCCCGCGATCCCACCGGCGAGACGCTCGCGGTGATCGATGCGTTCGGGAACGAGGAAGGGCCCAGGCGCACCGAAGGCGTCTGGTCGAGCGCCGACGGGGCGCGCGCGATCCTCCTCGCCAAACCGCGTGCGCCGGCCTCCGACCTCGACGGGCAGGCCGAAGCCATGGGCGCCATTCGTGGCGCATTCGCGGCGGCCTCCCCTTCCCTGCCGCCCGAGGCGAGGCCTCGGCTGCTGCTTACCGGCCCCGGTGTCTTCGCGGTCCAATCGCGCGCGATGATCGTCCACGACGTGGGGCGCCTCGCCGCCGCGAGCGCGATCGCGGTCGCGGTCCTGCTGCTCATCGCGTACCGCTCGCCGCTCGCGCTCTTCCTGGGCCTTGTTCCCGTGGTCTCGGGTGCGCTCACGGGGATTGGCGCCGTGTCGCTCGGCTTCGGCAGCGTGCATGGCGTGACGCTCGGCTTCGGCACGACGCTGATCGGAGAGGCGGTGGACTACGCGATCTACTACTTCGTGCAGTCGGGCGAGGCGCCGCACGATTGGCGGGCACGTTCCTGGCCCACGGTGCGACTGGGCGTGCTCACCTCGATCGCGGGCTTCGCCGCGCTCCTCTTCACGGGACTGCCGGGCCTCGCCCAGCTCGCGGTCTATTCCATCGCCGGACTCGCGGCCGCCGCCGCCGTCACGCGCTTCATCCTGCCCTCGCTCGTGCCCGCGCGACTCGTGCTTCGAGATCTCTCGCCTTGGGGCACGACCCTCGGACACGTCGCGACGCGTCTCGGCCGGGCGCGCTGGGCGTTGGCCATCGTCGCTGCGGTCTGCGCCAGCGTGCTCTTCTCGCACCGCACGACCCTCTGGAACACGGACATCGCGAGCCTCAATCCCGTGCCCGCCGAGGATCGCCGTCTCGACGCGCAGTTGCGAGATGCGCTAGGGGCGTCCGATGCCCGCCTCGTGATCGCGGCGTCCGCACCCGATGCGCAGGCCGCGCTGCAGGCCGCCGAGCGCATCGGCACGCGACTCGACGGCGAAGTCGCGGCCGGACGCCTCGGGGCTTATGAGAGCCCCGCGCGCTTCCTGCCGAGCGAGGCCACGCAGCGCAGACGACTCGCGAGCCTGCCGCCGGCGGCGGAGCTGCGCGCGCGGCTCGCCGAAGCGCTGCGCGGCTCCGCGCTGCCAGCCGGGCGCCTCGAGCCTTTCGTGCAGGACATCGAGAAGGCTCGTACCGGGCCGCTCCTCACCGCGGCAGAGGTGGGCGCGACTGCGCTCGGAAGCGCTTTGGACGGCACGCTCATGAGGACCGCGTCCGGATGGACCGTGGTCATGGGCCTGCATCCGCCGCACGGTCGCGCGCTCGATTCGCGGGCCCTCGCCGCGGCGGTGGAGGCGGCGGGCGTTCGCGACGCGATGCTGGTCGACGTGAAAGCCGAGGTGGATCGGCTCTATGCCGGCTATTTCGGACGTGCGCTCGTGGCATCGGCCCTGGGGATCATCGCCATCGTGGCCCTGCTGGCGATCGCGCTTCGTTCCATCCCCGCTCTCGCCCGCGTCATGGCATCCCTTGCCGCGGCGGTATTGCTCACCGCCGCATGGTACGCCGCGACGGGCACGGCGCTCACGCTGCTGCATCTCGTGGGCCTCCTCCTCGTCGTCGCGATCGGCTCCAACTACGCCCTCTTCTTCGAGCGCCTGCGCGAGACGCGCGCCGGCTCGCCGCGCACCCTCGCCTCGCTCGCGCTCGCCAACGCCACCGCGGTCGCGAGCTTCGGGATCCTCGCCGTCTCGGCGATACCGGTGCTGCACGCGATCGGCCTCACGGTCGCCGTCGGAACGGCCGCGGCGCTGGTGTTCGCGGCGATGCTCTCAAGCTAGAATCCGCCGCATGCGCACCCTCATCCAGCCGGCGCCGGCGGGCGCACGGCTCGCGGTCGCGCTGCTGTCGGGGACGTACACGCAGCCCGAGGACTTCGTGCGCGAGGGTTTCCCGCAGGCCCTGCGCGCGCATGGCGTCGATGCCGAGGTCGCGATGTGCGAAGTGCGCGCGGCCTGGTTCGCCGACGGGTCGATCGTGCGGCGCATCCGCGAGTCGGTCGTGGATCCGCTCCGTGCCAGCGGCCGCGAACGGATCTGGCTCGCCGGAATCTCGCTGGGCGGCCTCGCGGCGCTCTCGTATGCGGCTCGCCACGCGGCCGATATAGAGGGCATCGTGCTCATCTCGCCCTACCCGGGCACGCGGGAAGTGCTGCGCGAGATGGAGGAAGCCGGAGGCCTCGCACAGTGGCACCCGGCGATTCCCCCCGAAGGAGACCCCGAGCGGGAAGCATGGCGGTGGCTCGCGGCCGGCAATGGGACGCCGCCCGTGCATTGCTATTTCGCTTCGGGAGATCGCTTCGCCCCAGGGCAACGGCTCATGGCGCGGGCGCTCGACCCACGCCGCGTGCGCGAGCTTCCCGGAGGCCACGACTGGACGGCGTGGCGCGCGCTCTGGTCCGGGTTCCTCGACGACACCGCGGCGGCGCTGCGATGAGCGCGGTCCTTCCTGCGACGGCGCGGTATCATTCCCGGCGACCTATGCGTGCCCTCGCGATCAGCGCGTACACGACGACGAGCTGCCTCGGAGCGGGCATCGAGCCCGCGCGCCGCGCCCTGCGCGAAGGCCGCACGGGCCTCGCGGCGTGCCGCTTCGAGGAAGTCGAGCTGCCGACGTTCGTGGGCGAGATCGCCGAAGTGGACGCGGTGCCGATTCCCGCCGCGCTCGCACCCTTCGATTGCCGCAACAACCGCGCCGCCGAGCTGGGCCTCGCACAGGATGGGTTCGTCGACGCCGTGAGCCGAACCGCGCTCCGCGTCGGCGCCCGGCGGATCGGCGTCTTCATCGGGACGAGCACGGCGGGGATCCTGCAAACGGAGCTCGCGTACCGCCGGCGCGACCCGGCCAACGGAGCGCTTCCGGCCGACTTCGACTATCGCCGCACGCACAACACCTGGTCCGCCGCCGAGTATGTGCGTGCGCGCCTCGGGCTTTCGGGGCCGTGCGCCGCGATCTCGACGGCATGCTCCTCGAGCGCGAAGGCGTTCGCGTCGGCCTCGCGCCTCATCGACGCGGGCCTCATCGACGCGGCCGTCGTGGGCGGGGTGGATACGCTCTGCCTCACGACCCTCTACGGCTTCAGTTCGCTGGAGCTCCTCTCCCCGCAGCGCTGCCGTCCGGCGGATGCCGGGCGCGACGGCATCTCCATCGGCGAGGGCGCCGCATTCTTCCTCGTCGAGCCGGCGCGAGACGCGGGAGCGCTGGCGCTGCTCGGTGCCGGTGAATCGAGCGATGCGCACCACATGTCGTCTCCGCACCCCGAGGGCGAGGGCGCGCGCCGCGCCATGGAGGCCGCACTCGCCGCGGCGGGCGTCGATGCGTCGTCGATCGACTATGTGAACCTTCACGGCACCGGCACGCCATCCAACGACGCGGCCGAGGATATCGCCGTGCACGGCCTCTTCGGCGACCGCGTGCCGGTGAGCTCCACCAAGGGGATGACCGGGCACGCATTGGGTGCCGCCGGCGCGGTGGAGGCCGCGCTCTGCGCGCTCGCCCTCGAGGAAGGCCGCATTCCGTCGAGCGTCGGGACGCGCACGGTCGACCCGGGCCTTCGCGCGAGCTACGCGATCGAGGGCCGGGATGCGCCGCTTTCGTTCGTGATGAGCAATTCCTTCGGCTTCGGCGGATCGAACTGCAGCCTCGTGTTCGGGCGCCTGCGCCACGCCGCGTGAGCGTCGAGGCGCGCATCGAGGGCGCGGGCGTCGTGGGCCCGGGCCTCGCGAGCTGGGACGCCACGCGCCGCATTCTCGCGGGCAACGCGCCCTACGCCCCCGGGGCCACGAAAATTCCGGCGCCGGAATCGCTGCCCGCCGTGGAGCGGCGCCGCGCGGGCACGACCGTTCGCCTCGCGTTGGCCGCGGGGCTCGCCGCGGTGGCCGATGCGGGACGGTCGGCCGCCGAGCTCGCGGCGGTATTCGCGTCCTCCACGGGCGACGGCGACAACCTGCATGCGATCTGCGAGACGCTCGCTTCGGGCGATCCCCTCATCTCCCCTACGCGCTTCCACAACTCGGTGCACAACGCGCCTTCTGGCTACTGGGGCATCGCCACCGGCGCCCGCCACGCCGCCGACAGCCTCGCGGCGTTCGACGCGAGCTTCGGTGCGGGCCTGCTCGAAGCGGCCGCCCGGCTTCGTGCCGATCCGCGCGTGGGCGTCCTCCTCATCGCCTACGACGCCCCCTATCCCGAGCCGCTGCACGCGACGCGCGCGATCCCCGATTCCTTCGGCGTGGCGTTGGTGCTCGGCGCGTCGGAGCGCGGCGTGCCGATCCGCATCGAGCTCGTGGACGATGCGCACGACACCCTCGACGATCCCGCGCTGGAAAGCCTGCGGCGCTCGATTCCAGCCGCCCGCGCGCTGCCGCTGCTCGCGGCTCTCGCGCGTGGCAAGGGGCGCGTTGTGATCGAGTATCTGGACGATCTTTCCATCGCCGTCACGGTCGGCGATCGATGAGCACCTCGCTCGATCGCGGCTGGATCGAGGCGAACCTGCCGCATCGCGGCCGCATGAGCCTGCTGCACGCGATCCTGCGCTGGGACGAAGCGAGCCTCGTGGCCGTCGCGCGCGGCCACCGCGATTCGCAGCATCCGCTGCGGCGTGAAGGCGAGCTTTCCATCGCATGCGGGATCGAATACGGCGCGCAGGCCGCCGCGGCCCACGGCGCGCTCGTCTCCCGGCGGCCATCGGGCCCGGGGATGCTCGCGAGCGCGCGCGGCGTAAAGTTCCACGCATCGCGCCTGGACGACATAACGGGCGACCTCGAGATCGCCGTGGCGCAGCTCGGCGCGAGCGACGCGGGCGTGCTCTACCGATTCGAGCTGCGCGGCGCCGGCGCGCTGCTCACCGCCGGCCGGCTCGCCGTGCGGTTCAGCCCATGAAGCGCGCGCTCGTGACGGGGGGCGCCGGGGCCATTGGCTCGGCCATCTGCCGCGCGCTCTCGGCGCAGGGATTCGAGGTCATCGTGCACGCGAATTCCAATGCCGGCCGCGCGCAGGAGCTTGCTGCCGCCCTGCCCCACGCGAGCACCGTTTCCTTCGACGTGACGGATCCGGAAGCCGCGCGCGAGGCCCTGGAGAAGATCCTGGAAGCGGGCCCGGTCCAGGTGCTCGTGAACAATGCGGGCATCCATGACGATGCCGCCTTTCCGGCGATGAGCGCGGCACAGTGGCGCCGCGTGATCGACGTGTCGCTGAACGGCTTCTTCCACGTGACGCAGCCGCTCACGATGCCGATGGTGAGAACGCGATGGGGACGCATCGTCACCATCACTTCGGTCACCGCGCAGGTCGGCAACCGCGGGCAGGCGAACTACGCGGCCGCCAAGGGCGCGCTCCACGCCGCCAGCCGTACGCTGGCGCGCGAGCTCGGCAGCCGCGGCATCACCGTGAACTGCGTGGCGCCGGGCCTCGTCGATACGCCCATGAGCGCGGGGGCCTTCGACGAGGCGGCGGTGAAGGCGATGGTCCCCTTGCAGCGAATGGGAACCCCGGAAGAGGTCGCGTCAGCTGTCGCCTTTCTCTGCTCCGACGCCGCGAGCTACATCACCGGCCAGGTGATTGCCGTGAACGGGGGGATGGCTTGAGCCGCCGCCAGAGGAGCAACGGCATCCGTACCACGCTTTCCAGCACGAGCCGCGTATGCATCCAGGTAAGGAGCACGTTGTCCCGGAAGTAGTTGAAGTGCGAGACGCCGCCCTCGTCGGGCCGGAAGTAGCGAACCGGTGCGGGGACGTTCACCGCGGGCACGCCGCGCCACACCAGGCGCACCGCGGCCTCCGGGTCGAAATCGAAGCGACGCATCCACGGCTGCCAGCGCATCACCGCCGCCAGCGGGGCGATGGGATAGACGCGGAAGCCGTAGAGCGTGTCGTCGATGCGCCGGCCCAGCGTCTCGACGCTCGCCCACCAGTTGGAGATCTTGCGCCCCTTCACGCGAATCGATGGCGCGCTCGAATCGAACACCGGCACTCCCAGCACCATCGAGCCGGGCTCGCGCATGGAGCGCGCCATGAACTCCGGGATGAATGGCGCCGGATGCTGCCCGTCCGAATCCATCGTGAGCGCGTGGGTGAAGCCCGCCGCGGCGGCGAGCCCGATGCCGTGAAGCACCGCCGCGCCCTTGCCGCGGTTGCGGTCGAGCGCGATCACGCGCACCCCGTCGTCTTCCTTCGCAAGCGCGGTCAACCCCTGCAATGTGCCGTCGTCGCTGCCGTCGACCACGACCCAGACGGGATTCCAGAAGCGCCGGGCGCCCTGCACCGTCTCGTACACGAGCGGCCCCGGGTTGTAGCTGGGAATCAGCACGAGGTGCGTCGACGACCGTACCGGCGCCATCACTCGTCTTCCTCATTGGCGTGCACCCGCTCCTTCGAGGTGCCCAGGATCCACGAGACCCCGAGGCCGCCGGCGACGTAGCGCTTCGAGCCCACCAGCGGGCTCTCCTCGAACACCGCGCCGCGCAGCGAGTCGTAGCGCGCGAACGCCCCGATCCAGAACTTTGGAAAGCGCTTCGAGAGCGCCGCCACGAACTGCGTGCCCGCGAAGCCGCCGTGGGCCTCGTAGGCGGGCCGCGACGGCGTCGCGAACTGCGGCGCCACGGAGTAGAAATAGGCGTTGTTGCGATGGTCGGCGTACATGGGCCCGGCGAGCAGGCCCAGGCGCCAGCCGGCGTAGCCGAGGGGACCGCGCACATCCAGGTTCACGTGCGGGAAGAGCTCGCCGCCGATGAAGCGCGAGCGCGATTCGATCGTGGCCGCCGCGCGCGCCGAGACCCGCAAGTCGAGCTTCACGCGCCGGTCTACCGAGTGCCACGCGGTGAGCGCGATCGTCGGCCCGACCTCCACGGAACCCCGGAGGTCCGGCATGCCCTCGCGTGCGCGGTCGTCACCGCTCGAGACCGGCGGCGAGGCGCCCAGGCTGAGGTCGACGTTCACGCTCTCGGTTTTCACGAAGAGGCCGCGCACCCCCCGGCGGTCGGCCTTGAGGAGCTCGCCGCGATACACGAAGTAGGGAAACGGAAAAACATAGGCGCTCGACTGGGTCGAGCCGCGGTAGTGCGGGAAGTCGATGGCCGCCGCGCCGATGCCCGCTTCCCAGAGCGGCTCCTCGCGGGCGAGGCACTGGGTCGCGGCGCAAAGGCCGGCCGCGAGCAGGAGGGCGGTTTTCACGCCGCTATTGTAGAATCTTCGCACCCCAACGGCGCATCGAAAACCAGTGCTCGAGCAAAAGGATCCGGCGAGCCCCACGCGCCATGCGCCGATTCCCGCGCTGCGCCAGTACTTCTCCGATGAGAGAGCGCGCCGCGCTTTCCTCGACCGGCTCTTCGACGGCACCGCGCGCGACTACGACTTCGTGGAGCGCCTGCTCGCCTTCGGCAGCGGGTCGTGGTACCGGCGCCAGGCGCTGCAGCGTTCGGGGCTCGCGAGCGGCATGCGCGTCCTCGACATCGCGACGGGAACCGGGCTCGTCGCCCGCGAGGCCATCGCCACCGTCGGCCCTACGGGCCTTGTCCTCGGCCTCGATCCCAGCGCCGGCATGCTCGAGGAGGCGCGGCAGCTTCCGATGCCGTTGGTGCGCGCGCTGGGTGAGAAGCTTCCCTTCCCGGAAGCGAGCTTCGATTTCGTGAGCATGGGGTTCGCGCTGCGCCACGTAGCAGACCTGGACGCGCTGTTTTCCGAGATGCGGCGAGTCCTCAAGCCCGGCGGCACCGCCTGCGTGCTCGAGATCACCTACCCGAAGCGTCCCGTGGCCGCCGTGCCGATGCGGCTCTTCATGACGCAGGTGGTCCCGATGGCCGCATGGGGACGGCGTCGCCGCGACGCGGCGCGGTCATTGATGCGCTTCTACTGGGACACGATCGAAGCGTGCGTGCCGCCCGCGGAGGTGCTGGCGTCGCTATCGCGCGCGGGGCTCTCCAACCCCGCGCGGACCCTGATCCTCGGAATGTTCTCGGAGTACGTCGCCCGGAAGACCTGACCACCCACGAAGGGAGGAAACAATGAACAAGACACGCCTCGCCGTCGCCGCCATGTCCTGCTCCGCCGTCCTCTGCATCCAGGCGCAGGGCAAGCCCGAGGGCTACACCTGCTGCAACCTGCACTACGACAAGGGTTGGATCAGCGATGCCAACTGGCGAGCCGCGGCCATGATCCCCGCCGGCGCCAGGATCACGGTGCTCTCCTATGACGGCAGCATCGCGAGCGTCGAGATCGACGGCAAGCCGTATCGCGTCGCCCTCGACTACAGCAAGAAGCTCACGACCATCGACGAGTACATGAACAAGCTGGTCGTGAAGCACGATCCTCGCCCACGCATCGAGCACGCAGCGCCGAAGGTCCGCGAATCCATCAAGCAGGGGCGCGTGATCGAGGGCATGACGCGAGAGGAGGCGCTCCTCGCCGTGGGCTATCCGTCGCTGCACAAGACGCCCACCCTCGATGCGCCCGTGTGGCAGATGTGGACCTCGCGCGCGGGGCGCTACGAGATCCACTGGGGAGACGACGGGAAGATCGAGCGGCTGGCGGGAAGCTACTACTGAGCGCTACTCGCGCCAGGACGGATCGGCCCGGTCGAGCCTGCGCAGGATGCCGGGCCACGCGATCATGCCGCCGGATTGCCGCAGCACCGCCTTCGACGCCTGCTGGATGCCGCCCACGATTGCCTGTGGAACCATGATCAGCTCGCCGCCGCCCGCCTGCGCGAGAACCTGTACCTCGCACGCCTTCTGCAGGATGTACATGGCGAGGAATGTGTCGGCGACGCTCGCCGCGCAGGTGAGGAGGCCGTGGTTGCGCAGGATCATGCTCGCCTTGTCGCCCAGGTCGGCGACGAGGCGCTTCTTTTCCTCGGGATTGAGCGCCACGCCCTCGTAGTCGTGGTATGCGAGGCTCGCGAGCGGAAAGAGCGATTGCTGGGAGAGCGGACGCAGGCCCTCCTTCTGGCATGAGACCGCCACGCCTTCCCTCGTGTGCAGGTGCATCACGCAGAGCGCATCCTCGCGCGCCTCGTGCACGGCGCCGTGGATCGTGAAGCCCGCGGGATTGATCTCGAAGGGCGAGTCCATCACCTTGCCGCCGGCGAGATCGATCTTCACCAGGCTCGAGGCCGTGATCTCCTCGAACATCATTCCGTACGGATTGATGAGGAAGTGGTGCTCGGGCCCCGGCACGCGCGCCGAGATGTGGGTGAACACGAGGTCGTCCCAGCCGTGCATCGCGACCGCGCGGTATGCCGCGGCGAGATCGGTGCGTATTGCCCATTCCCCGGCGGAGACATGCGGCTTGGCGGAGCGGATCAGCGCGGGATCGGCGTGCATGGAATAATGGTACTCCATGAAGATCGACCGGATCGACCATGTGGTCATCACCGCGAACGACCTCGAGCGAACGATCGATTTCTACACGCGCGTGATGGGCATGGAGGCCATCACCTTCGCGGGCGGGCGCCGTGGCCTCGCGTTCGGCCGGCAGAAGATCAACCTCCACCAGGCGGGCCGCGAGTTCGAGCCCAAGGCGCTGAAGCCCACGCCCGGCTCGCTCGACCTCTGCTTCATCACCGAGACGCCGCTCGGGGAGGTCGTCGCGAGACTCAAGGAAAATGGCGTCGTTGTCGCGGACGGGCCGGTCCCGAAGACCGGTGCGCTCGGGCCGATGATGTCGGTGTATTTCCGCGATCCGGACGGAAACCTCATCGAGGTTTCGAACTACCTCGCGAACTGACGTTGACCGCTCTGCGGTCAATTCGGCTGTCGCGTCCCAGCGACGCAAAAATACGAAACAATTCATCGCGTTTGACGCCCCGTTGCCGGGAGCGTCTGCGCAGCCCGACGCTAGTAGGCCACGGAGAATCGACCGGATTGCCCTAATGCGTTGATTGCGCTGGCATCGCACGCCTTGGCACGTCCCGTGCGTCGTCTCCCCCATAACGACAAATCGACGGCGCACTCAAAGGGAGAGACGCCAAATGAACAACCGTCACTATGTCTTGCTGGGCGCGGCAACCGCCATCGCCGCCGCGCTGCTTTCGGCCAACGACGCTTCGTCGCAGGTCGCCGTATCCACTTTCAAGGCGCGCGACCCGGGGCCTCGCGGAGGGCCTCCCGCGGCTGGCGGCCCCATGGCCGGCCTCACCGCGAACGAGCTCAACTTCTTCAACTCGGGCAAGGCCGACTTCGCGGAGGCCGAGGACTTCACCGACGGGATCGGGCCCACCATGAACCTCGATTCGTGCGGTGGCTGCCATGCGCAGCCCGCGATCGGCGGATCGAGCCCGGGCGTGAATCCGCAGGTGGCGTTCGCCACGAAGGCGGGCGCGCACAACAGCGTCCCGCCCTTCGTGCTGCCCGATGGGCCGGTGCGCGAGGCGCGCTTCGTGAAGAACGGCGACGGCACCAGCGACGGCGGCGTGCACGCGCTCTTCACGGTCGCCGGGCGCGGCGACGGCAATCCCGCCTGCGTCCTCGCGCAGCCCGACTTTCCCGGCGCGATCAAGGGGAAGAACGTGATTTTCCGCGTGCCGACCCCGGTGTTCGGTGCGGGGCTGATCGAGGCGATTCCCGACGCGACCATCCTCGCCAATGCGCAAGCGAACGCCGGATCGAAGCAGCCGCTCGGCATCCGCGGGCGCGCGAACTTCTCGGTCTCGGGGCGCACGGTCTCAGGCCAGACCAACAACAACGGCAACGACGGAACGGTGGCCCGCTTCGGCTGGAAGGCGCAGAACAAGTCGCTGCTGCTCTTCTCCGGCGAGGCGTACAACGTCGAGATGGGAATCTCCAACGAGCTCTTTCCCACCGAGCGCAATGAGCTCGCCAACTGCCAGTCGGCGACGGTGCCCAACGATTCGCTCGACACCGACGCGCCCGCGCCCGCGGATGCGATCACGGCGATCTCGCGCTTCGCGATCTTCCAGCGCTTCCTGGCCGCACCCACGCCCTCGCCCGACACGCCCGGCGGCGCGGATTCGATCGGCCGCGGCAAGACCTACTTCGCCGCCGTGGGCTGCGCCCTGTGCCACACGCCGGCGATGAAGACGGGGAACGCGACCGTGGCGGCGTTGCGCTACCAGAGCGCGAACCTGTACTCCGACCTGCTCGTCCACGACATGGGGCCGTTGCTCGCCGACGGCGTCGCGCAGGGGCAGGCGAGCGGCAGCGAGTTCCGCACGGCGCCGCTCTGGGGGCTCGGGCAGCGGCTCTACTTCCTGCATGACGGCCGCTCGGCCGACCTGCTGGACACGATCAACGCGCACCAGGGCGGGACGCTCGCGGCGGGCAATGCGAGCGAGGCGAACGGCGTGGTCCGGGTCTTCGCGACGCTCACCGAGCGCCAGAAGCAGGACATCCTCAACTTCCTGAGGTCCTTGTAGCGCGAAGCGTCGCCCCAGGGCTCGCGCGAGCCGAACTCGCGCGAGCCCATTCGTGACAAAATAAGGGGGAAATGGCCGCCGCGGCACCCCCCGACGCCCCCGAAATTGCGCAGCTGCGCAACGACTACGCGCTGAAGACCCTCGACGAGCGCGAGGTCGATCGCGATCCCCTCCGGCAGTTCGGCGTGTGGATGGTGGAAGCGATCCACGCCCGCGTTCCCGAGCCGACCGCGATGACGCTCGCCACCGCCGATGCCAAGGGCCGCCCGTCCGCACGCATCGTGCTGCTGAAGGGCGTCGATCCGCGCGGCTTCGTCTTCTTCACCAACTACCGAAGCCGCAAGGGCCGCGAGCTCGCGGAAAACCCGAGCGCCGCGATGACGTTCCTCTGGAAGGAGCTCGAGCGCCAGGTGCGCATCGAGGGGCGCACCGAGAAGGTCACGCAGGAAGAATCCGCGGCTTACTTCGCGACCCGCCCGCTGGGCTCGCGCATCGGCGCCTGGGCCTCGCCGCAGAGCGACATCATCGAGGACCGCATATGGCTCGAGAACCGCTGGGAGGAGCTCGGGCGCCAGCACGGGGCGGATCCGCCGGTTCCGCCGCACTGGGGTGGCTATCGCCTGCGTCCCGGCTATCTCGAATTCTGGCAAGGGCGGCGAAGCCGCCTGCACGACCGCGTGGCGTACACGCGCGCGAATGAGCAATGGACGATAGCAAGGCTCGCCCCCTAGCGGGGCTTTCCGACTACGCGCGCGCCGCCCGGGAATCGGTGGCGCTGTCGCCCACCGAGCTCCTTGGAACGCTGCGCGAAGCGCTCGCCCCGTGGGTGCCCGGCTCGCCCTTCTGGATCTTCGCCTACGGCTCCCTCATGTGGAACCCGAAGTTCTCGTTCGACGCGAAGCACGTGGCGACCATTCGCGGCTACCACCGTTCGTTTCGCCTCTGGTCGCGCGTGAACCGCGGAACGCCCGACAACCCCGGCCTCGTGCTCACGCTCGAGTGCGGCGGCAGCTGCCGCGGCCTGGTGTACCGCATCGCTCCCGACCTCGTGCAGGAGCAGATGCAGCTCATCTGGAAGCGCGAGATGCTCTACGGCTCGTACCGGCCGAAGTGGCTGAATTGCGTGGTGGGCGACGAGATGATCCGCGCGCTCTGCTTCACCGTGAATCGCCGCTGCACGGGCTACACGGGCGCGATCCCCGAGGAAGTGATGGTGGAGGCGATCGCGAGCGCTGCCGGGCGCTACGGGCCCGCGTGCGACTACCTATTCAGGACCACCGAGACGCTGCACGAGCACGGCATCCGCGACGCGCGGGTGGAACAGCTCACGGCGCTGGTGAAGCAGCGCATTCACTCCGGCGCGCGCGTCCAGATCGAGCGGTAGACGCGCCAGCTGCCGTCCGCCTGGCGGCGCAGGATCCTCATCACGTGGAATGCCGAGCGCGAGACGTCGCCCGTGACGATCTCGCGCATGGAGCCCGTGATCGACCCCCACTCGTACGCGTAGTCGCCGAGCACCTTCACTTCCTGGAAGCGAAGCGCGTAGTCGAGCACGTCGTGGGTGCGCGGGGCACGCGACATGGACTCGAAAGCGGCGTCCAGCTCGGCGCGCCCCCGCTGCGCCCACGAGTCGGGCGCGAGGATCACGGCGTCGTCGTCCACCATGCCGCGGAGCGCCGTGAAGTCGCCGCGGCGCGCCGCGTCCATGTCGCGCCGGTGCAGCTCCTCGATCGCGGCGAGATCGCGCTCGAGCGTCATCGCCCGCCCGAAGGAAGCGCTACGCGCGGGGCGGCGCGAAGCCGCGCCGGCGCATGAGCGCGTCGATCCTCGCGTCGCGACCGCGGAAGGCCCGGTAGCCCTCGGCGGGGTCTACGGTGTTCCCCGCGGAGAAGACGTGCTCGCGCAGGCGGCGCGCCACCGCCTTGTCGTAGGCCCCGCCCGCCTCGGTAAACGCCTCGAAGGCGTCGGCCGAAAGCGTGTCCGCCCACAGGTAGCTGTAGTAGCCGGCCGAATACGCGTCGCTCGAGAAGAGATGGCCGAAATGCGGCAGCCGATGGCGCATCACCATCTGGCGCGGCATGCCCAGGGACTCGAGCGTCTCGCGCTCGAACGCTTCGATGTCGCGCACCTTGGCGGGCTCGAGGTGCATGCGCATGTCCACGAGCGCCGACGAGAGGTATTCCACGTTCTCGAAGCCCTTGTTGAACCGGGCGGCGCGCTCGATCTTTCGCACCAGCTCGCGCGGGATCGGATCCCCGCTCCGGCAGTGGCGCGCATAGCGGTCCAGGACCTCGGGGGTCGCGAGCCAGTGCTCGAGGAGCTGCGAGGGGAATTCCACGTAGTCGCGGTCGACGTTGGTGCCGGAGAGCGACGGATAGGTGACGTCGGAGCTGATGCCGTGCAGGGCGTGGCCGAACTCGTGGAAAAGCGTGATCGCATCCCCCCAGCTCACGAGGATCGGCTCGCCGGGCTTGCCCTTCACGAAGTTGCAGTTGTTCGACACGATCGTGGTGACCTCGCCCTCGTGGCGCTCCTGCGCGCGGTAGGCGTTCATCCACGCGCCGGACGACTTTCCGGGGCGTGCGTACGGGTCGAAGTAGAAGAGCGCGACGTGGCGCCCCTTCTCATCGGTCACTTCCCAGACGCGCACATCCGGGTGGTACACGGGAACGCCGGGCGCCGCCTTGAAGCCGAGGCCCAGCAGCTCGCCCGCCACCCAGAACATCGCCTCGCGCAGGTTCTCCAGCTGCAGGTACGGCATCACCTCGTTGTCGTCGATGTCGTACTTGCTCTTGCGCACCTTCTCCGCGTAGAAGCGATAGTCCCAGGGCTCTATCGTGATGGCGGCGCCGTCGCGATCGGCGATGGCCTGCATGTCCGTGACCTCCTCGGCCACGCGGCTCACCGCCGGTTTCCAAACCGCCTCCATGAGCTGCATGGCGCGCTCGGGCGTCTTCGCCATGCTCATCTCGACGCGCCAGTGGGCGTGGCTCTCGTAGCCCAGCAGGCGCGCGCGCTCGGCGCGCAGCTTCACGATGCGCGCGACGATGTCCTTGTTGTCGCTGCCGTCGCGGTTGTCGCCGCGGTCCACGAATGCGCGCCAGGCTCGCTCTCGCAAGTCCCGGCGATCCGAATAGGTGAGGAACGGCTCCACGCTCGAGCGCGTGTTGAGGATCGCGTAGCCCTTCTCGCCGCGCTCCGAGGCGGCCTGCCCCATGGAGTCGACGACCGTGTCGGGCAGGCCCGCAAGGTCGTCCTCCCCCAGCACGATGGCCGTCTTCTCGTCCGCGAGCACGTTCTGGTTGAAGCTCGTGTAGAGGGACGCGAGCTGCTGGTTGATGTCCGCGAGCTTCTTCTTGGCCTCGGGATCCAGCCGCGCGCCGCTGCGCGCGAAGTCATGGTAGCGAAGCCACGCGAGGCGCTGCTGCTCCGGCGTGAGGTTCGAACGCTCGCGCGCCTCGAAGACGCTCTCGATGCGCCGGAAGAGCCGCTCGTCCTGGACGATCCGGTCGCGCAGCGCGGCGAGCCTGGGCTCCATCTCGCGTTCCACTTCCTGGAAGCGATCCGTGCTGAGGGTGCTGGCGAAGACGTTGTATACGCTCTGGACGCGATCCAGCATTCGGCCGCTGCGTTCCAGCGCGCCCAGGGTGTTCCCGAAATCCGGGGGCGCGGGGTCGGCGGCGATCGCCTCGACTTCCTCCAGCTCGCGCGCCATGGCGATCTCGAAGGCGGGCTTGAAATCCTCGACCTTCACCTGGTCGAAGGGGGGAATGCCGCCGAAGGGTCCGCTCCAGCGGGCGATGAGGGGGTTGGACATGCGCTCCTCCTAGACTCGCGCGCGCGGATCCTTTTGGGCCAGGCGCGACAACAGGTAATCGACCTCGGCGCGCGCCGTGGGTGTGAGCGCGGCGCCGGGCTTGCGAAGTGTATCCGAGGCGATGATGCCCCGCCGCATCATGACGTACTTGCGCACCGCGAGCCCCGGCCCGGGCTGCTGCTCGTAGCGGATGAGGGGGAGGTGCGCGTCGAAGAGGTCGTGGGCCTCGTCGCGCTTGCCCTGCGAGGAGAGGCGCACCACGTCGGCCAGCATGTCGGGGAAGCAATAACCGGTGTTCGCCCCGTCGGCGCCGCGCTCCATCTCGAAATCGAGGAAGAGCGCGTTGTTGCCGACCAGGATGGGAAGGCGCCGCATCGAGCCGTCCTTCTCCCAGGCGCGCAGCTGCGAGATCTTCTCCAGCCCCGGCCAGTCCTCGTGCTTGAGGAACCAGCATGCGGGGTTTTCCGTGTGGATGCGGCGGATCACGGCGGGCGTCATCTGCACCGAGAAGGTGAGCGGGTAGTCCTGGATCACGAACGGGACTTCGGTGCCGATCGCCTCCGACGCCTGGCGGTAGTACTGCGCGATCGACTCGTCGGTGCGAAGGGTATTCGGCGGCGCGATCATGACCCCGGCGGCGCCGAGCTCCATCGAATCGCGCGTGAGGGCGCGCATCGCCGCGAACCCTGGCGCCGAGACGCCCACCACGACGGGCAGCCTCGTGCGCGCGAGCACACGCTTCACGATGGACACCGACTCGGCGTGGTCCATCTTCGGTGCTTCGCCGAGCTGGCCCAGCACCGTCATGCCCGTGGCGCCCGCCTTCATGAAGAAATCCGTCATGCGGTCCACCGACGACTCGTCGATGCGCCCGTCCGGATGGAAAGGCGTCGGCGCTATGACGTAGACGCCCGTCGCGTCGATCACGCCTTGGTCTTTTCGTACTTCGCCTTGTTCTCGGCGTTGGGCGGATAAAGGCCCGGCAGGGCCGCGCCCTTCTCGACCTCGGACATGATCCATCCTTCGAGGCGCTCCTGCTCGGGGGCTTCGGCGACGAGCTCGTCGATCTTCGCCGCGGGAATGAGCACCGCGCCATCGTCGTCCACGACCACCCAATCGTCGGGGAAGACCGCCACGCCGCCGCACCCGATGGGCTCGCCCCAGTTCACGAAGGTGAGGCCCGCGACCGACGGCGGTGCCGCGGCGCCCTGGCACCATACCGGCAGCCCCGTCGCGCGCACGCCGGCGACGTCGCGCACCACGCCATCGGTCACGAGCGCGGCGACCCCGCGCTTCGCGATGCGCGCGCAGAGGATGTCGCCGAAGATGCCGGCGTCGGTGACGCCCATGGCGTCGGCCACCGCGATGCAGCCTTCGGGCATCGCCTCGATCGCAGCGCGCGTGGAAATCGGCTTGGACCACGACTCCGGAGTCGCGAGGTCCTCTCGCGCCGGCACGAATCGCAGCGTGAAGGCCTTGCCGACGAGCCGCGGCTGGCCCGGATTGAGCGGGCGCGTGCCGCGCATCCACACGTTGCGTAGCCCCTTCTTCAGCAGGATCGTCGTGATCGTGGCGGTCGTCACGCGCGAGAGCGTCGCGGCGATTTCCCTGTCGCTTGGCATGGATGGCATTCCCGGATGGCGCGAGGCCCGCGCCCGAACGAGGATTTTACGCGAGCCGCGAGAGAAATTCGCGCACGCGCCCCGCGTTCGTCCCGATGTCGCTTCGGCCCACGCGGGAGGCGCTGCGAACGTCAACGCGGCTGCCGCCCGAAGGTTCCGCGCGCACGCGCACCACGATGTCGTCCTTGAAACCGAACCAGGGCGTGGTATCGGTCGCCTCGAGGCGCCCCGTCGCGACGTCGGAGGCGGCGACCTGCCAGCCGAGCGCCCGCGCCGCGTCGATCGCGCGCTGCATGGCCTCGGCGGGCGCCGCCTTCACGATCGCGGGCTTGATGTCGGGATATCCCTTCTGTTGCTGGGCCGCGATCGCGATGCCGCCGTATTCGGCGCCGTTCGGCGAGGCCATGCGCGCGGCGAGCAAAGATACGAAACGCGGCGGGTTGAAGGGATCGGTCGTGATGTCGTGGATCGGCGGCACCGATTTCGCCTTCTCGAAGAGGAGGATCGGTGGCGTGAGCGCCGCCGCGCCCGCGCACAACGCGATCACCGGGATCCACGCGCCCTTGCGCCAACGCGGCACGGCCGCGAGCAGCGAGAGGACTAGGCCAAGCCCCGCAGCCGCGAGGCCGGTGTAGGCGGCCCAACTGTAGGCGCGCAGCCCGTACTGCCACGACCAGAGGTTGGCGCGAGTGACCGGCCCCGAGGCCACCAGGAGGACCAGCGCGAGAATACCCAGGCCCAGCGCGAAAATCCGGAAGGAACGCATTGCATCGGATTATGCGCCATGGCGCCTCACGCGAATCGCCGCGCCGCCGACCGCCTCCACGATGGCGAGCCCACGCCCGGCGAGCCTCACCGACTCGCCCGCGGCGAGCCACACGTCGTCGAAGGAACGTTCCTCGGTCACCCAGACGCGGCCCGAGTCCACGGCCACTTCGATGCCGATCGCGCGGTCGACGCGCACCACTTCGCCAGGCGCCAGGGTAAAGGCGGCATTCACAGCGAGAACGCCGTGATGAGCCCGCCGCGGCGCGCCGCGGCAAGGGCCAGCCAGAGCGCCGTCATGCCCACCAGCGCGGAGGTGGCGGCGATGCGGGAAGTCGAATGCAGGTGCATGGTTTTTCTCCGTAGCAAGTGTGAGAATTATGGACACTTGCACGGCCGTGCCGTTAACGATATCTTGGCGGTGTTCTTGTGAGGAAAAGTCACATATGGCCAAGCGATTCCCGCCGCTCTCGGCGCTGCGCCCGCTGGAGGCGGCCGCCCGCCTGGAGAGCTTCTCCCGCGCCGCGGAGGAGTTGCACCTCACGCACGGCGCGGTGAGCCGGCAGGTGCGCGCGCTCGAGGAACACCTGGGCACGCCTCTTTTCGCGCGCCACGGGAAGCGCGTGAGCCTTACCGCGGCGGGGCGAGCCTTCGCCGAGCGCGTGCGTGGCGCGCTGGAGGAAATCGCGCGCGCCGCCGAAGAGGCGGGCGCGAAGCGGCGCGAGCAGCGCCTCGTGGTGAGCGTGCTGCCGTCCTTCGCTTCCCGGTGGCTCATGCCGCGCCTCATCCGCTTCATGGACGCCCATCCCGGGATCGAGGTGAACGTGATCGCGAGCACGGCGCTCGCCAACTTCACGGCCGAGGAGGTGGACGTGGCGATCCGCTTCGGGCGCGGGCCGTGGCCGGGGCTCGCTTGCGAGCATTTCCTCGACGACGAGTATTTCCCGGTGGCGAGCCCACGCATCAACCGCGGGCGGCTGCCGCGCGAGCCGGCCGGGCTCGCGACCTTCCGCTTGATCCGCGAGGACCGCGACTACTGGCCGGAATGGATGCGCGCGGCGGGCGTGGATCTCGAAGTGCCGCCCACGGGCCCGCTCTTCAACGACTCGACCTATTCGCTGCAGGCGGCCGCGCGCGGCGAGGGCATCGCGCTCGCGCGCCGCTCCATCGTGCGCGAGGACCTGGAGCGCGGCACGCTCGTGAAGCTCTTCGGCGTCGCGGTGGCGAGCCGCGAGAGCTACTGGTTCGTGAGCCCGAAGCCGCTCGCCGACGCTCCGCGCGTGAAGGCCTTCCGCGACTGGGTGAAGGCGGAGCTCTTTCCCGCTAGCCGCCCTCGCGCTCGCCGCTCGTAGCGCCCTGCGGCGCCGCATTGCGCGGCTGGCCTTCGTTGGCCCCGCGGTTGCGATTGCGGTTGCGATGGCGGCGGTGGCGTCCGGGCTTGCCCTGCCCCGGCGTTGCGGCCTGCGGCTGGCCGGCCTCGGGGGGCTTGCCCTGCGCCTGCTTGCGTTGCTGGTGATGCTGGCCTTGGCCTTGTCCTTGCCCGTGCGGCTGGCCCTGCCCCTGGTGATGTCCCTGGGGACGCTGCCTCGCCGGTTGCGGCTGTCCCGAGCCGCCCATGACGTTGCCGTTCGCTTCGCCTCCCGGACCGCGTGCCACGCCGCGGCCGCGCTTCTTGCCGAAGCCGAAGGGCTTGCCGCCCTGCTGCGGACGGCGCTCGCCGTCGCGCTCGCGTTGCGGGGGACGAGCGCCCTCGCCGTACGTGCCGCGATTGCCGATGTCGTCGGAGGGCAGGCGCTCCTCCTGGAGGTCGCGGGCGTTGAATCGGTTGCCGATGTCGTCGGACGCGACGTGTTCCTCGTGCCGCTCGCGCGCGGGATCCGCAGCCCGGTTGCCGACGTTGTCGTTCTCGTCTTCCACTTCCTCGCCGGAATCCGACGGCGGCGGCTCGTTCATGCCGGCGAAGTTGAGGAGATCCTGCACCTGCTCCTCTTCCATCTCGCGGATCTGGCCGCGCTTCACGTGGCTCGGGAGCTCCACGCAGCCGAAGCGCACGCGCATGAGACGGCTCACCATGAGGCCCACCGATTCCATCATGCGCCGCACCTCCCGGTTCTTCCCTTCGCGCAGGATCACGTGGTACCAGTGGTTGGAGCCCTCGCCGCCGCGATCCTCGAGCGCGTCGAACTTGCAGAGCTCGCCGTCGACGTCGACGCCGGTGAGGAGCTTCTGCCCTTGCTCCTCGGTGAGCTCCCCCATCACGCGCACGGCGTACTCGCGCTCCACCTCGAAACGCGGATGCGTGAGCCGGTTGGCGAGCTCGCCGCTCGTCGTGAAGATGAGCAGTCCCTCGGTGTTGAAGTCGAGCCGCCCCACCGAGACCCAGCGGGCGCCATGCGCCTTGGGCAGCCTCTCGAAGACGGTGGGACGCTTCTGCGGATCGTCGCGGGTCACGATCTCGCCCGCGGTCTTGTGGTAGAGGAGCACGCGCGGCAGCTGCTGGCCGAAGCGCAGCCCGATCAGGTTGCCGTCGAGCTTCACCTTGTCGCCGGGCCCCACGGAGTCGCCGAGCTTCGCGACCTGGCCGTTCACGGTGATGTGGCCCTGCGCGATGAGGATCTCGATGTTGCGCCGCGAGCCGTGGCCCGATTGCGCCATCACCTTCTGGAGGCGCTCGCGCTTGCCGGGGCTCGACCCGCCGTTTCGCTCGCCGCGGCCCTTGCCGCGCCGCTTGTTGGGGTTGTGCTGCGGCTTGGCCCATTCCGGCACGACGCCGCCGGGCCATTCCAGCTTGTGTTGGGGGTGGGGTCTATCCCGCATGGTTTTGCTCCGTAGGCTCGGGGGGTGGGTCGCCGGAATCCTGTGAAAGCGGAAGGCTCTCCGTTTCGAGGGCGGCGTGTTGCTGGGGTAGCGCCTCGAGGGCCGACTGCAGGTCCTCGAGGGGGGGCAGCTCCTCGAGCGTCCTCAAATTCAGGTCGTCGAGGAATTGTTTCGTGGTGGCGAAGATCGCCGGGCGCCCGGGGGTCTCGCGCTGGCCGATCACCTCGACCCAGCCGCGCTCCACGAGCGCATTCAAGGTGGGCGGCGAGACCGCGACCCCGCGCACGTCCTCGATGTCGCCGCGCGTGACCGGCTGGCGGTACGCGATGATGGCGAGCGTCTCCAGCACGGCGCGCGAATAGCGCGGCGGCTTCTCGCTCGAGATCCGGTCGAGGAACTTCTGGTAGTCGGGCTTCACGCGGAAGCGCCAGCCCGAGGCGACGGACGTGAGCTCGATGGATCGCTCGCCCCACTCGTCCTTCAGCTGGTCCAGCACCTTGCGGATGTTGTCGGCGTCCACCTCGCCGGCGAAGAGGCGCTTCAGCTGCTGGACGGTAAGCGGCTCCGAAGTCGACAGGAGCGCCGCTTCGAGAACGCGCTTTACATGGTCCAGGTCCAGTGCCGGGGCTTCCAGCGGCTCGGGCAGCCGCTCGTCTTCTTCTTCCGGCGGCACTTCGGGATGGGTCTGTTCGTTCATGTTCATGCGATGGTGAGCGTGGCGCGCTCGGCCTTCAGCTTCACGTAGATGGGATCGAATGGCGTTTGCTGGTTCAGCTCGATCAGCGACTCGCGCGCGAGCTCGAGGAGCGCGAGGAAGCTCACGACGAGCAGCGGCACGCCCAGCTCGGGCTCGAAGAGCGACGAGAACTCGACGTAGGTGCCGGCCTGCAGCGAGCGCAGGATCCGGCTCATGTGCGAGCGCACCGAAAGCTGCTCGCGCGTGATTCGGTGGTGCTTCGTCATGCGCGCCCTTGCGAGGATCGCGCGCCACGCCTCGGAAAGGTCGGCCACGTGCACGTCGGGAAGGCGCTCGGCGAGCGCCTGCTCGATGTACACCTCCACCACGGAGAAGTCGCGGCCCGCCACCGGGATGTCGGCGAGCGCGTAGGCGGCCTTCTTCATGCGCTCGTATTCGAGGAGCCGGCGCACGAGCTCCGCGCGCGGATCCTCGGGCTCGGCCGTGTCCTCGCGCGGCGGGCGTGGAAGCAGCATGCGCGACTTGATCTCGATCAGGAGCGCGGCCATCAGCAGGTAATCGGCCGCGAGCTCGAGCTGGGTCGTGCGCATCATCTCGACGTATTCCATGTACTGGCGCGTGAGCTCCGCCATGGGAATGTCGAGGATGTCGAGCGAGTGCCGGCGGATGAGGTAGAGGAGGAGGTCGAGCGGGCCCTCGAAGGCGTCGAGGAAGACCGAGAGCGCCTCGGGCGGGATGTAGAGGTCGTCGGGGAGCTCGGTCATCGGCTCGCCGCGGATCTTCGCGATGGGCATCGCGAGGTCGAGCACCGGCTGCTCCAGCGCGGGATCGTTGGCGGCGCGCGCAGCGGTCATTTCTTCCCCAGCACCGCGTCGGCCGCGGCCTTGCTCATCGAGGAGCCGCTATGCGCCACGCCGGGCACCTCGATCAGCTCCCAGTCCAGCTTCACGCCCAGGTCGTTCGCCGCGGTGGTCGCGGTCTTGAAGAAGGTCTCGGCGCGTTCCAGGCGGGTCGCGCCCTGCTTCTCCGCGCCGTCGCTCTTGCTCATGTTCTTGGCGTCGGGATCGTTGTCGTTCTCGCCCGCCATCACGACCAGCCGGCGCGCGAGCGCCTTGCGCAGGAGCTGCTCGCCGCCCCCGCCGGGCACGTTCACGAGCGAGTACGGGAACGGGTTCGTCACCTTCTCCTGGCGAAAGTCCGGCATCGTGTACCAGCCCGGATTGGCCGCCACGATCACGGAAGCGCGATTCTCCGGGAAGAGCAGCGCCATCCGGTGCGCGACCTGCCCGCCCGCCGAATGGCCGAAGAGCACGTAGCTCGTTTGCCCGTCGCGCATCTCGTCGAAGAGGTGCTCGATCGCGGCGAAGACCGTCTTCTGGCGCTCGCCCTTGGCGATCTCGCCGAGGTTGTACCCCTGCGTGCCGTGCCAGTGCTCGTTGCTGAACTCCGGCGCCACGACGAGCACCTTGTAATGGTCGGCGAGGAGCTCCCAGAAGTCGCGGTAGTTCGAGGCGTCGCGGCTCATGCCGTGCAGCACGATCACCATGGGGCAGGTCGTGTCGCATGCGCGCGGCCTGTACGTGTACACGCGCATCGGCTTCGCCGTGTCGCCCTTCGCGTCCGTCCACACGAAGCTCCACTTGCCGTTCGGGATGGGCGTATTCGCGGAGGCGGCGAATGCGAGGCTCGCGAGAAACGTCACCGCCAACCCCCGCACGGTCCACTTTATTGCCGCTGCGTTCATCCGCGTGCCTTTATCTGCGTTCATCTGCGTTCCGCCTTTAGCTGTAGTTGAGGCCCATGGCCTCGCGAACATCGCGCATCGTGTCGTTCGCGAGATCCGTGGCCTTCTCGCAACCGTCCTGGATGATGTTGCGCACGAGCGTGGGATCGTCCTCGAACTGCCCCGCGCGCTCGCGGATGGGCGCGATCTCGGCGTTCACCGCCTCGATCACCGGCTGCTTGCACTCCAGGCAGCCGATGCCCGCGGAGCGGCAGCCCTTCTGCACCCAGTCCTTCACTTCCGCCCTCGAATACACCTGGTGCAGGTTCCACACGGGGCACTTGTCGGGGTCGCCCGGGTCGGTGCGCCTCACGCGCGCGGGATCCGTCTGCATCGTGCGGATCTTCCTGGTCACTTCCTCGGGTGCCTCGCGCAGCATGATGGTGTTGCCCGAGCTCTTCGACATCTTCTGCCCGTCGAGGCCGAGGAGCTTCGGCGTCTCGGTGAGCAACGCCTCGGATTCGGCGAGGATCATGCGCCCGCCGCCCTCGAGGTAGCCGTAGAGCCGCTCCTTGTCGCCGATGGAGAGGTTCTGCACGTCGTTCACGAGGTCCTGGGCCTCGTGCAGCGCCGCTTCGTCGCCCTGCTCCTGGAAGCGCCCGCGCAGCATGCGGTAGACCTTGGCCTTCTTCGGACCCATCTTCTTCACCGCCGCCTCGGCCTTCTCCTCGAAGCCCTTTTCGCGGCCGAAGAGGTGGTTGAAGCGGCGCGCGATCTCGCGCGTGAGCTCGATGTGCGAGACCTGGTCCTCGCCCACCGGGACCTTGGTCGCGCGGTAGATCATGATGTCCGCGGCTTGCATGAGCGGATAGCCGAGGAAGCCATAGGTGAGGATGTCGCGGCCCTGCTCGGCGTGCTTGTCGACGAGGTCCTTGTAGGTCGGCACGCGCTCGAGCCATGCGAGCGGCGTGAAGAACGACAGCAAGAGCGTGAGCTCCGCGTGCTGCGGCACCCGCGACTGGATGAAAAGCGTGGCCTTGCTGGGGTCGATGCCCACCGAAAGCCAGTCGATGAACATCTCCCAGACCGTCTGCTCGATGACGGCGGGATCCTCATAGTGCGTGGTGAGCGCGTGCCAGTCGGCGGCGAAAAAGAGGCACGGGTATTCGTTCTGCAGGCGAACCCAGTTCTTGAGCGCGCCGTGGTAGTGGCCCAGGTGCATCGCCCCGGTAGGTCTCATTCCCGAAAGTACGCGTTCCTGGAACATGGCGTGGATTATTGGAGGCCGAAGAGCGCCGCGATGGCGTTGATCGCGAGGTTCACGACCGGATACATGACCCGGCCGAGGAGGCCCGTCACGATGAGCAGGATCAGCACCATCATCCCGTAGCGCTCGGTGGACTGGTAGGCGTACGAAGCGCGCTTCGGCAGCAGGCTCGCGAGCACCCGTCCGCCGTCGAGCGGCAGGATGGGAATGAGGTTCAGCACCGCGAGCACGACGTTGATGAGGATCCCGGCGGCGGCGACCTGCGCCCAGTAGCCGGCGGCCCCGCCGTCGGCGGCGCCGTCGAGCAGCTTCGCGAGGAGAGCCCACGCGAATGCCTGCGCGATATTCGACCCCGGCCCCGCGGCCGCGACCCACAGCATGTCGCGTTTCGGGTTGCGCAGGTTGTTGAAGTTCACCGGCACGGGCTTCGCCCAGCCGAAGAGGAACGCCCCGCGCGTCACCGCGAGGAGCACCAGCGGAACCACGATGGTGCCCATCACGTCGATATGCTTCACGGGATTGAGCGTGACCCGCCCCAGCATGTAGGCGGTCGTGTCGCCCAGCATGCGGGCGACATAGCCGTGCGCCGCCTCGTGCAGCGTGATCGCGAAGATCGTCGGCACGGCGTAGACCAGGATCGTCCTCAGGACGTCGTTCATTTCGCCCATCAGTGCAGCGCCTCCTTCACGAAGCCGAACGGGCGGATGTCGCCGCGCCCCTCGCGCACCAGGCGCGGAGCGTCGGTGGCGAGGTCGATCACCGTGGTCACCTGGCCATCGCAGGGCCCGGCGTCTATCACGAGCTCCACCTGGTGCTCGAGGAAGCGGCGGATCTCCTGCGGGTCGTTCAGCGGCTGGCCGTGCGCCGGAAGGATCAGCGTCGAGGAGAGCAGCGGCTCGTCCAGCGCCTCGAGCAGCGCCTGCGCGACCACGTGGCCGGGGATGCGCACGCCGATCGTATGGCGCGGCGTGAGCAGGCGCCGCGGCACGTCGCGCGTGGCGCGCAGGATGAACGTGTAGCTCCCGGGCGTGTTGGCCCGGATCAATCGGTATTGCAGGTTGTCCACCTTGGCGAACTGTCCCACTTCTGAAAGGTTGCGGCACACGAGCGTGAAATGGTGGCGCTCGTCCACGTCCCGGATGCGGCGGATGCGTTCCATCGCGGCCTTGTCGCCGATGTGGCAGCCCAGCGCGTAGCACGAGTCCGTGGGATAGGCGACCACGCCCCCCTCACGGATGATCTCGACCGCATGCCGCACCAATCGGGGCTGCGGGTTCTCCGGGTGAACCGAAAAGTATTGAGCCATTTCCTCGATATCCGCGCGGAAACTCCCGCGCCCGAGTTAGCGTTTTTCTATCGGGCGGCTAATGCGCCCACCGGCTCCACACGGGAGTAAGCGAGCCGTCGAGCGGCGGCAGCCGGCCCGGCTCGACCGGGCTCTCGCCCGGACCGTGGTAGTCGGCGCCTCGCGAGGCGAGGAAGCCGTGCTCCAGCGCGAGGCGCTGCCAATGCGCGTACTGCTCCGGCCGGTGGCTTCCCGTCACCACCTCGATCGCCTCGCCGCCCGCCGCGCGGAAATCCTTCAGCATCTCGTCGCGGAACATGGGCTTCAGGTCGTAGCGCCCCGGATGAGCCAGCACCGCGATGCCGCCCGCGGCGCGGATCCATTGCACCGCAGGCTCCAGATCCGCCCAGCGATGCGCCACGTACGCGGGCTTGCCCTTGGCGAGGTATTTGTCGAATGCAGCCTGCAGGTTCTTCACCCTTCCCGTTTCGACCATGTGCCGGGCGAAATGCGTGCGCCCGAGCATGGCCTTGTTCTCGGCGAGGGCGTATGCACCCTCGAACGTGTTGTCCATTCCCAGCTTCGCGAGCGCCTCGGCGATCTTGTGCCCGCGCTCGAAGCGTCCCTCGCGAATCGACGCCAGCCCCGCGGCAAGCGCGGGAGCCGACGGATCGACGGCGAGGCCCACGACGTGCAGCGTCGTTTCGCCCCAGCTCACCGAGATCTCGACGCCCGGCACGAAGGTGAGCCCCAGCCGCCTGGCGGCGCGAAGCGCTTCCTCCAGCCCGTCGGTAGTGTCGTGGTCCGTCAGCGCGATGGCATCGGCCCCGGTGCGGGCCGCGAGCTCGATCAGCTGCGTGGGCGACAGCAGACCATCCGACGCGGTCGAATGGTTATGCAAGTCGTAATTATCCAAGCCCGTATTGTATCAAAATGGCCCTTTTGGCGCTCGCAGCCATGACCGTGAAGACCGTCCATTTCGGCGACGAGGGGCAGCGCGCCACGGCGGAGCTGGTGCGCCGCTTCGAGTCGCTGGCGCCCCTCCAGCTCGCCGCCTACCGCACCACGCACGGGCACCTGCACACGCTGCAATCGCTCGACAAGCAATACGGCGGAATGGCCGCGCTCCAGCTGGAGGACCTGGCCCGCCTGGTGGGGGGTATCCACACGCAGCTCGCCCACTGGGAGGCCGAAGCCGCGCGGCGCCGGCTCGCGGCGGCCGAGACGATCGCGGAGGTGACCATCGGCGTGGCGCTCTGGGCGATACGCCACGGCGTGGCCCTCGACGTAGTCGAGCCCGTCGTGAACGCGCTCGCCTGGCGCTCCAACCACGCCCAGGCCAAGGCCGAGCTCGCCGCCCTCTACGCGCTCATGCGCGGCGTGATCGCGCACGTGGCCCCGCGCCTCGAGGCCGACCTGGAGCGCTCCGACCCGCAGCGCCCGTGGCGGCTGCTGCACGCCAACCTCGCCATCACCGCGATCCGCACCGAGGACGCCGACGCGATCGACGCCGCCTTCGACATGCTCGACGCGGCGCTGCCCGACGAGCGGGCAAGCTTCTACGCCGAGGCCCGGGCGCTCGCGCTCTCGCCCGGCATCGCGCCCGCGGTCCGCGAGAGGATCGAGGCGCGTTGCGCGAAGTGGATTTGAGCCGTCCTTGGGCTATACTTAACAGTTAGCCGCGCCTCCCGGGCGCCATTTTCAGCGAAGTTATTTGAAGTTCCTCTTCGACTTCCTCCCCGTCATCGTTTTCTTCGTGGCGTTCAAGGTCGCCGACATTTTCGTCGCGACCGCGCTCGCTATCGCCGTGACGGTGGCGCAGATAGGCTGGACGCTCGCGCGCCGGCGCCGGGTCACGCCCATGCAGTGGGCGAGCCTCGCGATCATCGTGTTGTTCGGCGGCGCCACGCTCATCCTGCGCGACGAGACCTTCATCAAATGGAAGCCATCGGTGCTCTATTGGCTCTCGGGCCTCACGTTCCTCGGCGGCCTCGCCTTCCGCACGAACTTCGTGCGCGCCGTGATCGGCGAAGGCGTGATCCTGCCGGAATTCGCCTGGACCCGGCTCGCGATCGCGTGGGGCATCTTCTTCCTCTTCATGGGCACGCTCAACCTGTGGGTGGCCTACCACTTCTCCACCGCGGCCTGGGTGAACTTCAAGCTCTTTGGCGGCATGGGCCTCATCCTCGCCTTCGTGCTCGCGCAGGCGGCGTGGCTCTCCCGTTACGTGCAGGACGAGCCGGCCAAGGCCGAAGGCGGGGATTCGTGATGGCGAGCGAGGCGATCATCCGCGAGCGCCTGCGCGCGCTTCATCCCGTGCGGCTGGATTTGCGCGACGAAAGCGCGCAGCATGCGGGCCACGCGGGCGCGCGGGCGGGCGAATCGACCCACTGGCAGGTCACCATCGCCTCCGAGGCCTTCCGCGGCAAGAGCGCGGTGGCCCGCCACCGGATGGTCTATGAAGCCCTGGGCGAGCTGATGGAACGCGACATCCACGCCCTGAGAATCGAGGCGATCGTGCCTCAAGAACACATTTGAACCCCACCAGCAAAGGAAACCGAATGCAGATCAACCTCAGGAACCTCGCCGTCGCCCTGGTGGCCGGCACTCTCGCCGTCGCCGCGGCGGCGCAGGACAAGGCCGAGAAGGCTCCGAAGAAAGCCGCGGCCAGGGAAGCGTCTTCAGCTTCGGGCAAGCTTGTCGTGAACGGCGTAACCATTCCGCAGTCGCGCATCGACGCGATGAACCGCGAGCTCACCGCCCAGGGCCAGCCCGATACGCCCGAGCGCCAGAAGGCCGTCAAGGACGAGCTCGTGAACCGCGAAGTCCTCGTGCAGGAAGCGCAGCGCCGCGGGATCGACAAGAATCGCGACGTCGCCGCGCAGATGGAGATGGCGCGCCAGGCGGTCCTCGTGCGCGCGCTCTTCGAGCAGGAGGTGAAGAACAATCCGATCACGGACGCCCAGCTCCAGCAGCAGTACGAGCAGTTCAAGTCCTCGATGGGCACCAACGAGTACAAGGTGAGCCACATCCTCGTGGACAAGGAAGACGACGCCAAGGCGATCATCGACCAGCTGAACAAGGGCGGCGACTTCGCGGCCATCGCGAAGGAGAAATCGAAGGATCCGGGCTCCAAGGAAAAGGGCGGCGACCTCGACTGGGGCCCCGCCGCGCGCTACGTGAAGCCCTTCGCCGACGCGGTGACCGGCCTGCAGAAAGGCCAGACCACCTCCACGCCGGTGAAGACGGACTTCGGCTACCACGTGATCCGCCTGGACGACGTGCGCCCCCTGCAAGTGCCGCCCTTCAACGAGATGAAGCAGCAGTTCATGCAGCGCGCCCAGCAGGCGCAGGTCCAGAAGCTCGTGATGGAGCTGCGCTCCAAGGCGAAGGTGGAAGGCGCGAACTAGGCGTCTTTTCGCTCTTCGGAAGGGCGGCTTCGGCCGCCCTTTTTGTTTGGAGATCCCGGAAATGCGGGTCCCTTTAACCCGAATGGCGGATCCGGCCGTTTCCAGCTGAAGGGGCGCCATCCGGCGGCCCGCCGACGCCAGGAGACGCCATGAAACCGCTTCGCTTCCTCGCCGCCGCCACCATCGCGGCGCTCAGCTTTCCGGTCCACGCCGTGGGCCATCTTGCCGACGTGAACATCGTCGATCGCGCCACCGGCCGAGGCTTGCCGGTGACCTGGAAGGATGGCCGCGCCTATGTCGTCGGCCGTCCCGGCGCGGAATACCAGGTCACCGTCCGCAATCGACACGGGGAGGAGATCCTCGCCGTCGTTTCCGTGGACGGCCTCAACGTGATGACCGGAGAGACCGCGAACCCGCGCCAATCGGGGTACGTCCTCTCGCAGTGGGGACGCGCGGATGTGAGCGGCTGGCGCAAGAGCCTGGACGAAGTCGCGGCCTTCTACTTCACTTCCCTGGGCGATTCGTACGCCACGCGCACAGATCGTCCCGCCAACGTCGGCGTGATCGGCGTTGCGCTCTTCCGGCGCAAGGATTCTTGGCCCGAGTCCGGCGCCGTACCGCTCGATGCCGAACGCCTCAAGTCCGAAAGCTCCAACGAGGCGCGCAGGGATTCGCGCAGCTCGGAGTCGCCGCGCGTCATGGCGCCGCCCCCGCCTTCGGCACCCGCGCCGGCGCAGGCCCAATCCGAGCCGCTCGGCACGGGACATGGCCGGCGCGAGGAATCGCGCATTCGCTGGGTGGATTTCGAGCGCGCCACGCAGGAGCCCGCGGAGACGATCGCCATCTACTACGACAGCTACCGCAACCTGGTGGCCCAGGGCGTGCTGAAGGCGCGGCCCGCACCGCGCGATCCGAACCCGTTCCCGACGGCCTTCGCGCCCGATCCCTGGCGTTAATATGGAGGGCCATGGCGGCCAGCGACGAAGACCTCATGCTTGCCTATGCCGGCGGCGACGCCGGCGCCTTCGAGTCGCTCTATGCGAGGCACAAGGGGCCGGTGTTGCGTTTCGTGCTGAGGTCGGTCAAGTCGCGGGCCGAGGCGGACGAGCTCTTCCAGGACGTGTGGATGCGAGCCATCGAGGCACGGGCGCGCTACCGGCCGGAAGCGAAGTTCACCACGTGGCTCTATACCATCGCGCACCATCGCATCATCGATCACTGGCGCGCGAGGGGGCTCGCGGCGGTCTCGCTCGACGACGAGGGCGCTGCCGTGGAGGAGCCGCGCGCCGCGCCCTCGAGCGAGCCGGCGCGCATGGCCGAGGCGGCCGATACCGCGCGGCGATTGGAGGCGGCGATCGCCGCGCTGCCGCTCGCGCAGCGCGAGGCGTTCCTTCTCCATCACGAGGCAGAGCTCACCGCGGCGCAGATCGCCGCCGCGACGGGCACGAACGAGGAGGCGGCGAAGAGCCGGCTGCGGTATGCCATGAACAAGCTGCGCGAGGCGCTGGACCACGATGCAACCTGACGACGAAGTCACCAAGCGCTACCGTGGGCTCGCGCGCGAGGAGCCGAGCGCCGCGGTCGATGCGGCGATCCTGGCGGCATCGCGACGGGCCCTCAGGCCCTCGGCGGCGCGGCGCTGGAGCGCGCCGGTGTCCATCGCCGCGGTGCTCGTGCTCGCCTTCGGCCTCACGCTCGAGATGCGTCACGAGGAACCGGGCATCGAAAGCTCCCTCCCGGCGAGGCCGGCAAGCGTCCCGGAGCCGGCGAGGACGCCTGCCGCAGCGAAAGACAAAACCTCGGGTGTGGTCCAGGGTACCGCGCCCACGAAGGAACGCTACGTGCCGCAGTCCAAGCCTGTGGCTTCCTCTTCGCAGAAGCTCGAGAAGCCCGCCGAACTGCGCGCCGCGCCTTCCGCGGAATTGCGCGCCGCCCCCTCCGTGGAACTGCGCGCAGCCCCCTCCGCCGAGCGCGAAGCGCCTGCCGCATTCCCTGCGGCGCGTTCCTCGGGAGCTACGCCGCCCGCATCCATCGCCTCGCCCGTCAATGTCGCGCCGCCGCCGGCGACCGCGCCTGCACCCCAGCGTTCGCAGCAGATGAATGCCGCCCCGGCGGCGGCGTACGCGCCACGCGCGAAGGCCCAATCCGATGCCGCGGTGCGCATCGAGCCCGATCCGGCAGCGCGCGAGCTCGACCGAATCGCCGAGCTACGCGCCGAGGGGCGTGACGCCGAGGCCGACAAGGCCCTCGAGGCTTTCCGCCGCGACCATCCCGACTACCACATCCCCGAGGCGATGTGGGAGCGGGTAAAGCCGCGCTAGGCGATGGGCTCCGAGGTCCGGCGCGCCGCGGCGGCGCTCGTCGCAAGCCGCGAGGAACGCTTCGCTACGCGCCGCGGCCGTGCCGACGCGAGCGAGCGCGTGGAGCGAGCGCTCGCGCCCATGAGCTTCCCGCGCACGGGGATCAAACGGCAATGGATCGAATCGCCCAACGGGCTCGAGCTCGTCGTGAGCCTTTCGCCGATGCCGGGCGTGCAACGCTCACTGCGCGCCGCATCGCTCCTCCTGGTGGGGCTCTTCGCGGCGAGCGCCTGGGCGATCCTTTCCGAGGAAGCAACGCGCACCGTCGCGTTCCTGGTGCCGATGGCGACGGGCTTCGTGGTGCTCGCCTTGCCGGTCGCGGCCGCGGCGCTGGGATCGCAACGCGAGGCCGAGGAAGCGCGCCTCAGGAAGGCGATACGGGCCGCGCTGGCGG
This sequence comes from Usitatibacter sp., assembly GCA_036271595.1. GTDB lineage: Bacteria > Pseudomonadota > Gammaproteobacteria > Burkholderiales > Usitatibacteraceae > Usitatibacter. The sequence goes on from DATBAI010000002.1 coordinate 63,251, forward strand.
ACGAAGCCGGATGATCCGCCGGTCGATTTCGGTCACGGCGCCCGAGCGGTTCTCCACGTACACGCGCAGCTCCTCGTTCTCGCGCCACGCGGCCGCCGGCATCGGGACCTCGTAGCCGCCCGCGATCGCACCCGGATAGCCTGGATAGGTGCGCGCCAGGTCGGGCCGCTCGATCCCCAGCGTGCCTTCGGCCTCGGGGCCACCGCCCACGCTCGCATAGACGCGGCGTACCGCCCACGGATCGAGCGCCCAGCCGGTGAGCACGAGCGAACCTTCGCGGGCTTCCATCTTGTCGAGCCCGCCGATGGCGATCGGCTGGGCACGCGTCCAGACAACCCATCCGGCGGCGAGCAGCACCACGCCGAAGATCGCCGCCACCGCGACCCGCGCGCGCACGGGCTCGCTCGTGAGCTGCCACACCGCGAGGGGCGTGAGGAGCACCGCCGCGAGCGTGGCGAGGGCGCCCAGCCAGTTGTGGCGCTCGGCCCCCACGATGCCTTCGCCGAGCGCCGTGGAGCCCAGGGTGTACGCGCCGATCGCGACCAGCAGCAGGAATACCGCGGGCAGCGCGGCCATGCGGGGCTCCCTTCGCACCGTCCATGCGAGCCAGGCGAGCCCCGCGGGAAACGCCGCCAGCAGCGCGACGATGATCGTCGCGAACACGAGCGACGGCACTGTCGAGAGGAGCGCCACGAACGACATGGAGCGCGGCGGCAGGTCGCTCACGTTCACCACGGGCCCGTCGGCGGAAATGGCGAGATAGCCGGGCACGATCGACTGTGCCGCGGGCAGCACGCGCGAGACGGCGCGCGAGAGCGTGGCCGGCTCGGTGAACGCGAGAACCACGAAGGCGAAGGGGGAAAGGTCGCCCACCTCCGGGCACGTCGCCTCGAGGTTCTCGTCGCGGCGCTTCTCCCAGCTTGCGCCCGACATTCGCTCGCAGCGCGCCGGGAGGCCCAGGTGCGCGAGCGTCGTGGGCGGGTCCGCGGAGGCCGGCAGGATGAGCCCGAGGTAGGTGTTGGTGCGCTCGACCGGGCCCACGGTAGCGGGACGAAGGACCGGCATCGCGAGCAATTGCACGATCGCGATCAGCATCCCCACGGCGACGATCGCGGCCGTCCGGGCGCGCGAGCGGCGCAGCAGGGCGGGCGAGACCACGAGTGCGGCCACGATCGGCAGGTAGCCCAGCTGCCCGCGCGAAAGCCCGAGCACCCCCAGGCCCGCGCCCAGCACCCACCAATAAGCACGCGCATCGTCCTCGCGCAGCAGGATCACCGCGGTCGATGCCACCACGGCATAGGCGCCCAGCAGCGATGCGGGTTTGGTCGAGAGCGTATTCAGCCAGAGCGTGGTGACGGGATCCGCGATGAGAAGCACCACGATGAGCCCGTGCACGACCGCGGCCACGGGATGATCGCGAAGCGCGCGGGCGACGCACACGGCGAGCGCGGCCAGGAGCGCGAGGTTGAAGACGCCAAAGGCCTGCAACGGCATCGCGGCATCCGCCCCGCCGAGCGCGCGCGCAAGCGCCACGGGCGCATCGAGCACCGCGGCCGAGCTCGCATAGCAGCGCGCGGCTTCACCCGCGGCTTTACGGTACGCGGCCGGCGGGCGTGGCAGCGCACTCGCGCGGAGCGCCGGCGCCGCGGCCGCGAGGCCCAGGCAACCCGCGACCCCACGCTGGTCGGAAGGATCGGCGTAGCCGAATGCCGGGACGTGCACGACGATGAGCGCCGCGCGCACGAGCGCGATCGCGATCAGGGTGTACGCGATGACGGCGAAGATCGAGTGGCGCGAGGCGGCCGGGCTCGCCACTATCCCACCCAGGAACGCGCGTTGCGGAACATGCGCATCCAGGGCGAATCCTCGCCCCAGCCCCGGGGATGCCACGAGAGCAGCACGGTGCGGAAGACGCGTTCCGGATGCGGCATGAGGATCGTGAAGCGCCCATCGGGTGTCGTGACGGCGGTGATGCCGTCCGGCGAGCCGTTGGGATTGAACGGGTAGGCCTCGGTCGCGCGGCCGCGATTGTCCACGAAGCGCGCCGCTATGAGCGGCCTGCAGGCGTCCAGCGCCTCGCGCGTGGCGAAGACCGCCCGGCCCTCGCCGTGCGCGGTCGCGATCGGGATGCGGCTGCCTTCCATGCCGGAGAAGAAGATCGACGCAGTCTTCCCGACCTCGACCAGCGCCACGCGCGCCTCGTACTGCTCGGAGGCGTTGCGCTCGAAGTGCGGCCAGCGGCCCGCGCCCGGGATGATGTCCTTCAGGTTCGACATCATCTGGCAGCCGTTGCACGCGCCCAGCGCGAACGAATCGGCGCGCGCGAAAAACGCCTCGAACTCGGCGCGCGCCCGAGCGTTGAAGAGGATCGACTTGGCCCAGCCTTCGCCGGCGCCCAGGACATCGCCGTAGCTGAAGCCGCCGCAGGCGGCGAAGCCCTTGAAGCCCGAGAGCGGCACGCGCCCCGAGATGATGTCGCTCATGTGGACGTCCACCGCGGCGAAGCCCGCGCGGTCGAAGGCCGCGGCCATCTCCACCTGGCCATTCACGCCCTGCTCGCGCAGGACCGCTATCCGAGGGCGCGCACCGCGGCCCACGTACGGCGCGGCGATGTCGGCGGCCGGGTCGAACGTGAGGCGCGCGCTCATGCCGGGATCGGCCTCGTCGAGGATCCGCTCGTGCTCGGCATCGGCGCACGCGGGGTTGTCGCGCAAGCCCTGGATCTCGTGTGTGACCGCGGACCACGCGCGGTGAAGCGCCGCGCGCCGCTCTGCGAGCACCGGCTTCGCGTTCACCACGAAGCGCACCTCTCCTCCCGCGGCCGGGGCCCCGATCACGTGCGAATGCGCCGCGAGCCCCGCCTCGCGAAGGATGGCCATGGCCGCGGCGCGGTCCTTGCGGCGCACCTGCAGCACCGCGCCCAGCTCCTCGCTGAAGAGCGCGCCCAGGAGCCTCGCGTGGCGATCGCCCGACATCATGTCGTCCTGGCGCTCGTGGCCCTCGACGTCGAGCCGCGCGGCGTCGATCACCAGCGTATCGAGGTTCACGTCGAGCCCGCAGCGTGAAGCGAACGCCATCTCGCAGAGCGTGGCGAAGAGCCCGCCGTCGGAACGGTCGTGGTAGGCGAGGAGGAAGTCCGAACGCTCCAGCTTGCGGATCGCGGCGAAGAACGCCTTCAACCTTTCCGGATCGTCGAGGTCCGGCGCATTCGCGCCCAGTTGCGAATGGACCTGGGCGAGGATCGAGCCGCCCAACCGGTTCGCGCCGGCACCGAGGTCGACCAGCACGAGGTCCGTCTCTCCGGCGTCGAGCGTGAGCTGCGGGGTGAGCGAGCGGCGCACGTCCGCGACTTTCGCGAAGGCGGAGACCACCAGGGAGAGCGGTGCCGTGACGGCCTTGTCTTCCCCGCTCTTCGGGTCGCGCCACGTGGTGCGCATCGACATCGAGTCCTTGCCCACGGGAATGGACACGCCCAGCGCGGGACAAAGCTCCATGCCGACGGCCTTCACGGCGTCGAAGAGCGCCGCGTCTTCGCCCGGATGGCCGGCGGCGCACATCCAGTTGGCCGAGAGCTTGATGTCGCCGATCGCATCCACGTCGGCCGCCGCGATGTTGGTGATCGCCTCGCCGACGGCCATGCGGCCCGAGGCCCTGGCATCGAGGAGCGCCAGGGGGGTTCGCTCGCCGATCGCCATCGCCTCGCCCAGGTAGGTATCGAGCCCGAGGGTCGTCACCGCGCAATCGGCCACCGGCACCTGCCACGGGCCCACCATCGGGTCGCGCACGCACATTCCGCCCACCGTGCGATCGCCGATGGTGACGAGGAAGGTCTTGTCCGCGACCGTCGGATGGCGCAGCACCCGATATGCGGCGTCCTTCAGCTCGATGCCGGACGTATCGAGCTCGCGCACCTCTCGTGCGTCATGTCTCGCGTCCCGATGCATCCTCGGCGGCTTGCCCAGGAGGACATCGAGCGCCATCCTCACCGGCTCGTTCCCGAAGAGCCCGTCGTCCACGACGAGCTCGCCGTCGGCACGCGCCTCGCCGACCACCGCGAAGAGGCAGCGCTCGCGCTCGCAAAGCCGCGTGAAATCGGCGACGCGGGAACGCTCGATCGCGAGCACGTAGCGCTCCTGCGATTCATTCGACCAGACCTGCATGGGCGACATGCCCGGCTCCTCGATGGGGATCCTGCGCAGGTGCAGCTCGGCGCCCACGCCGCCCGCATGGGCGAGCTCGGGAAAGGCGTTCGACAGGCCGCCCGCGCCCACGTCGTGGATCGAGAGGATCGGGTTCGCTTCCCCCATCTGGCAGCAGGCGTCGATCACTTCCTGGCAGCGGCGCTCGAGCTCGGCATTGGCGCGCTGCACCGAATCGAAATCGAGCGCTTCCACGTTCTGTCCGGAGGCCATCGAGGAGGCCGCGCCGCCGCCCATGCCGATCAGGAAACCCGGGCCGCCCAGCTGGATGAAGACGGCGTCGCGCGTGAGCGGCTTCTTCTCCACGTGCGCCGCGGCGATGTTGCCGTAGCCGCCCGCGAGCATGATCGGCTTGTGGTAGCCGCGCACCTCGCCGCGCACCTCCATCTGGAACGCGCGGAAGTAGCCCGCGAGGTTGGGCCGGCCGAACTCGTTGTTGTACGCGGCGCCGCCGATGGGGCCCTCGAGCATGATGTCGAGGGCGGAGGCGATGCGCCCCGGCTTGCCATAGTCGCTTTCCCAAGGCTCGGCGAGGTTCGCGAGCTTCAGCTCCGACACCGAGAAGCCCGTAAGGCCCGCCTTGGGCTTGCCGCCGGTGCCGGTGGCGCCCTCGTCGCGGATCTCGCCGCCCGCGCCCGTGCCCGCGCCCGGATGCGGTGCGATCGCGGTCGGATGGTTGTGGGTCTCGACCTTCATGAGGATGTGGGTGAGCTCGTCGCGATAGCCCCAGGCGCCCTGGGCATCCGGGTAGAAGCGGCGGATGCTGGCGCCTTCCATGACGGCGGAGTTGTCCGAGTAGGCCACCAGCGTGCCGCGCGGGCTGGCACGGTGCGTGTTGCGGATCATCTGGAAGAGCGAATCGGGCTGGCGCTCGCCGTCCACGGTCCACGACGCATTGAAGATCTTGTGGCGGCAATGCTCGGAGTTCGCCTGGGCGAACATCATGAGCTCGACGTCGGTGGGATTGCGACCCAGGCGCGCGAAGCTCTCGAGCAGGTAGTCGATCTCGTCGGGCGCGAGAGCCAGGCCCATCGAGGCGTTGGCCTCCTCGAGCGCCGCCCGCCCGCGGCCCTGGGTGTCGATCGTCGCGAGGGGCTGCGGCCGGAAATGCTCGAAGAGCCGCGCCGCCGAATCGAAGCTGTCGGCAACGGTCTCGGTCATGCGATCGTGGATCGCTCGCTCCAGCGCCGCACGGTCGTCGCCCGAAAGCGAGCCGTCGGAACGCCGCACGTGGTAGGCGATGCCCCTCTCGAGGCGCACGACCCTGGAAAGCCCGCAGTTGCGCGCGATGTCGGTCGCCTTCGACGACCAGGGCGACACCGTGCCATAGCGCGGCAGCACCAGCAGCAACGTGCCGCGCGGCGCGCCCTGCGCGGGCGTGCCGTAGGTCAGGAGCTTCTCGAGGATGCCGGTCTCGACAGCGTCGAGCGGCGCCGCGACCGCCGCGAAGTGCACGAAACGCGTGTCGATCGCGATGGCGCGCGTGAGCGGCTCGGGCAGCGAGGCCAGCAGCTTTTCGACGCGAAAGGCGGAGAGCGCAATCGCGCCCGGCAGCGTGAGGACTTGCTGCGACGGCGCGTCTTGCGGATCCATGGGTGAATTATATCGCTTCGGGCTTCACGTGCTGCGGTCGTCGCCCGCGCCGTTGGGAGGGCGCGTGAGCTCCACGCCATCGACCGTCATCTTCCACAAGTTGCCGTCGCGGTGAGGGGGGCTCGTGACCTCGAAGCGCGTGGTGACGGGCCCCACGCCCACGAAGAAGCTCGCCCCTTCGAAGCGCTGGATCGGCGCGTTGATCGACGTGCTCTCCCCGCCCCTCGTTCGCTTGTACGAAATGCTGCCGCTGGCTGCGATCGAGAGCGTCATGCCCGCCCCGCTCCAGTTGCCGGCGTAATCCCGCTTCTCCGCGGGAAGAGGCTTGCCGGCGCACGCCGCGGCGAGGAGAAGTGCCAGCAATGGCAGCGCGATGCGCACGGCTCAGCGCATCCCCAGCTGGCTCATGAGGAACGCGAGGCCGTCGGCATCCTGCTCGACACGCTTGTCGAGGCCCGTGCCGATGCCGTGGCCGGTGTCCATGCTGATGCGCAGCAGGATCGGGTGCCCGCCCGGGTCCGCCGCCTGCATTCGCGCCGCCATCTTGCGCGAGTTGTACGGATCGACGCGGCCGTCGTTCGCGCCCGTGGAGAAGAGCATCGCGGGATAGTCGGCGCCATCCTTCACGTGGTGATACGGGGAATAGGCGTACAGCGCCTTGAATTGCGCCGGATCCTTCACCGTGCCGAACTCCGTCACGTTGAAGGCGCCGTTGGGCGTGAGCTCGACCCGCAGCATGTCGTAGATGCCCACCGAGCTCCACACCGCACGGAAAAGCTCCGGGCGCTGCGTGACGATGGCGCCCATCAGGAGACCCCCGTTGCTGCCGCCCACCGCGGCGAGCTTCTGCGGCTTCGTGTAGCCGCGCTTGATGAGGTGCTCGGCCGCGCCGATCATGTCGTCGAACACGTTCTGCTTCTTCGTGAGGTTGCCAGCAAGGTGCCAGGGCTCGCCGTACTCGCCGCCGCCGCGCAGGTTGACCACCGCCACGATTCCGCCATGGTTCAGCCACGCACGGTTGAAGCTGGTGAAGTACGGCCCGTAGTTGACTCCGTAGCCGCCGTAGCCCGTGAGGAGCAGGGGATTGGAGCCGTCGCGCTTCGTGCCCTTCTTCATGAGGATGTTGACGGGCACCTTCGTCCCGTCCTTCGAGACCGCCATCTCGCGCACCACCTCGGCGTCCTTGAAGTCGAACCGGTACGTTCCGATGAGATCGGTCTTCGCCAGGCGGTTGTCCGCGGGCGAATAGCGCGACCAGGATGGCGCGGTGAGGTAGCTCTGCGAGCTCACCATCACGTCGTCGCCCTCGAGGCGCGCGCCCAGCTCGTTGCTCGAGACGGGCTCCGTGGGAAGCTTGCGCAGGGGCTTGCCGGCGGTATCGAAGATCCGCACCTCGGTGGGACCGCCCACCACGTAGGTCACGTAGACGCGCGTGCGGGTCGGGCTCACCTCCTCGATGTTGTCGGCGCCCTGCGCCACGACGAGCCTGGCGCCCGCCAGCACCGGTGCGCCCATCGGCATCGAGAGCACCTTGCCTCGCGGCGCGTCCTGGTGCGAAAGCGCGTAGAGGTTGCCGTCGAAGCCCAGCTCCACGTCGAATACCTTGTCGGCGTCGGCGGCGAAGCGCGTCCATTCGCCGGAGGGACCGCGCAGGTAATACGAGAAGAGCCGGCCGTCGCCGTTCGCGACCTTCGCGAGCGTGTATTTTCCGTCGCGCGTGCTCTCCAGGCGCGTCTCGGCGATGCGGGGAAACTCCTTGCCGACGGCATAGGTGTCCGCGGACGCGGGCGTTCCCAGCTTGTGGAAGTACACCTGCTGGTAGAAGTTCGCGTCCTCGGGCGCTCGCTCGTTGCCCTGCGGGTAGCGCGTGTACCAGAAGCCCGTCGCATTGGCATCCCACGCGATGCTGCCCCCGCCCGTGGGCCATTGCACGCGCGGCACGAGGTCGCCGGTCTCCTTGCCCGTGGCGACCTCGAAGACATGCGCCGTGCCATCCTCGCTGCCGTTCTTCGAAAGCGAGACGGCGACGTATTTCCCGTCGAGCGAAGGCACGTACCAATCGATGGTGGTGCCCGATTGCATCGCGTTCGGATCGACGAGCACGCGCTCGCCGGCGGCGCCGGCCGGATCGTTCATCACCACGAGGAACGGCTGGTTCTTCGGCGGCTGGCGCTTCATCGCGAAAAGCGACCCCGCGAACTTCATGCCCGAATGGCTCGCCGGGGCGTTGGTGTACAGGTCCTTCAGCTCCGCCCTCAGCACGGGCAGGATCGGCAGCGCGTCCAGCGCGCCGCGCGTGACCTTCATCTGCTCCTGGCTCCAGGCGCGCACTTCGGGATCCTTGCCGTCCTCGAGCCAGCGGTAGTCGTCCGTGACCGTGGTGCCGAAATAGGCGTCCGCGACGGGCTTCCTCGGCGCCGCGGGATATTGGAGGGGCGCCGCGGTGGCGGCGAGCGCAAGGGCTGCGAGGGTGGCGGCGAGGATCTTCACGAAAACCTCCGGATGAGGCGGCGAATTATAGCCGCTCAACCCAGCCGAAGCACGACGCGAAGCCGCCGCAACGCCTCGCCCTCGACCATGCCCGGGAGGAGAGGCAGGCCGCGATCGAAGCGCGCGCCTTCCGGGCGCCAGCGCACGATGGTGAGCCAGGGCGCGACGAAGGAGCCCGGGCGAAGCGTGCCGGTTCGCATGCGCCCGGTCCCATCCTCGATCTCCACGGCGCCCGACTCGATTCGAAGATGGCGTGCACCGCGCGCCCCGCGCAGCAACGCGCGCGAGTGGATCGCTTCGAGCGCCCCGCATGCGATCCATGTCGCGCCGAGGATGCGCGCGGCGATGGGGCCCGGCGTAGCCATCGCCAACCCCACGGTGGCAAGCGCCGCGCACGCGATCCATGCGCCCGCCGCATGGCTTGCATGAATGCGAAACGACACGCACACGTCGCTATACTTGCGATTGATTCCTTCCGCATCCATCTTCGTCTCCATGAGCCGCGCCTTCGTCGCCGACCTTTCCGATAACGCGCTGATCGCCGTGACGGGAGACGACGCGGCCGATTTCCTGCACGGCCAGTTCACCAACGACGTGAAGGCGCTCGCGCCCGGGCGCGCGCAGTGGAACGGGTGGTGCTCGGCCAAGGGGCGCCTCGTCGCGACGTTCCTCCTGGCACGGCGCGCCGACGGCTTCCTGCTCATGCTTCCCGCCGAAATCGCGGCCGCCTTCTCCCGGCGCCTGGCGATGTTCGTGCTGCGCTCCAAGGTGAAGATCGCCGACGCGAGCGCCGAGCTCGGCCGCTTCGGCCTTGCCGGGGACGCCGCTCCCGGCTTCGTCGCCGGGCACTGGGGCTCCACGCCGGCGCCCTTCGAATCGGTCGAGCGGGACGGCGCGCTTTGCGTCGCGCTGGATGGAACGCGCTACGCGGCGTGGGTGCCCGAATCGTCGGCGCTCGCTGCGAGCCTCCACGCGAGCGCCACGCGCGAAGCGCGCGACCACTGGGACCGCGAGGCCATCGCCGCCGGCGTGCCGACCATCGTCGCCGCGACGCAGGAAGCCTTCGTGCCGCAGATGGCGAACTTCGACCTGGTGGGCGGCGTGAGCTTCCAGAAGGGTTGCTACCCGGGCCAGGAGATCGTCGCGCGCACGCAGTACCGCGGCATCCTCAAGCGGCGCATGGCGATGGCGCACGTCGCGGGCGACACGCGCCCCGCGCCCGGCGACAGCGTCTACAGCCCGGCTTTCGGCGAGCAAGCCGCCGGCACGGTGGTGAACGTGGCTTCCTCCCCCGGCGGCGGCTTCGACCTCCTGGTGGTCGCGCAAATCGACAGCTTCGTGCGCGGCGACCTGCGCTGGAAGTCTCCCGACGGAATCCCGATCGAGATCCTGAAGCGACCGCCGCTCGCGAACGCCTCGTGAGCCCGGCCCGCTCCACCCCCGTCGCGGCCCTCGTGCTGCTGATCGCGATCTGGGGATATTCCTGGATCGCGATGAAGATCGCGCTGCGCTACGCGAACGCGTTCGACTTCGCGGCGCTGCGAGTCGCCATCGGCGCGCTCTTCCTCTTCACGCTGGTGTGGGCGCGCAACGGGCGCGTGCGGCTGCAGAGCTACCGCACGGCGATCGTGCTGGGCCTGCTGCAGGTGGGCCTCTTCGTGGCGCTCTCGCAGCTCGCCCTCACGGTCGCCGAGCCCGGACGCACGTCGGTGCTCGTATTCACGATGCCTTTCTGGATGATCGTGTTCGCGCACTTCGTGCTGCACGAGCGCATGCGCGGCGCGCAGTGGATCGCCGTGGCGCTCGCCTTCGCGGGGCTCGTCCTCATCGTCTCGCCGTGGCGGCTCACGAGCCTCGCGGGAAGCCTCCTCGCCGTGTCCGCCGGGGCAGTCTGGGCGATCTCCGCGGTGATATCGAAGCGCTGGCCCACGCCCGGCGCCGACACGCTCGTGCTCACGGCGTGGCAGCTGCTCTTCGGCTTCCTGGCGCTCGGGCTCGTGGCGTGGCTGCACCCGCACCCGCCCATCCAATGGACGGGCGAGTTCGTGGCCGCGCTGCTTTTCTCCGCGGTGCTCGCCACGGGGATGGGCTGGTGGCTCTGGACCTACGTGCTCTCGCGCAGCAGTGCCGGCATCGCGGGGCTGAACTCGCTCGGCATCCCGGTGGTCGCGGTGCTCTCCTCGGCGATCCAGCTGGGCGAGCGCCCGCCCGCCATCGAGCTGGCGGGCATGGCGCTCATCGGCACGGCGCTGGCGATCCTGGGGTGGCTGGGCGCCCGGCGTCCCGCGCCGCAGCTCGCCCGGGCGAGCGCCTAGCGGCAGACCGGCATCGAAAGCGCCTGGAGGACGCGGCCGGTTCGCTGATCCTGCGCGAAGGCCACGAGCGACATGCGCGACAGGTCCCAATCGGGCCGGGACGAAAAGCGGAATTCCACGCGGCCGCCCGCTGCGCTCGCCATCTCCCGCGCGACCGCATTGTGCTGCAGGTGGTCGCCGCGATTCTCCCCGGACGTGACGCGGCTCGACAGTCCGTCCTGGGTGAGAACGACGAAGAGGCCCACGTCTTTCGCGCGGGCTGCCAGGTCCAGGCTCGCCGTGCCCGCGATGCCCTGCGCCGACGCCGGAGCGGAAGCCAACGTGATGTGAGCCGCGGCTCGCTCGCGGTCGATCGAAGCGATGGCCTGCTCCACGGCGCCCGCATCGCTCCAGCGGCGCGAGTCGCCTCCGCCGATCGTCACCTGGGGCGTGTACACGAAGGAGGCGCCGTGCGCCTCCGCGAGATCGTGCTGGCGCGCGGTGTAGCGGGAATCCGCGAAGCGGTCACGCCATCCGAGCTCATCCCAGTACGTCACGTGGAAGGCGACCGGGACCACGCGCGGGTCGGCGCGAGCCGAGAGCGCCGAGAGCCAGCGGTCGGCCGGGGGACAGCTCGAGCAGCCTTCGGACGTATACAGCTCCACCAGGGCTCGCGTCCGGTCGCCGGACCGCGATTCGCAGGCGCCGGCGGCGACCGGGGCCACGAGGGATACCGCGATCAGGAAGGAAGATAAGCGCATGGACATCCGTCGCGGCGGCAAGGGAAACCTTGCATCTAGGCCTGCGGGCGCAAGTCGATGCGGTAGCGAAGGCTATCGCCGCCACCGTGGTGGTCGGTCTTGGTGAAACGCTCGACGAATACCGCGCCATTGGCGAGCATGACCTTTTGTGACGCGACGTTGGCGGGATCGGTCGTGAGCTCCACGTATTCCAGGCCCTCGGCACGCGCGTGGTCGAGGGCGAGCGCGAGCCCGCGAGTCGCATATCCCCGGCGCTGCTTCCAGGGCACCACGCCATAGCCGATATGACCGAGCACATACGCCGGCAACTCGCTCGTGCCGGGCTGCCAACGCAAGCCGATGGAGCCGCAGAACTCGCCGTCCCACATCCACAAGCGGTAACCGGGCAGCCGCGGCAGCTTCGAGCCGTCCGGAAATGCGATCGGCGAGCCCAGCGCGTCCGGGTCGTAGAGCGAGTCCACGAACCGGCCGGCATCCTGCCGGATCGCCTCGAGGTCGTCCCGCGCGCCTTCGGCCCCGCGCACGTTGTCGAAGGACCAGCCGCGCTCGAGCGCATCCACGTAGTCCGCGAGCATTTCCAGGTTCGGTCGCAGCAGCTCCATCATCGCCTCGCGCGTTTCGCGCGTTGCTTCTTGCTTCGTTTCCTGTCGTATCGCTTCACGCCTTCGGCGATCTCGCGCTCGGCTTCGCCGGGGCTGCCCCAACCCTCGACCTTCACCCACTTGCCGGGCTCGAGGTCCTTGTAGTGGGCGAAGAAGTGGCTGATCTGCGCAAGCACCATCTCGGGCAGGTCGCGCGCAGCCCGGATTGCGCGGTAGAGCGGCGTGAGCTTCTCGATGGGCACGGCGAGGAGCTTCGTGTCGCGCCCCGCCTCGTCCGTCATCTCGAGCAGCCCGATGGGCCGGCAGCGCACGACCACTCCCGGCATCAGCGCGAAAGGGGTGATCACGAGCACGTCCACCGGGTCGCCGTCCTCGGACAGGGTGTTGGGGATGTACCCATAGTTGCACGGGTAGTGCATGGCGGTCGAAACGAACCGGTCCACGAAGAGCGCCCCCGTCTCCTTGTCGATCTCGTACTTGATGGGGTCGGCGTTCATCGGGATCTCGATGATTACGTTGACGTCGTTGGCGAGGTCGCGCCCTGCCGTCACCCTGTCGAGGCTCATAAATAGCCGTTTCGTGTGGTAGATTTGTCCTGGTTCCTGGACACATTATCCATGCGAAGCCTGCCCCTCATCCTTACGCTAGACCAGCACGGGGTCCCGCACCGGTGGGTCACCTGGCAGCAGGCGGTCTGGTATTACGCCAAGGAGCGCGTGGCCTGGGAGGTCGGGAACGAGGCTTTCACGGTCCTGGGCGGGCGCTGCCAGCGCACCGGCGAGCGCTCGCGCATCACCGCCAACTCGATCATCGCCATCCGCGGCAAGGCGCTCGCGATCAAGGGATTCCACCAGGTCCCGCCGCTGAACAACCGCGAGCTCTTCAACCGCGACCGCTTCGTCTGCGCGTTCTGCGGCGGCCACTTCACCCCGTTCAAGCTCACCTGCGACCACATCCTGCCGATGTCGCGGGGCGGGCGCGACACGTGGATGAACGTGGTGACCGCCTGCCGGGCCTGCAACCAGAAGAAAGGCAGCCGCACGCCCGAAGAGGCGCACATGCAGCTGCTCTACGCACCCTACATCCCGAACCGCGCCGAGTTCCTGATCCTCGCCAACCGCCGAATCCTCGTCGACCAGATGGAGTTCCTGCGCCAGCATGTGTCGGCGAATTCGCGCGTGAGGGAAGGAACCCATCCCTCCTGGCATAGAGCCGCCCTGAACTAGGGCGCGACTTCCCAGTGGCGCGCGACGCCTCCGGTCTACCCGACGCGGTCCTGGCCGAGCTGCTGGGGCACCATTTCAGCGGCTATCCGCGGCAGATGACCGCCGCGGCGATCTCCGGGTTCGTGGTGACCGCGCTCCTCTCCTTCACGCTGGCGGGCCCCTTCCTGTGGTCGTGGTTCGCGTTCTTCCTCCTCATCAACGTCGCCCGAGGCGCGGTTTCCCACGCCTGCATGACGCCCGCCCGGGATTCGGTCGAGCTTCGCAACCGCACGCGGATCGCGGCGGCGAGCCATGCCGTGGGGGGGCTCGCGTGGGGCGTGCTTGCCGTCGTGACCCTCACGCTCACGCCGGAGCATCCGGAGAACATCCTGGTGGTCTTCTTCATCGTGGTGGTGTTCGCGACCTACCAGGCCGCCAACCCCTCGCGCTACGAGCCGGCCTATTACGCGTGGCTCGCCTGCGCGATGATCCCGATCATCGGCGTGTCCGCGCTGCACACGGAGCCGCGCTTCCGCTTCCTCGCGGCCCTGGGGACGCTCTTCCTCCTCGCCGTGACGCTGGTCGGCCGGCGCTCCAACGCGGTGATGGTCGATTCCATCGTGAAGCGCCAGGAGAACGAGCGGCTGCTCGCCGACCTCCTCGCGCAGAAGGAGGAGCTCGCGGAGGCCAACCGCGCGAAGACGCGATTCTTCGCGGCCGCGAGCCATGACCTGCGCCAGCCGATGCAGGCCATGGTGCTGCTGGTCGAAAGCCTTCACGAGCGCGTCCAGGAGCCCGGCGCGCGCCGCATCGTCGAGAGCATCGACTCGTCGGTCGCGGCCATGTCGGCGCTGCTGAACGAGCTCCTCGACATCTCGCGCTTCGACGCGGGCACAGTAAGGGTCGAGCGCAGCGCCTACCCGGTGGCTCGCCTCCTCGATCGCCTGCGCAACAACTTCACCCCGGCCGCGGCGCAGAAAGGGCTCGCCTTCCGGGTGCGCCGCTCTCCGGCGGTGATCCACACCGACGCCGTGCTGCTCTATCGCGTGCTCGTGAACCTCGTGAACAACGCGCTTCGCTACACGCCGTCCGGTGGCGTGCTGGTCGGCTGCCGCCGGCGCGCGGCGGGCCTCTGGATCGAGGTGTGGGACACGGGCGTCGGAATCGCCAGGCAGGACCAGAAGGCGATCTTCCGCGAGTTCCACCAGCTCTCCAATCCGCAGCGCGACCGCGAGCAGGGGCTGGGGCTGGGCCTCGCCATCGTGGAGCGAAGCGGCCGCCTCCTCGACATGCCGATCGAGGTGCGCTCGCGCGTGGGCCGGGGCACGGTGTTCGCGGTGCGCGTGCCCTATGGGGATCCGTCGCGCGTCGTGATCGCCGAGCGCTCGCGCGCCGCCGATTCCCTGGACGGCCTGCGCGTCCTCGTGCTGGACGACGACAGGGAGATCCTCGCCGCCATGCGGGGCCTCCTCGAAGGTTGGGGATGCGAGGTCGCCGCCGCCGGCTCGGGCGAGGCGCTGGACGCGCAGCTCGCGGCTTTCACGCCGGATGTGATCCTCGCCGACTACCGCCTGCCCGGGCACGAGAACGGAATCCAGGTGGTCGAGCGGGTGAAACGGCGGCTGCCGGACGTGGCGGGCATCGTGATCTCGGGCGACATCGGCGCCGAGGTGCTGCGGGCCGCACAGGCGTCCGGCCATCACTTGATGCACAAGCCGTTGCGCCCGGCCAAGCTGCGCGCGCTCCTCGGCTCGTTGCTGCGCGCGCGCCATTCGCCCGAGCCCATCTCGCATGACGTGGAGCGCGCGTGAAGATCCTCCTCGTCGACGACCACCACCTGATCCGCGACGGGATGCGCCCGGTGCTCGAGCGGCTCGCCGCGGCCGG
Organism: Usitatibacter sp.; assembly: GCA_036271595.1. Taxonomy (GTDB): domain Bacteria; phylum Pseudomonadota; class Gammaproteobacteria; order Burkholderiales; family Usitatibacteraceae; genus Usitatibacter. Next base: position 78,282 of record DATBAI010000002.1, read on the forward strand.
ATCGGGCGAAACGGTGGAGGTGTTCGAGGCCGAGACCTTCGAGGAAGCGGTCGCGACGGCCACCCGCCACGACGACCTCGATCTCGTGCTGCTCGACTTGCGCCTTCCAGGGGTGACGCACTTCGAGGCGCTCGAAGGGCTGCGCGAGCGCTTTCCCGCGCTCCCCGTGGTGCTCATGTCGGGCGACGACGACCCGGACCTCGTCCGCGGCGCGATCGACCGCGGGGCACTGGGCTACATCCCGAAGTCGTCCACCGCCGAGGTGATCCTGAACGCGATCCGGCTCGTGCTCTCCGGCGGCACCTACCTGCCGCGCGAAGCGATCGGCCGCACCACGCGCGCGCCTCCCGCGCCCTCGAGCACCGGGGAAATCGCGGCGCGCCTGGGCATCACGCCGCGCCAGGCCGACGTGCTCGCGCTCGTCATCGCGGGCAAGTCGAACAAGGTGATCTCGCGGGAGCTGAACGTCGCCGAGAGCACCGTGAAGAACCACGTCGCCGCGGTCTTCAAGGCGCTCGACGTGACCACTCGCGTGCAGGCGGTCCTCGCCGTCGCGAAATTCGGCATCAAGGCCTGAAACACTAGCCTCCACCGAAAGTACTGGGCCTTCGAGCCGATACCCGGCGGACCGGCAATCCCCTATCGTGCGGCATCTTTTCGCACGGGGACGGCCATGAGATCGCTCGAGAAATTCCGCATCCGCACACGGCTCGCCATCGGCTTCACGTCGGTGTTCGTCCTCATGGCCGCCGCTTCGGCCACGGGCATCGTGAAGCTCGAGCAGTTGCGCGGCACGGTGGCCGAGCTCGTCACCCGGCACGCCGCCAAGCTCTCCACCACGCAGCGCTGGGAGCGCGGCATCGAGGTGAACCTGGTTCGAACCCACGATCTCCTCACCGAGCAGGACGCTTCGCACGTGGCCCTCCTCAAGGCGAGCATGGCGGCGACCTCGCGGGAGATCTCCACTGAACAGGCGGCGATCGAATCGCTGGTGGGCGGCGAGGCCGAGCGTGCGGCGATCGCGGCCATCGGCGAGCGCCGCGCGCGCTACCGGACGTTGCGTGACGAGCTCGCTGCCTCGCGCGAGAAGGGCGAGGACGTGAGCACGCGGTTCACCGCGGCCCTCGAGCCCCTCGCGCAGGCCTACCTCGCCGAAATCCGCGGCTTCGTCGAGCTGCAGCAGTCCGCGCTCGAAGGCGCTCGCATATCCGCCGACCGGGAGGTCGCCAACGCCCGCATGCTGGTGGCAGGGATCCTGGCCATGGGCCTCGTCGCGGCGCTCTTCGCGGCCGCCTCGATCGCCGCTTCGCTCGTGCGCCGCATCAACTCGGCCCGCGAGAGCTGCCTGCGAATCTCGCGCGGCGACCTCACCGAGCAGCTGGCCTACGCCGGCGGCGACGAGATCGGCCAAATGGTCGATGCCTTGCGTGTCATGCAGGAAAGCCTCGGTCGAATCGCTTCCAATGTGCGCGGCTCGGCCGAGGCGGTGAGCACCGCGGCCACGCAGATCGCCGCGGGCAACAACGACCTTTCGGCGCGCACCGAGGAGCAGGCTTCCAACCTCGAGGAGACGGCCGCCTCCATCGAGGAGATGACCGCGACCGTGAGCCAGAACGCGCAAAGTGCGGCCGCGGCCAACGGGCTCGCCACCGGAGCGGCCGGCGTCGCGAAGCGCGGCGGCGAAGCGGTTGGCGAAGTCGTGAAGACGATGGAAGGCATCCACGAGAGCTCGCGGCGCATCGCCGACATCATCGGCGTGATCGACGCGATCGCGTTCCAGACGAACATCCTCGCGCTCAACGCCGCGGTCGAAGCGGCACGCGCCGGCGAGCAGGGCCGCGGCTTCGCCGTGGTCGCCGCCGAGGTGCGCAGCCTTGCGCAGCGCTCCGCCGAGGCGGCGCGCGAAATCAAGGGACTCATCACCGATTCGGTGCAGAGGGCCGATGCCGGCTCGCGCATCGCCGACGACGCGGGCCGCACGATGGCCGAGATCGTCTCCAGCGTGAACAGCGTGTCGAAGCTGATCGGCGAGATCGCCACGGCCACCGCCGAGCAGAGCGGCGGCATCACCCAGGCGAACGCCGCCATCTCCCAGCTCGACAAGGCGACCCAGCAGAACGCGGCGCTCGTCGAGGAATCGACGGCTGCGAGCGAGTCGCTTCGCCAGCTGGCGTTGGGGATGTCCGAGGCCGTCGGCGTCTTCAAGCTCGCGGCCGTCCCGGCCAAGGCTTTCGCACTTGCCGCGAAGCGCCCGCTCGAAGCGCCCGCCAGGGCCGTTGCACTGCCCGCGCGCCGCGCCGCCGCACTTCCCGCGGCGAGGACCGAAGAAGAATGGACGCAATTCTGATGCGCGCCGCCGACAATACCGAGCGCGCCGAATACCTCACGTTCCGCCTTTGCGGCGAGGAGTACGCGATCGACATCCTCGACGTGCGCGAGATCCGCGCCGCCGGGGCGGTCACCCGGA
>DATBAI010000003.1:0-24702 GCA_036271595.1 Usitatibacter sp.
TCGTACGCCGTCCAAGGGGCACCTCGCGGCGAGAAGAGCGGGCCGGAAATGGCGGTGCGGTCGCTGTTCCACGTTCCGCCGGGCATCACATACCAGGTGGGCGCGCCCGCCGCATCGTAGGCATAGATCACGCTGAAAAGAACGCCGCTTGGATGCTGCACGAGGCTCATGCCCCAGCCGTTCTCCGCCGCGCCGGCCCACCACAGGTCTTGCATTCCCACGGCGGGCTCGAGGACGTGCACGACTTTCGTGTTCCCCGCGACCGTCAACTCGATGTCGAAGCGGCCCACGCGGTTATCAGGCGTCACGGTGAACGCGGCCGACCCGCCATCGCCCGTCGATTGGACCGTGGGCGAGATCGTGGCCGAGACGGTGCCATTCACTACGTGCGCCGAGACATCCACGTTGTAGAGGTTGTACACCCCGAACATCGCAGCCACATCCAGCGTGAATTGCTGTCCCGGGACGGGCTTCGCGGGCACGTCCAGCGCATTCGCGTAGGCGAGCGACGCGATGTAGGTCTCGACGTCGAATTGTGCGGTCGCCCCTGCGCTCGCCGTGAGCCAGCAGGTGATTCCGGCCGGGATGAGCGCCGTGAAATCGGCGTTGGCGATCCCGTCCGAGTCGGTGAGCGTGTCGAAGAAGAAGAGGCCGTTCGAGAACCGCCCGCAGCTATCGTTCACGAAGCGTACCGACTCGCCCACCGAGGGGTGGCCGATCGAATCCAGGAATTGCACCGAGAAGCGCTTGGTCTCGCCGCCCGCTACGCTCATGCGCTGCGGCGTGACGAACTGCGCGGTGGAGGCGGCGAACGATGCCGTCGCGAACGAGGCTAGCGCGGCGAGGAGGAGGAGCGAGCGGGCGAGCATCCGGTATTTTCCCGGATTGCCCGCCCTCGCGGCGAACCTGGTTACAACCGAAAAACAGCCCCTAGAAGGCTTCCTTCACCAGCGGTATCGTTCCGCTTTGGTCATCGGTACTGTAGGTAAATGTGGCCGCGTCCCCGTTGAACTGGAACTTGTAGCTGCCCGCGCTGAAGACCAGCAGCCTCGCCGGGTCGTAGGTCTTGCCGACCCAGGGCGATCCGGTCGTGCGATAGAGCGCACCTTCATAGGTATCGGTCGCGGTCCATGCGCCGCCCGGCATCACGTACCAGGTCGAAACCCCGTTGGCGTCATACGTGTACCAGACCGAGAAGAGCGTGTTCGCCTGCTGCAGCACCGTGATGCCCCAGCCGTTCTGCGAGGCTCCTCCCCACCAGAGGTCGGAGCGGTCCGGCTGCGCGATCGAGCCCGCGGCAAAGATCTCCCGGGTGACGAACTTCCGTCCCGAAACTCCGTTGATGGAGTAGTCGAGAGTCGCGTTGTTGGCGTCCTGGAACGTGATCGATGCGCTACCGACCGAAGTACCCACCTGCAGCGCCGCTGCGTTGTAGGCGTAGAACGGCGTACCCCTGGGCTCGTAAAGCGCCCCGGTGAAGACGGTCTTCGTCGCGTCCCAGGCGCCACCGGGCATGACGACCCACATCGGATTCCCGCTGGCGTCATAGATGTAGAAGGCGCCGAAGAGGACATCATGGTGCTGGATGAGGCTCATGCCCCAGCCGTTCTCGGAAGGGTTCCACCACATATCCTGCACGTTGCCAACGGCGGCTACCGGCGCGCCGGCACCATGCTGCGTGACGTTGATCGTCTGGCTGGCCCCGCCGATCGTCGCGATGATCGAATAGGTGCCTTCGGAGGGCCCCGCGACGCCATCGACAAACGCTTCGCCGCTGTCGTTGCTCGTGGCGCTTGTGCCAAGCGTAGCGGGCGATGCCTGCCCCGTTCCCGGCACCACGGTAAAGGTCGCCAGGGCGCCGGCAAGGAAGCCATCGCTCAACTGTCCGCGAATGCCGACATGAATCGGCTGGCCCGCATTGACCACGATGGATTGCGATGGAAGCGCCGTCGTGACCACCTCGGTCTCCGAGTAGTCCTGGTAGTAGATCGGCGTGTGGAAAACCCCGGTTCCCGGTATCGATGCATAGACGATGCAAAGCTGGCGCGAATAGTTCGGATTGGTGAACGGGGGGACCTGAACGACGCCATTCGAATCGGAGACCGCCTGCGCGAATGAAGCGCCGGCGAACGATCCGCACGCGGAGGTTTCGAAGCGCACTGCAACTCCCGCCATTGTCTGGCGGTTTCCGTCGACAACCTGCAGGTGGGCGCCCTGAACCGTCGTATTCCGCAGCACCTGGTAGAGCTGGTCGTCCATGACGTAGAAGTACGAGGGCAGCACGTTCACGTCCGCCGGGGGTGTATATCCCATGGTGCTGTTGAATCGCACGCCTCCGAACGTCCCGCCGGTCTCCGGCCAGCAGTGCACCTCGAAGTCCGCCGCGAGCTTGCTCACGTGGCCCGCGGGATCGTATTCGACTTCATATACGACGAAATGGCCTGCCTCGAACTGACAGTCGGTCGAGGGGCTAAGCAATGTGAGGCCGGCGCCCGAACCGAACGTCGAGATCCCCTGCCCACTGTCATACGTTCCCGGGACCATCCTGTCGCCCACGGCCGGCGCCCTGATCTCGAAGCCGAACCGCTCGCGAGAGGTGTCGAATGGCCAAAGCTCGATACCCGCGGTGCCTCCGGCCACAACGCGCGTGTTGAACACGCCATCGGCCCGCGTGTACATTCCGTTCGCCGGAGTGAAGCGTTGCGATCCATTCTGGCTCACCCACTGGATGAAGGCAGGCGCCGCGAACGCGGTGGACGGCGCGTTGTAGGCGATGTCGCTGTTGAAGCGGATCCCCGCGTAGAACGGCGGCTCATACTCGTCGCAGACGGCCTTCACGTTGGCGGCGAACTTCGTCACGTTCTGCGAGGCATCGAAAACGAGCTCGAGCACCGTGAAGTCGGACCAATCGAGAAAGCATGATCGGCCATCCCCCTGGATGTCGATGTCTCCAAGGGTCGAGGGATCGATCATGAAGTGGTTCGCGCGATAGGTGTTGCCCGCACCGAGTTGCTGGCCCGTCGGCGGATCGAGCGTGATGGTCCAGTTGTTGGCACCGGCCGTCGCCACCTGGATGCCACCGCCATGTCGCACCACCGTGAACGCGCTCGCGGGCGGTGCGATGGTCGCCGTTACTCCGCCCCAGAACCAGGGTCCAGGCTCGCTTGCGTACTGGATGAACGTGGCGGCAGTGACCGACTCGGCGAATAACAGGGCGCAAAGTGCCAGGCCCGTTGCGAAGCTACGCAACATCAGAACGGTTCCCGCACAAGCGCGATCGAGCCGCTGTGACCATCGGCTGAATAGGTGAACGTCGCCGCATCGCCGTTGAACTGGAACTTGTACGTCCCCGCGCTAAAGACCTGCAGCTTCGAGGGATCGTAGCTCTTGCCGACCCATGGCGAGCCGGTCGTGCGATACAACGCCCCTTCGTAGGTATCGCTCGCGGTCCACGCGCCACCGGGCATCACGTACCACGTCCGATTCCCGCTCGCGTCGTATGTGTACCAGACCGCGAAGAGCGTGTTGGCCTGCTGCAGGGCCGTGATGCCCCAGCCGTTCTGCGAGGCTCCGCCCCACCAAAGGTCCGAGCGGACCGGCGGCGTCGCGTCGCCGCTCGCGAAGATCTCGCGGGTCACGAACTTGCGCCCCGTCACTCCCCCGATCGAATAATCGAGGATCGCGTCGTTGGCGTCCTGGAACGTGATCGACACACTTCCGACAGAGCCGGCCACGATGAAGCTCGATACGTCGTACGCATAAAACGGAGAACCCGCGGGCTCATACAAGGAGCCGGTGTAGGAGACATGGCCCGCATCCCAGGCGCCGCCAGGCATCACGACCCAGGTCGGCTTTCCATTCGCATCGTAGATATAGAACGCGCCGAAGAGGGTGTCGTTGTGCTCGACGAGGCTCATGCCCCAGCCATTTTCGGATGGACCGGCCCACCACATGTCCTGGACGCTGGGAAGCGTGAAGTCGCTCGCCGGCGCGAGAACGATGTCGTTGCCTGCCCCGCCGTGATACGACAGCGAATACGGAGCACCGGCGACATTGAAGGGGGAACCCTCCGGCAGCGCGATGAACGTTCCGGCCGCGCTTCCGCTCGCGTTGGCCACGATCACGATTGGTGCTCCACCCGGGTCGTAGCCAGGCGGTACCGTCAGCTTCAGCGCACAGCCGTGGATATCACTCAAGTGCGCGACGCGAAGGCTTGCGGGAACAGTGATCGCGAGCGAACCGTTGCATGTGATGCTTGAAACCGCCTGGCTCGCATCGAGCTGGACTGTTCCTGAAGAAGCTATGGCAAGCTCGCCGGCCGCGGGGAGCGCGCCCGCGACAGCGGCGCGCAGCGTCGTGTAAGCCCGTATTTCGACACCGCCCGAGAAGGTATTCGAGGAATTCTCGAGCGAAAAGGCGGGAAGCGGTGGAGACGAAAACCCCTCGGGATCCAGTATCAACCGGCCCGGGCCGGACACGATTCCCTTCAAATGAGTTTCATCACCCGGGAAGAAGGTGTGGGTCCCGTTCAGAGCGATGGCGCTCAGCACATTCACCGGGGCCAACGTGTCGAGCGTCGTGAAGGCGATGCGGGAGTCCGGGCCGTTGCGGAAATCGAGCGGCTCCGAAACGACGCCGCCCGAGTTCGGTACCTGGATATCGACCTGGGCGTTCCCACGCACAATGGTCCCGGCATTGGGCGTCCCCATCGTGTTGTAGAACGCCAAGAACCATTCACCGCCCGTGTAGTCGAGCGTTCCGGAGAAGTTGCCCGGATTCTGGAAGGCGTCCAGGAAGAGGCGTCGAGAATGGATGACGAAGGACGTAGGCGCCGTCTCATTGATCGGCCCGTCGATCTCGAGCTGCGCATCGGGAGCGTTGATCGTGACGACGCCCCCCGAAAACGTGAGCGGCCCGGTCAGCGTCGTGAATTCGCCCGACACGCTGAGCGTGGGACTGTTCGCCGCGAACGTAACCGGAAGCGGGCCGGGAAAGTTGCCGTTCACCGGCGTGACGCTCGTCAGCGTGATCGGATCTCCCTGGATCCCAAAGGGCCTGGTGCCCTGCAACGACATCGAATCGAGTTGCAGCGGCCCGAGATCGTTGACCGAATCGGTCCTGCCATTGTCGGGGAAGGACAGTGTCATGACCGAATCGCCCGCCACGGGAAGGGCGCCGTCCTGCCAGTTTCCCGAATCGGACCATTTATTGGTCGCGCCATTGCCCGTCCAGATCTTGGATGACCCCGCGCGCTGGTCTATCGTGAACGGCAACACCGCCGTGCCCGCCGAAGCATTCACGAGGTATGTGCCGGCAACCGAGCCGGCGAGCAGGTTTGCACTGACGTGGCCGCCGGAATCGCTCACGCCATTGACGTGGATACTCGCCGCCGTCGCACCGCCGCTCGATGGGATCGGAGTGAACGACACGGCTACGCCCGGCAACGGCTGGAAGAACGCCGACACATACGCGTCGAGGGTGAACAGGTGGCCGGCCAACGCCTCGACGGGGCCTGAGACGGAGCCGACGTTGAACTCGACATCGGAAGGACGGTAGGCGACGTATTCGACGGTCGCGAGTGAATCGTATGGGCTCGCGGTCATGGACGCTGCGACGTCGCAATGACCCGCGCTGCTGCCGACGTAATTCGGCGCGGTAGCGATGCCGCTCGAATTGGTGACGACATCGGCGGTGTTCACTCCCGTGGCGAACGTGCCGCAGGTCGCGAGGAAATGCACGGGTGTGGCGGCGACGGGTTGCGATGCCGGATCGAGCACCTCTGCCGCCGGAACGGCAATGCTCGATCCGAACGGCAGGGACATAGGGGTCGTGCTTGACACGAATGCGATCTGCGTCGGCACGGCAGGGATCGGAGGCGGAACATAGGCGATGGTGCTGTTGAAGCGAAGGCCCCCATATAGCGACCATGGTTGATGGCAGGAGACCTGGAAATCGACCGCCAGCTTCGCAAGGGTGTTCCCCGGCCCGTACGCGATCTCGAGCACCACGAAGCGGCCCGTCCCGCCTGTGCAGGCGCCCGACGGGGCCAGCACCGATAGCCCCGGGCTGCCGCTGACGCCCAGGCCGTGGAAGTCCTCGTAGGTCCCGATCGTGAGCGACGGCGAGGTGCCCGGGATGTACGTGGGACCAAAATAGAACGCCCACCCGTCGCTCAGGGTGACCGACATCTCGCCATAGGGACCCGGGCCTCCTCCAACGAAGGTCGTGTTGGAATCGGTGATCGTGCCCGACTGGCCGTTGGCAATGGGGTCGCTGGGCTGGCTCGCGTATTGGAAGAACGTCGCGGCCTGCGCCACACACGCGAACATTCCTACAAAGGCCGCCGCGGCGGCCATTCTCGTCATTCTCCCCATGGCCGAAATCTTAACATCCGCAGCAACGTCACCCGATACTTCACGGGTAGGGCAAAATAGTTGTTTCCCAACGAAATTCTTGGTATAGGCCCGCCTTGCCCGACAACTCGAAAGCGCCCGAAGGCGCCCATCTCACCAACTTCATCAAGCAGCACATCGACCGCGACCTGGCCGAGGGCAAGTACGCCCAGCGCCGGTGGGGCGGCGAGCCAGGGCCTGCGCCGGTCCATGCGAACGCGCCGCTGGACCCGGCGAAGATCCGCACGCGCTTCCCCCCCGAGCCCAATGGATACCTCCACATAGGGCACGCGAAGTCGATCTGCCTCAATTTCGGATTGGCGCAGGAGTACGGCGGCGTGTGTCACATGCGCTTCGACGACACGAACCCGGAGAAAGAGGAGCAGGAGTTCGTGGACGGCATCCTCGATGCCGTGCATTGGCTGGGCTTCCACTGGGGCAAGGACGACGAGAACCTCTACCACGCGAGCGATTATTTCGACTGGATGTACGAGTTCGCGGTGGAGCTCGTGAAGCACGGCGACGCCTACGTGGATTCGCAGACCGCCGAGGAGGTGCGTGCCACGCGGGGCAACCTCACCGAGCACGGCATCGAGTCCCCCTTCCGCAATCGGCCCGTCGAAGAGAGCCTGCGCCTCTTCGCGGAGATGCGCGACGGCAAGCACGCGGACGGCACGCACGTAGTGCGGGCGAAGATCGACATGAAGTCGCCCAACATCAACATGCGCGACCCGGCGATCTACCGCATCAAGAACGCCGAGCACCATCGCACCGGCGACAAATGGCACGTCTACCCGATGTACACCTACGCGCACCCGATCGAGGACGCGCTGGAGAACATCACGCATTCGCTGTGCACGCTGGAGTTCGAGGACCAGCGCCCGTTCTACGACTGGGTGCTGGAGAAGATCGCGTCTTTCGGTTTGCTGCAGCGGCCCCTGCCCCAGCAAATCGAATTCTCCCGCTTGAATCTCACCTACACCGTGATGAGCAAGCGCTTCCTCAAGCAGCTCGTCGAGGAGAAGCACGTGGACGGCTGGGACGATCCGCGCATGCCGACGCTCGTGGGCGTGCGCCGCCGCGGCTACACACCCGAGGGCATTCGCCTCTTCGTCGACCGCGTCGGCGTCTCGAAGTCCGATTCCTTCATCGACTACTCGCTGATGGAGGACTGCCAGCGCGAGGTGCTGAACGAGATCGCGCCTCGGCGCATTGCCGTGCTGGATCCGCTGAAGCTCGTGATCGACAACTGGCCCAAGGGCAAGCTCGACGAGTGCTCCGCGCCCAACCACCCGCAGAAGGAAGATTGGGGCAAGCGAATGATCCCCTTCACGGGCGAGCTCTGGATCGAGCGCGACGACTTCATGGAGGCGCCGCCGAAAGGCTTCTTCCGGATGTTCCCGGGGAATACGGTGCGCCTGAAATACGGGTGGGTCGTTCGCTGTACCGGTTACTCGAAGGGGCCTGACGGCCGCATCGACGAAGTGCACTGCGACCTGGTGGAGGACACGAAATCAGGTACACCGGGCGCGGACAAGGTGAAGACGAAAGGCGTCATTCACTGGGTTTCTGCCGCTCATGCGTATGAGTGCGAGGTGAGACTGTACGAGCGGCTGTTCGTGGAGCCGCATCCCGGAACGGGCACGCATACGTTCCTGGATGATCTCAACAAGAACGCGAAGCGGGTGGCTCGGGCGTATCTGGAACCCAGTCTAGAGAATGCGAAGGCGGAGGAGAGGTTTCAGTTCGAAAGGCATGGGTATTTCGTCAAGGACGGGAGAGTCACCGGCTTCAACAGAACAGTGGGCTTGCGCGACGCCTGGAAGTCGTGAGGACAGCCCTCCACGCGCTTTGCGCGAGCCTCGTCGCTCTGGTCTCCACATTGTCGAATGCCGATCCCGAGGGCCTCGAGCTCGCCAAGGCCTCGGCCCGCCGCGGGCTTAGAGCCACGCATTTACGACGCGGTTGAACCGCTCGGGCTCCTGGCTCATCACCCAGTGCCCCGTCGCGAATGCTTGCACCTGGTTGCCCGATCTCGCGCCGAACGCGTCAGCCCACTCGGGCGTATGAAACAGGAACGGCTTGCGTTCCCCATACACGAACAGCATCGGCACCTTCGGCTCGAACCGAACCATCCCGCGGTACGATCCATGCGCCTTCATCCACCGGATGTAGTACGGGTAGTCCATGCGCGAATCGATGAACCGCGGATCCGACGGGCATCGGGCCAGGCGCGCCATCCTGAGCGTCATCCAATCGCCAACGTGACCGCCAATGCGCCATGCGAGGGCGAGCCATAGCTGGTAGGCCAGCACCATCGCCTTCGCCTTGACCGTGAGCGAACGCAGGTGCTGGGGCGTGCCGGCGTCGCCGATGTCGACGCCGACGATCTTCGACACGAGCCCGGGATGTCGCATCGCGAACTGGTAGCCGAAGGCGCACCCCCAGTCGTGCAGCATCAGGATCACCTTGCGGCCGGGTGAGGTCTCCTCGACGATGTGCTTGATGATGTAGAGCACTTCCTCGAGCGAGTACGCCCGGCGTGGCTTCCCGATGTCGAACCCGGGAAGCGTGAATCGGACGCAGCGATAGCGATCCCTGAAGAACGCGGCCTGCGCATCCCAGAGCCGATAGGTATCCGGCCAGCCATGGATCATGACGATCGATTCGGCCCCGTCGCCCTCCACGTGGACGTCGATGCCGTCGATCTCCATCGGCTCAGCGCTTCACGAACCGCAGCACGAACCTGTCGGAAGGCGGTGTCGCCTGGTTCGAAGAACCCTCGCGCGTGTCGGATGGGTTCCTCATGAATGCACCCTCGGCGTCGAGCACGAACCCGGCGCGACGCACTTCCTCGATGACAAACGCCTCGTCGATTCGATGCAGCGTCTTGCCGGCCGTGATGCCCGTGCCCGGCCGCGCGGAATGGTCGACGATCACATAGCGGCCGCCGGGCTTCAACGCCGCGAAGATCTTCCGGTTCATCGCATCGCGATCCACCGGCAGGTAGCTGATGTCGTGATAGTTGAGGACAAGCGTCACCAGGTCCAGCGGCGCAACGCCGGGAGGCACCGGGTCGTCGAACGGGCGCACCGCGACCACGAAGTTCGCCTGCGGGTGCGTGGCAAGGCGTTCGTTCAGCGCGGCTCCCGTTTTCGGCGTCTGGGCCCAGAGCTTCCCCGAGGGGCCGACGGCGAGCGCGAGTAGCTGCGAGGTGTAGCCCGCCCCGGTGGCGACATCCAGCACCTGCATGCCGGGCCGCACCTGCGCGAACTGCAGCAGCTCCACGGGATGGCGCGACACATCCATGCCTCGATCGCGATCGGTGCGCACCGGATCCGCGAGGAGAGCGCGGTATCGATCGGCCGGGTTCGATTCGTCGCGCGCGGAAGGATTTGCGCACGCCGCGAGGAAGGAACCAAGGAGCACCGCGAGGAGAGCCTTCATTCAGACCCCCTCGACGATACGGATGTCGCGATCCACCGCGTCGCCGAGCGCCCGAAGCGCCTCGGCGTATCCGGGGCTGTCGTGCGCGGCGCGCGCCTGCGCCACGCTGTCGAACTCGATCAGCACGACGCGCTGGTTCACGGCGTTGTCGTAGACCTGCGCGGGATTGCCGCGCGCGAGGAAGCGCCCGCCCGAGGCGGTGAGCGCCGGGCCCGCGAGCTTTGCGTAGGCGGCGAACTTTTCCGGATCATTGATCGTGCGATACGTGGCAACCCAATAGGTCTTGGCCATGGCTGTCCTTGCTTCGGAGGAGAAGTCGAGAAGATACCGCGTCCGGCGGCGTGGCGCGTAAAATCGCCGCCATGGCCCATTACCCAGACGACATCTACACGGAACCCGCGAATGTCGATGTGGATACGCTGGCGAACCTCGGTCCGCTTCGCCCCATGGCGGGCATCTGGGAGGGCATGCGCGGGCTCGACGTGAATCCGAAGCCCGAGGGCCCGCGCAAGCAGGTCTACGTCGAGCATATCGAGTTGCAGCCGATCGATCCGCAAGCCAACGGCCCGCAGCTCTTCTACGGCCTTCGCTACCACACGCACATCGTGAAACCCGGCGAGGTCGAGACCTATCACGACCAGGTCGGCTACTGGCTATGGGAGCCCGCCACGTCGACGGTGATCCAGACGCTCACCATCCCACGCGCCCAGGCCGCCATGGCCGGCGGCCATGCGAGCGCCGATGCGAAGGAATTCGAGCTGGTCGCCAAGCGCGGTTCCGAGACCTTCGGGATCTGTTCCGGCCCGTTCCTCGAAGCGGCCTTCAAGACCGTCGAGTTCCGCATCAAGGTGATGATCGGCGACGACGGCACGTGGTCGTACGAGGAGGACACGGTGATGATGGTCCGCGGGCGGCCCGAGCCCTTCCATCACACGGACAAGAACATCCTCACGCGCATCGGCGATCCGACGCCGAACCCGCTGGCTCGCGAGCGCTCGGCGCCGGTGAAGGCGTAACGCCCGGTCATCCCTTCTGCGTGATGAACTTGGTCACCAGGTATCCGTCGAAAGTCTCGCTCCCGCCCTCGCTCCCGTAGCCGCTGTCCTTCACGCCTCCGAACGGCACCTCCGCGAGCGCGAAGCCCAGGTGATTGATCGTGACCATACCGCTTTCAAGCGAGTCGCCGATCTTCGTCGCGTTCTTCGTGGACGAAGTGAACGCGTAGGCGGCCAGGCCGAACGGCAGCGAGTTGGCGCGAGCGATCGCGTCGTCGAGATCCTTGAATTTCTTCAATCCCATGATCGGGCCGAACGGCTCCTCGGTCATGAGCCTGGAATCGTCCGGCGCTTCCTCCACAACCGTGGGCTCGAAGAAATTGCCCTTGTCGCCGACCTTGTGGCCGCCGGCGAGAATCTTCGCGCCTCGCGCGTCGGCATCCTCGACGAACCCGGAGATGGCGGGCACACGCCGCTTGTGCGCGAGCGGGCCCATCTTCGTTCCCTCCTCCAGCCCCGGCCCCACCTTCAGCCTGGAGACCTTGTCGAGGAAGCGCGAGACGAACTTGTCGTACGCTTTCTCCTGCACGTAGAAGCGCGTGGGCGAGACGCACACCTGGCCCGCGTTGCGGAATTTGGAACCGGCCATGATGTCGGCCGCGGCTTCCACGTCCGCATCGTCGCAGACGATTACCGGCGAGTGGCCGCCCAGCTCCATGGTGGCGGGTTTCATGAGCGAACCCGCGAGCGCCGCGAGTTGCTTGCCCACCGGCACGGATCCGGTGAACGAGATCTTGCGAACCACAGGCGAATTGATGAGGTAGGTCGAGATTTCGCTCGGCACGCCCCACACGACATTGAGGCATCCGGGCGGCAACCCCGCCTCGTTGAAGAGCCGCGCGATCGCGACCACCGCGGAAGGCGCGTCCTCCGGCCCCTTGATGATGATGGTGCACCCGGCGCCGAGCGCGGAGACGATCTTGCGGATCGCCTGGTTGTAGGGAAAGTTCCACGGCGAAAATGCGGCGACGACACCGATGGGCTCCTTCAGCACCATCTGCCTCACGCCGTCGGCGCGCGCCGGCACGACGCGGCCATAGATGCGCCGGCACTCCTCCGCGGCCCAATCCGCGTGCTCCGAGCACGCCATCACTTCGCCCACCGCTTCGTTCAGCGGCTTGCCCATGTCGAGCGTCATGTTGCGCCCGATGTCCTTGGCCCGTTCGCGCGAGAGCTCGCCCACCTTGCGCAGGATGCGGCTCTTTTCCATGGGCGAAGTCTTGCGCCAGGACTCGAACGCCTTTTGCGCGCTCGCGAGCGCGAGGTCGAGATCCGCCGCGCCCGCATGCGGGAGCTTGCCGACCACCTCGTCGGTCGCCGGGTCGAGGACATCCTGCTCACGCCGCCCGCCGCCCTTCAGGAACTGGCCGTTGATGTAGAGGGAAAGGTCTTCGTACATGGCGCTCTCTCCGAGGGTCAGCCCTTATCGTAGCCCACGGGCTACCTGCCTAGCTCTCGTCGGCTCGAAACCGGTAGAAATATCCTTCGTCGACGAATTCGTGCTCGTCCACGACATGATGGAGGACGCCGAGGTCCGAGAGGCTCTGGCCAACATCCTCCGCCTCGCCGCGCGACAGCGCGCAGCGCTTCATGAGCCACTCCACCGCCTCCGCGCCCACGAAGCTTCGCGGATAGGGCTTGCCGAGGTACGCGCGATCGGCGATCTCGAGACCCGCCGGCGAGCGCATTGCACGCTCGATTTCGGCGAGGTCGATGGTGGCCGAGGCTTCGCGTGAAAGGCCGAACCGGAAGAAGAAAAGCCCGTCATCGAAGGTGGCCTCGCGTAGCACGTGGTGGATGCGGCCCGTGCGCCACAGGAACGTTCCCGCCGATAGCGCCGCCGCGCGCGTGATCCCGAGGCTGGAAACCATCCACTCGATCGCTTCCGAGGCGACGAAGCAATCGCGATAGAGCTTGCCGCGATAGCGCCGATCGGCGACGAGGCCGTGTGCGCCACGCAGCGACTCCAGCACCGCGTTCGCGTTCACGCCCTCGGTCTCGAGCCGCCACGCGTTCGCATAGATGTCCTTTACCGGGCCCGACCGGGGCTCGACGCCCGACTTCACAAGGCGATTCACGGCCTCTTCGAGGCGCGTCGCATCCAGCTTGTGCGTGCCCAGCGCCGAGGCGATGCGTTCGATGACGGGTGCCAGCGAGTCATGCCACGCCGCGACGGAGCTACCCGGGAGGAGCGATGCGATGCCGGCCTGGGAGGCCCATTCGCGTTCGTGCCGGGCGATGCCGCTGCGCGAAGGCAGGCGCACGAAAACCTCGATCCCCTTTCGCGCCTCGTGCAGGCGCTGCGCGAAGGCGGCCGGCGTCGCCCCCTGCGCCTGGAGGGCCGCGACGTCGGCCACGATCGCCGTCGGCCCGGACATGCGGGGATCGGCGTGGATCATCGCGCCCAAACCCGCGACGCTCGCCTGCGCATTGCCGGCCGAAAAGCCCTGCGACTCGAGGGCGGCCTTGAAGAGCCGCTCGTCCTCGGGCGCCGCGAGCATGAGGCCCACGAACCCTGCGCGATCCGGAGAATTTGCCTTGGCCATCGAAGCATTGGACACGAAACATGGCAAGGATATTCCCGGATCGGGGCGTCAGGACGTCTTTCGCCAGGGAAGCAGCATTCCCACCTGCTCGCGGTAACGCAAGTACGTTTCGCCGAACTGGTGGACGAGGTCGCGCTCCTCGAACCAGATGCCCACCAGGATGTAGCCGGTCGTGCCCACGCTGAACAGCAGGTGGCCCGCCGTCATGATGGGCACCGACCAGAAGGTGAGCACGAACCCGAGGTAGAGCGGGTGGCGCACGTAGCGGTAGAACAGCGGCGTGCGAAACTTCGGCTCAACCATGGCCGCGCCTGCGAAACCCCGTGCCGCCTGCCGCAATCCGAAGAGCTCGAAATGGTTGATGAGAAAGGTGCTGAGCAGCACCACGCCCCAGCCGATCCAGAACAGGCAAAGCATCGCCCTCGCAACCGCGCCGTCGACGCTCCACACGACGGGCTCGGGGATCGGCTGCCACTGCCACAGGAGCAGCGCGAGCGCGGCCGTCGCCGCCAGGACGAAGGTGCTGCGCTCCACGACCTCGGGTACGAAGCGCGTCCACCAGCGCTTGAAACCGCGCCGGGCCATGATGCTGTGCTGGACGGCGAAGATGCCCAGCAAGGCGACGTCCACGACGATGGCCTGCACGACCGGGCCCGCCGTGCCGCTGTCGATCGTCTTCGCAACGATGAGGTTCCCGGTGAACCCCATCGTGTAGAGGAACGTCGCGAGGAAGAACAGGTAAGCGACCAGCCCATAGAGGAGTGAGAACATGGTCACTCCACCAACGCCACGCCGGAGCCGCCCATCTCCTTGGGCATGTCCTTCATCTTCGGCAGGCCGTCCTTCATGGCGATCTTCTTCTCCTGGTAGTTCACGTGGATGCCGGGAGTGAAAGCGAAGTTGTCGATGACCGCGGCATAGACGTCGACGAGGCCCATTCCCGGATGGTCCGTGAACACGTGGCCGCCGCAGTTCGTGCACCACTTGCGATGGCTCTGCGGCGTCTTGTTGAACGTGCCGATCTTGTCGGCGCCCTTCGTGACCTTCACCGCGTCGGGCTTCCACAGCGTGAACGCGTTCACCGGGCCCGCCGACCACTTCCGGCACGACTCACAGTGGCAGTAACCCATGCCCGCGGGTTCGCCGCTTACCGTGAACTGGACCGTGCCGCAGAAACAACTTCCCTCATAGCTCCTAGCGTTTGCCATTCGATTGCTCTCCCGATGGGTAGGTGTGGTGTTTTTGCACTAGCTTCTTCTCCATCCATTCGGCCCGCACGTCGGGGGCCTTTGTTTTCCTGCGTGCCTGCGAGCCCTCGAACGGTTTCACCCGTCCAGTGCGCGCGAATCCGCGGCGTTCGTAGAACGCGGTAACGTCGGGGCGATGCCGGGTCGCGACACCGATCGCCATGAGGTTGCAGCCCATCGACTCGCGGGCGATGCGCTCGGCCTCGGCGATGATTTCCTTGCCGACGCCCGCGCCCTGCACCGCCGGCCGCACGGCGAGCATGCCCATGTATGCGACGCTGCCCATCTTCTTCACGTAGGCGCATCCCGCGATCTCCCCGCGGTAGACCCGCAGCAGGAACATCGCTTCCGGCACCGCCAGCAGCGAGAGGACCTCGGCCGCATGAGTGCGGTCGCCCTCGAAGATCGCACCCTCGTGGGTCCAGCCCGCGGTGCCGCCATCGCCGTTGCTCGCGGCGTTGATGATCGCGACGATCGTCCCGGCATCGGCGGGTCGCGCCATCCGAAACCGCGTATCGACCTCGGACATGAGTGCCTCCGGCATTGGCGCCCCCTTCAATAGGGTTGGTGGTGGCGCAGCTTCGTTTCCATGGATTCGACCCAGGCGTCGTCGCGGCGCATTTCCAGCCTGAAGAGGCGCGCGACGGACGCCCTCACGGCGAACGCGACGCGCTCCGCGCCGTCGAGGATGTATTGCGCCACGGCGAGATCGCGCGTGAGGCGGGCCTTGCGGACTTCGGCCTGGAGGTAGGCGTTGTAGGGATTCAGGTCCTTCGGATTCATGTGACCAAGCCTTTCGGGGGCAGTGTGGGCATTGACGCACGCCCATCCTAGCCGTTACCCTATGTCGCAAAGGACCGATATCCCTCGATTTCGGACCACACCGTTCCGGGACCTTTCCATGATGCACATCGGCTTCCTCGTCTTTCCCGACTTCAACATCCTCGACCTCGCCGGCCCACTCGCCGCGTTCGACGTGCCGCGCCACGAGGTCCAGCCCGCGCCCTACCGGCTCACGGCGTTTTCGGAAGAAGGGGGCGAGGTGATGAGCTCGAGCGCGATCTCGGTCAACACCATCGCCCTGGATCGCGCCCGGCTGGACACGCTCATCGTCGTCGGCGGCCGTGGCGCCGTCGCGGCGAGCGAGAACCCGAGGATGGTCGACCTCGTGCAGAAGGTCGCGAAGCGCGCGCGGCGCATCGCGAGCGTTTGCTCGGGCGCCTTCCTGCTCGCCGAGGCGGGGCTCCTCGATGGCCGCCGCGCCACCACGCATTGGGAATACGCCAACCGCCTGCAGCAGGGCTTTCCCCGCGTGCGCGTGGAGCTGGACCAGATCTACCTCCAGGACGGCAACCTCTGGACTTCCGGCGGCGTCACCGCGGGGATCGATCTCTCGCTCGCGATGATCGAGGAGGATCTGGGGCCCGCCGCGGCGCAGCGCACGGCGCGCGTGCTGGTGGTCTATCACCGGCGCGTGGGCGGCCAGTCGCAGTTCTCGGAGATGCAGAAGATGGAACCGGACACCGATCGGCTGCGGCGCGCGCTCAACTACGCGCGCGAGCACCTGAACGAGCGGCTGTCCGTCGAGCGGCTCGCCGAATCGGCGCACCTGGGCGCGCGCCAGTTCAGCCGCATCTTCCTGCGCGAGACCGGCGAGACGCCCGCCAAGGCGGTAGAGCGGCTTCGCACCGAGGTGGCGCATACCCAGGTGACGGGGTCGACCGCACCGATCGAAAGCATCGCGCGAAACGTGGGCTTCGCCAGCGCCGAGCGGATGCGTCGTGCGTTCATCCGGCTGTACGGGCAACCGCCGCAGGCGGTGCGGCGCATCGCGAGGTCCGCGGCCTAGGCGATGCGGGGCTTGAAGTTGCCCTCGGCCTTGTCCTTCATCACGTCGTCCCAGGTGAAGATCTTCGCGTTCATCGCGACGTAGGCGCCCGCGGGCAGCGTGAGCGCGGCGGCGAGCGCGAAGCCCAGGTTGAACGGCGCATCGGAGCCCTGCACCGAGTAGGGCACCATCGCCCCGGTGAAGACGACCGTCTTGTCGAGCGCCGCGCGTCCCACGACTTGCGCGGTGTCCACCATGGTGTCGGTGCCGTGCACGACCACGATCGAGCGCTCGTTCGATTCGCGGCATGCCGAGAGCACGCTTTGCCGGTGCGCATCCGTCATCTGCAGGCTGTCGATGAGGAGCCGGATGTCCACGGCGAGCGGCAGCGTCACCCGCGCCTCCCCGAGGAGCGCGGGCAAGTGCGTCTCCGAGAACGTGAGCTCGCCCTTGATCGCGTCGTAGCGCTTGTCGAAGGTGCCGCCGGTGACGATGATGCGCGCGGCGTCGCGGGTTCCGGCTGGCATTCGCGAAGGATATACCGGGCCTTGACTTGAAGCTCGCTTCAACCTGTAGCGTCCCCTCGTCCCAATCACTCAGGAGACCTGCAGATGAAGACGACCCTGGCGGTACTGATCACGCTCGCCTTCTGCGGCCTCGCCGCGGCGGCGAAGCAAAGCCCGTTCTATTGCGACATGGATGCGCTCGACTCCGCGCGCCGCACGCGGCATTTCGATGTGCTGGGGCCCGAGCTCGTCGCCAAGCGCGAGGCCGTGCGCGAACTTCGCGACGGTTTCGAGATCGACTTTGCGTCTGATCCGGCGACCTTCCAGCACCTCGTGGAGTGGATCGACGGCGAACGCGAATGCTGCCCGTTCTTCGACATCTCGGTGCGCGTGCAACCCGAGCACGGCTCCCTCACGATGAGGATCACGGGGCGCCAGGGCACGAAGGAATTCATTCGCGCCGACGCCGCCCGGTGGGTCGCGCCCGTCAAGCGCCCGGCCGCTGCGCAGGCCGACGGCTGGGTGGGCAAGCTCGCGCCCGGCTTCACGCTCGATGCCCTGGGCGGCGGGACGGTCTCGCTCGCCAAGCTGCATGGCAAGGTCGTGCTCGTGAACTTCTGGGCCACATGGTGCGGGCCGTGCAAGATGGAAATGCCCTGGCTCGTGGACTTCCAGCGGCGCTATGCGGACCGCGGCCTCGCGGTGGTCGGAATCTCCCTGGATGACGGCCTGCCCGGGCGCGTGCTGGAGTTCACCCAAGCCCGCGGCGTGAACTACCCGATCGCGCTCAAGGATGCGGCTGTCGCGAAAGCGTACGGAGGCGTGCGTTACCTGCCGCAATCCTTCTTCGTGGGCCGCGACGGCACCATCGTCGCCCGCAGCTACGGCATCAGCGATCGCGCGGCCCTGGAATCCGAAGTGAAGCGAGCGATGGCTCGGGGGAAGGCGGCGGCGTAGACTCGCGCGGATGAGTCCCCAGCCCATCTCCACCGTTGCCCGGCAGTTCGGCCTGCGCGCCTCGGCCCTGCGCTACTACGAGCGCATCGGCATCCTGTCGCGCGCGAGCATTTCCGGTGGCAAGCGCCACTACGACGCGGCAGGCCTGAACCGGATCGCGATCATCCAGCTCGCGCGCTCGGCGGGCTTTTCGCTCGCCGATATCCGCGAGCTTTTCACCGGCTACGCGCAGTCCGTGCCCGCATCGCGCCGCTGGCGCGAGATCACCGAGCGCAAGCAGGCGCAGCTCGAGGACACGGCACGGCGCATCCGCGGCATGCAGTTGCTCCTCTCGAAGATGGGGCGATGCGGGTGCGACGGGCTCGATCTCTGCGGTGCGCGAATCCGCAAGGCCGCTTGCGCTCCCGGGCGAACCCTCGTCCGCTAGCCCCGCTTCGCGCAGCATCGCGCCGATCAGCTGGAAGGCGCTCCCCATCAGTGCCCGCACCTCGCGCGCATTCCGTCCCGAAATTTCTCGCGCTCCTCGGGCGTCATCGCCATCCAGCGCTGCTGCATGCGCTGCTTCCAGCGGCCGTGGCCCCGGTGATGCCAGCCGCCGAAGCCGCGAAAGCCGAAGAGAAGGCGCGTGAGAACGAGCAGCCCGAGCGCCTGCCAGAAGTCGATCGCCTTCCACCCGATGACCGCCGGGACGAGCCAGTTCCAGAGGCTCATCACGATGAAGCTGAAGACGGCGATCCCGACCACCACGAGCAGCGCGATTGCCCCTGCGCGCAGGATCCACTTGCCTCTCATGTCATTCTCCTCGATCGATGAATTCGTCGTAGATGTCGGCGAGCCGGCTGCGAAGGTGCAGCACCGCGTAGCGCTTGCGCGACAGCAACGTGTTGATGCTCTCGCCGCGCTCGGCGGCGAGATCCTTGAAGCTGCGGCCTTCGATTTCGTGCGCGACGAAGACCTCGCGCTGCTCGCGCGGGAGCTCCGCAAGCGCCGCGTCGAGCTCCTCTAGCAGCACGCCACGGGCGTAGGCAGCTTCGGGCCCGGCGTCCGCGGAGGGAAGCAGCTCGGCGATGTCGGTGGGATCGTCGTCCTCCGCGTGGGCACCGAGGTCGGCGAACGCCAACGGCCGCTTCTTGCGGAAGAAGTCCGTGATGCGGTTGCGCGCGACGCGAAAGAGCCAGGCGCCCACCTCTTCCACGGGCCTAGGGAGCCGGTAGGACTCCACCAGCTCGAAGAACACATCCTGGAGGATGTCCTCGGCGTCCGCGGCATCGGCTACGCGGCGGCGCACGAAGCTTCGTAGCCGCGGACTCTCCCGGGTGATCTCCGCGGAAATCCGCTTCTCGTCTTCGGCCGTCATCCAGCCCGCCGCTTGCGCCATGCACATGTAGACGAATGGGCCGCGCACTTATTGTCTCGCCTCGACCTATCCGGAGCTCTTCGCTTCACGGGTGGCTGGGCGCCAGAAGCGCGGGCATGGCGTCCTCGGCGATCGTTTCGAGCGCCGATCTTACGGGGCTTGCATTTCATTCAACCTTCAGGTTGAATATAAGCATGGACTCTCTCAGCGACGTGCTGGACGCCATTTCCCACCCTTCCCGGCGGGCCATCCTGGATCGTCTCTCGCGCGGCCCGGCGCGCGTCACGCAGATCGCCGAGCCCTTCGACATGTCGCTCAACGCCGTCTCGAAGCACCTGAAGGTCCTCGAGGCGGCCGGGCTCGTGCGCCGCGAGGTGCAGGGCCGCGAGCACTTGATCGAGCTTCGGGGCGAGCCGCTTCGGCTGGTCTCGGCCTGGGTTCAGCACTACGAGCAGTACTGGAAGCAGCAGCTCGACCGTTTCGAAGACCACTTCAAGTCCAAGAGGAAGAGGAAACCATGATTGCGAAGACCAAGACTTTCGAGATCACCATGAACCGCACCATCCCGGCTTCGCCCGACGAGGCCTTCGATGCGTGGCTCGACCCGGCCAATCCCGGCACGCCCTGGAACAACTCGGAGAAGCTCGTCCTGGAGCCCAAGGTTGGCAAGCTCTTCTACTTCAGGCACGTGATGGAAGGCGTGGACCTGCCGCACTTCGGCTGCTTCACGGCGCTCGATCGCGCGAAGAAGATCCAATACACGTGGATGTCGCGCCACACGCGGGGAACGGAATCCATCGTGACGATCACGCTGCAGAAGAAGGGCGCGGATACGCTCCTCTCGCTCAACCATGCGGGCCTGCCCGACGACGAGATGGGCCATGCGCACGAGGGCGGCTGGAATCACTACCTCGGGATCTTCGAAGGGCGGTTCGTCGCCGCCCGGGCCTGACCCCTTCAGCGCGCGCGGAAGAAGCCGTCCAGGTCCTTGTGGGGCATGGCGTCCGCGAGGCCATCGAAACGGCCTTCTTCCGCGATCGTCTTCGCTGCGCGCATGAAGCCGCCCCACGCCGCCCGGGCAAGCGCTCCGCCCACGCTGATGCGGCGCACGCCCATCGCCTCGGCGTCCTTCAGCGTGAAATCGCTCTGCGCGCCGATGAGGAGGTTCACGGGCTTGGGCGCGACCGCCGTCACGACGGCGATGATGTGCTCGCGCGTCCTGATTCCCGGCGCGTACAGGCAATCGGCGCCGGCTTCGGAATACGCGCGCAGCCTGCGCACGACGTCGTTGATGTCGGGCCGATTCACGATGAAGTTCTCGGCCCGCCCCACCAGCATCGTCCCGGTGCGCGTCTCGTCGATCGCGGTGCGCGCGGCACGGATGCGATTCACCGCGTCGTCCAGCGCTCGCAAGGGATTCTCCGTGTCGCCGGTCGAATCCTCGATGGAGAGTCCGGCCACACCGCTGTCGACTGCCATGCGCACGCTCTCGGCGACGCCCTCGGCATGTGCCGCGTAGCCGCCTTCGAAGTCCGCGTTCACCGGAAGATCCGTGGCGCCGGCGATCGTGCGAATGTGCGCGAGGACCACTTCGCGGGGAACCGTGTTGTCGGCACTGCCCTGCGACCATGCGAATCCCGAGCTCGTCGTCGCGAGCGCCTTGAAGCCGAGGCCGGCCAGCATCTTCGCGCTGCCGACGTCCCATGGGTTGGGGATCACGAAGCATCCGCGCTCGTGGAGCGCGCGGAATGCCGTGCGTTTCTCCTGGGGTGTGAGAGCCATGTGCGCATCATAGCGCCGCCGCCGTAGGCCGGTTGGAGCGGGGAAAGAACGACACGAGTGCCGAAGGTCCAACGGGGATCCAGCACTCGCGAGGAGCATGCTCCAATGACAAAACGCCTATCCCAAGCCGTTGCCGCCGCGCTCGCCGCGGGCGCCGTTTCGTTCACGTTCGCCCAAAGCGACTCGAGCTCGACGCCCGCGTTGCAGCAACCCGCGGTGCAGCCGCCGGCAACGCAACCCGCTACCCAACCCAGAATCCCGCCGGACCTCGCCAGGCTTCACTTCGCCCAGGAGCCGGTGGCGAGGCCCCTCAAGGATGGCGACGACGACGCGCTGGTGCGCGGCATCGTGACGGCCCTCAACGGCGACGGCTCGCTGCAAGGTTCCAAGATCACCGTTTCCGCCGACAAGGGCGTGGTCACGCTGACGGGCGCGACGATGACGCCCGACCAGAAGGCCAGGGTCGACCAGCTCGCCGTCGCGCAGGCCGGCGAGGGCAATGTGATCGACACGGTCCTCGATTCCGTGACGTGACCTACCTGCGCCGGAGCGAATCGAGCCTCGTTCGGAAATCCTCCGGCGCTTCGCGTTCGAAGCGCATCGCCTTGCCGCTGCGGGGATGCGCGAAGCCCAGGGTGCGCGCATGAAGCATCATTCGCGACGCCTCGAGGCGCTCTCCCACGAAGTCGCGGATATAGACCTTTTCGCCGAGCACCGGATGGCCAAGCTCCGCGAGGTGAATGCGGATCTGGTGCTGGCGCCCTGTCTCCAGGCGGCACTCGACCAGCGTCGCGCCCTCTAGCGCCTCGAGCGCTGCGACGTGCGTGACCGCGCGCTTCGCCCCCGCCGGCGGTTCTGCGCTCGCGCGTCGAAATTGCCCCCACGATCCGCGCAGGCCATCGCCACGATCCTCGAGGAAGAAAGTCTCGATGCGCGATTCGGGCACGATGCCCTGCGCGAGCGCCAGGTACGAACGCTCCAGGTCGTGCGCGCGGAATTGCGCCGCGAGCTCGCGCTTGGCCTGCGCCGTGCGCGTGAAGGCGACGAGGCCGCTCGTCTCCTTGTCCAGTCGATGCACCACGCCCAAGCCCGTGTCGTGCGCCTCGCGGTCGAGGCGGCGTAGCAGCAGCCGCGCCAGCTCCGCGAGCGAGTCCTTCTCGCCTTCATAGCCCACGGTCAGCATTCCCGGCGGCTTGTCCACCACGACCACGTCGCGGTCGTGAAACACGATGGCGTCCCTGGCGAGAGGGCCGCGATCGACCTTGGCGGCGTGGGCATCGATCGCCACCGCGGCGTCGGCACGAACGCGCGCGGCGGGGTCGAGGCAACGCTCGCCATCGACCGTCACCCTTCCGTCGGCGCAGAGCTTTCGCGCACGCGACCACGAAAGGCCGGTCTTCTCGCGTACCAGCGACGCCACCGTCGGATGGATGTTTTCCATCCGGGGAGCATAATATGCGGCCACTCAGGGGAGAACTCGCGATGAAGACGCACATGCTTCGCTTGGTGAAGTGCGGCGCACTGGCCGTGTGCCTGGGCGCAGCCGCATTGCCGTCGGCAGCGCAGCACATCATCGTCGGCGTGGACAACAAGGTGTTCTGGGACGCCGAGGGCAAGCAGGGCTTCTACGCGCCCGGGAAGGATTCGGTCATCGTCCTGGACATCGCCGACCGAGAGAACCCGAAGGTGCTGGGCTCCCTGCCGCTCATGAACTCCGTGTTCGGTCCTCCCGTGAACCTTGCGATCACGCCCGACGAAGGCCTCGCCCTCGTCGCGAACTCGTTCGACTGGGTCCAGGATGGCAGCGCGTGGAAGAACGTGCCTTCCTCCGACATCTTCGTGATCGACCTCAAGGCGAGCCCGCCGGCGCTCATCGGCACGGTGAAGGGCGGCAGGCAGCCGTCCGGAATGGCGATCAACGCGGCCGGCGACATGGCCCTCGTCACCAACCGCGCCGACAATTCGGTCACGGTCCTGTCGATCAAAGGCAAGGACGTGAAGGTCGTCGAGACGGTGCCGATGGGCGAGCAGGTCTCGGCGGTCGCCTTCACGCCGGACGGCAAGCGCGCCTTCGCGGCGAAGAACGTGAACAACAAGGCCGCGCTCCTCGAGATCGACGGCGGCAAGGTCGCGTACAACAAGTACGACATGCTCGTGGGCCTGTTCCCCTACAACATCGCGGTCACGCCCAACGGCAAGCTCGGGCTCACCGCCAACAACGGCGCATCGGGCTCCGCCGACGGCAATATCGACACGGTGGGCGTGCTCGACCTCGAGGCCACCCCGCCCCGCCTCATCGATGCGGTGGTCGTCGGCGACGGCCCCGAAGGCCTCGCGGTGAGCCCCAGGGGCGACATGGCGGTGGCGATCCTGCTTCGCGGCAGCAACGGGAACCATTCCGCGTTCTTCTACAACCGCAATGGCTCGGTCGCGGTGCTGAAGATCGACGGCAAGAAGGTCACGAAGGTAGGCGAAGTCGAGGTGCGCGGGCTTCCCGAGGGCGCGGCCTTCAGCCCGGATGGCAAGTACCTCTATGTCGGCAACTACATGGACGACGACATCTCGATCCTCAAGGTGGACGGGACGAAGGTGACCGACACCGGCAAGAGCGTGAAGCTGCCCGGGCACCCGGCGTCGCTGCGCAGCGTGGTGCCCTAGGACCGCCCGAAGAGCTGCCGGAATTCGCGCTCGCCGCGCGGAGTGAAGTCCACGATTCGGCTGCCACGCCGGCGTTTCGCCCACCCGAGCTGGTAGCAGCGCTCGAGGAGCTGCACGCCGACCTGCCCCGCGAGGTGGTGGCGGCGCGCGCTCCAGTCGAGGCATACGCGGCACATGGGACGGCGGCCTTTTCTCGCCGAGTCCACGTCGATGCCCATCTCGCGGCAAAATTCCGCGCCCGTGCGCGAGAGCGTGAGGCCCGTCTCGTCGTGCGCGATCCAGCGGCGTTTCCTGAAGGCGTCGAAGGCGAGCACGCCCAGGTCGCCGGCGAGGTGGTCGTAGCAGACGCGCGCCTTGCGCAGGTCAGGATCCCGCGGGCTCGAGCGCAGCCGCAACGCCCCGGTGCGGTACGCCACGCCCAGCAGGCTCTCGAGGAGCTGGGCCACGTCTTCGTCGGCGAGGCGGAAATAGCGATGCCGCCCCTGCTTTTCCATGGAAACCAGCTGTGCGTCGGCAAGACGCGCGAGGTGCACGCTCGCGGTCTGCTTGGTGACGTCGGCCACGCCCGCGAGCTCCGTCGCCGTGAGCGCCTGCCCGCCGAGGAGCGCCGTGAGGATCTCGGAACGCGCGCGGTCGCCGATCAGAGCGGCGATGCCGGAAATGTTGGGACCGTCCTTCATGCCCCGATGATAGCGGGTTTGCCGGCTATGATAGTTCGTTCCACGACGAACCATCGGCGGCGGCATCGCGCGCAGAATGCCGCTCATGACGACCATCACCTGCTTCATCCGGTATCGCATCGATCCGTTCCAGCGCGCCGGGTTCGAAGCCTACGCGCGGCGCTGGCTCGACATCATCCCCCGCTGCGGCGGCGACCTGGTGGGCTACTTCCTGCCGCATGAAGGCACCAACGACGTCGCATGGGGG
>DATBAI010000004.1:0-85479 GCA_036271595.1 Usitatibacter sp.
GGCGGCACGCTCTTCCTGGATGAGATCGGCGACATGCCGCAGGATCTCCAGACACGGTTGCTGCGCGTGCTCTCCGACGGCCAGTTCTACCGCGTCGGCGGTCACACTCCCATGGCGGCCAACGTCCGGGTGATCGCGGCCACCAACCAGGAGCTGGAATCGCGCGTGCGGCAGGGTCTTTTCCGCGAAGACCTCTACCACCGGCTGAACGTGATCCGGCTGCGGCTCCCGGCGTTACGCGAGCGGCGCGAGGACGTCCCGGCGCTCGCGCGCCACTTCCTTACGCGAAGCGCCCACGACCTGGGCGTGGAGGGGAA
The DNA here is from genome assembly GCA_036271595.1 of Usitatibacter sp. Taxonomy (GTDB): domain Bacteria; phylum Pseudomonadota; class Gammaproteobacteria; order Burkholderiales; family Usitatibacteraceae; genus Usitatibacter. The sequence continues at coordinate 318 of DATBAI010000004.1, forward strand.
GCGCCTCACGCCCGCGGCGGTCCAGTTCCTCCAGGCGCAGGACTGGGCGGGAAATGTGCGCCAGCTCGAGAACGTGTGCCACTGGGTCACGGTGATGGCGCCAGGACAAGTGGTCGACGTGAGCGACCTTCCCCCCGAGGTTCGTGCGGACCCGGCCGCGACATCCACCGAGACCGATTGGCGCCGCCTCCTCGAGCGCGAAGTGGCGAGCCGCCTCGCACGCGGCGAGACCGGCATCTCGGACCCGCTCACGCGCGAATTCGAGTCCGCCCTCATCGTGAAGGCGCTCCAGCATACGGGCGGCAGGCGCATCGAGGCGGCGGGATTGCTGGGGATCGGCCGCAACACGCTTACCCGCAAGGTGCAGGAGCTGAAGATCGATACCAAGGACTAGGGCAGGTAACGCGCCTCGAACTCCGGGGGGGAAAGCGCCCCGCTCTCCAGGAACCCCTGGTACTCGTCGCAGCCGAGCTCCCGTAGCGCCTCGAGCTGGGCGGCGTTCTCCACTCCTTCGGCCACGACCAGCAGGTGCAGCGAGTGCGCCATGGCGACGATCGCGCGGATGATCGCCTCGTCGTTGGGATCGGCGCCGATGTCGCGCACGAAAGAGCTGTCGATCTTGATCGAGTCCACGGGCAGCGACTTGAGGTACGAGAGCGACGAGTAGCCGGTGCCGAAATCGTCGATGGCGAGCCCCACGCCCAGCTCGCCCAGGCGCTGGAGGAAGGCGCTCTTTTCGGCGATGTCCTGCATGAGGTGGGATTCGGTGATCTCCAGCTCGAGCGCCTGCGCGGAGATGCCCGCGCCTCGCAGCGCACCCTCGACCGCGCGCAGCAGCCGCTCGCCGTCGGCGATCTGCCCGACGGACAGGTTCACCGCGAGCTTCAGGCCCGGCGCATGCGCCTGCCACTCGCGCAGCTGGCGGCACGCGTGCTCGAGCACCCACTCGCCGATGGGCACGATGAGTCCGGAATCCTCGGCCACGCCGATGAAGCGATCCGGCATGAGCAGGCCCCGCCGCGGATGCTGCCAGCGCACCAGCGCCTCCACGCCCACCAGCTCGCCGGTCCCAACCTTCACGCGCGGCTGGTAGTGCAGCACCAATTCGTTGCGCCGCAGTGCCAGGCGCAGGTAGTTCTCCACCGAGAGCCGCTCCTGGGCGCGCGCGTTCATGTCCTGGGAGAAGAACTGGTAGTTGTTGCGGCCCTTTTCCTTCGCGTAGTACATCGCGACGTCGGCGTTCTTCATGAGCGCCTCCGAGTCGCGACCGTCGTTCGGGTAGAGCGAGATCCCGATCGAGCAGGAGGTCGAGAGGTGCTGGTTCTCGATCAGCATCGGCGCGCCCATGGCCGCGATCATCTTCTCGGCCACCTGCTGCGCGCCCTCGTCGTCGTCGTCCTCGAGGTTCTCGAGGATCACCGCGAACTCGTCGCCTCCCAGCCTCGCCACCGTGTCGGTCGCGCGCACGCAGGCGGTGAGCCGCGAGGCCACGCGCTTCAGCAGCTCGTCGCCCACCTGGTGGCCGAGCGAGTCGTTGATGGTCTTGAAGCGGTCCAGGTCGATGAACATGAAGGCGAAGCCCACCTGGTTGCGCGCCGCGTTGAAGGTGCACTGCTCGAGGCGGTCGTGCAGCAGCACGCGGTTGGGCAGGCCCGTCAGCGCGTCGCGCGTGGCGAGGTACTCGGCGCGCTCCTCGGCGCGCTTCCTCTTGCTGATGTTGTGCGAGGTGCCCGTCATGCGCTGCGCCTGGCCGCCTTCCCGCTGCGTGACCTTGCCGCGCGAATGGATCCAGATCCACTCGCCCGAGGCGTGGGTCACGCGGTACTCGCAGTCGAACTCGTCGCTCACGCCTTTCACGGCATTGCCGAGCGCGGCGGCGAAGACGGCGCGGTCCTCGGGATGCGTCCAGCCGGCCACGTCGTCGCCCGCGAAAGTGGATTCGCGCGGCGCGATGCCCAGGATCACCGCCCAGCTCTCGTTGAAGTACACCTTGTCGTTCTTCAGGTCCCAATCCCACAGCGCGAGACGGGAACCGGATAGCGCGAGATCCAGGCGTTCCTTGGCGCGAGCCATCTGTTGCTCGGTGCGCTTGCGCAGGGTGATGTCCCGCGCGACGCCCACCATGTAGGTCTCGTTGCCGACGCGCAACGGCTTGCCGGAAAGCGCGTAGGGGCGGACATTGCCCTCGCGGTCCACGATCTCGGCCTCGAGCGCCATCTCGCGGCCCTGCTCGAAGACTTCACGCATCGCGGTGCCCACCGCGTCGCGGTCGCGTGCGGAAATGAAGTCGAGCGGATGCATGGCGCCGATCTCCGCTCCGGTGTAGCCGAAGGCGCTCGAGAGCGCCGCGTTCCAGCGCAGGATCGTGTGCTCGGCCGACACGAGGAAGAAAGCGCCGGCGAGGCTGTCCAGCACGGATTCGGAGAACTCCTTCTCGCGCAGGAGCGAGGCCTCCGCCTCGCGGCGCCGGCGGACCTCGTCGTCGAGCCGTTCGGCGAGCGATCGCGAGGCCGCGCCGGAGCTGCGCACCGCGGCCTCGCCTCCTTCGCGCCGCGCTTCGAGCCGCGCCATGGCGAGCGAGGCGAGGTTGGCGAGCGCCGTGCGCTCCTCGCCGCGAAGCCGGCGCGGCGCCGAATCGAGCACGGTAAGCGTGCCCACCACGAAGCCGTCGGGCGCCACCAGCGGAAGGAGCGCCAGGAACCGCGCCTGCGGGCCCGAAGCCACCAACGGGTGCGTCGCGTGATCGGTGAGCGTGAGATCCTCGACGAAGAACGGTTCGCGTGGCGCTTCGCCGGCGAAGGCGAGCGACTGCTCGCGCGGCAGGTAGGCGAAGGCGACGCCGCTGCGGGCGCGCAGCCGCTCGCGCTTGCCGTCGAAGAACGAGAGCCACGCCATCGGCGCGCCGCACGCCTCCTGGGCACGGCGCACGAGCTCGTCCAGCGCGGGCTGCGGCTGGTCCGGGTCGAGCACGCCGTAGGCGCGCAGCCGCGCGAGGCGCGCCTCTTCGGCCTCGGCCGCGGGCGGCGGGGGTATCGCCATCAGAGCGCGAGCTCGCAGAAGACGGGCGCGTGGTCCGACGGGCGCTCGAGGGCGCGAGGCGCGGAGTCGATGGCGCACGCCCGGCACGCGCGCGCGAGCTCCGGAGAAAGCAGCGCGTGGTCGATCCGCAGCCCCATCTTGCGGCGAAACGCGTTCATGCGGTAATCCCACCACGTGAACGAACGCTCGGGCTGCTCGAAGAGGCGGAAGGAATCGACGAAGCCAAGCTCCAGCAGGCGCTTCATCGCCGCTCGCTCGGGATCGCTGAACAGGACCTGGCCGGACCACGCCGCGGGATCGTGCACGTCGCGCTCTTCGGGCGCCACGTTGAAGTCCCCGAGCACGGCAATGCGCGGGTGCGTCGCAAGCTCGGCCTCCAGCCACGACGCGAGCGCCTCGAACCAGCGCAGCTTGTATTCGTACTTGTCGCTTCCGACGCTCTGGCCATTGGGCACGTACACGCTCACCACGCGCACGCCGTCGATGTCCGCGGCGATGACGCGGCTCTGCTCGTCGGGAAACCCGGGGATGCCGCGGCAGACCTCCACGCCCGGCATGCGCGAAAGGACCGCCACGCCGTTGTAGGTGCGTTGCCCGTGATGCAGGCTCGCATAGCCGGCCGCGCGGAGCTCTCCGACGGGAAACGCGGCATCGTCGCACTTGGTTTCCTGCAGGCACATCACGTCGGGCGCGTGGATCGCAAGCCAGTCGACGAGGTGCGGGAGCCGGACCCGGAGCGAGTTCACGTTCCAGGTGGCGACTTTCATGGGGAATCGCCGGCCGTTACTTTTGGGCCGGTGGGTTGCGGCGCATCGAGGCGCCGCCGGGCAACCGCGTGCGCGGGTAGCCGGCCGCGTCCAGCGCGGCGTTCCACTGGTCCTCGCTGTAGCCCTTGAGCGGCGTGGCCCCCACCGCGAGGGTGGGCACGTAGAGCGCGCCCACCAGGTTCTTCAGCGCTTCCTTGTCGGCGGCATTGTTCAGCGCATCGCGCTCGGTATAGGGGACACCGCGCTTCTCGAGCAGGTCGCGTCCCTGGGCGCAGTCGTCCCCGCAGTCCGGGCTCACGAAGATCGAAACGGGGTTGCGCCGCGCGGCTTGCTGGGTGGCGTATGGAAGGTTCGAGTCGTCCGGGCCGCCGCCACCCATGCGCCGTTCCACCGCCCCCTTGGCATCGTCCGGCGGGGGTGCGTCGGAGAAATGGACGTTGCCGTCCTTGTCGGTCCAGCGAAACACGGTGCTCTGCGCGTAGCCCAGCGCGGCGGCCAGGGACAGCAGCACCAGCGCGACCTGCATCGTCTTCATGCCATCCTCCGCCCTTCAGCCGTCGACCGCGACCGTCATTCCATTATGACGCAGAAGGGCATCGAGCTGCGGCTTGCGCCCGCGGAAGGCGACGAACGATTCGAGGGCCGGGCGGCTGCCGCCGGCGGCGAGGACCTCGCGGCGGAAACGTGCTCCGGTCGCCGGATCGAGGACGCCCGCCTCCTCGAAGGCGCCGTACGCGTCCGACGAGAGGACCTCGGCCCATTTGTAGCTGTAGTAGCCGGCCGCGTAGCCGCCCGCGAAGATGTGCGAGAACTGCTGGGGGAAGCGGTTGTACTCGGGCGGGAAGATCACCGCGACCTCGCTCCTCACGCGGCCGAGGAGCGCCATCATGTCGCCGTTCGCCGGCTCGAAGTCGTAGTGCAGGTGCATGTCGAAGAGCGCGAACTCGAGCTGGCGGACGAAGCCCATGCCGCTCTGGAAGTTCTTCGCCGCCACCATGCGCTCGAAGAGCGCGCGCGGGATGCGCTCGCCCGTATCGACGTGCCGGGTCATGGGCTCGACCACGTCCCACTCCCAGCAGAAGTTCTCCATGAACTGGCTGGGAAGCTCCACCGCGTCCCATTCCACGCCGTGCGTGCCCGAGACGCCCAGCACATCCACCTGGGTGAGGAGCTGGTGCAGGCCATGGCCGAACTCGTGGAAGAGCGTGTTCACCTCGTTGTGCGTGAAGATCGCGGGCTTGCCGCCCACGGGCGCGGAGAAGTTGCAGGTGAGGAAGGCGACCGGCGTCTGCACGCGCGTTCCCAACCGCCGGCGACTCACGACCTCGTCCATCCACGCGCCGCCGCGCTTGGATTCGCGAGCGTAGAGGTCCATGTAGAACTGGCCCATGAGCGCGCCGCTCGCATCGCTGATCTCGTAGAAGCGCACCGTGGGATGCCATGTGTCGGCGTGCGCCGCGCGGATCGTGAGGCCATAGAGCGTCGCCACGAGGCGGAACATCCCCGCGAGCGCTTCCTCCTCCGGGAAATACTGCTTCACCTGCTGGTCGGAGAAGTCGTAGCGTGCCTGGCGAAGCTTCTCGCTCACGTACGCCACGTCGCAAGCCCGCAGCTGCGCGAGGTTGAGCCCGTCCCGCGCGAAGGCGACCAGGTCCTGCATGTCGCGCTCGGCGAACGGCTTGGAACGGCGCGCCAGGTCCTCGAGGAAATCGAGCGCCTCGCGCGGATTGCCGGCCATCTTGGTCGCCAGCGAAACCTCCGCGAAGGAGCGGTACCCCAGGAGCTTCGCCTCTTCCTCGCGCAACTGGAGGATCTGGCGGATCACGCCGGTGTTGTCCCATTTCGGGTCGGCGCCGAGCTCGGAGGCGCGCGTGAGGTACGCGTGATACATGCGCTCGCGAAGCCCGTGGTGGTCGGCGTACTGCATGACGGGCAGGTAGCAGGGCATCTGGAGCGTGAGCTTCCAGCCGTCACGCCCGTCCCGGGCCGCCGCCTCGCGCGCCGCCTGCTTCACGTCGGCCGGGATTCCCGAAAGCTCGGCTTCGTTCTCGATCACCAACCCGAAGGCGTTGGTCGCGTCGAGGACGTTGTCCTGGAACCGCGCGCCGAGGCGTGCGAGCTCGGCCTGGATCTCGAGGAAGCGTGCCTTCTGCGGCGGCGGCAGCTCGGCGCCACCCAGGCGGAAATCGCGCAGCTGCAGCTCCACGAACCGGCGGCGGGCCGCGGGCCACGCGTCGAAGCCCGGCGCGGCGGCGAGCGCCTTGAAACCCGCGTAGAGGCGCTGGTCCTGCCCCTGCTCGGTGAAGAAGCCGGTCACCTTCGGAAGCGCGGCATTGTATGCGTCGCGAAGCTCGGGCGTATTCACGACGGCGTTCAGGTGCGAGACCTGGGTCCAGGCGCGCGCGAGCTTCTCGTTCGCATCGTCGAGCGGCTCGACGAAGCTGTCCCAGGTGGGTCTCGCATCCCGCGCGGCGAGGCGCTCGATGGTGGCGCGGCCCGCGGCGATCAGCTGGTCGACCGCGGGACCGACATGGCCCGGCTCGACGAGCGAGAAGCGCGGCAGGGAGGAAAAATCGAGGAGCGGATTGGACATCGCGATCTCCGGGTAGGAGGAACGTGCCGCCTTCAGGCGGCGTGTACGGTACGCCCGCCCACCAGCGTGCGGATCACGCGGCCGGTGAGCTCCAGGCCCTGGAAGGGCGTGTTCTTGCCCTGGCTCGCGAGCGCGCCAGGCTCGACGCGCCACGGACGCGCCGGATCGAAGAGACAGACATCGGCATCGGCGCCGGGTTCGAGGCTTCCCGCGGCCACGCCCAGGATCCGTGCCGGGCGGAAGGTGATGGCGCCCAGCGTATCGGCGAGCGAGAGCCCCGATTCGCGGCCCCATTGCAGCGTGAGGGGGAGCAGCAGCTCGAGCGCGGTCGCGCCGGGCTCGGCCTCGGCGAAGGGTACCTGCTTCGCGTCGTCGTCGACCGGCGTATGGTCCGAGCACGCGGCATCGATCGTGCCCTCGGCGAGGGCGCGGCGCAGCGCGTCGCGGTCCGACGGATCGCGCAGCGGCGGGATGAGGTTGCATTGCGCGTCGAAGTCGCCGATGTCGCGGTCGCAAAGATGCAGGTGGTGCACGCCCACGTCGCACGTGAGCTTCGCGCCCTTCGCCTTCGCTGCCGCGACGAGCGCCACCGCCGCCGCGCTCGACAGGCGCGCGAGGTGCACTCGCGCATCGGTCGCCCCCATGAGCTCGAGGATCGTGCTCACCGCGACGGTCTCGGCGATGACCGGGACGGGCGCGAGGCCCAGGCGGGTGGCGACCTCGCCGTCGTGCGCCACGCCGCCGGCGGCGAGCGCGCTGTCCTGCGGCCGCAGCCATACCGTGTAGCCGAAGGTCGCGGCATAACGCATCGCCTGGAGGAGCGTGGCGGGATCGGGAAGCGCGGCGTTGCCCTGGAAGAACCCGACGCAGCCCGCCTCCGTGAGCTCCCCCATCTCCGCGAGATGCGAACCCTTGAGCCCCACGGTGAGCGCCCCCAGCGGATGGACCCGTCCGCGATCGAGGCTCGCGGCGCGGCGCTTCAGCATCTCGACCAGGCCCGGCTCGTCCAGCGGCGGATCGGTGTCGGGCGGACAGGCGAGTGTCGTCACGCCGCCCGCGGCCGCGGCGCGCATCTCCGATTCCAGCGTGGCCTTGTATTCGAAGCCCGGCTCGCGCAGCCGCGCCGAAAGATCCACCAGCCCGGGGCATGCGACGAGGCCCCTGGCGTCGATCGTCTCGTCGGCCTTGAAGGAAGCCGGCGCCGCGTCGAGCGCGGCGATCCTGCCGTCCACGATGTAGATCGAGCCGGCCTTGTCCCGCCTGGACGCGGGGTCGATCACCCTGGCATTGACGATTTCGAGTCTCATGGGACGCTGCAAGGGGTCAGGCCCCATGTCGGGAAGCGATGTCGAGTCATTCCGTGGCCATCACGCATGAATGGGGTCCGACCCCACCGGAGATCCCAGCATTCCCATCACCGCCATTCTCACCGCGATGCCGAAGGTCACCTGCGGCATGATCACGCTCTGCGGGCCGTCGGCCACGGGCGAATCGATCTCGACGCCGCGGTTCATCGGGCCCGGGTGCATCACGATCGCGTCGGGTTTCGCGAGCGCGAGCTTCTCCGCGTTCAGCCCGTAGCGCTTGAAGAACTCGCCCGCGGAGGGCAGCAGCGCGCCGTTCATGCGCTCGTTCTGCAGCCTCAGCATGATCACCACGTCGCAGCCGCGAATGCCTTCGGCCATGTCGGTGCAGACGCGCACGCCCAGGCGCTCGACGGCGGCGGGAAGGAGCGTCTTGGGTGCGACGACGCGCAGGTCCGGCACGCCCAGGGTCTTCAGGGCATGGATCTGCGAGCGCGCGACTCGCGAATGCAGGACGTCGCCCACGATCGCCACCGACAGGCCCGAGAATTCCTTCTTGTAGTGGCGGATCGTGTACATGTCGAGCAGGCCCTGCGTCGGATGCTGGTGGCGCCCGTCGCCGGCGTTGATCACCGCGACCCCCGGGCGCACATGGCGCGCGATGAGGTGCGCCGCACCGGATTGCGAGTGGCGCACGACGAACATGTCCGCGTCCATCGCCTGGAGGTTCCACACCGTGTCCAGGAGCGACTCGCCCTTGTTCGTCGACGAGGCACCCACGTTGAGATTGATCACGTCGGCGGAAAGCCGCTTGGCGGCGATCTCGAAGGTGGTGCGCGTGCGCGTGGAGTTCTCGAAGAAGACGTTGAAGATGGTCCTGCCGCGCAGCAGCGGCACCTTCTTCACGTCGCGCTCGCCCACCGAGACGAACTGGTCGGCCGTATCGAGGATGTGGCGGATCAGCTCGGCCGAGAGGCCTTCGGTGGTGAGGAGATGCTTCAGCCGCCCGTCGGGGCCGACCTGGAGGCTCGCCCGGCCCATCGGGCTCACGGGCGCTTCACCGCGGCGAACCGCAGGCGCCCGTTGTCGTTCGAGAGCACGAGGTCTTCGTCCGCGCCCACGTCGATCTTCGCGCCGAGGAAATCGGCCGAGACCGGAAGCTCGCGCCCGCCGCGATCGGCCAGCACCGCGAGGCGCACCGCGCGGGGACGGCCGAAATCGAAGAGCTCGTTCAGGGCGGCGCGGATGGTGCGGCCGGTGTGCAGGACGTCGTCCACGAGCACGATCTCGCGCCCGTCGACCGGGAAGGGAATCTGGCTGCGGCGCGACTCGCGGTGCAGGCCGATGCGGCCGAAGTCGTCGCGATGCAGCGTCACGGCGAGCGATCCGAGGGGAGCGCCAGGGGTGAGCGCGCGGTTCAGCCGCTCGGCCACCCATGCGCCGCCCGTGTAGATGCCGACCAGCGCCGCGTCCTTTGCGAGCTTGCCACGCATCGCCTCGGCCATTTCCTGGACCAGGCGCTCGGGATCAGGCAGCGACGCGCTCATGGCCCTCCGGGTCGTCGAGGAACGATTGCAGGATGATCGCCGCGGCGAGCGCGTCGACGTCGCCCTTCACCGATGCGCGCGTGCGCGTCTCGCGCAGCTCGCTCTCGGCGGTGGCGGAAGTGAGGGTCTCGTCCACCAGCAGCACATCGCGCTTGTAGCGCCCCGCGAGGCGCCGGGCGAACTTTCCCGCGAGGCGTGCCACTTCGTGCGCCGAGCCATCCGAGTGCTTCGGCTGGCCGACCACGAAGGCGACCGGCTTCCATTCGTCCACGTAGCGGTCGATCGCGGCGAAGCGCAACTCGTTGGCCTCGGCGGCGATGGCGCCCAGCGGGTTGGCGATGCGCGTGGACGTCTCCCCGACGGCGACTCCGAGGCGCTTCGCGCCGTAATCGAAGCCGAGGACCGTCCCGCTCACCGTCACGCGTGCCCCGCCTCCTCGGACAAGCTGGCCGCGTCGATCCCGAGGGCATGCATCGCCGCGTCGTATCGCGCCGCGGGCGGCACGTTGAAGATGACGTCCATGTCCGCGGCCACCGTGAGCCAGCCGTTGCGCTTGATCTCGTCCTCGAGCTGCCCTGCCGCCCAGCCCGCATAGCCCAGTGCCACGAGCTGCTGGTGCGGGCCGCTGCCCTTCGCCATGGCTTCCAGAATGTCGCGCGAGGTGGTGAGCCCGATGTCGCCCATGGGCAACGTGGATTTCCAGGTGCCGAGCGGCCGGTGAAGCACGAAGCCGTGGTCGAACTGGACCGGCCCGCCGAAGAACACCGGCTCTTCGCCGAGCGGGGAATCGGAAAGCGGGATCTCCACCTGGCGGAAGAGCGCGGCGAGATTCACGTCGATGGGACGGTTCACCACGATGCCCAGCGCCCCGCGCTCGTTGTGCTCGCAGATGAAGGTGAGGGTCCGGGAAAAATTCGGGTCCGACATCGCCGGCATGGCGATGAGGAAGTGGCGGGTGAGGTTGATCGTTTGCATTGGCCACCGGTCGCCTATTTTACCCCAGCGCGCCCCGGGGCACGAAGTGCCGGCCGCGAGAACTCCCTACTCCGCGACGACCTGGTCGGCGCGCGTGAAGGTCCACGTGCGCGTGATGTGCAGGATGTCCGTGTCCTTGCGGATGTCCGCCGGGAAGGGCTCGAAAGGCGCCGAGAGCTGCACGATGCGCCGCGCCGCCTGGTCGAGGAACTTGTAGCCGGAGGAGCGGTTGATCTCGACCGACTCGACCTCGCCGTCGGACTTGATCGCGACGGTGAGCTGGAGCGAGGCGTAGATCTTGCGCGCCTTGGCCTCCTGCGGGTAGTTGAGAGTGCCGACGCGCTCGACGCGCGCCCGGTAGTCGTCCACGTACTTGGCGAAACGGTACTCGTGGGTGCGTGCGCCGATGAACTTGCGCTTGGGCCTCTGCTGGTAGGCGAGGTGCTCGCGGGCGATCTGCGCTTCCAGCCGCGAGATCTCGAGGCTCTTGTCGATCAGGTCGCGTGCCTGGGCATCCGAGCGCGCGTTGGGCTGGCTCGCGGCCACGTCGCCCTGCGCGACCACCGCCGTCGACTTGATCGTGGTCATCAGCTCCTTGGCCTCGACCTCGAGCTGCTTCATGCGCGATTGCGCGGCGCGCAGCTCCGGGCTGGGGTCGCGCGGATCCACCGCGGGGAAGGGGCTCTTGGCCCGCATCTTCTGGTCGGTGTTGCCGCCACCGTCGAGGTTCGCCTGGGCGAGCGTATCGGCCTTGTCCGGGCGGCTCGCGCTCCGGGAGTTCACCAGCACGACGTCCATCACGTTGTGCGGTTCGTCCCACCCGCCCTTGATCATCCTGAAGCCCACGCCCACGATGGCGAAGGCATGCAGCGCGATCGAGGCGATGAGCGCGACCTGCATGGTCGCCACCAGGCCGAAGCGTTCGAGCAGGAAATCCGAGAAGGAGACGAGGGCGTCTGTGGAATTGGGCTGACCCACCTGCACGGCAGGTGCTACCAAGGTCGGCGGACCGGTCTCTTCATGAGTGATGATTGTAAGGTCATTTCCCCGCGAAGCGCGCAAGGACGTGGGCCTCCCAGAGGTCCACTTCCCCGAAAGCGACCTTCACGCGCGTCCCCGGGGGCCCGGGCGGCAGCCCCACGGCGCGGCACACCAGGGGCATGCCGTCGATGCGCACCAGCTCGTCGCGCACCACGCTCGCCTCGGACTCGTGGATGCCTTCCTGGAGGAGGTACTTGAGGCACCAGTAGCGCTCGAGGAGGCGCTGGTGCTCGGCGTAGGCGTCATGGGCCACCTCGAACTCCCGCGCGGCCGAGGCCAGCTCCTCGCGGGTGTAGGCCGGCTCGGCGCCCGCGAGAAGGGCGGCGAGCTGGCGCTGGTTGGCGAGATCGCAATAGCGGCGTAGCGGCGAGCTCGTCCACGCATAGTGGGCGACGCCCAGCCATTCGTGGGCGCCGGGCTCGACCTCCATGCGCGTCTTGCCGCCCTTCTGGTTGCGGTAGATCGCGTCGTAGCCGCGCTCGGCGAGCAGGGTCCCCCACGACGAGTTCACGTGGATCATGAGCTCGGCCACGAGCGTGTCCACCGGCGTATCGCGCCGCCGCGGCTCGATCGAGACGCGGGCGTTTTCGACGCGGATGTTGTAGTCGGGCCGTTCGTTGCGGTCGTCGGCGGCTCCGCGGAGCGCCTTCAGCGTCCGCGCGAGCTTCCAGAGCGTGAAAAGCTCCTCGCCCCACTCGCCTTCGACCTTGCCGGCCGCGACGGATGCGGCGTCCAGGCGCGTGTCGAGATCGGCGGTGCGCAGGTTCGCCGCCACCCGCAAGCGCTCGAGCCGCGACTCCCGGCCCTCGACGGCCAGGCTTTCCGGGTCGACCGTGAGGTAGAGGGAGGCGGCGGGCACGAGCCGCCCCTGGGCGAGCGTCGCGCAATCGATCGCGTCCGGCGGCAGCATCGTGACCTTGCCGCCGGGAAAATACGCGGTGCAAAGGCGCTCGCGCGCGAGCGTCTCGAGCCCATCGCCACGGCCGAACCAGAGCGCGGGCGCGGCGATGTGGATGCCGACGCGCAGCTTTCCCTCGGGGGTGCGCGAAAGCGAGAACGCGTCGTCGATCTCGGTCGTTTGCGCATCGTCGATCGAGAAGGCGATCGCGTCCGACTCGGGAAGGGCCCCCGGATCGGCGAGCGCCGGCGTCGGCTCGAAGCCGGTTCCACGCGGAAAGAACTCGAAGGCGAAGCGGCGCAGGAAATAGTCCTCCGGGCCGGCGAGAGCGCCCGCCGCGGCGAGGACCTTCGGGGGCGACATACCCACCCGCGTCGCGGCGGCATCGAGCGCGCGCCATTCGAGGCTCGTCTTGTCGGGCTTGAAGAGGAGGACGTCCAGCTTCTCCCCCAAAGACTCCGGCACGCGGCCGGCGGTGAGCTCCGCGGCCCACGCGTCGACCTGCTCCTGCTGCTTGCGCTTCTTGTCGGCGCCGGCGAGCGCCGCCTTGAGGTTCTGCTCGGGCGCGGCCTGGTAGCGTCCCTTGCCGCGCTTGTAGAAGTACATCGGATGCGAATGCAGCGCCAGGGCCACCGCCGCGGCCTCCTGCGGCGCGGCGACGCGGCCGAAGTATTCGCGCGCGAGCGCGTCGAAGGCGAACTCCTCGGCGCCGCACACTTCCCAGAGGAATTGCGGATCGATGGGCACGGAGAGCTTCTGCGCCTCGGGCATGAAGCCCGCGAGCGCCTGGCCGTCGAAGCGCAGCAGGATCGCGGTGGCCTTCAGCTTCGAGCGCTTGCCGTGGGCGGCCTCCACCTGCACCGATGCCCCCGCCTCCGAGAGGATCGTGCCCACGCGGAACGCGCCGTCTTCCTCGAAGAGAACCTGCGTCATCCTGGCACGACCCCGTGATCCATCACGTCCTCGCCCATGCGGCGAGCTCCGGCACGTGTTCCGGAAAGGAGACCAGCGCGTGGTCACCGCCCTGCACCACGGTCTGGAGCGCGCCCTCGTAGAATTCCACGGCCTCGCGGTAGTCGAGCACGATGTCACCGGTCTCCACGAAGAGCCAGTAGCGGTCGGGCCGCGTGATCGCACCGGGGTCGAGCGCACGCAGCTCGCCGACATGCTCCTCGGTGAGCACGAACTCCTCGCCGGTGTACATGTTCTTCTGCGGCCCGAGGTATTTCTGGAAATGCCGGTGCGGATGGACCGCGGGGTTGAGCAGCGCCGCACGGCAGCCCAGGCGCTCGGCCATCACCGTCGCGTAGAAGCCGCCGAGCGAGCTGCCGACCAGCGTGAGGTCCGCTCCCAGGGCGCTGCAGGCGTCCGCCACCTGTTGGATGGCGCGCGCCGGGCGGTCATCCAGCGTCGGCACGATGTAGTCGAGCCCAGACACGCAGTTGCGCACATAGTCGCCCAGCATGACGGCTTTCCTCGACTGCGCAGAGCTGATGAACCCGTGCAGGTAGACGATCGTCTTCACCTAGAGCGAGATGTGGCCGCGACCGAGCTCGATCACGTGGCCGCCCACGAATACCACGCCGCCGCGCACCGCCAGGTGAAGCGTCGAAGGGCGGCCCACCGCCTCGCCCTGCGAGACGACGCGCTCGACATCGCGCCCGGGCCCGGTCGCGATGAACCATCCGCCCAGGTTCGCGCAGGCGCTGCCCGTGGCGGGATCCTCGAGGATCGCCGCGCCGCTCGGGAAGAAGAAGCGCGACTCGACCGCGCCGCCCGAATCGGCGAAGGCGAGGACCTGCGCGGCGCCATGCTCGCTGCGAAGGCGCGCGAACGGCTCGGCGCGTGGGCTCACCCGGCGCACGGCCTCGGCGCTCTTCAGCGGAACGACGAGCTGCTCGCGCCCGGTGCTCACCCACAGCACCGGCGAGGCCACGTCGTCCGCCTCGATGCCGAGGACCTGGGCCAGGTCCGCGGCGCTTTCGCCGGCCGGCCGGGAGCTGGGCGCGTTCGCCTGCAGCGTCCAGAGGTCGCCCTTCGCCTCCACCGGGATGATGCCGGCCTTCATCTCCAGCGTGAGCGAATCGCCCGCATCCTCGAGGCTTCTCACGACGTGCGCGGTCCCGAGCGTCGGATGGCCGGCGAACGGCATTTCGTAGGCCGGGGTATAGATGCGCACCCGCGCATTGGCCTTTTCCGACGGGAAGATGAATGTCGTCTCGGACAGGTTGAACTGCCGCGCGAGCGCCTGCTGGGTGGCGTCGGCGAGGCCGGTCGCATCCTCGATGACGGCGAGCGGATTGCCCGTGAGGCGGCCCTCGCGGGTGAAGACGTTCACGATCCGGAAGGCGTATTCCTTCATGGCGGCCTCTAGGCTGCGGGGGTTGATGCGGAGCGGCGCGCGAGGCGCGCGAGGAGCTTCTCGTGCACGCCGCCGAAGCCGCCATTGGACATGACGAGCACATGGTCGCCGGGCTGGAGGGTGCGCGCGAGCTCGTCCACGAGCGCTCCGAGGTCGTGGTGGATCGCGGCTCGCGTGCCCAGGGGAGCCAGGGCCTGCGCCGGGTCCCAGCCGAGGCCGTTCGCGTAGCAGTGCACCGCATCGGCGCCCGCGAGGCTCTTCGCGAGGCGATCCTGCATCCGCCCGAGCTTCATGGTGTTGGAGCGCGGCTCGAATACCGCGACGATGCGCGCATCGCCCACGCGCGTGCGCAGCCCCGCGACGGTGGTCTCGAATGCGGTCGGATGGTGCGCGAAATCATCGTAGACCGTGATGCCCTGCACGGACCCGCGGACCTCCATTCGCCGCTTCACGCCCTCGAAGCGCGAGAGCGCCTCGATCCCGAGGCTGGGCGGCACGCCCGCGTGGCGCGCCGCGGCGAGCGCGGCGAGCGCGTTCAGCCGGTTGTGCTCGCCCATGAGCGGCCAGCGCACCGTGCCCGCCTTGGCGCCGTCCACCATCACGTCGAACGAATCGTCGGGATGGATGCTTCCCACGCCCCAGGCCTGGCCCGCGCCGAAGCGCTCGACCGGCGTCCAGGCCCCGCGCGCGAGCACACGCTCCAGCGCGGCGTCCTGGCCGTTCACGACGAGAAGCCCCTCGGCCGGCACGATCCTCACCAGGTGGTGGAACTGCGTCTCGATGGCCGCGAGGTCCGGGAAGATGTCGGCGTGGTCGTACTCGAGGTTGCCCAGCACCGCGGTGCGCGGGCGATACCACACGAACTTCGAGCGCTTGTCGAAGAACGCGGTGTCGTATTCGTCGGCCTCGATCACGAAGAAGGACGAGCCCGTGGCGCGCGCGGAAATGCCGAAGTTGCGCGCGATGCCGCCGATCAGGAAGCCCGGCTCGAGGCCGCCCTCCTGGAGGATCCACGCGAGCATCGACGAGGTCGTGCTCTTGCCGTGGGTACCGGCCACGGCGAGCACCCACTTGTCCTGCAGCACGTTCTCGGCGAGCCACTGCGGGCCCGACGCATAGCGCAGGCCGCGGTCGAGGATCGCCTCGATCACGGGCTTGCCGCGCGTCATCGCGTTGCCGATCACGTAGAGGTCGGCCTGGTAGGTCTCCAGCTGGGCCGCGTCATACCCCTCGTGCAGGCGGATGCCGATCGCACGCAGCTGCTCGCTCATGGGCGGATAGACCTCCGCGTCGCAGCCGGTGACCGTGTGGCCACGCTCGGCGGCGATCTTCGCGAGCCCTCCCATGAACGTGCCGCAGATCCCGAGGATGTGGAGGCGCATTACGTCCTGAAGATGAAGTACACGGCGCCCATCATGCACAAGGCCGCCCAGAGGTAGTCCCACTTGAGGGGCTGGTCCATGTAGAGCACGGCGAACGGCACGAATACCGTGAGCGTGATGACCTCCTGGACGATCTTCAGCTGCGTGAGCGAGATGCCGGAGGAAAAGCCGATGCGGTTGGCGGGGACCTGCAGCAGGTACTCGAAAAGGGCGATGCCCCAGCTCGCGGCCGCGGCCGCCCACCAGGGCCACGACTGGACGTGCTTCAGGTGCGCGTACCACGCGAACGTCATGAAGACGTTGGACGCGACGAGCAGCAGGAGAGTCGCTGCGAGGCTCTGGAAAGGGGTCATTTCAAACCTGCGAAGGAGCGAAATTCTAGCATTGCGAAGCGTGTAAACTGACCCTCCCTGCCGAGAGAAATCCGATGGTTCCACACCTCACCACGTCGCTCACCGGCCCGCTCCAGGAGCTCGAGCGCATCGTGCTCGGCGAGCGCCCCGAGATCGAGCGCTGGTTCCGCACGCAGTGGATGGAGCATCCCGTCACGTTCTACGCGTCGGTGGACCTTCGCAACAGCGGCTTCAAGCTCGCTCCGGTGGACACCAACCTCTTTCCGGGCGGCTTCAACAATCTGAATCCGGAATTCCTCCCGCTCTGCGTGCACGCCGCGATGTCGGCGGTGCAGCGCATCTGCCCCGATACGCGCCGCTTCCTGATCGTCCCCGAGAACCACACGCGCAACGCGCACTACCTGCAAAACGTCGCGGTCCTGCAGCGCATCCTCGAAGGCGCCGGGTTCGACGTGCGCATCGGCAGCATCATCCCCGACCTGAAGGAGCCCCTCGAGGTCGAGACCTCGGGCGGGGACAAGCTGAGGCTCGAGCCGCTGCTGCGCAAGGGCAACCGCGTGGGCGTCGAGGGCTTCGATCCGTGCGCGGTCCTCCTCAACAACGACCTTTCGGCAGGCATCCCTTCGATCCTGCGCGCGATCGAGCAGCCGGTGATCCCGCCCGTCGCCGCGGGCTGGACCACGCGCCGCAAGTCGCACCATTTCCACGTCTACGACCGCGTGGCCCACGATTTCGCCAAGCTGATCGGCATCGACCCCTGGGTGATCGACCCTTTCTTCAGCCAGTGCGGCAAGGTGAACTTCGCCGAGAAGGAGGGCGAGGACTGCCTCGCGGCCAACGTGGAGTTCGTGCTGAACGAGGTGCGCGAGAAGTACGCGACGTATGGCATCACCGAGCAGCCGTTCTGCATCGTGAAGGCCGACGCGGGCACCTACGGCATGGGAATCATGACGGTGAAGAGCCCCGACGACGTGAGGAACCTCAATCGCAAGACGCGCAACAAGATGGCGGTCATCAAGGAAGGCCAGCCGGTCCACGAGGTGATCATCCAGGAGGGCGTGTACACCTTCGAGAACGTGGATGGCGCGGTCGCCGAGCCGGTCGTGTACATGGTGGACCAATTCGTGGTCGGCGGCTTCTACCGTGTCCACACCGAGCGCGGCATCGACGAGAACCTGAACTCCCCGGGCGCCAAGTTCGTTCCGCTCGCGTTCGAGACGAACTGCCACACGCCCGATTGCACCGGCAAGCCGGGCGATCCGCCCAACCGGTTCTACACCTACGGTGTCGTGGCGCGCCTCGCGAACCTGGCGGCGGCGATCGAGGTGGAGGAGCTCGTCGAGCGCGACAGCGCGCTGGAGGTGAGGGCGGCGAACGCATGAGGCTCGCGTTCGTGGTCGACCCGCTCGACCGCCTCAAGGCCTACAAGGATTCCAGCATCGCCATGATGCGCGAGGCCGCGCGGCGCGGCCACGAGGTGCACGCCCTCGAAGCGCGCGACATGTTCTCGCGCGGGGGAAAAGTCCTCGCGCGCACCAGCGCCCTGGAGGTTTCCTCCGACGACCACGCCTGGTACCGCGCCGCGGATGCACGCGAGTCCGCGCTCTCCGGCTTCGACCTGGTCCTCATGCGAAAGGATCCGCCCTTCGACCAGGAGTACTACTACGCGACGCTGCTGCTGGATGGCGTGGTGGCCGAAGGCGGGCGCGTGGTGAACAGCCCCCGGGCGCTGCGCGACTGGAACGAGAAGCTCGCGATCCTCGCCTTCCCGCGCTTCACGCCCGAAACGCTCGTCACGAGCGACATGGCGCACCTGCACGGATTCATCGACACCCACCACGACAGCGTCGTGAAGAAGCTCGACGGCATGGGCGGCACCATGATCTTCCGGGTCCGGGACGACGACCCGAACCGCAACGTGATCGTCGAGACGATGACCGATTTCGGCAAGCGCACCGTGATGGCGCAACGCTTCATCCCGGACATCGCCAAGGGCGACAAGCGCGTTCTGGTGATCGACGGCAAGCCCTTCCCGCAGTGCCTGGCGCGCATTCCCAAGGCGGGCGAGACGCGCGGCAACCTCGCCGCCGGCGGCAAGGGCGTGGCGCAGGCGATCTCGGCGCGCGACCGCGAGATCGGGGAAGCCGTGGGGCGCGAGCTCGTGAAGGCCGGCATCGTCTTCGCGGGCCTGGACGTGATCGGCGACTACCTCACGGAAGTGAACGTGACGAGCCCCACGTGCATCGTGGAGATCGCCGAGCAGACGGGTGCGAATGCCGCCGTGGACCTGATGGACGCCCTGGAGAAGAAGGCCGCCTAGAAGACGGTCACGCGGTCGAAGTCGGTGCCGCGCTGCAGGAGCTCTTCCACGGTGCACTCCTTGGCCGCGCCCTCCCAGATCTCGATCCCGCGTCCGCGCGCACCCAGGGGGCTCGGCACCACGAGGGAAGCGGGAATGTTGATCTTCTCGAGCGGCGGCAGGCGCACGCCCTGGACCCATTGCGCATTGGCGCGATTCCTCAAGTCGCCCGCGCGCACCGCGAGCGGCTCGGGGCGCCCCGGGAAGAGCGTGACCGTCGCGATGATGCGCCCGTCGGTCTCCTGCACGAGCTCGCTCACCATGGCGAGGTAGAAAGACGCCGTGTCGCCCATGCGGATCGCGACAAGCCGCCCGATGCCCACGCCGCGCGAGGTCGTGCTGGGACGTTGCACGCGCACGGCACCGAGCATCTCGTCGACCACCGGCCAGTTCTCGACCGTGTAGTTGTGCTGGGGGACCATCTTGCTCTGCGTCTGCTCGCGTATGCGGCCGAACACCTCGATGTCCTGCTTCTCCTGCGGCGTCATATCGCGCTTCTTGTCGGGCTGCTCGAAGACCTTGCCCTGGGAAAGGAAGAAGTGGATCTCGGGCATGCCGAACACGAGGCCCGCGGTGGGCTGCGTCGAGGCCTTGGCGGCCGGGCGCGGCGGCGCGCCCTCGCACCAGAGCTTGTGAAGGCGCTTCAGCTCATGCTCCACGTCCACGGCGCCGGCCTGCGGCGGCAGGCCCAGGCTCGCGTGGTCTTCGCCGTTCTGCAAGCCGTGGATGCGTCCGCGAATGCTGCGTGAGAGCGCCGCCGTGTCGAGCACGCGCTGCGACGGCTCGAGCGCCTGGCGCGATTGCGGGCGTGCGCCGATGGGCTTGGCGAGGTCCACCACGAGTGCATCGACGCGCGACTCGGATTCGGGGGACGCCGCAAGCACCCGTACCTTCCGGGCCCACATGCGCAGCAGCGCCTCGGCGAAATCGACTTGCGGCGCGCTCATCTCCGAGAGGAACGCGGCCTGCATGAGCACCGCCTGCGCGTAGGTGCGCTCCATGCTGGTCATGCCGTCCTCGCCCTCGACCGAATCCTTCACCGCCTCCTCGGCGGTGGCGTTGGCCTGCGCGTCCGAAAAGAGCTTGTGGAGCTTGAGCCACAGCTGCGGATCGAAGCGGCGGAAGACGATGGCATGGAACAGCATCTGGGCGCCCACGTAGCGGGCGACGCGTTGCGCGATGAGCGAGGCGTGCCCCGCGAGGCCGCCCTCGCCGGACTGCGCCGCCTCCAGGCAGCGGCGATAGCCCTCCTCCATCGCCTCGAGGAGCGAGCGGCCGGTGTTCCATGCGCTGTTGTCGTTCGCCGACAGCGGGAGGGTCTTGCCGAAATAGCGCGCGCGCTGCTCGCCCTGCAGGAAGGCGATCTTGTCGCGCATGAGCTCCAGGGACTTCACCCGCTCGATGGGCGCGATGTCCGACTCGTTCAGCGCGAGGATCGTCTCCAGGACCTGCGCCTGGGCCTGCGGGATGTTGGTGAGGGGAAGCGCCCCCAGCCACTCCTTGCAGCCGCGCGCGTCGGCGAAAGGAAGGATGCGCGGGGGCGCGGAGCTCATTGGAGTCCTTTCAGGCGCGCCACGATGGCGCCGGCCACGTCCAGGGCGCGTTGCTCGCGGCCCGGGTTCGGCTCGTGCCCGCGCCGGGGCGCCGCCCAGATGGGATTGGGGAAATGGCGGTCGTCGCGAAAGCGCGGAACCACGTGCCAGTGCACATGCGGGGTCTGGTTGCCGAGGCTCGCGAGGTTCATCTTGTCCGCCTTCATCGTGTCACGCACCGCGGCTTCCACCGCGAAGACCACCTCCATGAGGCGCCCGCGCTCCCCGGCGCCGAGCTCGGCCATCTCGGTGGCGTGGCGCCCGAGGATTACCCGCACGAAACCGGGATAGTCGGGCTCGTCCACGCGCACGACGCGGCAAAGTTCGTCCTCCCAGAGGACGGCGCCCCCGGGGCCACTGCAGAACTCGCACGCGCTGGTCGCCATGGCCTCCCCCCGGGGCGATTGTCCCGCTGCCGGCGGTGACCGGCAAGGGCCTCCCGACGCCCGGGATGGGCGGTCAGAGGAGGACGCGCTCGATTCCTCCGCGGCGGGCACGCTCCACGAAGTCCTTCATCCAGCCTTCGCCGAGCAGGTGGCGCGCCATCTCCACCACGATGTAGTCGGCCGTGGTGCCGGCGTCGGGGTCGAAACGGTGCAGGCCCTGGAGGCACGAGGGGCACGAGGTGAGGATCTTCACCTCGCCCGCGAATCCGTCGGCGCGCACGTCGGCGGCGCCCTTGCGCACTTCCTCTTCCTTGCGCGAACGCACCTGGGTCGCGATGTCCGGCCGCGTCGCGGCGAAGGTGCCCGACTCCCCGCAGCAGCGGTCGTTGATCTCGATGTCGTCGCGTCCCATGAGCGTGTTCACGAGCTTCTTCGCGTCGTGCGTCTTGATCGGCGTGTGGCAGGGGTCGTGGTACATGTAGCGGATGCCCTGCACGCCCTCGAGCTTCACGCCCTTCTCGAGCAGGTACTCGTGGATGTCGAGGAGCCGGCAACCCGGGAAGATCTTGTCGAATTCGTACTTCAGCAGCTGGTCCATGCACGTGCCGCACGAGACCACCACCGTCTTGATGTCCAGATAGTTGAGCGTGTTGGCCACGCGGTGGAAGAGCACGCGATTCTGCACGGTGATCTTCTCGCCCTGGTCGGCACGTCCCGCGGAGGTCTGCGGGTAACCGCAGCAGAGGTAGCCCGGCGGCAGCACGCATTGGCTCCCCACGTGATAGAGGAGCGCCTGCGTGGCGAGCCCCACCTGGCCGAAGAGCCGCTCGCTCCCGCAGCCCGGGAAGTAGAACACGGCGTCGGAATCCTCGTTCACCTTGGCGGGATCGCGGATGATCGGCACCATCGCGGGATCCTCGAGGTCCAGGAGCGCACGCGCCGTCTTCTTGGGCAATCCTCCCGGCATCGGCTTGTTGATGAAGTGGATCACCTGGCGCGCGAGCGCGGGCCGCCCCACGGTCTCCGGCGGGTTGCGCGTCTGGTGCTGGACGAAGGGCGTGCGGCCCCAGAGCTTGTTGGCGAGGCGCTGCGCGCGGAAGCCGAAGTCGATCATCACCGCCTTGATCGCCTTCACCTTCGCCGGATCCTGCGCGTTCAGGAATTGCAGCGACGCCCAGGTGCCGAGGTTGAAGCGGCGCTTGCGAAGCTTGGCGAGCATGTTGCGCATCGCGATGGAGACGTCGCCGAAGTCGATGTCCACGGGGCAGGGCGACTCGCACTTGTGGCAGACCGTGCAGTGGTCGGCCACGTCGCCGTACTCGTCGAAGTGGCGGATCGAGACGCCGCGGCGCGTCTGCTCCTCGTAGAGGAACGCCTCGGTGAGGAGCGAGGTCGCGAGGATCTTGTTCCTGGGGCTGTAGAGCAGGTTCGCGCGGGGCACGTGCGTGCTGCAGACCGGCTTGCACTTCCCGCAGCGCAGGCAGTCCTTGAACATGTCGGCGATCGCGCCGATGTCGTTCTGCTCGAGGATGAGCGATTCGTGCCCGATGAGCGCGAAGGACGGCGTGTAGGCGCGCTTCAGGTCCGCCCCGGGCAGGAGCTTGCCGCGGTTGAAGCGCCCCTCGGGGTCGACCCGCTTCTTGTAGTCGACGAAAGCCTGGATCTCCGCGGGCTCGAGGAACTCGAGCTTGGTGATGCCGATCCCGTGTTCGCCGGAGATCACCCCGCCCAGCGAGCGCGCGAACTTCATGATGCGCGCGACCGCCTGGTTCGCCTGGCGCAGCATCTCGTAGTCGTCGGAGTTCACCGGGATGTTGGTGTGAACGTTGCCGTCGCCCGCATGCATGTGGAGGGCCACGAACACCCGACCGCGCAGCACCCGCGCGTGCACCGCCTCGATCGCGGCCATCATCGGCTCGAAATCGCGGCCCGCGAAGAGGCGCCGCAGCGGCTCGAGGAGCTCCTCCTTCCACGAGATGCGCATGTGGTGAAGCTGCACGCGCTCGAAGACGATCGTCTCGGGATCGTCGCCGAGCCGCGCCGGATCCATGCCCAGGCCCTCGAGGTCGGTGCGCACGTCGCCGGAGCGCCGGTCGAGGCTCGCGAGCACGTACGCCCAGCGGCGGGCGACCCGGTCGAGGAGCTCGAGCGCCTGCGCCGGCCGGTCCCCGTAGAGCACGGCGCGGTCGACCTTGGCGTCCTCGTAGACGGGAAGCTCGCGCTCGAAGACCTCGGCGAGCCCCGCCACGAGCTTCAGCTTGTTGGCGATCGAGAACTCGATGTTGATGCGCTCGATGCCGTCGGTGTAGTCGCCCAGGCGCTCCAGCGGGATCACCACGTCCTCGTTGATCTTGAAGGCGTTGGTGTGCCTGGAGATGGCGGCGGTGCGCGCGCGGTCCAGCCAGAAGCGCTTCCTCTGCTCCGCGGTGGTCGCGATGAATCCCTCGCCGTCGCGCGCATTGGCGATGCGCACGACTTGCGAGGCGGCCTCGGAAACGGCGTGCTCGTCGTCGCTCACGATGTCGCCCAACAGCACCATGCGCGGGCGGCCGCGGCTCTTGGCCTTGGTCGCGTAGCCGACCGCCTTCACGTAGCGCTCGTCCAGGTGCTCCAGTCCCGCGAGGATCGCCTTCGGATGGCCGTCGAGGTAGCGCTTGATCTCGACGATCGAGGGCACCGCCTTCTTCACGTCGCCGAAGAACTCCAGGCACACGGTGCGCATGTACTTCGGCATGCGGTGCAGGATGAACGTGGCCGACGTGATGAGCCCGTCGCAGCCCTCCTTCTGCACGCCCGGCAGGCCCGCGAGGAACTTGTCGGTCACGTCCTTGCCCAGGCCTTCCTTGCGAAGGCGCTTGCCTTCCACCTCGAGGATTTCCTCGCGCCGCGTCCCTCCGGAGGCATCGAGGTGGCGCAAACGAAACCTCGCCATCGGCGCGTCGTGGATCCGGCCGCGGTTGTGCTCGAGGCGTTCGACCTCCAGCCACTCGCCCTCGGGCGTCACCATTCGCCATGCGGCGAGGTTGTCGAGCGCCGTGCCCCACAGGACCGCCTTCTTGCCGCCCGCGTTCATCGCGACATTGCCGCCGATGCAGGACGCATCCGCCGAGGTGGGATCCACGGCGAAGACGAGCCCCCGATCCTCGGCGGCCTCCATCACGCGCTTGGTCACCACGCCCGCGCCGCAGCGGATCACCGGGCAGGGCTGCGCAAGACCCGGCAGCACGCGCTCCTCGATGGCATCGAAGCGATCGAGCTTCTCGGTGTTGACCACCGCGGAGAGCCGATCGAGCGGGATCGCGCCGCCCGTGTAACCGGTGCCGCCGCCGCGGGGAATGATGGTGAGGCCGAGATCGATCAGGGCCTTCACGATGGGCGCGCACTCGGCCTCGGTGTCCGGGTTCACCACCACGAACGGATACTCGACGCGCCAGTCGGTGGCGTCCGTCACGTGCGAGACGCGCGCCATGCCGTCGAACTGGATGTTGTCGCGGCGCGTGTGCGGCATGAGGCGGCGCACCACCTTGCGGCGCAGGCTCCTCGTTTCGGCGAACTCGTTCTCGAACGCATCGACCGCGACATGCGCATCGCGCAGCAGCGCGCCCACGCGGTCGTCGTCACCCTTGTCGGCGCGGCGCTTGCCGACCTCGCCCAGGCGATGGCGCATCGCCTCCACGAGCATGTTCAGCCGGCGGGGGCTCGCGAGGAGGTCGTCCTGGAGATAGGGGTTGCGGCGCACCACCCAGATGTCGCCCAGCACCTCGTAGAGCATGCGGGCCGAGCGGCCGGTCACGCGCTGCTCGCGCAGCTCCTCCAGCGCGTGCCAGGCGTCCTCGCCCAGCAGCCGTATCACGATCTCGCGATCGGAGTACGACGTGTAGTTGTAGGGTATCTCGCGAAGCCGCGCGCTCATGGGGATTCGATCCCGCGCGGTGGCCGCAAGTTGCACGGGGATCCGAATCTTACCGCACTGCAGCATGGGCCCCAACCGTAGTACCCTTGGCCCTCCCATGGAACCGATTCCCGAGCGGCTGCGCATCGCCACGCGCGAGAGCCGGCTGGCGCTTCGCCAGGCCGAGATCGTGGCCGCGGCCCTGCGCGCGCGCCACCCCACGCTCGCCGTCGAGCTGATCGGCATCACCACGCGTGGTGATCGGGTGCTGGACCGCCCGCTCGCACAGGTGGGCGGCAAGGGCCTCTTCGTGAAGGAGCTCGAATCGGCGCTCGAAGAGGATCGGGCGGACATCGCGGTGCATTCCATGAAGGACGTGCCGATGCGCATCGCGCCGCAATTCGCGCTCGGCACCTTCGGGCCGCGCGAAGATCCGCTCGACGCCTTCTGCTCCACGACCTACGCCACGCTCGCCGCGATGCCCGCGGGCTCGGTGGTGGGGACATCCAGCCTGCGCCGCGAATGCCAGCTGCGAAGCCGCTTCCCCGCGCCCACCTTCCGGGCGCTGCGCGGCAACGTGAATACACGCCTCGCCAAGCTCGATGCGGGCGAATACGACGCGATCATCCTCGCCTGCGCCGGCCTGAATCGCCTGGGCCTCGAGGCGAGGATTCGCGCCCCGCTGCCCGATCTCGTCCCCGCGATCGCCCAGGGCATCCTCGGCGTGGAGTACCTGGCGCAAAGACCGGATGTCGGGCGCATGCTGGCCGGTTTCGAGGAACCCGCCACGGCGTGCGCGGCCATCGCCGAGCGTGCGCTGGGCCTGGTGGTCGAAGGAAGCTGCGAGGTGCCGGTGGGTGGCCTCGCGAAGACCGCGGGTAACGAGCTTCGCATGGACGGCTTCATCGGTTTGCCCGACGGCACGAAGGTGGTTCGCGACTCGATCTCCGGGCGGTGCGAGCTCGCGGCAAGCCTCGGGACGCAGCTGGGCGAGCGGCTGCTCGCCGCCGGCGGCCGCGAGATCCTGCGGACGCTCGCGAAGGCGACCGCATGAACGGCCGGCTGGCGGGATTGGGCATCGTCGTCACGCGGCCGCGGGCCGCCGCCGAGGCGCTCGCCGCGGAGCTCTCGCGGGAAGGCGCACGCGTGTGGCGCCTGCCGGCGCTCGCCATCGAGCCGATCGAGCCCGGCGCGGAGCTGGCCGCGTTGCTCGGGCGCCTGGAAACCTTCGACCTCGCGGTCTTCGTGAGCGCCAACGCGGTCGAGCGCGGCCTCGCCGCGGCGCGCCGGTTCGGCCGCTGGCCGCAAGGTCTCGCGGCTGCCGCCGTGGGCGAGGCCACCGCGGCGGCATTGCGCGAGGAAGGCGTCGACGACGTGGTCGCCCCCCACGACCGCCATGACAGCGAGGGGCTCCTCGCGCTGCCGCGATTGCAGTCGGTGCGCGGCCAAAATATCATCGTCTTTCGCGGGCAGGGCGGGCGGGAGCAGCTTCGCGAAGCCCTCGAGTCGCGCGGGGCGCGGGTGACCTACGCCGAGTGCTACCGCCGCGTGCGACCCGAGGCCGACGCCGCCCCGGTGGCCGCGGCGCTCGCAAGCCGAGAGGTGCATGCCGTGAGCGTGCTGAGCGCGGAGACACTGGAGAACTTCATGGCGATGGTCGGTGCCGAAGGAGGGCGCGCGCTGGCGTCGGTGGCCCTGGTGGTGCCGCACCCCGCCATCGGCGGCCACCGCGAATCCCGCCGCTTCGCCCGCGTGGTTGTTTCCGGCCACGGCACCGAGGCCCTCATCGCGACCCTTGCCGGGTTGAAGGACCAACGCATAGCCACATGACCGACATTCCGCCTCCGACAGAGCTTGCACCGCGACCCAGGGGCCCGCGCGACGGGGTGGCGCGCGCCACCGCGGTCGTGGCGCTCGTGGGCGTGATCGCCGGCGCATGGTTCGTGTGGGACGTCCGCGAGTCGGTGAACGACATGCAATCGACGGCGGGCGGGCGATTGGCGGAGCTCGGGGCGGCCGCGGCGCAATCGCGCGCCTCCCTCATGCAGGCCCAGGCCGCGCTGAAGGATGCGCAGTCGCGGATCGCCGAGCTGGAAGCGCGAGTCGCCGATACCCAGGAGCAGCGCGTCGCGCTGGAAGAGATGTACCGCGAGCTTTCCCGCAGCGCCGACGATCGCGTGCTCTCGGAAGTCGAGCAGGCGCTGGTCGCCGCGAGCCAGCAGCTGCAGCTCGCGGGCAACGTGCGCGGCGCCCTCGCCGCGCTGCAGGCCGCCGACCAGCGCCTCGCACGCGCCGACAAGCTCGCGGCGACGCCGCTGCGCCGCGCGATCGGGCAGGACATGGATCGCCTCAAGGCCGTGCCGCAGGTGGACACCGCGGGCATCGCGCTCAAGCTGGACAACCTCATCGGGCAGACCGACACGCTGCCGCTCGTCATCGCCGAGACGGTGCCGGTGCGTGCCGTGGCCCGGGCGCGCTACGCCGACGAGTCCACCGGCTTCACTCGCGCCGCGCGCGATTTCTGGGACGAGATGAAAGGCCTGGTGCGCATCCGCGAGCTGGACAACCCCGAGGCGCCGCTCATCTCGCCCGCGCAGGCGTATTTCCTTCGCGAGAACCTGAAGCTGAGGCTGTTATCGGCGCGCGTGGCGCTCCTCGCGCGGGACGAGCCCTCGTTCCGCGAGGACGTGAAGGCGACGCAGGCCTGGGTCGCGAAGTATTTCGACGCCAAGGCGCGCCCCACCGCCGCCGCGCTCGCGACGCTGAAGGAAGTGTCGGACAGCCCCGTCGCGATCAACGTGCCCGACATCAACGCGAGCCTCGCCGCCGTGCGCACCGCGCGCACCGCGCGGGAGAAGCGCTAGCCATGCGCTTCGCCCTCTGGTCCCTCGTGCTCGCCGCGGTCGCCGTGGGCATCGCGCTCTTCGCGCGCCACTCGACGGGCTACGTCGTCATCGTGGCCACGCCCTACCGCATAGAGCTTTCGCTGAACCTCCTCATCTTCCTCGTCGTGGCGGGCTACCTCGCGTTCTATACGCTCGCGCGCCTGGTGACCACGCTCGCCGGCATCCCGTCGCGCGTGCGCGCCTACCGGGCCGAGCGCGCGCGCTCGAAGCTGCGCCAGGCGCTGAACGATGCCCTCCTCGCCTTCTTCCAGGGGCGCTACGCCTCCGCCGAGAAGAGCGCCGCGGCCGCGCTCACCGACGGCGAGACCAAGGGCATCGCCGCGATCATCGCGGCGAGGAGCGCCCACGAGCTCGGCCGCTTCAGCGAGCGCGAGCAGTTCCTCGACCACGCCAAGGGCGCGGCGCCCGAGGTGGACCAGGCACGGCTCACCACCCTCGCCGACCTGCTGGTGTCGCAGGAGCGCTACGAAGAGGCGCTCGCGGTGCTGAACGATCTCTCGGCGCGCGACGCCCGGAATCTGCGCCTCTTGAAGCTGAAGCTCCAGGCCGAGCAGGCCATGCGCCGCTGGGACGAGGCGATCGAGACCGTGGACGCGCTGGTGAAGCTGGGAGGCGTGGGTCCCGCGGAAGCGGCGAGCGTGCGGCGCGCCGCGCACCTCGGGAACCTCAATCGCAAGGCGCAGGATGCGCTCGCCCTTGCCGCGTACTGGAAGCAGCTTCCGACGGAGATGCGGGTCGATCCCGCCGTGGCGGCTACCGCGGCGCGCTACCACCTGGCGTTGGGCGGCACGGCCGAAGCGCAGGCCATCATCGAGCAGGCGCTGGAGCGCGACTGGAACCCGAGCCTCGTTGCGCTTTACGGCGAGGCCGCGGGAAGCGATGCGATGCCGCAGATCGAACGCGCGGAGAAGTGGCTGCGCCAGCACGCGCGCGACCCCGCGCTCCTCCTCGCCCTGGGCAAGCTCTGCATGCGCCAGGAGCTGTGGGGCAAGGCACAGAGCTACATCGAGGCGAGCCTCGCGCTCGAGCCGACCCACGATGGCCACATGTCGCTCGCCGCGCTCATGGAACGCATCGGCAAGCCCCAGGAAGCGGTCCTGCATTTCCGGCGCAGCGCGGAGCTCGCGGGCTGACGGCCCCCAAGGAGAACAAGAGTGCGCACCTATTCCCCCCTCCACCATTCGCTGCTGGCCTCCGCGGCGCGCGTGACCGAGCCCAGCGCCCCCGGGCGCGTGGGCCTCGACGACCCCGCCTTCTCCGTGATGACGGACCTGCGCGAAGTCTCCGCCGCCACCACCCGGCCCGAGGAGACCATCGCCGCGGCGCAAGCCATCATGGTCCGGCGCGGCGTGCGTCTCCTCTTCGTGCTCGCGCACGATGGTTGCGTCGCCGGCGTGATCACGACCACCGATCTCCTCGGCGAGAAACCGGTGCGCTTCATGCAGGACCGTGGCATCGCGCATGCCGAGATCCTCGTCGAGGACATCATGACGCGCGCCTCGATGCTCGAGGCGCTCTCGATCCTCGACGTGGCGCAGATGCGCGTGGGCCACATCGTCGCCACCCTCAAGCAAGCGGGCCGCAACCACCTCCTGGTGTCCGAGGACAACGGCAGGCGCGTGCGCGGGCTTTTCTCCGCATCCCAGCTCGCGCGCCAGCTGGGCATGGAGGTGCAGACCTTCGAGGTCGCGAGCTCCTTCGCCGAGATCGAGGCGGCATTGGTGCGCTAGGTGGCGCGCGACCGGTATCGCGAGATCTACGAAGCGTTCCGCTGGCAGGTCCCCGCGGATTTCAACATCGCGCAGTGGGCGTGCCGTCGTTGGGCGGACGATCCCGCGCGGGTCGCGCTCGACTGGGAAGACGAATCCGGCGCGCGCGAGAGCTGGACATACCGGCGCATCCAGGACGAGGCCGATCGCTTCTCCAACGTGCTGGCGGGCCTGGGCGTCTCGCGCGGCGATCGCGTGGCGCTCATCCTTCCGCAGCGTCCGCAGACGATCGTCGTGTACGTCGCGTGCTTCCAGATGGGCGCGGTCGCGGTCCCGCTCTCGTTCCTCTTCGGCCCGGAGGCGCTCGAATACCGGATCGCCGACAGCGCCGCCACCGTCGCGGTGGTGGACCCGGTCACGCTCGAGCACCTGCAGCCGGCGCGCGAACGGCTGCCGGGGCTCGCCCACGTGATCGGGGTCGCGGGCGCGGCCGGCGAAGGCGTAACGCCATGGGAGTCCATCATGGAGCGCGCCGCATCGCGGTTCACTCCGATCGCCACGCGCCACGACGATCCGGCCGCCATCATCTACACCAGCGGCACCACGGGCCCGCCCAAGGGCGCGCTGTTGCCGCACTGCGCGCTCATCGGCAACCTCCCGGGCTTCGAGCATTCGCACGACGGCTTCCCGAAGGCGCGCGACCTCTTCTGGTCGCCCGCCGACTGGGCGTGGACCGGCGGCCTCTGGGACGCGCTCATGCCCACGCTCTATCACGGCGAGCGCATCGTGGGCTACCTCGGCCGCTTCGAGCCGGAGCGCGCGCTCGACCTCATGGCCCGCCATCGCGTGCGCAACGCCTTCCTCTTTCCGACGGCGTTGAAGCTCATCATGAAGGCGTTCCCGCAGCCGCGCTCCCGCTACGCGGTGGAGCTGCGCTCGCTCATGAGCGGGGGCGAGGCGTTGGGTGCCCCGGTCCTCGAATGGGCGCGCGAGGAGCTGGGCGTCACGGTGAACGAGATCTTCGGCCAGACCGAGATGAACTACATCGTCGGCAATTCGCAATCGTGCTGGCCGGTGAAGCCCGGTTCGATGGGGCGGCCGTACCCCGGGCATCTCGTCGCGGTCCTCGATGGCGATGGGCGCCGGGTGGCGCCGGGCGAAGTCGGGGACGTCGCGCTACGCAGGACGTGGGTCGACGGCACGCCCGACCCGGTGTTCTTCCTCGGCTACTGGAACAAGCCCGAGGCGACCGCCGAGAAGTATTCCGGCGAGTGGTGCCGCACGGGCGACCAGGCGCGCGCCGACGAGGACGGCAACCTCTGGTACCACGGGCGCGCCGACGACATCTTCAAGGTCTCGGGCTATCGCGTGGGTCCCACCGAGATCGAGAGCTGCCTCGTGAAGCATCCCGCGGTGGGCAACTGCGCGGTGGTGCCCTCGCCCGACGCGGCGCGCGGCTCGGTCGTGAAGGCCTTCATCCTGCTCGCGCCGGGCCATGCCGCCTCGCCCGCGCTCGAGGAGGCGATCCGCGAGCACGTGAAGACCCACCTCGCGCCTTACCAGCAGCCGAGGAAGATCGAGTTCGTTTCCGAATTGCCGATGACGACGACGGGGAAGGTGCAGCGAAAGGTGCTGCGCGAGCGCGAGGCCGCGCAATTCGCGGCTTCGCCGGCAATCGAAGCCCAGGGGACAGAACGCGGGGCTCGCGGGTAGCGGCCCCTCCCCTTAACGCTTCGGGTCCACGCTCGGCGTGAAGGCGTCGCAGTAGAACTCGTCCTCGGGCAGCCTGCGCTCCTCGACGAACGTCTGCCTCGCCACGTCGGTCATGCCCGCCGCGCCGCACGCATAGACCTGGTAGCCCGACAGATCCGTGAAGTCGTCGAGCACGGCCTGGTGCACGAATCCCGTGCGTCCGGCCCATTCATCCTCGGGCAAGGGATCCGAGAGGACCGGGATGTACGTGAAATTCGGATGCTCCCGCTGCCAGCCGATCGGAAGCTCGGGCATGTAGAGATCCTTCTTCGAGCGCACGCCCCAGTAGAGGACCATCGGGCGGTCGTCCGCGTGGTGGAAGGCGTGCTCGACGATCGCCTTGATGGGCGCGAAGCCCGTGCCGCCGGCCACGAAGATGAGGGGCTTCCCGGAATCGTCGTTGCGCAGGTAGAAGGTGCCGAGCGGGCCTTCGAACCTCAGGATCGCGCGCTCCTTCATCTCGTCGAACACGTAGCTCGAGAAGGCGCCGCCGGGAGACTTGCGCACGTGGAGCTCGATCAGCTGGTCGTTGTGCGGCGGGTTGGCCATGGAGAAGCTGCGCCGCTTTCCGCTCTTCAGCAGGATGTCGATGTACTGCCCGGCGAGGAACTGCAGGCGCTCGCCCGTGGGGAGCTTGAGGAAGAGCACGGCGACGTCCTCCGCCGGCTTCTCGACCCGCTCGACCCGCGCGGGCATCGTGCGGATCGCGAGGTCCCTCGCACCGGAGAGCTCGCGCACCTCGAAGACGATGTCGGTGAGCGGATGGGTGCAGCACGTGAGGGCCTTGCCCGCCGACTTCTCGGAAGCGTGCAGCGCTCGCTCCTGGTACTCGTCGTAGGCGAGCTCGCCCGAGCGCAGGACTCCCTTGCATGCGCCGCAGGCGCCGTTGCGGCAACCGTAGGGCAGGCCGATTCCCTGGCGCAACGCGGCCGCGAGCATCGTCTCGCCGGGCGCGACGGTGAATGTGTGGCCGCTCGGCTCGAGGCGAACCTCGTGCCCGGGCATCGTTGCGTCGGGCAATTTAGCGGGAGCGGCGGAACTCGCCCTCGATCAGCCTGCCCCCGGAGCCGCGCCGCGGAATGGCCTCGGGCGCCACGTCGCTCCTGGGCAGCAGCAGCAAGGTGATGGCGATGAGGTCGGAGACCACGCCGGGGAGGATGAGGAGAAGCGCCGCGATCACGATGCGCGCGCTGTCGGTGAGCGCATTGATGGAGAAGCGGCCCTGCGCGAGGCCGGCGGCGAGCCGCGCGACCAGCGCGAAGCGCGCCTCCTTGAGGAGGGCGACTCCGGCGCAAGCGGAAAGAACGCACCAGGCCACGATCCACCAGCCGAGCGCCTGGAAAAGGCGCACCAGCACCAGGACCTCCAGGAGGGGAAAACCCAGTAAGATCACCAGCAGAAGCAGCCGCATCGCCCGCAACACCTCCGTTATTCGAATCGTGAATCCACCGCCGAGGCCATGACCGTCATCGCGGTGCTGACAAACCTACCCGACTCCGAGTCCGCTTTCAATCTCGCCCGGGAGCTCGTCCGGCGCCGGGTCGCCGCGTGCGTGAACGTCCTGCCCGCCGCCACGTCTTTCTACCGCTGGCAGGGAAGCGCGGAAGAAGCGTCCGAGCATCCGGTCCTGGTGAAGACAACCCAGGAGCGCTACCCCGAGCTCGAGGCGGCGATCCGCGAGCTGCACCCGTACGACCTGCCCGAGATCATCGCCTGGCCCGTGACCGCGGGCCTCCCCGAATACCTGCGATGGGTCGAGGAGGAGTCGCAGCCGCATGGCTGAGACCCGCCCCCAGCGCCTGGTGTTCGCGGCGGCAGGGCTCGCGGCCCTGCTCGCCGGGACGGGCCTCTGGATCGCCACCGCCCCCGTTCCACGCCTCGCCGCGCCGGACATCTCGCCATCCGCGATATTTGCGGCCGGTTTCCATGACCTGCAAGGGGGAAGCCGCTCTCTCGGCCAATTCCAGGGCAAGGTATTGGTGGTCAATTTCTGGGCGACATGGTGCCCGCCTTGCCGGGAGGAAATGCCCGCCTTTTCGCGGCTGCAAGCGGCCTGGGCGCACCGCGGCGTGCAATTCGTGGGCATCTCGTCGGAGGATCCGCCGCGAGTAACGACTTTCGCACGATCCCTCGGAGTCACGTATCCGCTCTGGATCGGCGGCGACGAAGTGAGCGAGCTTTCGCGGCGGCTGGGCAATGCCGCCGGGGTCCTCCCGCATACCGTGGTGCTGGATACCGCCGGTAGCGTCGTCGCATCGAAAGTGGGCGCCTACTCAGAGCAGGCCTTGAACAACGTGCTGGAGAACGCGGTCTCGGCATCGGCCTCTAAATAGTCTAAAGTTCTGGTAACTTCGCTTAAAAGTCGGTGTAAGCCCAGACTAGCCTGTGGGGTAAGCGCGATTCGTGCCCGGTCCGCAGCCGGCCGAACATGTTTGCCCGGACTCTGCCGCGATCTTCGCGCAAATCTGGACATCGTGACGGGACTTCCGGCAAACTCGCCGGTCATGCCGAAGATCCTGGTGATTCACGGGCCGAACTTGAACTTGCTGGGGGAGCGCGAGACCCAGCATTACGGCCGGGATACCCTCGAAGCGATCGATGCCCGACTGAAGGAGCAGGCGAAGCGCGCGGGGCACGAGCTCTCCACGTTGCAGAGCAACTCGGAGGCTCCCCTCATCGACCGGGTTCATGCCGCGAAAAGCGACGAAACTGCATACATCATCATCAATCCTGCTGCCTTCACGCATACCAGCGTGGCGTTGCGGGACGCGCTCGCGGCAGTCGGCATCCCCTTCATCGAGGTGCACTTGTCGAACGTCCACGCACGAGAACCCTTCCGCAAGCACTCCTATTTCTCCGACATCGCCGCCGGCGTGATCGCGGGCCTGGGCCCCATGGTCTACGAGCTCGCCCTCGAGGCGGCATGCCGCAACCTGCGAAGGCCGGCCTGACATGGACTTGCGGAAACTGAAGAAGCTGATCGACCTGGTCCAGGAATCGGGGATCGGGGAGATCGAGATCACGGAGGGTGAGGAGAAGGTTCGCATCAGCCGCCAGACGTCGGCGGCCGGGCCCGTGATCATGGCGGCACCCCCGATGCAGGTGGGCTATCCCGCGCCACCCGTGGGTGCCCCGGGCGGGCCTGCCGCGGCCCCAGCCGCGCCGCCGGAGCCCCAGGGCCACCAGCTCAAGTCGCCCATGGTGGGCACGTTCTACCGGGCGCCCTCGCCGGGCGCACCGTCCTTCATCGAGGTCGGCCAGTCCGTCACCAAGGGCCAGACGCTCTGCATCATCGAGGCGATGAAGCTGCTGAACGAGATCGAGAGCGACGTGGCCGGGACCATCAAGGCGATCCTCGTCGAGAACGGCCAGCCGGTGGAATACGGCCAGCCACTCTTCCTGATCGAATAGATGTTCGAAAAAATACTGATCGCGAACCGCGGCGAGATCGCGCTTCGCATCCAGCGGGCATGCCGCGAGATGGGCATCAAGACGGTCGCGGTGCATTCCGAGGCCGATGCCGACGCGAAGTACGTGATGCTCGCCGACGAGTCCGTATGCATCGGGCCCGCCCCTTCCCGCGACAGCTACCTCAACATCCCGGCCATCATCAGCGCGGCGGAGGTGACCGACGCGCAGGCGATCCATCCCGGCTACGGGTTCCTCTCCGAGAACGCCGACTTCGCCGAGCGGGTCGAGAACTCGGGCTTCGTCTTCATCGGCCCGCGCGCCGAATCGATCCGCATCATGGGCGACAAGATCTCGGCCAAGGTGGCGATGAGGAAGGCGGGAATCCCCTGCGTGCCGGGCTCGGAGGGCGCGCTTCCCGACGACCCCAAGGAAATCCGCAAGCTCGCCTCGGCCGTGGGCTACCCGGTGATCGTGAAGGCCGCGGGCGGGGGCGGCGGGCGCGGCATGCGAGTCGTGCATACCGAGGCGGCGCTCGTGAACGCGGTGACGATGACCCGCACCGAGGCGCAGAACGCCTTCAACAATTCGACCGTGTACCTCGAGAAGTTCCTGGAGAACCCGCGCCACATCGAGATCCAGGTGCTCGCCGACGAGCACAAGCAGGCCGTCTTCCTGGGCGAGCGCGACTGCTCGATGCAGCGGCGCCACCAGAAGATCATCGAGGAGGGCCCGGCCCCGCACGTGAAGCCGCGGCTGATCGATCGGATCGGCGAGAAGTGCACCGAGGCCTGCCGCAAGCTCGGCTACCGCGGCGCCGGGACCTTCGAGTTCCTCTACGAGAACGACGAGTTCTACTTCATCGAGATGAACACGCGCGTGCAGGTCGAGCACCCCGTGACCGAGCTCATCACGGGAATCGACATCGTGCAGGAGCAGATCCGGGTGGCCGCCGGAATGAAGCTGAAGGTGCGCCAGAAGGACATCGTGAAGAAGGGCCACGCGATCGAGTGCCGCATCAACGCGGAGAACCCGTACACGTTCGTTCCCTCGCCGGGACGCATCACGCAATACCACGTGGCGGGCGGCCCCGGCATCCGCTACGACTCGCACGTGTACGCCAACTATTACGTGCCGCCGTACTACGACTCGCTGATCGGCAAGCTGATCGCCTACGGCGACACCCGCGAGCAGGCCATCGCGCGCATGCGCGTGGCGCTCTCCGAGATGGTGATCGAGGGGATCCAGACCAACATCCCGCTGCACCAGGAGCTCATGAACGACGCGGCCTTCATCCGCGGGGGTGTCAGCATCCACTACCTCGAGGAAAAGATCGCGGCGCTGAAATCGATCTGACGCGGCGATGCCCTGGCAGCGGATCGAGCTGGTGATCGCGGGAGAAGAGGCAGAAGCCTTCTGCGAGGTGCTCGCCGGGATGGGCGCCATCTCCACGGAAGTGGGCGATGCCGACGAGGGCACGGTGCGCGAGCGCGCGGTGTATGCCGAGCCCGGCGCCGACAGCGCCCCATGGCCCCACGCGCGCGTCGTGGCGCTCTTCGACGCCTCGGCCGACGCGCCCGCCGCCGTGCGAAATGCACTCGACCGGCTCGACCTCACGGCCCTCGACGGCCCGCGCTTCGACTCGCTCGAGGATGCCGACTGGGTGGCGGTGACCCAACGCCAGTTCGCGCCGATCCGCGCCGGCGAGCGCCTCTGGATCGTTCCCAGCTGGAGCGAGCCGCCGGACCCCGGGGCGATCAACGTCTCGCTCGATCCGGGGTCGGCCTTCGGGACGGGCAGCCATCCCACGACGCGCCTTTGCCTGCGCTGGCTGGAGTCGCACGTGCGCCCCGGCGACGTGGTGATCGACTACGGCTGCGGCAGCGGCATCCTCGCCATCGCCGCGCTGAAGCTCGGCGCGGCGCGCGCCGTGGCCACCGACATCGATCCGCTCGCGCTCGCAGCCGCGCGCTACAATTCCCGCGTGAACGGCGTGGCGCTAGAGGTGGTGGACGCCCACGATGCGATCGGTGTCGCGTCGCATGCGACCGTCGCCAACATCCTCGCCAATCCGCTGCGCATGCTGGCACCGGTGCTCGCCGCGCATACGCGTCCCGGGGGGTGGATCGCGCTCTCGGGCATCCTTGCCGCGCAGGCCGAGGGCGTGATCGCCGCCTATGCGCCGTATGCGCGGATGCGAATCGATTCGGACGAGGCGGACTGGGTGCTCCTCACCGGGCGCCTGGAGGACACGCCTTGCTGATCACGACGTGCACCCAGTGCGGCGCGCGCTTCCGCGTCACGCCCCAGCAACTGAACGCGAAGCAGGGGCAGGTGCGCTGCGGGCGCTGCAAGAAGGTCTTCAACGGTTTCCAGGCCCTGCAGCGCTTTCCCGACGACGATACCGGGGGAAGGCTCCTCGCCGCCGCCGATCGCGACACGGGCCACGCGCCGGCGCATTTGGTCACGCAACCTCCCGTCGAGGCGCTGCGTTTCGAGGAGCTCCCCGACATCGACGGGATGGACCTTCCCGACGCCGCCGCGGGCGAGCCCCTCGGCACGCCGGAAGCGTCGGCCCCGCCACCCACCGCGGAGGCGGCGCCCGCGCACCACAGGACATCGCGCGCCACGTTCCGGCCCGCCTCCGCCGTCACGCTTCCGGAGCCGCCGCGGGCGAAGCCGCCGGCCCGCGCATGGGCTTTTGGCGCGGTCCTGCTCGCCATCGTGCTCGCGACCGAGCTCGCGTACGCATTTCGCGGTCCCGTCGCGCAGCGCTACCCGGTCCTTCGCCCCTACATGGAGTCGGTGTGCAACGCCGCGGGCTGCCGGGTGGGATGGTCGCGCGAGGAGTCGCTCCTCAAGCTCGAGGATTCGGAGCTGCTGGAAGTGCCGGGCAAGCCCGACGAGATCGCGCTGAACGCGCGCATCCGCAACCTCGCGGGCGTCGCGCAGGAATACCCGCACATCGAGCTCACGCTCACCGACATCACGGGGCAGGCGGCGGTGCGGCGCGTGCTGCGCCCGACCGACTATTTGGGCAAGCCCACGACGGGCAACGAGACGATCGCCGCCGGCTCGGACCTCACGTTGCAATTGCGCCTCGAAACCTTGCACATCAAGGCGACCGGCTACGAGCTGCTGCTCTTCTACCCCTGAGCCTCGCGCAGGTCGGTCAGCATGGAATCCACCGCGCGCTCGACGAGCGGCGCATCGTCGATCACACGTGCCTCGCCCACGCGCATCTGCTCGGCGAGCGCTTCGGGCGTGATCGACACGGCGGTGTTGGCCTCGAACGGATTGGTGAAGAGATAGACGCCCTTGTTGGGGCTGATCCAGGTGAGGCGCGAGCGCAGCGGCGAAGCGCCTTCGTCGCGGCGGAATTCGACCCACGTGCCGCGCTGCAGGTTCGTCCAGATGCCGGTTCGCGTGAACACGTTGCGCACGGCGGGCGAATTCGCCGGGGAGCGCAGCCGGATCTCCTCGACACGGATGTCGCCCGCCGGGATCACGGCACGCTCGATCGACGCCTTCGGCGCGGCGAGCGTCACCGGCTTCACCTCGGGTAGCGCCGCGAGCCCGCGCATGCCGGCCTTCACCGCGTTCGCGTGGCAATCCACGAGCGCGCCCAGGAAGGCGTTGCGGGCCTCTTCGGAGAACTCGCCGCTTTCCATGCCGCCCTGCAGCTCGCGCAGCATCCCCGGCAGCATCGTGATGAGGCGCTTTCGATCGTCGGGCGAAACCTTGGGCTCGACGCTCCAGAGGAGGTCGTCCATGGTGCGCAGCAGCGCATGCCATGGGGAGGAGCCTTCGCCCTCGCTCCTCTGAACGCGCGCGAGCGCACGGACCCACGCATCGCCGAGCATGTCGCGGATCGGCGCCGGAACCCAGGTGCGAGCCTCGAGGCGGCGGGCGATCTCGGACCCGGCGATGGCTCGCGCGAGCTCCTCGCGCTCGCGTTCCTCGATGAGCTTCGCGCTTCGCTCGACGATGTCGCGCTCGGCGCGCTTCTGCGCCTCGATGTACGCCTCGACGCGCGTGGCGAGCCGCTCGAAGAGCGCGATGTCGGTATCGAACTCGGCGAGCACCGTGTCGACGACCTCGGTGATCATCCTGATCGCCGCCGCCTGCCGCTCGCCCGTGTCCGGAAGGCCGATGGAGGACTCGGCGAGCAGGTCGAGGAGCCGGCGCGCGGCATGGGCCTTCGACGAGAAGAAGCTCTTGTCGAGGAGGGCCACCTTGAGGATCGGGATCTGCAGGCGTCCCAGCAGCGCCTTCACCACGGCGGGGATCTGCGGGTCCTCGAAGATGTAGTCGAACAGCATCGCGACGATGTCGATCGTCATCGCGTCCACCGTGCCGAGCGATGCGCTCTGCGGCGCCGCCTTGATGCGGCGCACGACGTTCAGCAGCGCTTCCTCGCTGCCCGCCAGCGCCTCGCCGGGCTCGCGGTGCAGGCGCGTGAGCTCCGAGACGAAGGAGGCGGGGACCGTGGGCGCCGCGCTGCCGCCGGGCGCCGTCGGCCATGCGGCGGCCGCGCCCGAAGACGCGTTGGCGCCGCCGGACCCGGCATGCGCGAAGCCGCCCGAGGACGGCGCGCCGAACGATTGCGCCGATGACCCGGAGGGCTGTGCGGGAGAGCGCCCCTGAAGCAACTGAGCCAGGGCCCCCAGGATGTCGCCGTCGGCAGGAGCGCCTCCCGCGGAAGAAGCGGAAGTCGCGGATGCGGGCTTCGCCTTCTCGGCCGCCTTGCGTGGCTTGGAGGGCGTGGAGGGCGAGCGCCGCAGGCCCGGCCGCACGTCGGGAAGCACGCGAAGCTCGACCAGGTGCGAGTTGATCTCGTGGTACACGCGCTGCAATTCTTCCTGCGCGTAGTGCTCGAACTGGCGCAGCAGCGTCCTGCGGACCTTGTAGTCGGCCTGGATCTGGTCGCATGCGTCCTTCAGGGCGGCACACACCGTCCAGGGACTGAGCGGATTGGCTTCGTCCTCGAGCTCGGGGATCTCGAGAAGGAAACCGACGCGCGCGGAGAGCGCGTTCAGCTCGCCTTCGCACGCCGACTGGAGGTTGCGCGACATCTCGCGCACCGCGAGGCGCTCCTCGAGATCCTGGTCGCCCAGGAGCGAAAGCTCGCCCGGCTCGCCGCCGGTTTGCGCCACCTCGACCTCGCCGCGCACCTTGCGGTTGAAGAACTCCACGAAATGCTGGCCGAACGCGGTCTCGATCTGGGTGCGCTTCTCGCGCGCCTGGGCGCGCGCATCCAGGTACAGGTTCTGGGC
The DNA here is from genome assembly GCA_036271595.1 of Usitatibacter sp. Taxonomy (GTDB): domain Bacteria; phylum Pseudomonadota; class Gammaproteobacteria; order Burkholderiales; family Usitatibacteraceae; genus Usitatibacter. The sequence goes on from DATBAI010000004.1 coordinate 39,859, forward strand.
TTCGCGATCGGGCGACTTTTCGGCGAGCTCGAAGAGGTCGTCCTCGATGCGGTCGAGCATTCCGGAAAGGGCGGTCGCCATGCGCCGGCCCGCGAGCTCGCGGCAGCCCGTGAGCATGTCGGCCGATTCCTTGCGGGTGGGTCGCGCGCGTGCGCGCGGGTGGTCGCCAAGCGGGACCACGTTACCCAGGGGAGATTGCGCCATGCCGCACCACCTTTCTGGCGATCCCGCTGCCGTAGGGCTTGATTCGCCCCTTAGGCCGGAGATTTTGCGTCCCCACCTTTCGATGGGTTTGCCCTGATTCAGAAAACCGTGCGCCGGCGCGGGATACGGCTCCAAAAAAAACGCGAGCCAGGACCCAATCCAGCACGCTCACTTTCGGGCCAAATCGGCCATCGGGTCAATGCCGCTCGTCGGGCCGGGGAAGCCGAATGTCGCCAAAAGGTGAGCGCTTCCTCGCCTATATACTTGGCGCCCTATGCCCATCCTCGTCTGCGGCTCCCTCGCCTTCGACACCATCATGGTGTTCCCGGACCAGTTCCGGAAGCACATCCTCCCCGACAAGCTGCACATGCTGAACGTGGCCTTCATGGTCCCGGAGATGCGCCGCGAATACGGGGGGACGGCCGGCAACATCGGCTATAACCTGAAACTGCTGGGCGAGGAGCCCCTGGTGATGGCGACCGCCGGCCACGACTTCGAGCCCTACGCGCGGCGCATGAAGGACCTGGGAATGGATCCACGCCACGTACGGGTCATGGACAACCAATTCACGGCTCAAGCGTTTATCACGACGGACATGGACGACAACCAGATCACGGCCTTCCATCCCGGGGCCATGTCGTTCGCGCATTTGAACAGGGTGGCCGATGCCCATGACGTTTGCGTCGCGATCGTCTCGCCCGACGGCCGCCAGGGCATGGTCGAGCACGCGCGCGATCTCGCCGCGGCGAAGATTCCCTACATCTTCGACCCCGGGCAGGGCCTGCCCATGTTCGAGGGGCCGGACCTCCTCGCGATGATGGGCGGCGCCGAGGCCCTCGCGGTGAACGATTACGAGGCGGGAGTTGTCGAGCAAAAATGCGGCATGGCCATCGCGGAGTTGGGCCGGCATGTCCCGGCGGTGGTGGTCACGCGCGGGGCGGAGGGCTCCACGATCCACGCCGGGGGCGAGCGCCATGAAATCCCGGCGGTGGCCGCCGAGGCGCTCGTCGATCCGACGGGCTGCGGCGACGCCTATCGCGCGGGCCTGCTCTACGGGCGCGCGCGGGGCTGGGACTGGAAGCGCTGCGGCCAGCTCGCCTCCGTGATGGGCTCGATCAAGATCGCCCACCGCGGCGGGCAGAACCACCGGCCCACGCGCGAACAAATTGCAACGCGCTTGCGCGAGAATTTCGCGCAGGCGCTCTGAAAGAGAAGGAGAAGGACATGAGGAACCTGAAACCCATCGCGGCCCTCGCGGGCGCGCTCATCCTGGGCGGCTGCGCCTACCCGGCGGGGCCGCGCGACTATCGAGGCTACGAAGTGCGCGGCGAGCAGTCCGTCCGGTTCGGCGTGGTGGAGTCGGTGCGCGACGTGCGCATCACGCCGCGCGATACCGGCGTCGGCACGGCCGGGGGCGCGGCGCTCGGCATGGTCGCCGGCAGCAACGTGGGCGGCGGCAGCGGCCAGGTGGCCGGCGCCATCGGCGGCGCCATCCTCGGCGGCATCATCGGCAACAACATCGAGCGTTCGGCCAACGAGCACCCCGGCGTCGAGGTCACGGTGCAGCTGGACAGCGGCCAGTACATCTCCGTGGTGCAGGGCGCGGAGGAACCGTTCCGTCCGGGCGATCGCGTGAGGATCCTCTCCGGACGCGGGGCCACGCGCGTCACGCATTAACCGCACGCCCGCCTGGGCGCGGGCGCTGCGCTGGTCGCGCATGGCGGGCCACGCGGCGCTCGCCGTCGTGCTGCTTTCCCTGGTGTATTCGCGGCTCGCGGCGCCGCGGCGCCGTGCGCTGCTCGGTTGGTGGTCCGCGAAGCTCCTGCGCATCCTCAACGTGCGCGTGCGCGTGGAGGGCGAGCCGCCCGGTGCGCATGAGCATGGCGCGCTGGTGGCCGCGAACCACGTCTCGTGGCTCGACATCTTCCTCGTCTCCAGCGTGCGGCCCACGCGCTTCATCGCGAAGAGCGAGATTCGCGATTGGGGCATCGTGGGCTGGATAGCCGATCGCGCCGGCACGCTCTTCGTGCGCCGCGACCAGCTTCGCGATACGGCGCGCATCAACGCCCTCGTGCACGAGGCGCTCGCCGGCGGCGACTGCGTGGGTCTCTTCCCGGAAGGCATCACCACCGAAGGGGACATGCTGCACAAGTTCCACACGGCGCTCTTCGAGCCGGCCGTGGCGAACTCGGCCCACGTGCATCCCGCCGCGATCCGCTACGAGAGGCGCGACGGGTCGCTCTGCCGCGAGGTGTCCTTCCGGGGGGAGCGCACTTTCATGGAGTCCATGTCGCTCATCATCGGCGAGCCGGCGGTGGTAGCGAGGATCGCGTTCGCGCCGGTGGTGGAGACGCCCGGCCTGCACCGCCGCGAGGTCGCGAGCCAGGCGCAGGCGCACATCGCTAGGCTGCTCGGGGTGGAGGCGCGGGGCAAGGCACCTGGAAGAGGCTGCGGTCCTCGAGCCTGAGCGCGGTAAGGCTCCGGCCCCACACGCAGCCGCTGTCGAGCGCGACCACGTCGTGGCGCTCCACCAGGCCCAACGCCGACCAATGCCCGAACACGATCGTGCGGTCGGTGTTGCGCCGGCCTTCCGCGTCGAACCATGGAACCGTGCCGCGCGGAACGTCGCCGGGCTCGCCGTTGAAGTCGAGCGCCATCGCGCCGTCGCCCTTGCAGACGCGAATGCGCGTCATCGCGTTCACGATCACGCGCAGGCGATCGACGCCGGTGAGCCCTTCGTCCCACCTCGCCGGCTCGTCGCCGTACATGCGCGCGAGGAACGTGCGGTAGTCATCCCCGCGCAGGCGCGCTTCCACTTCACGCGCGAGGGCTCCGGCCTTCTCCACGGTCCACTCCGGGAGAAGCCCCGCGTGCACCAGGACGTATTCGCCTTCGACATGCAGCAACGGGCGATGGCGCAGCCACGCGAGGAGCTCTTCGCGATCGGGCGCGGCGAGCACCTCCGCCAGCGTGTCGCGCTTCCTCTTCCTCTCCACGCCCTCGGCGACGCAGAGCAGGTGCAGGTCGTGGTTGCCGAGCACGCTCACGGCCGAATCCCCGAGCGACTTCACGAATCGCAGGCACCCGAGCGAATCGGGGCCGCGGTTCACGAGGTCGCCGACGAAGAGAAGGCGGTCGCGCGAAGGCTCGAAGGAGAAGCTTGCGAGCAGGCGTTGCAGGGGCTCGAGGCAGCCCTGCAGGTCTCCGATCGCGTAGGTAGCCAGCGTTACTTCGCCGCGCCGGCCATGTAGTCCACAGCGGCGATCACGTCGGCGTCCGGCAGCGCGGGATTGCCACCCTTGGCGGGCATGGCGCCCTTGCCGTGCAGCGCGCTCGCATGGAGCGTGTCCTTGCCCTGTGCGATGCGCGGCGCCCACGCGGCCTTGTCGCCGAACTTGGGCGAGCCCGCGAGACCTGTTGCATGGCACGCGAAGCAAACCTTGTCGTAGGTGGCCTTGCCCACGCCCGCTCCTCCAGCCGCCGCGGCCGGGGCACTTGCGGGAGCCACCATGGCCACTGTCGCCGTCGCGGGGGCGGCTGCTGCCGCCGGTGCCACAGGCGCGTTCGGATCGATCACGACCTTCGCCACCGGCGCGAGGCGCCTCGCGACCGCGGCGGGCTGCATGGCGGGCTCGCCCTTCATGGAGCGCGCGCCGTAGGAGCCGACCGCGAAATCGGCGAGCAGGAGGATGCCGATGATCAGTGCCGCGGCGCCGATGACCACCGCGATCCCGAGCTTCACGGGATGCGTATCGAGGCTCCCTTCGGCGGGATCGTGGTGGGAATGCTGGGACATGGATTCCTCTCGGGTGAGCCGGGAATTATAGCCGGTCCGGCTGCGCGGCCCGGGGCTTTCCCGTAGAATTCCCCAGACCAAGCGCCCGTAGCTCAGCTGGATTAGAGTACTGCCCTCCGAAGGCAGGGGTCGCACGTTCGAATCGTGTCGGGCGCGCCAAATCACATGCCGCTTCTTCCTCCCGCCAGCGGCTCGCAGCGCATCTTTCTCCTCGCTGCGGCAGCCTTCATCGTCGTCGCGCCATTCCCGTCGTCCGCGGGATGGCGCGTGTTCTTCCTTCTCGTCGCCACAGGCGCCCTCGCGTGGCGCTCGTTGCGTCTTCGCGAGGCCTCGGGCCTGGCACTCGTGCCGCGCGCCTTCGCCGCGACGGGCATCACCTGGGCGCTGCTTTGCGCGGTCTCGATCGCATGGTCGATCGATCCGGGATACACGGCGCAGGAGCTTCGCCGCGAGCTCTTCTACGGCCTCCTCGCATTCGTCGTGTTCTTCGCCGCGACGCGCAGCGCCGTGGAGCTCGCCCTCTGGCTGCGCCTCATCTTCGCGGGCGCGTTCGTGCTGGGAATCTGCCAGTGGCTACGGGCGACTTTCCCGGATGCGCAGTGGGCGAACTCCATCAGCATCGGGCCGGGCCCCTTCGCGACGCACGTGGCGATGGTGCTGCCGATGCTCACGATCGCCGCGTGGCCCGCGCCGCACGGCCTGGGCTGGCGCCTGCCGGCCTCGATCGCGGCGTGCGCCGTGCTCGCGATCATGGGCCTTGCCGGCGAGAGCCGCATCCTGTGGTTCGCGCTCATCGCCGCGGCGCTGGTCGCCTTCGTCCTCTTCGCCGCGGGACTCCCCCGAGGGCATCGTGCCCGGACCATCGCGACGCGCGCGTTCGTGGCCGGCGTCGCGCTGCTGGTCGTTCTCATGGCGGTCTCGACCGAGAACAAGCTGCGCGTCTACCCCGGCGCGTCGACCACGCGCGAGATGCTCGCCCTCGATGAACGGCCCGTGATCTGGAAGCTTGCGGTCGAGGAGGCGACGCACGCGCCGGTGCTGGGCCACGGCTATGGGCGCGACATCGCCGGCGCGCATATGCGCCAGGGCCTGGAGAACGCGGGGGCCATGCCGTACAACCATGGGCACTCGGTGTTCCTCGACACGGCGATACAGCTCGGCCTCGTGGGGCTCGCGGTGTTCATCGCGATGATGGGCAGCCTTGTCGCGGCCCTCGCCGCCGTGCGCCGCATGCCCGCGGGCGCTCCGATCGCCATCGCGGGCCTTGCGATGATCACGGCATACGCATTGAAGGACGTGACGGACGATTTCTACTTCCGCCCCAACTCGCTCGTCTTCTGGGCGATGGCGGGAATGCTGCTCGGGCGTGCCGCGCGGCTGAAAAGCTCAGCCTAGCTTCGCCTGCGAGACGGCCACCAGGCGCGGGCGGGTCTGCGACTGGAATTCGGGCACCCAGCGCTTGAGGTCGCGGCGCACCTCGGAATCCGTGGGAAGCCGGTCCTGGTTCATCCATTCGAGCAGGCCCTCGAGCCAGCCCGGATCGACCTCGCGCGCCTTGGCGATGCGAAGCTTCGGGTGCGGCGTGGGGCGCGTCTGCTCGTCGTCGGCGAGGAGCTCCTCGAAGAGCTTCTCGCCGGGGCGAAGCCCCGTGTACACGATGCGGATCTCGTTCTCGGAGAGCTCCGAGAGGCGGATCATGTCGCGCGCGAGGTCCACGATCTTCACGGGCTCGCCCATGTCCAGCACGAAGATCTCTCCGCCCAACCCCATGCAGCCCGCCTGCAGCACGAGCTGCGCCGCCTCGGGGATCGACATGAAGTAGCGCACCATCTCCGGATGCGTGACCGTCACCGGGCCGCCCTTGTCGATCTGCTCCTGGAATTTCGGGATCACGCTGCCGGCGCTCCCCAGCACGTTGCCGAAGCGGACCATCTCGAAGCGCGTCGTGCTCGAGGCCTGGAGCGCCTGGCACACCATCTCGGCCAGCCGCTTGGTGGCGCCCATGACGTTCGTGGGGTTCACCGCCTTGTCTGTCGAGACGAAGAGGAACTTCTTCACGCCATAGTCGATGGCGGCCCGCGCGACCACGGACGTGCCGAGCACGTTGTTGCGCACCGCTTCCCACGCGTTGGCCTCTTCCATGAGCGGCACGTGCTTGTAGGCCGCGGCATGGAAGACCACCGCCGGCGAGTACTGGTGCATCACCTGGTTCACGCGGCGCGCGTTCTTGATGTCGCCGATCACGCTCGCGACCGGGATCTCGGGGAAGAGCTCGCGAAGCTGCTCGTCCACGCGGTAGATGGCGTACTCGTTCATCTCGTAGAGCACGAGCATCGAGGGCTGGAACGCCGCGATCTGCCGGCAGAGCTCCGAGCCGATGGAGCCGCCGGCGCCCGTCACCATCACGACCTTCCCGGTGATGAAGTCGTGCAGGCCGGCATCGTCGAGCGTCACCGGCTCGCGCTTCATCAGGTCCTCGACGGCGACCTTGCGGATGCGCGCCGGCTGCGTCTTCGAGCCCACGATGTTGTTCAGCGTCGGCACCGTCATCACGGCCACGCGTGCACGCTTGCAGATCTCGACAACGCGTCGGCGCACCTTGTAGGGCACGGAAGGCATCGCGACGATCGCGTGGCGGATCTTCAGGCGCTGCGCGAAGCGCGGCAGGTCGTCCAGCGGGGCCAGCACGCGCACGCCATGGAGGAGGCGCCCGCGCTTCTTCTCGTCGTCGTCGAGGAAGCCCACGACGCGCCATTCATGGCTGCGCGAGAGCTCCTTCACGAGGCCCACGGCGGCGTCGCCCGCGCCCATGATGATGACCGGCGTTCCCTGCTCGCCGCCGCGCCCGTAGAGCGACCACTCCTTGAACGAGCGGAACGCCATGCGGCTGGTGGCCATGATCGCGATGAGCAGGAGCGGATAGAGCACGTACTCGCGGTAGCCGAAGCGCTCGTCCAGCCCGAAGGTGTAGAGCGCCATGGAGGTCGCCACCGTGCCGCAGAGGACCGCGAAGACGATGCGCTGGATGTCCGGCAGGCTCGTGTAGCGCCAGGTGCCCTGGTACACGCCGAAGAGGAGGTTCACCGCGATCTGCATCAGCACCGCGATGGTGAAGGCGGAGAAGAGGAGGCGCGTGTCCTCGACGGTGAGGCCGTCGGCATCGAGCAGCAGCGATGCGCCGTAGATCGCGAGGCACAGGGCGAGGCTGTCGTGGAGCGCCGCGAAGAGGGCGCGCGCGTCGGGTTGCAAGGATTTCAACACGTGTCTCATCCCGAATCTAGAAACGCAGGCGCGCCGCTAAGGTTGTCTTGTTGTTGTTCTCCGTAACCGTGTTTCGATCGCCGCGAAGACGAGCACGTAGAGGGCAACGGAACCCGAGAGTATACCGGTGCGCACCGTGCTTTCCGAACGCAGCGCCGCGAGCGCCGCGCAAGCCGTGACCGCCATCAGCGCATACGCAGCGACCGCGAGGCGCCGGTGCGACCAGCCCGCCAGCACCAGGCGCTGGTACGCATGCGTGCGATGGGCGACCCAGAAGCGCTCGCCCCGCGCGATGCGGCGAAGCAGCGTCACGCTCGCATCGAGGAGAAATGGCGCGAAGGCGAGCAGCGCAAACCATGCGGGCCACGCCGCGCTCGCCACGCCCAGCCAGCCCAGGGCGCCCGCGAGGAAGCCCAGCGGCACGGACCCGGCGTCTCCCAGGAAAACCTTCGCGGGCGGAAAGTTGTGGAAGAGGAAGCCCACCGAAGCCGCGGCGAAGGCTGCGCAGGCCGACGCAAGCGCGGGCGCACCCGCGATGCACGCTGCGGCGGCGAGGCAAGCGAAGCCGAAGGCGGCCATTCCACCCGCCAGCCCATCGGCTCCATCCATGAAGTTGAACGCGTTGCTGATCCATACGATGACGAGTGTGGCGACTGCGCATTCGACAACCATCGCGGCCGAATGTGCCGCGCCCAGCGGTATCCCGATGGAGAGCACGGCGACCAGCGCGGCCGCGAAGTGAGCCGGAAGGCGCACCTGGATCGGAAGGCTGCGGCGGTCGTCGGCGAGCGACACCAGCGAGAGGAACACGGCGCAAGCCAGGACTATTCCGATGGACCGATCGGCGAACGGCGCCGATGCGAGGACCGCGGACGCGACCAACGCCACGCCGCCCAGCCGCGGGATCGGAGTGCCGTGCAGCGATCGTTCGTTGGGGACGTCGACGAAGGAGGCCGCGAGGCGCGAGCGGCGCAGGAACGCGATGGCGAGCGCGGTCGCGGCGAGCGGGAACAGGAGCACGAACGCCCATGCGTCCGGGCTCACCGGGCCGCCTCCCGATACGCGTGCACCATGTCATCGATCGCGTGCTGCAAATCAACCTGCGCGTTCCATCCGAGCGTCGCGCACGTGGCCGCGGCATCGACTTCGAGGGATCGCGTGAGGCGTGCCATGCGAGCGCCGAGCCCGAACACGCCTGCCGCCGCTTCGAGCGCGGGCGCAGGAATGCAGAAGAGCCGATCCGGGCGCGCAAGCGTGCGGCGCAGCGCGCCCACCAGCCGCGCCGTCGATACCGGTTCGGGATGCGCCGCGACGAACGTGGCGCCGATGGCGGCCGGGTGCGTCGAGCACTCCACGAGAAGCCGCGCAAGGTCGTCCACGTGCACGAAGCTGCGCCGGTTGTGGCAACACGCGAACGGCAGCGGCCACGGCGAATCGGCCATGCGAAGCAGCTCGCGCAGGTTTGCGCCCACGCCGGCGCCGTATACCAAGGGGCTCCTCACGATGGACCACTCGAGGCCTCGCGTAGCCGCCAACGCCTGCTCCGCACGCCACTTGCTCTCGGCATAGGGCGCCTGCGGGCGCGGCTCATCGCGCGCGGTGAACGCCTTCGCACCGGTCGCCTCGCCGTTCACCTTGATCGTGCTGAGGAACACCAGGCGGCGGGCGCCCGCGAGCGCAGCGGCATTCGCCAGGGCCGCGGTCTTGGCCACGTTGTCCGCCTCGAACTGCTCGCGCGTGGCCGACGCCTCGTGCACGCGCGCGGCGAGATGGAAGATGGTGGCGCCATGCAAGTCGGCCGACGCGAGGCGCGCCTGCCAATCCGCGTCGCCAAAGTGGAGCGCTTCGAAAGGCCGGCCCAGGTGAACCGCGAGTGTGCGGCCCACGAATCCGGTTGCGCCCGTGATGAAGGTCTTCACCAAAGAAAAACGGGCATCCCTTTCGAGATGCCCGTCGTTCGTGAGGCGCCGATTACGGGCAGGTCGCGGCCGACGATGTGACGCTGATCGGCACGATCGACGCGCCATCGGTGATGTTCACCGACGACGAGGTCGGGAACGGTCCGCCGGCGGGGTCCGTAGCGAGGCGCGTGATCGTCACCGTGTGCCCCGACACGTGTGCCTGGACGTCGACCTGGGTCGAAGTGGCCGAGTAGCTGCCGGTACCTCCGACCACGGTCACCGAGTTGCTCTGGCCGCAGCCGAGCGTCACGGAGGCGGGCTGGGCGGCGAGGGGCGGGGGTGCAGCCGGCGCCGCCGAGCCCAGCGCGGTCGTGACGGTGACCGTCGTATGCGCACCCACCGCATCCGTCACGACGACCGTCGCGTTGGTGAGGCAGATGCCCGGGTTGTTGGCCGAGACTTCGAAGACGCCCGGTTGCGCATTGGGACTCTTTGCGGCCACGCCGACGTTCGGGTCGCTGCTGAGGGCCGTATAGGGCGGCGAGCCACCGAACACGAAGAAGTCGCCGGTGCCGGTTCCGCACTCCGTGTTGAGCGCGCCCGTGAACGTGAAGCTGGACGGGATCGCCGTGAGGGCGGTGGCGTTGGAATTGCCCTCGATCGTGAACGCGTTGGTCGTGCTCACGCCGCTCTGCACGTCGGTGATGCGGAAAACGCCCACCTGCGTGGGGGCGTTGCTCGGAACGCGGATGATCACGGTCGCGTTGCCGTTGGCGTCGGAGGTCGTGGTGACCGAGTTCGAGGCATTGCCGGTGTTCGCGTCCACGAACTGGAAGTTGCCGAGGACGACGTCGAACCGCAGCGTGTGGTTGATCTGGAGATTGCCGTTGGTGGTGGCGCTGATCTCCACGATCGTGTCGCAGCCCCCCGTAGGCGTGACGGCGGTGGCGGCGGCACCGGCGGGCGGCGCCGTCGCGCAGGCCGTGCTCACGAACGTGAAGCCGTAGCCGGTGAGGAAGTTGCGCGCGACCTGGATCGCGGCGGTAGCGGTCTGGCCGGTTGCGTCGAGCACGGTGAGGTTCACCGTGCGGATGGGCAGCGCATCGGGCGGCAGGCCCGTGTCGACGACGCTCGGGTTCGGCGGCACGATGTCGAAGCTGTGGCTGTTCAGGGTGGTGGGGACCGGGATCAGCGTCGCATCGCTCGTGGTGAGCCGGTACGGAAGGCGGCCACCGGTCACGGTGATGGTGGTGGGCACGCCCGCGTAGATGGTGCCCGCGGCCGGCAGGATCTGGAGGGTGCCCCCCGTGACATCCGCGGTCGAAGTAGCGCCTCCGCCACCGCACGACGCGAGGAAAACCGAGACGCCCGCCAGGAGCGCAATGCCGAGCAATGAACGGAATTTCACGATGAAGTCCCCTTTGTTGGACCCCCGCCAGGCACTTTTCTCAGAAAGTCAGCGGGTTATCGGCGTTTATTAAAGCGCAACTTTCAGATTACCGCAAGGGGGTCCGGCGGTCATTTCGACCCCCCTAAAACGTCGCGCTTGCCCTTTCGGTTTACGGGCAGGTGCCCTGAGCAGGCTTCGGAAGCGACATACCTAAGGTCACGGCGACGCTTGCCGAGGTCTTGCCGTCCGAAAATGCGACGGTGATAGGGCTGGTGGTATGCGTGGCGTCCATCGTGTTCCGCTGGACGGCAAACACATGCGAGTTCGCGGTCGACACGCGCACGGTCAGCACATTGCTGCCCGACGCCACGAAATAGGGTCCGCCGGTACCGCCGGTGACCGCAACGTTCGCGACGTCCGCGCATTGGTCCAAGGTGACCGTGTCGGGCGAGACCTTGATGTCCGGCGTAGTTGCTGTGGTTGCCCCGACCGCGTTGGAAACCGTCACCGTCGCCGTCGCGCCGTTGGAATCCACCACCGCGATGGGGGTGCTGTCCGTGCACTGGCCCGTGGCGGTGACCGTGAAGGCCGACCCGGAGGCGCTCAGGAAAGACGGGCTGACGGTGAAGGTACCGGGCTGGGAGATCTGGTAGGGCGGTTTCCCGCCGAAAACGAGGACGTCCGCCGAAAGGCCGCTCGCGCAACTGCTCGCCGAATTGCCCTTGAAGGCGATGGTCGAGGGCTGGGCGTTCAGCGCCGCGTTGGTGGACGGGGCGATCGAGATCGGGACGCTCTGGGCGAACCCCGACGAGGTATCCGTGACCTGGATCAACGCGGTCTGGCCCGGCGCGGAGGCGAGCGCGCGGATGCGGACCACAGCCGTTCCCGTTCCATCGGTGAGCGCCGTGGTGGTGAGGTCGTCCTCCTCGGACTGGCCCGGGGCCGAGGTGATGAAACGGACATCGCCGGAAGTCACGTCGAAGCGAACCAGGCGATTCACGAGCGGCACGCCGTTCTGGGCCAGCTTCACCGACACCTGCGCGTCGCCGCCCGCGCAGACCGAGGTGCCGCACGACGCCGCCTGGCTGGCGCTCGGCGTGATCGTCACGACGTTGCTCACCGTGCGCGACTGGACAGTGACCGGGACGCCGATCGGCACGGAGCCGCCGTTGTCGGCGAACGTCAGCGTGAGGCTGGTATCGGCGGAGACGTCGTTGGGGATCGTGGAATACAGGTTGCCGGCGAACACGTCGCTGTTGGGAATGATGGCCTGGTTGCTCGACGTGACGAAGTACGTACCCGAGCCACCCGTGATGACGAACGACGACGGCAGCCCGGAAAACATGGTGACCGCGGAAGACGGAGATACCGAGAGCGCGGACGGCGTGATCACCGTCGGCGGCCCCGACACGGCGCCGCTGCCGCACGAGGTGAGGATCGCGAATGAGGCGAGGGCGAGGGCAAGCCCGAGCAGGCGTTGCGCGGTGGCGGCTGCGGATCGAATCACTGGCATTCCCTGAATGTTGTGGCGACAGCGGCCGTGACCGATGTCTTCTTGCCCAAGATTCTACGCATGAACCCGCGCGGCGCACGCGGCATTTCCACCGCGAGCGGGGGCATTTTTATTGCACCGCAGCGAAGGCTGCGCTACGATTCCCGGTCCACGCCCGATGTTTCGCCGGGCCGCGCGCGCCACGAGCCCCGCCCGGCCACCGCCGGCAATCCGTGGCCGGCGCCAAAAGCCCGAGGTTGCGTCCAGCCCATTCCCGACGTTGGAAGACGGCTACCATTGTCCTCAACGGTAACGACCCCGATGCGCCCCCAAGCGAACCTGCCGCCGCCGAAGCAAGGCCTGTACGATCCGCGCCACGAGCACGACGCCTGCGGCGTGGGCTTCGTCGCGCACATCAAGGGGCGCAAGAGCCACGAGATCGTGGCCCAGGGCCTCGCGATCCTGAACAACCTCCGTCACCGCGGGGCGACGGGCGCCGATCCGCTGCACGGCGACGGCGCGGGCCTCCTGGTGCAGATCCCGGACGGGTTCTTCCGCGAGGAGATGGCGAAGCGGGAAGTCCGCCTTCCCAAGGCCGGGGCGTATGGCGTGGGCATGGTGTTCCTGCCGCGCGATCCGGCCGCCCGGGCGGCGTGCATACGCGAGATCGAGCGCGCCATCGCCAACGAGGGCCAGGCGTTGCTCGGCTGGCGCGACGTCCCCGTGGACGACAGCTCGCTCGGCGAGACAGCACGCTCGACCATGCCGGTGATCCGCCAGGTGTTCGTGGGCGCGGGGCGCGGGCAGCTCGATCGCGACGCCTTCGAGCGCAAGCTCTACATCATCCGCAAAGCCCTCGGCCACGCCATTCGCGCCCTCGGGCTTTCGAACGCACACGATTTCTACGTGCCCTCGTTCTCGCACCGCACCATCGTATACAAGGGCATGCTGCTCGCCGAGCAGGTGGGCAAGTTCTACACGGACCTGGGCGACAAGCGCTTCGTGTCGGCGCTCTGCCTCGCGCACCAGCGCTTCTCGACCAACACCTTCCCGACGTGGGACCTCGCGCACCCGTTCCGCTTCATCGCGCACAACGGCGAGATCAACACGCTGCAGGGCAACCTCAACTGGATCCGCTCGCGCCAGGCGACCATCCACTCGAAGCTGCTGGGCGAGGACCTCGACAAGATCTGGCCGCTCATCTACGACGGCCAGTCGGATTCGGCCTCGTTCGACAATGCGCTGGAGCTCCTCGTGATGGGCGGCTACCCGATCGCCCACGCGATGATGCTGATGATCCCCGAGGCGTGGGCCGGCAACCCGCTCATGGATGCGAAGCGGCGTGCCTTCTACGAATACCACGCGGCGCTCATGGAGCCCTGGGATGGGCCGGCCGCGGTCGCCTTCACCGACGGCAAGTTCATCGGCGCCACGCTGGACCGCAATGGCTTGCGGCCCGCGCGCTACTTCATCACCGACGACGACCTCATCGTGATGTCCTCGGAGATGGGCGTGCTCGACATCCCGCAGGAGAAGATCGTGCGGAAGTGGCGCCTCCAGCCCGGCAAGATGCTGCTGGTGGACATCGAGCACGGCCGCATCGTCTCCGACGACGAGCTGAAGCGCGACCTCGCCGCGCAGCGCCCCTACCAGGACTGGCTCGACCGCACCCAGATCCGCCTCGAGGACATTCCCACGCCGTGGGAGATTCCGACGCCCGACGTGGACAAGCTCCTCGACCGGCAGCAGGCCTTCGGTTATACGCAGGAGGATCTCAAGCTCCTCTTGACGCCCATGGCCTCCGCGGGCGAGGAGGCGATCGGCTCCATGGGCGACGACACGCCGATGGCCGTGCTCTCCAACCGTGCGAAGCCGCTCTACGCCTACTTCCGCCAGCTCTTCGCGCAGGTGACCAACCCGCCGATCGACCCGATCCGCGAGCAGCTCGTGATGTCGCTGGTGTCATTCATCGGCCCGCGCCCGAACCTGCTCTCGCCCGATTCGACCGAGCCCGTGATGCGCCTGGAGGTCTCGCAGCCCATCCTCACCTTCGAGGACATGGAGAAGCTGCGCCGCGCCTCGACCTTCACGCAGGGCCACTTCAAGAGCGACATCCTCACGATGTGCTACCCCGCGGAATGGGGCGTGCCGGGCATGGAGCCCGCGCTGGCACAGCTCTGCGCCGATGCCGTGGACGCCGTGAAGAAGGGCACCAACATCATCATCCTCACGGACCGCGAGCTCTCGCCCGCGCACGTGCCGATCCCGGCGTTGCTCGCCACCGCCGCCGTCCACCACCACCTGGTGCGCGCGGGCCTTCGCACCCGCTGCGGGCTGGTCGTCGAGACCGGCAGCGCGCGAGAGGTGCACCACTTCGCCTGCCTCGCGGGGTTCGGGGCCGAAGCGATCCACCCGAATGTCGCATTCGCGACGCTGCTCGACATCAAGGACGGCCTGCCGCAGAAGGTGGACGACAAGGAGGTCGTGAAGCGCTATATCAAGGCGATCGGCAAGGGCATGCTCAAGGTGATGTCCAAGATGGGCATCTCCACGTACCAGTCGTACTGCGGCGCCCAGATCTTCGAGGCCGTGGGCCTCTCGGACGACTTCGTCGAGCGCTACTTCACCGGCACGGCGACCGCGGTCGAAGGCATCGGCCTCGCGCAGGTCGCCGAGGAGGCGGTTCGCCTTCACCGGCTAGCCTATTCCGACGCGCCGCTCTACCGCGACCAGCTCGATCCCGGCGGCGAGTACGCCTACCGAGTCCGCGGGGAGGCGCACATGTGGACGCCGGATTCCATCGCCAAGCTCCAGCACGCGGCGCGCGCCAACAGCTTCTCGACGTACAAGGAATACGCGCGCCTCATCAACGAGCAGGGCGAGAAGCTCCTCACGCTTCGCGGGCTCTTCAGCCTGCGCGAATCCCCCGCCCCGATCCCCATCGAGGAAGTCGAGCCCGCGAAGGACATCGTGAAGCGCTTCGCGACCGGCGCGATGTCGCTGGGCTCGATCTCCCACGAGGCGCACTCGACGCTCGCCATCGCGATGAACCGCATCGGCGGCAAGTCCAATACCGGCGAGGGCGGCGAGGATCCGCAGCGCTACATCCCGCTCGCCAATGGGGATTCCATGCGCTCCGCGATCAAGCAGGTTGCGGCAGGGCGCTTCGGCGTGACCACCGAGTACCTGGTGAATGCCTCCGACCTCCAGATCAAGATGGCGCAGGGCGCGAAGCCCGGCGAGGGCGGCCAGCTTCCCGGCCACAAGGTCTCGAAGTACATCGCCAAGGTGCGCCACACGGTCCCGGGCGTGGGCCTCATCTCGCCGCCTCCGCACCACGACATCTACTCGATCGAGGATCTGGCGCAGCTGATCCACGACCTCAAGAACGTGAATCCCGCCGCGCGGGTTTCCGTGAAGCTCGTGAGCGAGATCGGCGTGGGCACGGTGGCCGCGGGTGTCGCCAAGGCGAAGGCCGACCACGTGACGATCTCGGGCAACGACGGCGGCACTGGAGCTTCCCCGCTTTCTTCGATCAAGTACGCGGGCAGCCCCTGGGAGATCGGGCTTGCCGAAACGCAGCAGACGCTGGTGCTGAACAAGCTGCGCGGGCGCATCTCGGTCCAGGCCGACGGCCAGATGAAGACCGGTCGCGACGTGGTGATCGGAGCGCTGCTGGGCGCCGACGAATTCGGGTTCGCCACCGCGCCGCTGGTGGTGGAAGGCTGCGTGATGATGCGCAAGTGCCACCTCAACACGTGCCCGGTCGGCATCGCGACACAGGATCCCGAGCTGATCCGCAAGTTCGAGGGCAAGCCCGAGCACGTCATCAACTATTTCTTCTTCGTGGCCGAGGAAGTGCGCGAATACATGGCGAAGCTCGGGCTGCGCAGCTTCGACGAGATGGTGGGGCGCGTGGACCTTCTCGACGTGCGCCGTGGCATCGAGCACTGGAAAGCGCGCGGCCTCGACTTCTCGCGGCTCTTCCATCGCCCGCAAGTGGGTCCCGAGGTGGCGCTCCACCACGCGGAGTCGCAGGACCACGGGCTCGAGAGAGCGCTCGACCACGAGCTGATCGCCCAGGCGGCCGGCGCGCTCGCCACCAAACGCCCGGTGCAATTCACGAGCCGCATCTACAACCGCAACCGCACGGTGGGTGCGATGCTTTCGGGCGAGGTCGCGAAGCGCTACGGCCACGCGGGGCTGCCCGAGGACACGATCCACGTGAAGTTCAACGGCACCGCCGGCCAGAGCTTCGGCGCATGGCTCGCCCACGGCGTGACCTTCGAGCTCGAGGGCGACGCCAACGATTACGTCGGCAAGGGGCTTTCCGGCGGGCGCCTCGTGATCTATCCGCCCGAGCAGAGCCCGATCATCGCCGAGGAGAACATCATCGTCGGCAACACCGTCATGTACGGCGCGATCAGCGGCGAGGCGTACTTCCGGGGCGTGGCCGGCGAGCGCTTCTGCGTGCGTAATTCCGGCGCCACCGCCGTCGTCGAAGGCGTGGGCGACCACGGCTGCGAGTACATGACCGGCGGAACCGTCGTCGTGCTCGGCAAGGCCGGGCGCAACTTCGCCGCGGGCATGTCGGGCGGCATCGCCTACGTGCTCGACGAGGAGGGCGACTTCACGCAGCGCTGCAACCTCGCGATGGTGGACCTCGAGCCCATCCCCGACGAGGAGACCGCGGCCGCCGCCGATGGGGCCACGGCGGAGCTGGAGACGCACGGCAAGGTGAAGATCGACCATCTCGCGGGCCACGACGACACGACGCTGAAGGCCCTCATCCAGCACCATCTGCTGTACACCGGCAGCGAGCGCGCGCGCCGGGTGCTCGAGAACTGGGCCGCGTACCTCCCGAAATTCGTGAAAGTGATGCCGCTCGAGTACCGCCGTGCGCTGGGCGAGATGGCCGAGGAGCAGGCGCGAAAAGTCATTCCCGTGGAGACGGGAACCCGGCCGGAACGCGCACGCACCTAGGAATCATGGGAAAAATCACCGGGTTCATGGAGATCGAGCGGCGCGACCGCGCCTACACGCCGGTCGTCGAGCGCGTGCGCTTCTTCAAGGAGTTCGTGCGGGCGCTACCCGACGACGAGATGAGCCGCCAGGGCGCGCGCTGCATGGACTGCGGCATCCCCTTCTGCCAGACCGGCTGCCCGGTGAACAACATCATCCCGGACTGGAACGACCTCGTTTACCGCGACAACTGGCGCTCCGCGCTGGAGGTCCTGCACTCGACCAACAACTTTCCCGAATTCACCGGGCGTGTGTGCCCCGCGCCGTGCGAGGCGGCGTGCGTCCTCAACATCAACGCCGACCCGGTCGCGATCAAGTCCATCGAGCAGGCGATCGTGGACAAGGGCTTCGCGGAAGGGTGGGTCGCGCCGCAGGTGCCGCCCCGCAAGACCGGGAAGAAGGTCGCCGTGGTGGGCTCCGGCCCCGCGGGCATGGCGTGCGCGCAGCAGCTCGCGCGCGCCGGCCACGACGTGACGCTCTTCGAGAAGAACGATCGCATCGGCGGCCTGCTGCGCTACGGCATTCCCGATTTCAAGATGGAGAAGCAGCTCATCGACCGGCGCATGGAGCAGATGGCGGCCGAGGGCGTGAGCTTCCGCACCAATGCGCACGTCGGAGCGGCGCTCCCCGCGCGCGACCTGCTCGAGAAATTCGATGCCATCGCGCTCACCGGCGGATCGGAGCAGCCGCGCGAGCTCCCGGTGCCCGGCCGCGATCTCGCGGGCGTCATGTTCGCGATGGATTTCCTGCCGCAGCAGAACCGCAAGGTCGCGGGCGATCCGGTGGCGAACCAGGTGCTCGCCACGGGCAAGCACGTGATCGTGATCGGCGGCGGCGATACGGGCAGCGACTGCATCGGCACCTCGATCCGCCAGGGCGCGGCCTCGGTGGTCAACTTCGAGCTCATGCCGCAGCCGCCCGATCACGAAAACAAGCCGCTCACGTGGCCCTACTGGCCGCTCAAGCTGCGCACGTCCTCCTCGCACGAGGAAGGCGCCGGGCGCGATTTCGCCGTGGCCACGAAGTCGTTCCAGGGGAAGGACGGCAAGGTGGAGAGCCTCACCGCGTGCCATGTCGAATGGGTGAAGGACGACAAGGGCGCGACGAAGATGCGCGAGGTCGCGGGGAGCGAGTTCACGCTGCCGGCGCAGCTCGTGCTGCTCGCCATGGGCTATGTCCACCCGGTGCACGAGGGCATGATCGAGCAGCTCGCCGTGGAGAAGGATCCGCGCGGCAACGTGCGCGCCACCACCGACGGTACCGGCTGCTACGCCACCAGCGTGCCGAAGGTGTTCGCCGCCGGCGACATGCGCCGCGGCCAGTCCCTGGTGGTATGGGCGATCCGCGAGGGACGCCAATGCGCGCGGGAGGTCGACGCCTTCCTGATGGGAAGCTCCGACCTCCCTCGTTGACGAGCCGTTCGATCACGGCCCTCACGCTCTTCGCCCTCGTCGCGGCCGTCGGCTATGCCGCCGCGATCCTCCTCACGTGGGCGTTCCAGGAGAAGCTCCTCTTCTATCCGCGCGCCGTGGCCGCGCCGCCCGTGGCCCCGGCGGGCTGGAAGCTGGAGGAGGTGCGCATCGATGCCGCCGACGGCACGGTGCTCGCGGGCGCGCTCGTCATCCCCCCGGTCGCGAAGCCTCCGCTCGTCGTCTATCTCGGCGGAAATGCCGAAGAGGTGACCTCGTTCGCCGGCGAGGCGGAGCGCACCTACGGGGAGCGCGCGGTGTTGCTCGTGAACTACCGGGGTTACGGCGACAGCGGTGGAACGCCCTCCGAGAAGGCGCTCGTCGCCGACGGCATCGCGATCGTCGATTGGGCGGCCAATCGCGGCGATCTCGATACGCGGCGCATCGCGATCCACGGGCGAAGCCTGGGCACGGGCGTCGCGGTGCAGGTAGCCGCCGCGCGGCCGCCGCGCTGCGTGGTCCTCACGTCGCCCTTCTCGAGCGCGCTCGAGGTCGCGCAGGCCCACTACCGGTGGCTCCCCGTGGCCCGGCTCATGCGTCATCCGTTCGACTCGGCGGCGCGCGCTCCCGCGCTTCGCATGCCGGCCCTCGTGCTCATCGGCGATGCGGACACTCTTGTCCCGCCGTCGCAGTCGGAGCGCCTCGCGAGCCTCTGGGGCGGGCCCATCGAGCGGCTCGTGCTGCACGGCTACGGCCATACCGACCTTTCCATCGATCCACGCTACGACGCGGCGATCCAGGCCTTCCTCGATCGCTCGCTCTGACGGCGGCGTGAGAAAATCGCGCCCATGCGAAACGACACGCTGCTGCGCGCCCTGATGCGCGAGGCGACGACCTACACGCCGGTCTGGATCATGCGCCAGGCGGGCCGCTACCTTCCCGAGTACAACGAGACGCGCAAGCGTGCGGGCAGCTTCCTCAAGCTCGCGCAGACGCCCGAGCTCGCCTGCGAGGTGACGCTCCAGCCGCTGCGGCGCTTCGCGCTCGACGCCGCGATCATCTTCTCCGACATCCTCACCGTGCCCGACGCCATGGGCCTGGGGCTGCACTTCGTCGACGGCGAGGGCCCGCGCTTCGAGCGGCCGCTGCGCGACGAGGGCGCCATCCGCGCGCTGGAGCCCCCGGCGCTGGAGAGGCTCGCCTACGTCTTCGACGCGATCGCGCTCACGCGTCGCGAGCTGGACGGCAGCGTCCCGCTGATCGGATTCTCGGGAAGCCCCTTCACGCTCGCCTGCTACATGGTGGAGGGCGGCGGCAGCGACGACTTCCGCCTGGTGAAGTCGATGCTGTACGCCCAGCCCGCGCTGCTGCACCGCATCCTCGACGTGAATGCACGCGCGGTCACGCAGTACCTGAACGCGCAGATCGCGGCGGGCGCGCAGGCGGTGATGCTCTTCGATACCTGGGGCGGGGTCCTCGCCGACGCGGCGTTCCGCGAGTTTTCGCTCGACTATTCGAAACGCGTCCTGGAAGGGGTCACGCGCAGCCACGAGGGCCGCATCGTGCCGCGCATCCTCTTCACGAAGGGGGGCGGCCTGTGGCTGGAGGCCATGGCCGGAAGCGGCGCCGACGCGCTGGGCATCGACTGGACCATGAGCATCGCATCGGCAAGGGAGCGCGTGGGACGGCGCGTGGCGCTCCAGGGAAACCTGGATCCCAACGTCCTTTTCGCCCCGCCGGAGGCCATCGGGCGCGAGGCGCGTGCCATCCTGGACGCCTTCGGCCCGGGTCCCGGGCACGTCTTCAACCTCGGCCATGGGGTCTCGCGGTACACGCTGCCCGAGCACGTCGGCGCGCTCGTCGATGCGGTCCACGCGCACCGCCTCGGGGCTCACGCACCCTGAAGCGTGTCAAGAAAAATATTTGCGTGGATGTGATTGCTTATTCACATGCCGGGCGTTGCCGCGCCTTTCCGGGCCCTTTTATTGCGCCCGAGGACGCGCTTCCCAGGAAGCCTTTAGAAACAGGAGCTTACGGGCTGACGCGACGCAGCATCCAAAGCGAGTTCACGGCGATCCGCGGCGCGCTGACATTTGGAAATGTACGTATTCACAGAGTTATCCACAGTGCCGGCCACGCCTGCTGAGGGCCTTCCGATCGTCCGCGTGGCGCTCGATATGCCTCTCGAAAGCCTCTTCGATTTTCGCGTGCCGGAGGGCCTGGATCCGGCCCCGGGAAGCCTCGTGGTGGTGCCCTTCGGACGCACCCGGAAGGTCGGCGTGGCGATCGAAAGGGCCGCCGGCTCCGAAATCGCCGAGGGACGCCTGAAGGCGATCGAAAGCGTCGTCCCGGACGTGCCGCGCCTGGGCCAACCCGACCTCGACCTCTTCGATTTCTGCGCCCGCTACTACCACCGCGCCCTGGGCGAGGTCGCCGGCGCCGCGCTTCCCGCGCGGCTTCGCCAGGTGAGCCGAAGGGCCCTGAAGGCGCCGGGCCAGCCGCCTCATCCGCCTCATCCGGCTCATCCGGCTCATCCGCCTCATCCGCGTCATCCGCGTCATCCCCGTGAAGACGGGGATCCCGCCAAAGCGCACGCGCAACCGGGCCCGGTTCCCGCCTCGGCGGAAATGTCGCACGAGCTCACCCAGGCGCAGCAGGCCGCGGTGCGCACCTGCCTCGAAGGCTTCGACCGGTTCCATCCCGTCCTGCTGCGCGGCGTGACCGGCAGCGGCAAGACCGAGGTGTACCTGCGCCTCATCGCCGAGGCGATGGAACGCGGACGCCAGGCGCTGCTGCTCGTGCCCGAAATCGGCCTCACGCCCCAGCTCGAGGCCCAGATCCGCGAGCGCTTCGGCGAGGAGAATCTCGCGGCCGCCCATAGCCACTTGAACGAGGGGGAACGCGCGCGAAGCTGGCTCGCCGCCCAGTCCGGCGAGGCGCGCATCGTGCTGGGCACGCGGCTTGCCGTCTTGATGCCGTTCCGCGACCTGGGGCTCATCGTGGTGGACGAGGAGCAGGACCTCTCGTACAAGCAACAGGAGGGGCTGCGCTATTCGGCGCGCGACGTTGCGGTGCTGCGCGCCCAGCGCCTGGGCATCCCGATCGTCATGGGCTCGGCCACGCCGTCGCTGGAAAGCTTCCAGCACGCGCTCGACGCGCACTACGCGGTCGCTATCCTCGGCGAGCGCGCGGTCTCCGGAGCCGTGCTCCCGGACGTGAAGACCGTCGACACGCGTGCCGACCGCCCGCAGGAGGGCCTCACCTTCGCGTTGAAGCAGGCGATCGGCCGGCGCCTGGCGGCGAAGGAACAGTCGCTCGTGTTCGTGAACCGCCGCGGCTACGCACCGGTGCTGTTCTGCCGTGCCTGCACGTGGCATTCGACGTGCAGCCGCTGTACCGCGAACCTCGTCCTGCACCGCGAAGCCCGCGAGCTGCGCTGCCAC
The DNA here is from genome assembly GCA_036271595.1 of Usitatibacter sp. Lineage (GTDB taxonomy): Bacteria > Pseudomonadota > Gammaproteobacteria > Burkholderiales > Usitatibacteraceae > Usitatibacter. The sequence goes on from DATBAI010000004.1 coordinate 61,777, forward strand.
CACTGCGGCCACCGCGAACGCGTGCCGGTCGCCTGCCCCAACTGCGGCGCGGCGGACCTGGCGCCCGTCGGGCATGGAACCCAGAGGGTCGAGCAGGCGCTGCGCGAGGCGTTCCCCGAGGCCCGCATCGAACGCGTGGATCGCGACAGCACCTCGCGGCGCGGCGCCCTCGCGGGCGTGCTCGGCAAGGTGCGCGAGGGGGAAGTGGACATCCTCATCGGCACGCAGATGCTCGCCAAGGGCCACGACTATCCGAAGCTCACGCTGGTGGGCGCGCTCGACTGCGACAGCGCGCTCTTCAGCGCCGACTTCCGGGCGGCCGAACGGCTCTTCGCGCAGCTCGTGCAGGTCGCCGGCCGCGCGGGGCGCGGGGCGCGGCGCGGCGAAGTGCTGCTCCAGACCGATTTCCCGGGGCATCCGCTCTATGCGGCGGTCGCGCTCCAGGACTACGAGCGCTTCGCGCGCGCCGCGCTGGACGAGCGCCGCATGGCGGGCTTCCCGCCGTTTTCCTACCTCGCGCTCCTTCGCGCCGAGTCGAAGAAATCCGGCGAGGCGATGGCGTTCGTGAAAGACGCGGCGCGCACGGCACGGCGCGCGGCGGCGCGCGAGAAGCTCGCCGTCGAGGTGTTCGACGCGGTGGCGCCCACGCTCGAGCGCAAGGCGGGCTTCGAGCGCGCGCAGCTCCTGCTGCGCTCGGCCTCGCGCGCCACGCTGCAATCGTTCCTGAACGGGTGGAAGGCCTCGCTCGACGCGAGCCAGGAGCGGCGCGTGCGCTGGTCCCTCGACGTGGATCCGCAGGAGGTCTAGCAGGCGGGGCACCGTATAATGGAGGTTTGCAACATCGCTTCCCTTCGTGCCTCCCCCCGATTCGAAAACACGCCTCGCGGCCCTCGTCCGGGATGCCGTTGCCAACGCGTTTCCCGGCACCGAGGTCGGCGTGGTCGAGCTGGACCGCCCGAGAAATCCCGAGCATGGCGACTTCGCGACCAACGTGGCGCTGCAGCTCGCCAAGCGCGTGGGCCGCAAGCCTCGCGAGGCGGCCGAGGCCATCGTCGCCGCGCTGGGCAAGGTGGCGGAGATCGAGCGCGCCGACATCGCCGGCCCCGGCTTCATCAACCTCACGCTTTCCCGCGCGGCGCGCTTCGCGATCGTGCCCGCGATCCATCGCGAAGGCAGCGCCTACGGGCGCGCCGATGTAGGCGCGGGGCGCAAGATGATGGTGGAGTTCGTCTCGGCCAATCCCACCGGCCCGCTGCACGTGGGGCACGGCCGCCAGGCGGCGCTGGGCGATGCCATCTCGTCGCTCCTCGAGTGCCAGGGCTGGGAAGTGACGCGCGAGTTCTACTACAACGACGCCGGCAACCAGATCGCGAACCTCGCGCTTTCGGTGCAGGCGCGGCTGCGTGAGCAGCGCGGCCTCGCCGCGGAGATGCCGAAGGACGGATACCACGGCGAGTACATCCGCGAGATCGCGCGGGAATATGCGGCGGCGCACTTCGGCGACGTGGCGGGCGAAGAGCTCGACCAGGTCCGCAAGTTCGCCGTGGAATACCTGCGCAACGAGCAGGACCTCGACCTGCGCGCCTTCGGCGTGGATTTCGACTCCTACTTCCTCGAAAGCTCGCTCTATACGGACGGCAAGGTCGACGAGACCGTACGCCTGCTGGAGAAGGCGGGGCACACCTACGAGGGCGAAGGCGCGCTCTGGCTTCGCACCACCGAATTCGGCGACGACAAGGATCGGGTGATGCGCAAGTCCGACGGCACGTACACGTACTTCGTGCCCGATGTCGCGTATCACCTCGACAAGTACCGGCGCGGCTTCGCGCACGTGCTGAACGTGCAGGGCGCGGACCACCACTCGACCGTGTCCCGCGTTCGCGCGGGCCTGCAGGCCCTTCACCTGGGCATCCCCGAGGGATACCCGGGCTACGCGCTGCACAAGATGGTGAAGGTGATGCGCGGCGGCGAGGAGGTGAAGATGTCCAAGCGCGCCGGCGACTACGTGACCGTGCGCGACCTCGTGGACGAGGTGGGCCGCGACGCCGTTCGTTACTTCTTCCTGATGCGCACCCTCGAGACCGAGCTCCTCTTCGATATCGAGCTCGCGAAGAGCCAGTCCGACGAGAACCCGGTGTACTACGTGCAGTACGCGCATGCCCGTGTATGCAGCGTGCTGCGCGAGTGGGGCGGCGACCCGGCATCGCTCGCGGGCGCCGACCTCGCGCCGCTCGTCTCGCCCTACGAGGCCGCGCTCGCGCAATCGCTCGCCGAATTCCCCGCCGTGCTCGAGCGCGCCGCGAGCGAGGCCGCGCCCCACTACCTCACGTACTACCTCCACGACGACGTGGCGGCGCGCCTGCATACCTACTACAATGCCGAGCGCTTCCTGGTCGACGACGAGAGCGTGAAGCTCGCGCGCCTGGCGCTCGTCGCCGCGGCACGACAGGTGCTCGGCAACGGGCTCGCGGTGCTCGGCGTGAGCGCTCCCGAGAGAATGTGATGCCCAAGGACTACAAGGATTCGCCCTCGTCGCGCGGCAACGACTCGAAGCTGAGCCACCCGCTGCTGCTCGGCATGATCATCGGCCTGCTGCTGGGGATCGTGATCTCGCTCGCCGTCGCGCTGTGGCTGAACCGCCTCGCCAACCCGTTCGTCGAGAAGGGCAAGGCCCCCGAGATCACCTCGAAGATCGCGCCCGCGCAACCGGCACCGCCGCCCAGCGCGGCGAAGGCCGCCGAGGATGCCGCGAAGGCCGCCAAGCCGGCGAACGACAAGACGCCCGCCAAGAGCGAGCGCCCGCGCTTCGAGTTCTACAACATCCTTCCCGGCGACAAGGACACGGAGAAGCCCGCGCCGAAGACGGCGTCGGCCCCGACGCCCGCGCCGGCCGCCGTGCCCAGGCCCGGCTCCTCGCCCGCCTCGCCCAAGCCCCATTCGGGCGACGTGTACTGGCTCCAGGCCGGCGCATTCACCGACGAGAAGGAAGCGGACAATTTGAAGGCGAAGATCGCATTCACGGGCCTGGAGGCCTCGGTGCGCTCGGTCGACATCGCCGACAAGGGCAAGCTCTACCGTGTTCGCCTCGGGCCCTACCAGAGCCTCGACGACGCGAACCGCATCAAGTCCGCGCTGTCCCAGAACGGCGTCGGCGCCGCCATCATCCGCATCAACGAGGATTCGAAGAATCCCTGAGGAAAAAGCCCAATGAACGCATCCCGCTTCTTCTCCCGCATCGCCACCGTGTTCGCCTTCGCCGCCCTCGGCGCCTGGGCGCAAGCGGGCTTACCGTACACAAAGCTCGAGCCGCCGCAGCCCACCGAAGGCAACGGCAAGATCGAGGTGATCGAGTTCTTCTGGTACGGCTGCCCGCACTGCTATCGCCTCGAGCCCTCCCTCAACGCGTGGCTCAAGAACAAGCCCGCGGACGTCGACTTCAAGCGCGTGCACGCGCTGCCGAGCGCTGCGTGGGCGCCGGACGCCAAGATCTTCTACACGCTCGAGGCGATGAACCTCGTCGACTCGCTGCACGACAAGGTCTTCGACGCGATCCACAAGGACAACAAGAACCTCAAGAGCCCGAAGGTCCTGGACGAGTGGCTGAAGCAGAACGGCGTCGATCCGGCCAAGTACCATGACGTCGAGAAGTCCTTCAGCGTCGATTCCAAGCTGAAGCGTGCCAACCAGCTCACCGTCGCATACAAGGTGGATGGCGTACCGCGCGTGATCGTGGATGGCAAGTTCGCCACGGGCCCGGAAGAGGCCGGCGGCGAGGACAGGATCATGGGCGCCGTCGACCAGATGATCGCCGCCGAGCGCAAGGCGGGTGCGGGAGCGCACGCGGCCGCGGCAGCCCCGACGAAGAAGAAGTGACGTGAAGGTCTTCCTCACCGGCGCCTCCAGCGGCATCGGTGAGGCGCTTGCAAGGCATTACGCCGCCCAGGGCGCGACGCTCGGGTTGGTGGCTCGCCGCGAAGCCGCGATCTCGCGCCTCGCGTCTTCCCTCTCGTCGACCGTGGCCGTTTACCCGGCGGACGTGTGCGACGCCGCCGCGATGAAGGCGGCCGGCGAGGATTTCATCGCCCGCCACGGCGCGCCCGATGTCGTCATCGCCAACGCGGGCATCTCGCACGGCACGAGCACCGAGATCGCGGAGGATACCGCGACGTTCCGCGAGATCATGGACACGAACGTGGTCGGCATCGTGAATACGTTCCATCCGTTCGTCGCGGCGATGCGCGCGCGGCGCAGCGGAACGCTCGCCGGCATCGCCTCCGTGGCGGGGTTCCGCGGGTTGCCGGGCGCCTCGGCCTACTCGGCGTCCAAGGCGGCGGCGATCAGCTATCTCGAATCGCTGCGCATCGAGCTGCACGGCACGGGTGTCGGTGTCTGCACCGTCTGCCCGGGCTTCATCCGTACGCCGATGACCGCGAAGAATCCGTATCCCATGCCCTTCATCCTCGAGGCCGACGATGCCGCGCGCCGAATCGCGCGCGCGATCGCGAGCGGGACCACCTTCGCCGTCGTCCCCTGGCAGATGGCGATCGTCGGGCGGGTCCTGAAGCTCGTGCCCGATGCGCTGCTCGATTCGATGCTCGCGGGGCGCGCGGCCAAGCCGCGCAAGGGCGGCTAGCAGCCCTTCTCGGGATGCGGGTGGATGTTGTCCACCCAGAAGACTTCCTCGGGCTTCTCGACCACCGGGATGTCGAGGTTCACCACGACGGGCTCCTGGCCGCTCCGGAGCAGCACGCACTCCAGCACCTCGTCGCGGCTCGCGTTGATCTCCTGGTGCGGGACGAAGGGCGGCACCCAGATGAAGTCGCCCGGGCCCGCTTCGGCCGTGTACTCGAGCTTCTCGCCCCAGCGCATGCGCGCCTTGCCCTTCACCACGTAGATCACGCTCTCCACCGGGCCGTGATGGTGCGCGCCGGTCTTCGCATTCGCGTGGATATGCACCGTGCCCGCCCAGATCTTCTCGGCGCCCACGCGGGCGAAATTGATCGCCGCCGCGCGCGACATGCCCTGGGTCTGCGGGACGTTGGAGTCGAGGTCGGAACCGCGAACGACTCGCACCCCATCGTGCTTCCAGTGCGGCTCATCGTCGTGGGAATGGCTCATCGCGGATACTCGCGGCTCTCGAGGGGTTTGGGCTTGAAGTCGGGGGCGTAGTGGCAGCCGCCATCGTAGTCCCGGGAGAACTTGTCGCACAACGCCATGACCTTCTGCACCGTCGGCTTCTCGCCCTTGTCGATCCAGTCCATCAGCGCCTCCAGCTGCGCCGCGTACTCGGGGCTCGAAAGGTAGCTGTGCTCGGATTCATGCGTCCACGTCTGCACGAGGCGATCGCCGCTCCCCGCGGCATCCACGACGCTGCGATAGTGCGCATCCTGCTCGACGAACACGGTGGGGTCGTCGATGGCGTGCATCGTGAGGACCGGGATCGGAAGCTTGCCGGTGAGCTTCCCGTCGGAGGCGAACTTGCGCTCGGCCCCGGGATCGGCGGCGAAGCGCGCCACGCCCTTGTTCAGCGCCTCGTCGTCGTCGGAGCCGGCGTAGCGCACGCGCTCGTTGGTGAACGGGTTCTTGCCGCCGAGCCTCGAGACGATGTCGCGGAAGAGGAACGTGGACCAGCTCATGTTGCCGACGAGGCTCTTCTCCTGGATGTGGATCACATCGAGGATGTTGGCGAGGTTCTTCTTCTGCGCCTCGGTGCGTTTCTCCTTCGGCGTGCGCACTCCGGTGCACTCGTCGACTCGCGCCACGAGGTCCGCGCTCTTCATCTGCGAGTCGGGCGGAAGCCCCATCCACACCGGGTACTGGGGCTCGCCCGGGCGCGGATGGTTGTGGCAGTAGTACTGGTAGACCGCGCGCAGGTCGGCACGATAGCCGTACGCGTCGGCATTGCCGGCGACGAGGCCGCTCGTGAGCATCGCGCCGTCGTAGCTTCCCGGTTGCGGGCCGTATCGTTCCACGAGATAGGCGGTGACGCCTCCGCCCCACGACTGGCCATGCGCGATCGTGCGGCGAGGCTTCCCGAACTTCTCCACGTAGAGCTTGCGCAGGTTCTCCGAGTCCTCGGCGGCGGTGGCGATACCGAGGTAGCCGCCCTCGCGATAGCTCGACGCCGCCATGGCGAAACCGCGCTTCACGATGACGGCGAACCGGTCGAGGTCCTCCACTTCGCTGTCGGGCTTCACCTTCGTGGTGCGCGGGCCGCCGTGCGAATGCACGACGAGAACCCCGTTCCACTCGCGGGGCTTCGCGATCCAGTAGTAGGCGCCGTTCGCGTCGCGCCCGTTCCAGCATTGGGCATCGGCGGGCAGCTCCTTCGGGCACGGCGCGGATTCCTGCGCGAACGCGGTGCCCGCGGCAAGAGTGAAGGTGAGTGCGAGAAGAAGGCGGTTCATGTCAGAGTTGCTCCGTATCGGCTTGTGAAGGCCGCCACACGAGCAGCCGCTTTTCCGTGGCGCCCACGGCGAAGTCGAGCACCAGCGCGAAGGCCGTGAGCACGAGGATTCCCGCGAACACCGTGTTGATGTCGAACGCACCCTCGGCCTGCTGGATGAGGTAGCCCACGCCCTTCGCGGAGCCGAGATACTCGCCCACCACCGCGCCCACGAAGGCCATGCCGACCGAGACGTGCAGGCTCGAGAACACCCACGACGTGGCCGAAGGCAAGTACACGTGGCGCAGGAGCTGGCGGCGGTTGGCGCCCAACATGATCGTGTTGTTGAGCACGACGGGGCTTACTTCCTTCACGCCCTGGTACACGTTGAAGAAGACGATGAAGAAGACGAGCGTCACGCCCAGCGCCACCTTGGACCAGATGCCCAGCCCGAACCACACCATGAAGATGGGCGCCAGCACGACGCGCGGCATGGCATTGGCCGCGATGATGTACGGATCGAAAAGCGCGGAGGCCATGGGCGAGAGCCCCAGCCAGAGGCCCATCGCGAGGCCGAGCGCCGCGCCGATCCCGAAGGCGAGCGCGGTCTCCTCGAGGGTGACCCAGAGGTGCTGGTAGATCGCGCCGCCGGCGAACCATTCCCAGATCACCTTGAAGATCCTGACCGGCTCGCCGAAGAAGAAGGCGGCGCGGTCGGGGTTGTCCCAGAAGACGGGCGGCAGCAGCCCGGGCTGCGTGAGAAGCTGCCACGCGCCGAAGATCGCGAGGAGGAGGAAGAGCTGCACGATCCAGAGGCGGCGCCTCACGCGCTCACCCGGTTGCGGGTCTGCGCATAACCCTTCAGCACTTCCTCCTTCATCGCGCGCCAGATTCGGTCGTAGAGCTCGATGAAGCGCGGCGTGAGCCGGATCTCCGCCACGTCGCGCGGGCGCGGCAGGTCGATGGCGAATTCCCCGATGGGGTGGGTGGCGGGGCCGGCGGACAACACGACGACACGATCGGAAAGCGAGATGGCTTCCTCGAGGTCGTGGGTGATGAAGACGACGCTCTTCCTGTCCGCGCTCCAGAGCTCGAGGAGCTCGTTTTCCATGAGGCTTCGGGTCTGCACGTCGAGCGCGGAGAAGGGCTCGTCCATCAGCAGGATCTGCGGATCGAGGATCAGCATCTGGGCGAGCGACGCGCGCTTCCTCATGCCGCCCGACATCTGGTGCGGAAAGCGGTCGCCGAATCCTGCGAGGCCCACACGCTCGAGCCACTCCTCGCCGCGGTGGCGCGCTTCGCCGCGAGCGATACCGCGGAACTCGAGCCCCGCGACGACGTTGGCGAGCGCGCTCCTCCAGGGCATCAGCGCCTCGGCCTGGAACATGTATCCGGCCTTGCGGTTGATGCCGGAGAGCGGTTCGCCGAAGACCCGCATCGTTCCCGACGAGGGCCGCAGCAGCCCCGCCGTCACGTTGAGGAGCGTCGACTTGCCGCATCCCGTCGGGCCCACCACCGAGACGAACTCGCCCTCGCCGATGGTGAGCGCCACGTCCTTCACCGCCGTGTACGAGCCGCGCGCACCGGCGAACGTGCACGTGATGCGGTCGAGCTCGACGGCGTTCACTTGTACTTGGCGTTGGCCTTCTTCACGAACGAGTTGTCGAACGTCTGGCTCAGGTCCATCTTTCCCGCGTTCATCACCGATGGCTCGAACTGGCGCAGGACTTTGTAGACGTTCTCGGCCGCCTTGAGCGACATCTCGCCGTTCTCGGAGTAGCCGATCATGTTCTTCAGCAGCCCCTCCTTGTAGAGCGACGGGTTGGCTGCCTTGAACTCGTTGGGCATGAGGTCGACGATCTGCTGCGGCGTGGCCTTCGCGATCCACTTGTCCGCGCGCACCATCGCGTTCACGACGGCCTGGACCGTGTTCGGGTTCTTCTTGATGTATTCGTCGGTCACGTAGATCACGGAGGCCATGTAGTCGCCGCCGTAGACGTCCTTCATGCCCTTCTCGGTGCGCGTGTCGGAGACCACCACGAACTTGCCGGTCGATTCGAGCTGCGTGAGGACCGGGTCGAGGTTCACGAGGCCGTCGATCTCGCCCTTGTCCAGCGCTGCGAACGCACCGGCGCTCGTGCCCACGCCGACGATCGAGACGTCCGAGGGCTTGAGGCCGTCCTTCACGAGGAGGTTGTTGATGTACATGTTGGTGGAAGAGCCCGGCGCGGTCACGCCGATCTTCCATCCCTTCAGGTCCCTCGCGCCGTGGTACTTCGCGGCTCGCTCCTTCGACATCGCGAGCGCCATGGAGCTGAACTTCGCCTGCAGCACGACCGCCTTGATGGGCTGGTGCTTGGCCATCATGTTGATGGTGTGCTCGTAGGCGCCCGAAACCATGTCGGCGCTTCCGCCGACCAGCGCCTGGAGCGCCTTGGCGCCACCCGCGAAGTCCGGGATCTCGACCTCCAGGCCCTCGTCCTTGAAGTAGCCCTTGCGCTCGGCGACCGTGAGCGGCAGGTAGTAGAACAGGTTCTTCCCGCCCACGGCGATGGTGACCTTCGTCTTCTCGGGCGCTTGCGCCGCGGCGCCTGTCACGAATGCGAGGCCGACGAGAAACGCCGCCAAGCGTGCGATGAACCGCTTCATTGCTCCTCCTCCTTTTTTTGGGTAAGCCCTGGAAAATCGCCGCGCTAGCTGCGCAGGACCTCCGGGGGATCGTGCAGCTCGAGTGTCTGGCCCGCCTTCATCACCTGCCCCGGCACGTCGTGACCGACGACCGAGGGAATGCGCCGCGCGACGGCGAGCAGCTTCGCGAGGTCCACGCGCGTGTCGTAACCCATGTCCTCGAGCATGTTCACCATGTCCTCGGTGCAGATATTGCCCGTGGCGCCCGGGGCGAACGGACAGCCGCCCAGGCCGGAGATGGACCCGTCGAAGGAGCGCACGCCGGCCTCGATCCCGGCCACGACGTTGGCGAGCCCCATGCCACGCGTGTTGTGGAAGTGCAGCGTGTAGTACGTCTCGGTGGGCGCGGGAAAGCGCTCGAGCACCTTGCGGGTGAGATCGCGGACCTGGCGCGGGTTGGCCATGCCGGTGGTGTCGGCGAGCGAGATGCCGTCGAACCCCATTTCGCGGAAGCGCGCGACGAAGTCGAGCACGACGTCCTCGTGCACGTGGCCCTCGAACGGACAGCCGAACGTGGTCGAGAGGCTCATGCTGATCTTCAGGCCCGCCTCGTGCGCGGCCTTCACCATGCCCGGCATGTCGGCGAGCGACTGCTCGTGCGTGCGGTTGATGTTTGCGCGATTGTGCGTTTCGGAGGCGCTCACCACGCCGTTCACCTCGTCGGGACGGCGCGGCGCGGCGGTGGCGTTGTGCACGCCGCGCAGGTTCGGCACGAGCGCGACATAGGTCACGCCGGGGACCCGCTCGATGCCGGCCAGCACGTCGTTGGCATCGGCCAGCGCGGGGACCGCCTTCGCCGAGACGAACGAGGTCACCTCGATCTTGTGCAGGCCCGTCCTCGACAGCTGGTTCACCACCTCGACCTTGGTGGGCGTCGGGATGAAGGCCTTCTCGATCTGGAAGCCGTCGCGGACGGCGACGTCGTTGATGTACAGCCGCATGGATCAGGTCCGGCGCGCGAAGACGTCCGATTTTACCCTCCGAACGGCGGGCCGCGCTCCGGAACCGGGCCGGCCGCCGCCCTGTCTGCCGAAGGACTCCCCCAAACGGAGGACCCGCCATGGGTGCCCGCCTCGTTTTCGCCTGCCTCGCCGCGGCCCTCGCCGCGACGCCCGCCTTCGCGCTCCTGGAACCGCAGGGCCTGGGCGCCAGCCTGCACGCCGCGGCCAATGAGCGCGCCGCGTTCGTGCTCTCGGCCGACGGCGTCATGATCTACCAGTGCAAGGCGACGCTCGCCAACCCCGACGTATACGCCTGGTTCTACGTGGCGCCCGATGCCACGCTCTACGACGGCAGCCACGAGATCGCGCGAATGACCACGCCGAACCTGCTGGAATCGCTGGACGACGGTTCGAGCGTCTCCGGCATCGTGCGCGCGGCGCAGTCCTCGGCGGGCGCGCTTCCGTGGACGCTCTCGCAGGCGCAACCCATCGGCGAGACCGGCCTCTTCGCCAACGTGAGCAGCATGCAGCGGGTGAATACCCGCGGCGGCCTTGCGCCCTCGACCGGCTGCAACCCCGACAACGACGGCGCCGAGTCGCGCGTCGCGTTCAACGCCGACTACTACTTCTACCGTCGCGGCGCCTGAAGCGGCAGTTCGATCCGCCCCCGCCGGCAGGGATAGCGGGGGCACAATAGGGCGCGATGAGCGCCCCCACCCCGGTATCGCCGCGCGCTAGACTGGCCGCCACCATGTTCTGCGCCAGCTGCGCGATCTTCGCCCTCGCCTCCGACGGGACGGTGCCGCCGCATTCGTCGGGTGGCCGCTTCCATAACAACTACGGCCACGACACCCACGACGGATTCTGGTTGTGGAAGTGGGAACAGCTTCGCGACGGGGTTCCCAAGCCGCCGCCGGGCGGCTGGAAGATCCCGCACATGAAGGCCGACGCCGCGGCGTTGCGCGCGAACACCACCGAGCCCACCGTGACGTGGATAGGCCACTCGACGTTCCTGCTGCAAATGGCCGGCATGAACGTGATCGTCGACCCGCAATTTTCCGAGCGCGCCTCGCCGGTCGGATTCGCGGGGCCCCGGCGCATCGTGCCGCTTCCGATCGCGATCGACGAGCTGCCGCGCATCGACGTGGTCCTCGTATCGCACAACCACTACGACCACCTCGACGTGGCGACGGTGAAGGCGCTCGCGGCACGCCCCGGCGGCGGCCCGCTCTTCCTCGTGCCCCTTGGGCTCAAGGCCTGGTTCGCAGGCCTGGGCATCACGCGCGTGGCCGAATACGACTGGTGGCAATCGCACGCCGAGGGGCCTCTTCGGTTCACGCTCGTGCCGGTGCAGCACTGGAGCAAGCGAACGCTTTGGGACACGAACAAGACGCTATGGGGCGGATGGGTCATCGAGGGCGGCGGGCTGAAGGTCCTCCACACCGGCGACCTCGGTTACTCGAAGGACGCGAGGGACATCGGCGAACGCATGGGTCCCTTCGACCTGGCGCTGATCCCCATCGGTGCGTACGCGCCGCGCTGGTTCATGAAGACCATGCACGTCGATCCGGTCGAAGCCCTTGAGGTCCGCGCCGACGTGCGGGCGAGCCGCGCGATCGGCATGCACTGGGGCACCTTCGAGAACCTCACCGACGAGGCCATGGACGAGCCGCCGGCGCTGCTCGCAACGCAACGCGCCGCCGCGGGCCTGCCCGTCGATGCCTTCGACGTCATGAAAATCGGCGAGACCCGCGGGATCGCCCGGGGTGGCGCTTCGTGATCGCCGGCCGGGACGACCGCTACCCGGAAATCCGCGAGGGCGTTCGCGCCGTATGCGCGGAATTTCCGGCCGCCTATTTCCGGGAGCTCGATGCACGCAAGGGCTATCCCACCGAGTTCGTCGCGGCGCTCACGCGCGCCGGATGGCTCGCGGCGCTGATCCCCGAGGAGTACGGCGGATCGGGCCTCGGCCTCGCCGCCGCCTCCGTCATCATGGAGGAGATCAACCGCTGCGGCGGCAACGCCGGCGCATGCCACGGCCAGATGTACAACATGGGCACCGTGCTGCGCCACGGCTCGCAGGAGCAGAAGCGCGAGTACCTGCCGCGCATCGCGAGGGGCGAGCTGCGCCTGCAGTCCATGGGCGTGACCGAGCCCACGGCGGGCACCGACACCACGTCGATCTCGACCTTCGCGGAGCGGCGCGGCGATCGCTACGTGGTGAGCGGGCAAAAGGTATGGATCTCGCGCGTGGGGCACTCGGACCTCATGGTGCTGCTCGCGCGCACCACGCCCCTGCCGCAAGTGACCCGCAAGTCGCTGGGCTTGTCGCTCTTCCTGGTGGACCTGCGCACCGCCATCGGCCATGGGCTCGAGGCGCGGCCCATCGCCAACATGGTGAACCACGATACCTACGAGCTCTTCTTCGACGCGCTCGAGGTGCCGGCCGCGAACCTCATCGGCGAAGAGGGGCTGGGCTTTCGCTACATCCTCGACGGCCTCAACGCCGAGCGCTCGCTCATCGCCGCGGAGTGCATCGGCGACGGCTACTGGTTCGTCGAGAAGGCGGCGGCTTACGCGCGCGAGCGTCGCGTCTTCGGCCGCGCCATCGGCCAGAACCAGGGCGTGCAGTTCCCGATCGCGGAGGCGTACATGGAGATCGAGGCCGCGAACCTCATGCGCTTCGAGGCCTGCGAGCGCTTCGACCGGGGCGAGGCGTGCGGCGAGCAGGCCAACATCGCGAAGCACCTGGCCGCGAAAGCCTCATGGCAGGCCGGCGAAGCCTGCCTCCAGGTGCACGGAGGCTACGGCTTCGCCGCCGAATACGACGTCGAGAGGAAATTTCGCGAGACACGCCTCTACCAGGTGGCGCCCATCTCGACCAACCTCATCCTCGCGTACGTCGCGGAGCACGTGCTGGGGCTGCCGCGCTCCTTCTGACGCTGCTACAGGACGGGCCGGCGTCCGCGCACCATGTGGTAGATCGCGAGCACGATGATCGCGCCGATGACCGAGCCGATGAAGCCGGCTGCCTGCCCCGCGGCGTACAGTCCCATGGCCTGGCCGATCCACGTGGCGACCACGGCGCCCACGATGCCCAGGAGGGCGGTCACGATGAAGCCGCTGGGGTCGCGTCCCGGCGTGAGGAGCTTGGCGACGAGTCCTACGATGAATCCGATGATGATTGCCCAGATGATGGTCATGGCGATTGCCTCCGCGATTTTGGGTGATAGGTAATCACTCTCGACCGCCGCGGGCGTTGCGGTCTGCGGGACGCGTCGGATTCGATCGTAGGAGGCGCCGCGCGGGCGTGCGCCGTTAAGAGCAGGCGCGGGGCTACTCGACCGTGACCGACTTGGCGAGGTTGCGCGGCTTGTCCACGTCGGTGCCCCGCACCAGCGCCGCGTGGTAGGCGAGGAGCTGCACCGGGATCGCATGCACCACGGGCGAGAGCGCCCCCGCATGGCGCGGCGCGCGGATCACGTGCACGCCCTCGCTTTCGGTGAAGCGGCTGTCCTGGTCGGCGAAGACATAGAGCTCGCCGCCGCGCGCGCGCACCTCCTGCATGTTCGACTTGAGCTTCTCCAGCAGCGCGTCGTTGGGCGCGATCACCACCACCGGCATGTTGGCGTCGACGAGCGCGAGGGGGCCGTGCTTCAGCTCGCCGGCGGGATACGCCTCCGCGTGGATGTAGGAGATCTCCTTCAGCTTCAACGCGCCCTCGAGGGCCACGGGATAGTGGATGCCGCGCCCGAGGAAGAGGGCGTGCTCGCGTTCCGCGAAGGCGTTCGCCCATGCCTGGATCTGCGGCTCGAGGTTGAGCGCGTGCTGGATGCTGCCCGGAACGAAGCGCAGCTGCTCGATGGCGCCGGCTTCGGCCTTCGCGTCCAGGCGCTGCCGGGCCTTGGCAAGGGCGAGCGCGAGCGAAAAGAGCGCCACCAGCTGCGTCGTGAATGCCTTGGTCGAAGCCACCCCGATCTCGGTGCCGGCGCGCGTGTAGAACACGAAGCGGGAGGCGCGCGCGATGGCGCTCTCCCTCACGTTGCAGATGGAGAGCGTGTTCGCGTGGCCCAGCTCCTTCGCGCGCTTCAGCGCCTCCATGGTGTCCAGTGTCTCGCCCGATTGCGAGATCGTCACCACGAGCTGGCGGGGGTTGGCGATCGAGTCGCGGTAGCGGTACTCGTGTCCCAGCTCGACCGCGCAGGGCACCTGCGCCATCTGCTCGATCCAGTAGCGGGCGATCAGCCCGGCGTAATAGCTCGTGCCGGAGGCCAGGATGAGGATCGAGCCGGCCTCGGCGAACGCGGCCGCGGCGCCGGCGCCGAAGAGGCCGTCCACGTCGACGCCGGAATCGACCAGGCCCTCGATCGTGTCGGAGACGGCGCGCGGCTGCTCGTGGATTTCCTTCTGCATGTAGTGCGTGTACGGCCCCAGGTCCACGGCGCCGGCGTCGAGGTCGGAGACATGCACGGCGCGGGACACCTCGTGCCCCTCGCGGTCGAGGACGCTCACTCCCGAGCGGCGCAGCGCCACGACGTCGCCATCCTCGAGGTAGACAACGCGCCGCGTCTGGGCGATGAGCGCCGAGACGTCGGAGGCGAGGAAATTCTCCCCCTCGCCCAGGCCCACGACGAGCGGGCAGCCCATGCGGGCTCCGGTCATGGTCTCGGGGTCGGCGAGCGCCACCACGCCCAGGGCATAAGCGCCGCGAAGGTCCGCGACCGCCCTGCGGGTGGCTTCCAGGAGATCGCGCCGCTCCTGGAAATAGTGGTGGATGAGGTGCGCGACCACCTCGGTGTCGGTCTGCGAATCGAACGCGTAGCCGAGCGCCTTCAGCCGCTCGCGCTGCTCCTCGTGGTTCTCGATGATGCCGTTGTGCACGACCGCGATCTCGTCACGCGAGACATGCGGATGCGCATTGGGCTCGGTCACGCCGCCATGGGTCGCCCAGCGGGTGTGCCCGATGCCGATGATGCCGCGCAGGTCCTCGGCGCGCACCGCGCTCTCCATCTCGGCCACACGCCCGACGCGTCGCACGCGGCGTATCGAACCGTCGAGCACCGCGATTCCCGCCGAGTCGTAGCCGCGATATTCGAGCCGCTTCAGCCCCTCGGTGAGGAAAGGGACGACGTCACGGCTGGCGATGGCTCCGACGATTCCGCACATGGGAATGGGATGGGCTGGGTGATGGGGCCCACCATTGTCTCAAAAAGAAGCTCTCCCCGGCCTGGGGGACCGGGGAGAGATCAAATAAGGCGGCATGCTCTTGGCCTCACGTCGCCTAGGGGTACGCGGGAGAGGAGGAAAACCCGCGACCTGGAGACCATTGTCCCGCCGGAGGGCCGCCCCCCGCAGCGGCATGGTGCCTAGGGGGAGTGCTGAATATTCGGCACGGGCCGGGGCAACTTTTTCACTCGCCGGGCAAACGGCAACAGGGCCGCCACGGCCAATGTGGCGAGCGGCGCCGCAATGGGGACATAGAGCCCGGCGTGCAGCACGGCCAGGGCCGCGACCCAGAGGGCGGCCATGCCCAGCAACGCCGCGGCGAGCGCGAGCCGCCGGCGGCCGATGGCGAGCGGCAGGCAGGCGAGGAGGGTGAGCAGGACGGCGAGCGGGCGCGACGACTCCTGCGGCGCCGCACCCAGCATCGCGGTGCGCAGGGTCTGCGCATGCACCACGACTGCCGGCGAATCGCGCGCCGCCGACTCCCAGCCGGCGAGGTTCAACGGCACGCGAAGCCGGTCGGCATGGGCCTGCGTGTCGCCCACCAGGACGATGCGGTCCCGGAAGAGCGCCGCGAGGCTTTCCGGATTGGATGCGGCGAGCACGTCTCGCAGCGACACCTTCCGGAACGCCGGGCCGAGGGCGAAATCGATGAGCCCGTCGTTGCAGCGCGCCGAGAGTGCCCGGCACAGGCGCCCGGCCAGCGTGGGAAAGCCGCCGTCCTCGGTGGGGATGAGGATCGAGAAGCGCCGCGTCACGCCATCGTCGTCGCGCGCCGCGAGGCCGATGCCCAGCCGCGTTTCGGCGAGCAGCGCGAGGAACGGCGTGTGGATGCGCCGCGCCGAGCGCGTGTTGGGATCGATCTCGAGCGCGGCCACGAAAATGCCGTTGTGGACGGCCGCGGCGATGCCGCGCAGGAGGGCGAGGTCGAGGCCCGGATGGATCGCCTCGTAGGAGCGCTCGGGCAACGGGTAGTCGAATCCGATGGCGCGCGGTCGTGCGGCCGCGATGCGCGTGAGCGCTGCGCCCAGCTGCTCGTGCCACAAGCCGGGCGGCGCGGGGATCGCCTCGATCGTGGCGCGGTCGATGCCCACGATCACGATGTCGTCGGGCGCGGGGGCGGGAACCGTGGCGCGCAGCACTCGCCAATCGAGGTCGAGCAGCCGGTTGTCGAGGGCGGTCGCCGCGGGCGTGATGGAGAAACCAAACCCCGCGAGGGCGAGCGCCACGACCGCGAACATCGCGAGGCTCGCGCGGCCGCCGGCGGGGTCGGTCATCGCCGTATCTTAACGCGCCCGGCGCTCGGTGCTAGACTGCCGGATCCCCGCACGCGCCGAATACCAATGACAGGGGAGTCACCCAGCGCCACCCAGCTCAGCGCCATCGCCGATCCCTTCGTGAGGGAGCTGGCGTCGCTCGGCCGCGTGCGCAGCTACCCCAAGAACACCGTGTTCATCACCGAGGGCGACTCGAGCGACTCGGTATTCGTGGTCCTTTCCGGCCGCGTGAAGATCTTCCTGTCGGACACGGAAGGCCACGAGATGATCCTCGACACCCAGGGCCCCGGCGAATACGTGGGCGAGATGGCCCTCGACGGCAACCCGCGCTCGGCGTCGGTGATGACGACAGAGGCGACCATGTTCTCGGTGGTGTCGCGCGACCCCATCAAGGAAGCGATCCGCCGCAAGCCCGACTTCGCGCTCGAAATGATCTCCAAGATCATCGACCGCGCGCGTCTCGCGACCAACAGCGTGAAGGACCTCGCGCTCCTCGACGTGTACGGGCGCGTGGCGCGGCTGCTGCTGAACATGGCCGTCGAGCGCAACGGCAAGCTCGAGATTCCCGAGAAGCTCACCCAGCAGGAGATCGCGGAGCGCGTCGGCGCCTCCCGCGACATGGTGAGCCGCATCTTCCGGGACCTCACGGCGGGCGGCTATATCACGGTCGAATCCCGCCACATCACCATAAACAAGAAACCACCGGCAAGGTGGTGAGCGGCGGTTTCGGGAATTTTCGGCACTCCGCGTCCCAATTTTTCCATCGTGCGCATCTCGCGCGCCGCGTAGCCTTTGCTCCGTCGGCAAACGAAATGCACGGAGAGCGCACATGGATGACCTCAGGAATCACGACGCGAAGCCCAACGCTCACGAGCGCGAGTGGATGGCGACCAACCCGATGCCGGTCATGATGCGAGTGATGACGCTCGGCGCGGTCGCCCTGATGATCGGCGTGGCCTCGAGCAACCTGGCTACTTCTTCTTTTTCGGCCGCTCCCAGCCCGGTCTTGAAACTGTCTTCTTCTCGGTGAGGGTGAGGCCGCCAGGCGGCACGTCCTTCACGATGGTGGCGCCCGCGCCGATGGTGGCGCCCTTGCCAACGGTCACCGGCGCCACGAGCTGCACGTCGGAACCGATGTGAACATCGTCCTCGATCACGGTGCGGTGCTTGCTGGCGCCGTCGTAGTTGCAGGTGATCGTGCCCGCGCCGATGTTCACCGAGCTTCCCACGCTGGAATCGCCGATGTAGGCGAGATGGTTCGCCTTGCTGCCGCGCCCGAACGTACTCGCCTTCACCTCGACGAAGTTGCCGATGTGCACGTCGTCGGCGAGCTCGGTGCCGGGACGGATCCGCGCGTACGGGCCGATCCGCGCATTGGCGCCGATCGAGGCCTCCTCCACGAGCGAGAAGGGCTTCACCTCGGTGCCGCTCCCCACCGTCACGTCGCGCAGGATGCAGTTCGCGCCGATGCTCACGCGGTCGCCCAGCACCACGCGGCCCTCGAATACACAGTTCACGTCGATGGAGACGTCGCGGCCGCACTCGAGCGTCCCGCGCACGTCGACGCGCGCCGGGTCGGCGAGGGTGACGCCCGCTTCGAGAAGGTGCTGGGACCGGTTCATCTGGAATAGCCGCTCCAGCGCGGCGAGGTCGGCCTTGCTGTTCACGCCGAGGCACTCGTGCGGCGCGGCCGGATTGCGCACTTCGATCGCGGCGCCGTCGGCGACCGCAAGCCCGACGACGTCGGTCAGATAATACTCGCGCTGCGCGTTGTCGTTGGAAAGCCGCGCGAGCCAGCCGGCCAGCAACGCACGCGGCGCCGCGAGGATGCCGGTGTTCACCTCCGTGATCTTGCGCTCCTCGCTGGTCGCGTCCTTTTCCTCGACGATGCGCGCGACCTTGCCGCCCGGGCCGCGGACGATGCGCCCGTAGCCTTTTGGATCGGCGAGGTGCTGCGTGAGGATCGCCAGGGCGCCCTTGCCGGCCGCCTCGACCAGCGAGGCGAGCGTGGCGGCCGCGATGAGCGGCACATCGCCGTAGAGCACCAGGACGGTGCCGCCATCGGCGAGATGGGGCAGCGCCTGGATCACGGCGTGCCCGGTGCCGAGCTGGCGATCCTGGGAAGCCCATTCGATCGCCGCGCCGCGAAAGTGCTCGCGCACGCCCTCGCCGCCATGGCCCACGACCACGCAGAGCCTGGCGGGCTCGAGGGCGCGGGCGGTATCGATGACGTGCGCGAGGAGCGGGCGTCCGGCGAGCGGCTGCAGGACCTTGGGGAGGCTCGAGCGCATGCGCTTGCCCTGGCCCGCGGCCAGGATCGCGACCTGCAAAGGCGAGGTGCTGGCGGGGCTCAGCGGCGCTCGCGAAGCTTGCGAATGGCCGCGAGCTGCGCCATGTTCTGCGCAAGCTCGGCCTGGGCCTTGGCGAAGTCGATGGCGCCCGACTTGTTCTCGAGGGCTTCCTTGGCCTGGCGCACGGCTTCCATGGCCTTGGCCTCGTCGAGGTCGTGGGCGCGCACCGAAGTGTCCGCGAGGATCGTGACCCGATCGGGCTGCACCTCCATCATGCCGCCCGAGACGTAGATCACTTCTTCCTCGGCGCCTTCCTTGCGGATGCGCACCGTGCCCGGCTTCACGCGCGTGAGGAGCGGCATGTGCTCGGGCAGGATGCCGAGCTCGCCGCCCTCGCCGGGCGCGATCACCATGTCCGCGGGCCCCGAGAAGATCTGCTGCTCGGCGCTCACGATGTCCACCTGGAGGGTCTTGGCCATGGCGTTCGCCTTACTGGATCTTCTTCGCCTTGTCGAAGGCTTCCTCGATGCCGCCCACCATGTAGAAGGCCTGCTCGGGCAGCGCGTCGCACTCGCCGTTCACGATCATGTTGAAGCCCTTGATGGTGTCCTTGAGCGTCACATACTTGCCCGGCGAGCCCGTGAATACCTCGGCCACATGGAAAGGCTGCGAGAGGAAGCGCTGGATCTTGCGCGCGCGGCCCACCGCGAGCTTGTCCTCGGGCGAGAGCTCGTCCATGCCCAGGATCGCAATGATGTCGCGCAGCTCCTTGTAGCGCTGCAGGACCGCCTGGACCGCACGCGTGGTGTTGTAGTGTTCCTCGCCGATCACGTTCGGATCGACCTGGCGCGAGGTCGAGTCGAGCGGATCCACGGCGGGATAGATTCCGAGCGCTGCGATGTCGCGCGAGAGCACGACGGTTGCGTCGAGGTGGCCGAAGGTCGTGGCGGGCGACGGGTCCGTGAGGTCGTCGGCGGGCACGTACACGGCTTGGATCGACGTGATCGAGCCCTTCTTGGTCGAGGTGATGCGCTCCTGGAGGCGCCCCATCTCCTCCGCGAGCGTCGGCTGGTAGCCCACGGCCGAAGGCATTCGGCCCAGGAGCGCCGAGACTTCCGTCCCCGCGAGCGTGAAGCGGTAGATGTTGTCCACGAAGAAGAGGATGTCGCGGCCCTCGTCGCGGAAGCGCTCGGCCATGGTGAGGCCCGTGAGCGCCACGCGCAGGCGGTTGCCCGGGGGCTCGTTCATCTGGCCGAAGACCATCGCGACCTTCGACTGGCCGAGGTCTTCCTGCACGATGACCTTCGCGTCGCTCATCTCATGGTAGAAGTCGTTGCCCTCGCGGGTGCGCTCGCCCACGCCGGCGAATACCGAGAGGCCGCTGTGCTGCTTGGCGATGTTGTTGATGAGCTCGAGCATGTTCACGGTCTTGCCCACGCCCGCTCCGCCGAAGAGGCCCACCTTGCCGCCCTTGGCGAAGGGCGCCACCAGGTCGATCACCTTGATGCCCGTCTCCAGTAGCTCCACCGAGGGCGAGAGCTCGTCGAACTTGGGGGCGGCGGCGTGGATCGAGCGGCGCTCGTCGGTCTTGATGGGGCCGCGCTCGTCGATCGGGCGGCCGAGCACGTCCATCACGCGGCCGAGCGTCCCCGGGCCCACGGGCACCGAGATCGGCGCGCCGGTGTTCTTCACCTTCATGCCGCGGCGCAGCCCGTCGGAGGAGCCGAGCGCGATGGTGCGCACCACGCCGTCGCCCAGCTGCTGCTCGACCTCGAACGTGAGGCCCTTCTCGGCGAAGGAGTTGCCCTCCTCGACGAGCGTGAGGGCGTCATAGATGTTCGGCATGCCCTCGCGCGGGAACTGGATGTCGATCACCGCGCCGATGCACTGGACGATCCTGCCTTCGTGGGTTTGAGTCGTGCTCATGTCTTTTTCCTGTTGAGTGCGTCTAGACGGCTGCCGCGCCGCTCACGATTTCGGACAATTCCTTGGTGATCGCCGCCTGGCGCGCCTTGTTGTAGACGAGCGTGAGGTCGTCGATCACGCTGGAGGCGTTGTCGCTCGCGCTCTTCATCGCGACCATGCGAGCCGACTGCTCGCTCGCGATGTTCTCGGCGACCGCCTGGTAGATGATCTGCTCCACGTAGCGGGTGAGGAGCTGCTCGAGGACGGCCTTCGCCTCGGGCTCGTAGAGGTAATCCCAGTTGGCGCGCTGCGCGGCCTTGTCGTCGCGCAGGCGATCCGCGGGGAGCGGCAGCAGCTGCTCGACCACGGGCTCCTGCTTCATCGTGTTGATGAAGCGCGTATAGACGATGTACACGGCGCCGATCGCGCCCGAGGAATAGGCGTCGATCATCACCTTCACGGGGCCGATGAGGCGGTCCATGTGCGGCGTGTCGCCCACGCCCACCAGGTGCGAGACGATCTGCGCGCCCATGCGCTGCATGAAGCCGAAGCCCTTGTTGCCGATGGGCGTCACCTTCACGCCGCGGCCCTCGCCCTGCCATTCCTTCATCTTGTTCAGCGCGAGGCGAAGCGCGTTCGTGTTGAGGCCACCGCACAGGCCCTTGTCCGAGGTGATGACGATGAGGCCCACGTCCTTCACGCCCTCGCGCTTCAGGAGGAAGGGATGGCGATACTCGGTATTCGCATGCGCGAGGTGCGCGGCGATGGTGCGGATCTTCTCGCCGTAGGGGCGCGCATGGCGCATGCGCTCCTGGGCCTTCCTCATCTTGGAGGCCGCGACCATCTCCATGGCCTTGGTGATCTTTCGCGTGTTCTGCACGCTCTTGATCTTGGTGCGGATCTCTTTGCTGCCTGCCATTGGCTCGTCATCCCCGCGTAGGCGGGGACCCAGTCCAGGTTAATAGGTCGCGTTCTTCTTGAAGTCCTTGATGGCGTCGTTCAGCTTCGCCTCGTCGTCCTTCGAGAGATCCTTCGTGCCCTCGATGCGGTCGACGAGATCGCCGTACTTGCCCTTCAGGAACTCACGCATGGCGCGTTCGGCGGCGAGCGCCTTCGCCACCGGGACGTCGTCGTAGTAGCCGTTGTTCACGGCGAAGAGCACCAGCGCCATTTCCCAGACCTGAAGCGGCTGGTACTGGGGCTGCTTCATGAGCTCGGTCACCATGCGGCCACGCTCGAGCTGCTTGCGGGTGGCCTCGTCCAGGTCGGAGGCGAACTGCGCGAAGGCCGCGAGCTCGCGGTACTGCGCGAGCGCCAGGCGCACGCCGCCGCCCAGCTTCTTGATGACCTTGGTCTGCGCGGCGCCGCCCACGCGCGACACCGAGATGCCGGCGTTGATGGCCGGCCGGATGCCCGCGTTGAAGAGGTCGGTCTCGAGGAAGATCTGGCCATCGGTGATCGAGATCACGTTGGTCGGGACGAAGGCGGACACGTCACCCGCCTGTGTCTCGATGACGGGAAGCGCGGTGAGCGATCCGGTCTTGCCCTTCACCTGGCCCTTGGTGAACTTCTCGACGTATTCCTCGTTCACGCGCGCGGCGCGCTCGAGGAGGCGGCTGTGGAGGTAGAACACGTCGCCCGGATATGCCTCGCGGCCCGGCGGGCGGCGCAGCAGGAGCGAAATCTGGCGGTAGGCCCAGGCCTGCTTGGTCAAGTCGTCGTAGATGATGAGCGCGTCCTGGCCGCGGTCGCGGAAGTACTCGCCCATGGAGCAGCCGGCGTACGGCGCGATGTATTGCATCGCCGCGGGGTCCGAGGCAGTGGCGGCGACCACGATGGTGTAGGCCATCGCGCCGAACTCCTCGAGCTTGCGCACCACGTTGGCGATGGTGGAAGCCTTCTGGCCCACCGCTACGTACACGCAGATGAGGTCCTTGCCCTTCTGGTTGATGATCGTGTCGACCGCCACCGCGGTCTTGCCGGTCTGGCGGTCGCCGATGATGAGCTCGCGCTGGCCGCGGCCCACCGGCACCATCGCGTCGATGGACTTGAGCCCCGTCTGAACCGGCTGCGACACCGACTTCCTCGCGATCACGCCGGGCGCGACCTTCTCGATCGGATCGGTCATCTTCGCGTTGATCGGGCCCTTGCCGTCGATGGGCTGGCCCAGCGAGTTCACGACGCGGCCGATGAGCTCCGGCCCCACCGGCACCTCGAGGATGCGGCCGGTGGACTTCACTGTGTCGCCCTCGGAGATGTGCTCGTAGGCGCCGAGCACGACCGCGCCCACGGAGTCGCGCTCGAGGTTCAGCGCGAGGCCCTGGGTGCCGCCGGGGAAGTCCAGCATCTCGCCCTGCATCACGTCGGTGAGCCCGTGGATGCGGCAGATGCCGTCGGTCACGGAGATCACGGTCCCCTCGGTGCGCTTCTCGGCGGCGACCTGGAGGTTCTCGATCTTCGACTTGATCAGCTCGCTGATTTCGGAAGGGTTGATCTGCATTGGGCAGTCCTTGGATTGCGTGTTCGGGGCCTCAGCGCGTGAGCGCCGCGGCCATCTGGGCCAGGGCGTCGCGAACGGAGGCGTGGATGACCTGGTCGCCGATCTGCACGCGGGCTCCCCCCAGGAGGGTGGGATCCACGTCGAGCTCGGCCTCGATCTTCTTGCCGTAGCGCTTCTCGAGTGCGGCCACGATGTCGGCGCGCTGCTGGTCGTCGAGCGGCCTGGCACTGGTGATGTGCGCGTGCAGCACGCGATCGTGCTCGCGCTTCAGCTCGTCGAACTGCTCGGCGATGGAGCCGATCAGCACCTCGCGGTGGTTGTCCACCAGGATGCCGACCAGGTTCTTCGTGATGCCGTCCATGCGCGCGCCGGCCACGGAGACGAAGAGCTCCTTCTTCTGCGCGGCCGTGACTTTCGGGTTGGACATCGCCGAGCGCATCTGCGGATCGGCAGCGATCACCGCCAGCACCTGCAGCGCCTCGTGGACGGCGCC
>DATBAI010000005.1:0-15997 GCA_036271595.1 Usitatibacter sp.
AGGTACTACAACTCAATTCGAATCACTTGGATCCAAAAGTGAGCCACTGCAGTTACGTGTCGCACCACGAGCCCTTGCAGCCCCGCAGCACTTCGCTTCCACAGCACCCACCTCTATCGGCTGTAACTTTTTAAAGAGCGATGGCTATCCCTTGACGTGCTTTAAGGGATTGGTTGCGGGGGCAGGATTTGAACCTGCGACCTTCGGGTTATGAGCCCGACGAGCTGCCAGACTGCTCCACCCCGCGCCAGTGTCGCCGAACCCAAACCGAAGTATCGGCGAGAGGGTCATTATCGCATTCCGGTGGTGGCTCCGTCAATCAAAACCGACAGCCAATTCCTACGCTTACGGCGCTTTCCTAAGAATCAGGAACTTAGCGCAACCCCGTCGTCGGACAGCGACGCAAGGCCTGCGATCCCGTGCGCATGGGCACGAGCTCGATGTCGTCACGCAGGTCACCCTAGGCCGGCCTTCTCTCGAGAACCGCCTGGGCGAGCGTGCCGCTATCGACGTGCTCGAGCTCGCCTCCCACGGGAAGCCCGCGCGCGATGCGCGTGACCTTGAGGCCCCGGGGCCCGAGGAGCTCGGCGATGTAGTGCGCGGTCGCCTCGCCTTCCACGGTGAAGTTGGTGGCGAGGATCACTTCCTGCACCGCCCCATCGGTCGCGCGGCGCACGAGCCGGTCGAGGTGGATCTCGCGCGGACCGATGCCGTCCAGCGGGGAAAGGCGTCCCATCAGCACGAAATAGAGCCCGTTGTAGCTCTGCGTCTGCTCCATCATGAGCAGGTCGCCCGGGGACTCGACCACGCAGAGCGAAGACCCGTCGCGCCGCGGCGACGAGCAGAGCGCGCAGATCTCGCTCTCGGTGAACGTATTGCAGCGCGCGCAATGGCGAATGCGCGAGAGCGCCTCCGAGAGCCCCTGCGACAGGCGCTCCGCGCCCTTCTGGTCGCGCTGCAGCAGGTGGTAGGCCATGCGCTGAGCGGACTTCGGCCCCACGCCCGGAAGGCAGCGCAGCGCCTGGATCAGCTCCTCGAGGGCGGCGGGCTTCTCCAAGCTCAAAACCCGGGCAGGCTCATTCCCGCAGGCATGAACCCGGCCATCTTGGCTTGCTGCGCCGCTTCGGCCTTGGCGACCGCGTCGTTCATCGCCGCCATCACGAGGTCTTCCAGCATGTCCTTGTCCTCGGTGAGGAGCGAGGGGTCGATCGCCACCTTCTTCACCTGGTACTTGCAGGTGATCGTCACCTTCACGAGGCCGGCGCCGGCCTGGCCCTCGACCTCGATCTTCGCGAGCTCCTCCTGCGCCTTCTTCATGTTTTCCTGCATCTGCTGCGCCTGCTTCATCAGCGCGCCCAGGCCGCCCTTCGGGATCATCTCGTCACCTCTTGTCGCTGGTCGGGTTGCCCGGCGCTTCCGCGGGGCGAATGGAATTCGGCACCACCTCGGCGCCCAGGTCGCGCACGAGGTCCTTCACGAACGGATCCTGCTCGAGCGCCCGGGCCGCGCTCGCCTGGCGCTTCTCCATCTCGCGCGACTTCACGGCGCTCACGCTGGTGCCCGCCGTCGATCCGACGCGCACGGAGAGCCGGAAGCCCGCGCCGAATTGCGGCGCGAGATCGGTCTTCAGCTTGTCCACGTACGCCTTCTCGGCGTACATGCGATGCGATTCGGGCACCACGAGCTCGAGATGGTTGTTCTGGAAGGAGCCCAGCTCGGCGTAGCGAGCGGCCATGCCGGCCATGCCGGTCAAGCCGGTGCGCTCGACGAGTGCGGGCCAGTTGCCATCGAAGGAAGCCGCGGACGGTTTCGCCGCCGGCGCGGCGGCGGGAACGGTGGCGGTTACCGCGGGCGCCGAAGCGCGCGGCTGCGGCGAAGCGCCCGAAAAGGACAGCATGCGCAGCAACGCCATCGTGAAACCGGCGAACTCGTCGGGTGCCAGGGGAAGATCGCGCCGGCCGAGGATGGCCACCTGGTACATCACCTGCACGCGCGCCGGATCCAGGCGCTCCGCCATGGCGGCGATGCGCGCCGAGTCTTCCTCGTCGTGCGGCTGCGCACCCGCCTGGGCGAGAGCCACGCGATGCAGGATCGCGGCGAGGTCCTCGAGCGCGGTGTCCAGGGCGACGCTACGCGAGGCGATGCGCTCGGCCTCCTCGATCGTGCCCTTGCCGTCGCCCGCCGCGATGCGGTCGAGGAGCGGCCAGATGAGGTCCGCGCCGAGCGTGCCCAGCATGTCCGTCACGTCCGCGGCGCTCACCTTGCCGCCGCCATGGGCGATCGCCTGGTCGAGGAGGCTCAGGCTGTCGCGCACGCTGCCCGCCGCGGACTTGGCGATGAGGGCGAGGGCCGGCTCCTCGAACGCGATCTTCTCGGCCGCGAGGACGTTCTTCAGGTGCCCGGCGATCAGCGGCGCGGGAAGCGGCTTCAGGTTGAACTGCAGGCAGCGCGACAGGATCGTGACCGGGAGCCGCTGCGGGTCCGTGGTCGCAAGGATGAATTTCACGTGCTCGGGCGGCTCCTCGAGCGTCTTCAGCATCGAGTTGAAGGCGTTGCGCGAGAGCATGTGGACCTCGTCCACGATGTATACCTTGAAGCGGCCGGCCACCGGCATGTACTGCGCGGTGTCCAGCAGCTCGCGCATGTCGTCGACCTTGGTGTTGGTCGCCGCGTCCACCTCGAGCAGGTCCACGAAGCGGCCCGAGTCGATCTCGGTGCATGCGCGGCACTTCCCGCAGGGATGCGCCGAGATGCCGTTGGTCTCGCAATTGATCGCCTTCGCGAGGATCCTGGCAAGGGTGGTCTTGCCCACGCCGCGCGTGCCCGTGAAGAGATAGGCATGGTGGAGGCGCTTGGATTCGAGCGCGTTGGTGAGCGCGGTCACGACGTGCGGCTGCCCGACGATCTCCTCGAACACCCGGGGACGCCATTTGCGGGCTAGAACTTGATAGGCCATTGGGATCGTCGAAGCGAAGAGGCGAGCCTGACCCACGGCACTCGAAGGAATCGATTATGGCTGCTTCGTTCCCGACCTGACCAGGTTCACCGCCCCGCGATGCGTGGAGGCCCGCCGGGAAGAATTATACCGTGCTATCGAGGCCCGGCCGCGCAGGTGCGCAATCCCGCGAAGGGGTCGCTGCGCTCCGGCTTGTAGAAGTTGCGGTAGCGGCTCGTGGCGATGCGGCCATGCGTGGCGAAGCTGCCGCCGCGCAGCACCGTGTGGTCGTGGAACCAGGGTTGCGAATAGTCGCGGTACGGCCCGGGAACGAAGCCCGGATACGGCGCGAACGGCGTGGAGGTCCATTGCCAGGCGTCGCCCGACAGGCCCTCCAGGTCGCAGGCCTCATCGTGGGTCGCGGCGAACTCCCACTCGGTTTCCGTGGGAAGGCGCCTCCCGGCCCATGCGCAGTACGCCTCGGCCTCCGGCAGGGAGATGTGCACCAACGGGGCCGGGCCCTCGATGGGCAGCCATCGGTCGAAGCGACGCGCGAGCCACGATTCGCCGTCGCGCCGCCAATAAGCGGGCGGCGCGGCGCCGCTCTGGTCGAGGTAATCGGCGTATTCGCCCTGCGTGACGAGCCGGGAGGCCATCGAGAACGGGGCCACCGTGACCTCGTGCGCACTCGATTCGTTGTCGAACACGAAGGGCGCACGTTCGGTACCTTGGAGGAAGGTACCGCCGGCGAACGCGATGTCGCGCGCGGAATCGGGCGCGAGGTGCGAGGCGCGGGGCGCGAGGCGCATATCGAGCAACGGAGCGGGGAGCGCAAGCGTCTGCAAGGTCATGAGCAGCGCTTCGCCGTGCATGTCCTCATGGCGCAGCGCCAATTCGAAGTAGTAGGAGCGCTCGTCATCGGATCCGAGAACCGCAACCGCCTCCTGCGCAGCGGTTAGCGTGTCGCCCATGTAGGCGCGCAACCGCGATTCGCTCGGGTAATCGATAGCCCAGCGCGTGGCATGAGGCACCGCGGTCGAGTCGAACATGGCGTCGGCGCCGGGCAGCAGGCTCGGCCGCGACGCGTCGCCCCCGCGCAGGCACCAGAATTCCTGGAACCACGCGATGTGCGAAAGCTCCCAGAGCGGCAGGTTCACGTTCGCGGTTCGCGGCACGGCGAGCGCGCCGAGATCGAGGTGCGAGTAGGTCGCGAGCGTGCGCGAGCGAACTTCCGCGAGCGCCGCGGCGAGGTTCCCGCCTTCGTATAATCGGCCCATGCCGGCCGCCAAGCCCTTGTTGTGCATCGTGACGCCCGGAACGCGGATCGCGAACAACGGCAATTGGCGCACCGCCGCGCGGTGGGCGCTGATGCTGCGCGATCGCTACCGGGTCATTGTACAGACGGCATGGGACGGGCGGCGCTGCGACGCCATGATCGCGCTGCATGCGCGCCACAGCGCGCAATCCATAACGCGCTTCCACGAGGAAACGGGTTCGCGACACCTGGCTGTCGTGCTTACGGGCACCGACCTCTATCGCGACCTTCCCGCGAGCCTCGAGGCGCGGGCTTCGCTCGATGCGGCCGGACGAATCGTGGTTCTCCAGGATGAGGCGAGGCGCGCGCTCGAACCTCGCTGGCGGCGCAAGGCCCTGGTGATCTACCAGTCGGCCGAACACATTCCACGGGGAAGAAACACCGGCCCCGGAATCCTCTGCCTGGCGGTCGGCCACCTGCGCGACGAGAAGGATCCGCGCACGCTCTTCGCTGCCATCGATCGGCTCCCGGCGAAGCTCGCCATCCGCATCCGGCATATCGGCGAGGCGCTCGATCCCGCACTCGGCGCCGAAGCGACGGCTCTCGCCGCGCGCGAGCCGCGCTACACCTTCGTGGGCGCCCTGCCCCGGGCCCGCACGCGCCTCGCCATCGCGCGCGCAAGCGTGCTCGTGCACCCGTCGAGGATGGAGGGCGGGGCCAACGTCATAGTGGAAGCGGTCGTCTCCGCGACCCCGGTGATCGCGAGCGCAATACCGGGGAACGTAGGCATGTTGGGCCGGGAATACCCCGGATACTTCCGCGTGGGTGATGCATCCGACTTGGCAGCCCGCCTCGTACAAGCCTGCGAGGACCAGTCCTACCTCGCCGCGCTCGCCCGGGCCTGCACCGCCCGGCGTCCCCTTTTCGCTCCTTCGGCCGAGGCGCGCGCCATCCGGGCGCTGGCCAAGTCGCTCCTGTAAGGGCGGCGGTAGAATCTCGACAGACTCGAAAGAAAAGGCCTTCCCGATGGACATGCAGGTTCGCCTCACCCAGTTCAGCCACGGCGGCGGCTGCGGCTGCAAGATCGCTCCGGGTGTCCTGGAGCAGATCCTCGCCCGCGGTGCGCCCGGCGTCCTGCCCAAGGAGCTCCTGGTCGGCATCGAGACGAGCGACGACGCCGCCGTGTATCGCATCAACGATCGCCAGGCGATCGTCGCCACCACCGATTTCTTCATGCCGATCGTGGACGATCCGTTCGATTTCGGCGCGATCGCGGCGACCAACGCGATCTCCGACGTCTACGCCATGGGCGGCCAGCCCCTCTTCGCGCTGGCCCTGGTCGGCATGCCGGTGAGCCAGATTCCGCTGGAGACGATCCGCAGGATCCTCGAGGGCGGTGAATCGGTTTGCGCGCGTGCCGGCATCCCCGTCGCGGGCGGCCACACGATCGATTCGGTCGAGCCCATCTATGGCCTGGTCGCCATCGGCTTGGTCGATCCCAGGAACGTGAAGCGTAATTCCGGCGCTCGCCCGGGCGACAAGCTGGTCCTGGGCAAGCCCCTGGGCGTGGGCATCCTCAGCGCCGCGCTGAAGAAGGGCAAGCTGGACGATTCCGGCTACAAGGCGATGATCGAATCGACGACGAAGCTCAACACGCCGGGCACGAAGCTGGGGACGCTCGAATCCGTGCACGCCCTCACCGACGTCACAGGATTTGGCCTCCTTGGGCACTTGGTCGAGATCGTGAAGGGCTCGAACGCTTCGGCGCGCGTCGACTGGAAGTCCATCCCGCTCCTTCCCTCGGCGCTCGATTTCGCGCGCGAGGGAATTACGACCGGCGCGTCGGGTCGAAACTGGTCGGGCTACGGCGAGCGGGTCCAGCTGGGCGCGAAGGTGGGGGAGGCCGAAAAGGCGCTCCTCACCGATCCGCAGACGAGCGGCGGGCTCCTGGTGGCGTGCGACCCGTCGGCGTGCGACGAGGTGCTCGGCATCTTCCGGTCCGAGGGCTTCGGGAACGCGGCCATCGTGGGCGAGATCATCCAAGGCACGGGACAAGTGCAGGTTGACTGAACGCGGCGTGCGCCGCGAGGAGGCATCGATGAAGGAACTGGCCCGGGGTCAGACCCCTTTCCCTGCACCGCTGGCGGAGCGCTTCCGTGCGGTGCGCTCAGTCACGCGCGCGCTCGCGGCGCCGCTTTCGGCGGAGGACTGCGCCATCCAGTCCATGCCCGACGCGAGCCCGGTGAAGTGGCACCTCGCGCACACCACGTGGTTCTTCGAGACCTTCATCCTCTCGAAGGCCGTTCCCGGCCGCGAGCCCTTCCACCCGGCTTTCCGGGTGCTCTTCAATTCGTACTACAACGCGGTGGGCGACAAGCACCCGCGGCCGCAGCGCGGCCTCCTTTCCCGCCCCTCGCTCGCGGACGTCCTTCGCTATCGCGATCGCATCGAGGAGGAGCTGGCCCAGCTCATCGTCGAGGGCAGGCTCGACGCCGGCATGCAGGCGCTGGTGGCGCTCGGCATCCAGCACGAGCAGCAGCACCAGGAGCTGATCCTCACCGACATGAAGCACATGCTGTCGTGCAACCCGCTGCGGCCGGTGTACACCAAGCCCTGGCCGCTCACCCCGATCCAGCCGCGTGCCCGCCAATGGGTCGGCATCGCCGGGGGCAAGCACGAGATCGGCCACGAGGCCGAGGGCTTCGCGTTCGACAACGAGACGCCGCGGCATGCGGTGTGGCTCGACGACTTCGAGCTCGGCTCGCACCCCGTGACGCACGGCGACTTCGCGGACTTCATCGAGGACGGCGGCTATCGGCGACCCGAGCTGTGGCTCTCCGCCGGTTGGGAAGCGGTGTGCACCCGCAATTGGGAAGCGCCCCTCTACTGGGAACAGCAGGGCGGCAATTGGCACACCTTCACGCTGCACGGCATGGCGCCCATCGCGCGCGACACTCCCGTGTGCCACGTGAGCTTCTACGAGGCCGAGGCCTTCGCGCGCTGGGCCGGGGCGAGGCTTCCCACCGAGGCCGAGTGGGAGGTGGCCGCCCGCGGGGCCGCGATCGAGGGAAACTTCCAGGAAAGCGGCGCGTTGCATCCGCTCGCGCTTCGCGAAGCGCCCGGTCCGGGGGGCCTCTCGCAGCTTTTCGGCGACGTGTGGGAATGGACGAGGAGCGACTACGCACCCTACCCGCGCTTCAAGCCGGCGCCCGGCGCCGTCGGCGAGTACAACGGCAAGTTCATGTGCAACCAGTACGTGCTGCGCGGGGGCTCCTGCGCAACACCCGCCTCCCACATCCGCGCGAGCTACCGCAACTTCTTCCCCGCGGATGCGCGGTGGCAATTCTCGGGCCTGCGGCTGGCGCGCGATACCTGATGCGTAACGCGGACCTCGGGCGCGCGGTGTCCCACTACCGCGAGCTGGCGCCGCATTACGACCATTTCACCCGGCGCATCAACCGCATCCGCGAACGCGCGATCGATGCCCTCGCGCTGAAGCCGGGGGAGACGGTGCTCGATGCCGGATGCGGCACGGGATGGTGCCTGCCGAAGCTGGCCGATCGCGTGGGGCCGTCCGGGCGCGTGACGGGGTTCGATCCATCGCCGGAGATGCTCACGATTGCGCGGGCCCGCCCTGGCGCCGAGAACGCCGTGCTGCTCGAGGCCGCCGCGGAAACGGTGCGCCTGCTCGCCGCGCCCGATGCGATCCTCTTCAGCTACACGCACGACCTCATCCGTTCGCGGGCCGCGCTCGAACATCTGCTCGGCCAGGTGCGCGCGGGGTGCCGCGTGGCCGCGACCAGCACCAAGCTCTACGCACCGTGGCTCTTTCCCGCGAACTGGTACCTGTTGTTCACGCATCGCACGTACGTCACGAACTTCGAGTCGTTCGCCGCGCCCTGGTCGCTGCTCGCGGAATACCTCGACGATTTTCGGGTCGAGACGGGGCCGATGACGCAGCACTACGTCGCCACCGGAACGGTGCGCTAAGCGCTAGGCCGCGTGGAACACGTAGTAGCCGCGGTCGGCGCTTTCCCAGTGCCGGACGCCCGCGAAGCCCGATTCGCGAAGCAGCGCGGTGAATTCCTCCGCGCTGTACTTGTACGAGTTCTCAGTGTGGATGCGCTCCCCGCGCGTGAAGCGGCGGGAGGCGGCCCCCAGGTGCACGACCTGGTCTCGCAGCGCTTCGAGGTGCATCTCGATCCGGCCCGCCGGCTCGTTGTAGAAACCGCGATGCACGAAGCCGTCGAGCGCGAAGTCGAAACCGAAGCGCGAGTCCAGGTGCAGCAGCGCGTTGCGGTTGAACGCGGCGGTGACTCCCAGCGCATCGTCGTACGCCGCGTCGAGGCGAGCCTTGTCCTTCTTTGCGTCCACGCCGATCAGCAGCGCGCTCTCGGGGCGCCTCGCGCAGTGCGCCTTCACCCTGGCGAGGAACGAGCGTGCCTGCACCGGCGTGAAGTTGCCGATGCTGGAGCCCGGATAGAAGAATATCGCGGGGCGCTCGTCCAGGATGTCGTCGAGGGGCAGGCCCTGGGTGAAGTCGGCGACGACCCCCACCATCTCGACCTCGGGGAAATCCGGCGCCATGCGGGCAAGCGCGCGCTCGATCTCGGCGCCGGCGATGTCCACCGCGATATAGCGCGCCGGGGCCACGAAGGGAAGCCAGCCTTGCGCCTTGCAGCAATCGCCCGCGCCCAGGTCCACGAACTGCTTGCCCATGCCGAGCGCCCGCGCGATCTCGGCGCGATGCTCCTGGAAGAGCGCGGTCTCGGTTCGCGTCGGGTAGTACTCGGGCAAGCGGCAGATGGCCCCGTAGAGCGCGCAGCCCAGGTCGTCGTAGAAATAGCGCGGCTCGATGCTGGCCGGGCTCGCCATGAGCGCGGCCACGACCCGCTCGCGCTCGTCGCCGCGGCCGGGCCCGGTGCGATCCACGATGCGGTACTGCACGGTCTTGGTGTCAGGCACGCGGCACCTCGGAAAGGAGTTTCTCCACGAGCTCGCGCGGCTCTCCTTCGTTCCATGCGCGCTCGCCGAACACGAAGTAGCGCACGCGCCCGTGGGCGTCGACCAGGAAGGTCATGGGAAGCCCGCCTACCTTCCACTGCTTCGACACCTCGTTCTGCGTGTCGAGCAGCACCGGCAGCTTCATGCCGGCGCGCGCGAGGTATTGGTTGATCCTGTCGGGGAATTCGCCGTAGTTGACCGTGACCAGCTCGAACGGGCGCCCGGCGAGCTGGTCCCTCAGCTTCAGCAGCGCGGGCAGCTCGTCCTTGCAGGGCTCGCACCACGTGGCCCAGAAGTTCACGAGCACGACGCGCCCGCGAAGGTCCTTGAGGTCCACGGCGTTGCCGTCGAGCGCCGTGGTGGCGAGCGGCGGCGTGGGCTTGTCGCCCCAGGCCTTGATGGCGGGCTCGGCCGCGGCGCCTGTCGTCGCGGCCGCGAGGACGAGTGCGGCGAGCCAGCGCCGAGCGCGGGCCATCTCGCGCGCCCGCGCTACGCCAGCTCCCTGGAAGCGATCGTGTACTTGAAGTTGTCGGCGTCCAGTGAGTCGACGCGCGCGCTTCCCGTCTCGCATTGCGGGTACATGAGGAAGGGGACCGTGCCGCGCGCGGCGCCGGGAAGCGTCACGTCATTGCCGGTGTTGTACGCGAGCCAGTTCATTTCCCACGAACCGAAGAGGCGCTTGCGGGCAGCGAGCACCATCGGATCGTCGGGCTTCTTGCCGCCGTCCTCCTCGAGGATCACCTTGCGGACGTCGGCCGGATCGACCTGCACCCAGCCGTAGCCCGCCGAGTAGAACTCCGCGCGGCAGTGCTGTGCCTTGGTGATGTCGCCGCCGCTCTTGCCAAGGCTCTTGTAGCCGAGCTTGGAGCCGGCCACGCGAACGCCGTACACGTCGCGCGCGGGGATGCCCTGCGAGCGCGCGAAGGCCACGAAGAGCGCGTTCAGGTCCGCGCACTTGCCGCCCCAGGCCTTGTTCTCGAGCATGAAGTTGATGTCGCCCGTGCCGCAGCCGCGCACCTTGCCCTCGCGATAGGTGTTCTCCACGATCCAGTCGTAGATCGCATGGGCCTTGTCGATGTCGCTCTTCTGGCCGCGCACGATGTCGTCGGACATGTCCTTCACGATTCCCGTGGTGGGCACATGCTCGGTGGAGGCCGTGTAGCGCGCGAGCACCGCGGGATTCTCGGCGGGCGCATGGCCGGGACGTGAGAAGTCCACGGCGACGTCGCGCGTGGCGAAATGCTGCGTATGCGTGAGGACCGGCGCGGTCCCTTCGGGCCATTCGGCCCATACCAGGCGCGTGCCGGTGCCCCAGTCGGTGGCGATGCCGCTGGTGCCGCCCTCGGCATGGAACTGGTTGCCGAAGCCCTTCTGGTAGGGCATGTCCCAGGCGAGCGGGGTGGGAACCCAGACTCGCGTCGTGCCCGAGGGCTTCAGCACCTCGACGCGCGTGGCGACTTCGAAGACCCTCCAGTTCTCGGCGGGCGTCGTCTCGGCGAATGCGGGCGCGATCGCGCCCGGCAGCGTGGCGCCGGCGGACGCCAGGCCCGCGAGGCGCAGGAATTCACGACGATCCATGGATCACTCCTGTCAGCTAGGTCGAATGGGGTTGTCGCCAATGATACCAAGGGTGGAGGGCAGCTTGAGCGGGTACGCCGAACGGTTCGAAACGGATTCATCCGATAAAATCGCGGCGATGGTCGTTTCGCCCCCCGCGCTTTCCCTCTCGTTCGGACTCGCCTTCGAGGATCTCTATTCCCTCGCCGGCCTGGGCCGGCTCGACGCCGAGTTCACGAGCCAACTGTCCGTCGCCGACGCGTCCCTGGCCGAGCGCCTCTCTGCCGCACGCGCCAACCCGGCCTCCCTCCCATACAAGGCGGAGGCGGAGCTCCTCATCGCCGTGGCCCCGCACCTGGACCGGTTCGTGGCGAAGCTCTTCTGCATCGAGGACGAGTGGCAGGACCTCTTCGAGGGCCACCATCGCCTGGCGCCGCTCTTCCGCGTGAAGCGCAAGTTCGTCCAGCGCCGCGCGATGCTGAAGATCAAGGCCGATGCCGCCGCCCAGCTGGACGGCGATGCGCTCTACGCGCAGGTCGATGGATTGTTGCGTCATCCCGGCCGTCGCGACGCGACAACGACCCGGGATCCAATCGTTTTCGAGCTCGCCTTCGCCGAGCACGTACTCGCCTGGCAAGCCGACGAGGCTTCGCACGCGGCCGAGCTGGGCTTGGCGGAACAGTTCGCGGCGTGGGCGGCGCATACCGAGGAAGGTCGCTGGCGTTTCCGGGATGGCGTGCTCTTCAAGCCGCCGCAGAGGGTCGATCCGATGCATCTGGTCCCCCTGCAAACAGACACCTCGCGCGGCTATTCCGTCCACACGCTCCACCACATCCGCCGGCGCGAGGGCTTCGCCCTCACCGATCCGGGCACCGGGCTCGCGGGCGCGCTGGACGAAGCCAACTACTGCATCTGGTGCCACGAGCAGGAGAAGGATTCCTGCTCGAAGGGCCTATTGGAGAAGGGGGGTGGATTCAAGGCGAGCCCCTTCGGGGTGCCGCTCGCGGGATGCCCCCTCGAGGAACGCATCTCGGAATTCCACAAGCTGAAGACCGAGGGCTGGTCGGTCGGCGCGCTCGCGATGATCGTGATCGACAACCCGACTTGCTGCGCCACGGGGCACCGCATCTGCAACGACTGCATGAAGTCGTGCATCTACCAGCGCCAGGACCCGGTGGACATCCCGCAGGCCGAGACGCGCACGCTGAAGGATGTGCTCGAGCTGCCGTGGGGCTTCGAGATCTACTCGCTCCTCACGCGCTGGAACGCGCTCAACCTGCGCCGGCCGCTCCCGCTCGCGCAAACCGGGAAGCGCGTGCTCGTGGTGGGCATGGGCCCGGCGGGTTTCACGCTCGCGCACCATCTGATGAACGACGGCCACACCGTCGCCGGGATCGACGGGCTCAAGATCGAGCCGCTCGAAGCCGCGATTTCTGGCGTGAAGCCCGACGGGACGCGCGTGCCCTTCAATCCGATCCACAGCGTGGAGCAGCTGCGCGAGCCGCTCGATCGCCGCGTGATGGCGGGCTTCGGGGGCGTGGCCGAATACGGCATCACGGTGCGCTGGGACAAGAACTTCCTCAAGGTCGCGCGCCTGCTGGTGGAGCGGCGAGGGCAGTTCGCGATGTTCGGCGGCGTACGCTTCGGCGGGACACTCACTGCCGAAGACGCATTCGCCGTGGGCTTCGACCACGTGGCGCTCTGCGCGGGCGCCGGCAAGCCCACCGTGCTGGACCTCCCCCACGGGCTCGCGCGCGGCGTGCGCACCGCGTCCGACTTCCTCATGGCGCTGCAGCTCACCGGTGCGGCGCGCGAGGAATCCATCGCGAACCTCCAGGTGCGCCTGCCCATCGTGGTGATCGGCGGCGGGCTCACCGCGATCGACACCGCCACGGAGTCCCTCGCCTACTATGCGGTCCAGGTCGAGAAATTCCTCGCGCGCTACGAGACGCTCTGCCGCGAACGAAGCCCCGGCACGGTCCGCAACGAGTGGACCGCCCAGGAAACCGAGGCCGCCGAGGAGTGGCTCACGCATGCGCTCGCCATCCGCGAGGAGCGCGAACGCGCCGCGCGGGAAGTGCGCCCGCCGCGCGTCCTCGAGCTCCTGCAGTCCTGGGGCGGCTCGACCATCGCCTACCGGCGCCGTCTCATCGACAGCCCCTCGTACACGCTGAACCACGAGGAGGTCGAGAAGGCGCTGGAGGAAGGAATCTCGTTTGCCGAGAACCTCACGCCGCTCGCGATCGAGGTGGACGAATACGGGCGCGCCAGCGCGCTTCGCATGCGCGCGCGGCATACGGACGAGAACGGCGCGGTGAGCGAAAAGGAAGTGGAGTTGCCGGCGCGCACGATCCTCATCGCAGCGGGCACGCAGCCCAATACCGTGCTCGCGCGCGAGGACCCGGAGCACTTCGTCCTCGACGGCAAGTACTTCCGCGCCGTGGACGAGAACGGCGACCCGGTGCGCCCCGAGCGCTCGGCCAAGCCCGCCAAGGCGCAGGTGCTGATGTCGGGAGTCGGGCCGGACACTTTCATGAGCTTCTTCGGCGACCTGCACCCTTCGTTCTTCGGCAACGTCGTGAAGGCGATGGGCAGCGCCAAGCAGGGCTTCGGCGCCGTGAGCCGCGTGCTCGAGCGCCGCGCTGCGCGGCCGGTCGAGGACTCGCGCAAGTTCCTCGCGAGCCTGAACGGGGAGCTGCGTGCGACGGTGGTGCGGGTCGATCGCCTGACGCCGAAGATCGTCGAGGTGATCGTGCGTGCGCCGGCCGCGGCACGCCGCTTCCACCCCGGCCAGTTCTATCGCCTGCAGAATTTCGAGTCGCTCGCAGCGAAACCGGAGGGCACGCGCCTCGCGATGGAAGGTCTCGCGCTCACCGGCGCCTGGGTGGACAAGGAGAAGGGCCTCGTCTCCACGATCGTGCTGGAGATGGGCGGATCGAGCGACCTCTGCGCGTTGCTGAAGCCCGGCGAGCCCGTGGTCCTCATGGGCCCCACGGGAACGCCCACGGAAACGCCGCCGGGCGAGACGGTCGTCCTCGTGGGCGGCGGGCTCGGGAACGCCGTGCTCTTTTCCATCGGCGCCGCCATGCGCGCGGCCGGCTCGCGCGTCCTCTACTTCGCGGGTTACAAGAAAATCGCCGATCGCTACAAGGTGTCCGAGATCGAGGCGGCGGCCGACGAGGTCGTGTGGTGCTGCGACGAAGCACCCGGCTTCCAGCCTTCGCGCGAGGGCGACAAGGCATTCGTCGGCAACATCGTCGAGGCCATGGCCGCGCATGCGTCGGGAAGCCTGGGCGAAGCGAAGATCCGCATGCAGGAGGCCGGACGGATCGTCGCGATCGGCTCCGATGGGATGATGGCCGCGGTGGCTCGCGCACGGCACGGCATCCTCGCGCCGTACGTACAGGAAGCGCATGTCGCGATCGGCTCGATCAACTCACCGATGCAGTGCATGATGAAGGAGATCTGCGCGCAGTGCCTCCAGCCCCAGGTCGATCGCGCCACGGGGCGGGTCACGTACGTCTTCTCCTGCTTCAACCAGGACCAGCCGCTCGACGCGGTGGATTTTCCGGCGTTGCGCGCACGGTTGGCGCAGAATTCCCTGCAGGAGAAGCTCACCGCCCAATGGGTCGACCGCGCCCTGTCGATCGAGGGCGCGAGGGCGAAAGCGAGGTAACGCGTGGGTCGAGGCGGCAGTGCGGTGCTGGTTGCGGTGGTGGCGATCTTCGCGCTCGCGTGGATGTGGAGGAATTCCGCCGGCGGCGACGTCCCCGAGGAGGCCATGCACCACTCCACGCCGGACAAGCTCGCACCCTCGCCCTCCGTGGTCCTCTCGATCAACGCCTCGAGGGTGTCCCCCGCGCTGCCGGCCGCGCGTACCGCGAACGAGAGCGCGACCGCGAAGGAATTCGCCACGGCCAAGGGATTGAAGCCCCTGTACGACCGGCTCGCCGCGCAAGGAGCCGCGGCGACACCCGACGCCAAATACTACCTCTATCGAATTCTTTCCGGCTGCGCGACGAGAACCGATCAGCCGGATGGCGGCCGGCTCGATTCCGTGGCCGACCAGCGCCAGCGCCTGGAAGCCTTGATTCCAACGACCAGCCGCGACCGAGCCAAGCGCCTCGCGAGCTTCGACGAAATAACGGTGCGGCGCTGCGACGGCATGGAGAAGGTCGGCACGACGAAGGCCGAATTGGACAAGCTTCTCTCGGATGCGGCGGCCGCAGGGGACCCGAAGGCCAGGGCGCTCATCGCGGCGCGCGAGCTCACCTCGAAACCGATGGTGCCCTCGCCGGACGGGATGACCGGTCCATCCATTTCCGATGCGCAGCTGCGAACGCTCCAGGAGGCGGTCGCATCGCGCGATCCGGAGGCGATCATGATCGCGGGATCGGCGCTCTCGAGCAGCTATCGCGACGTCGTCCCCGAGATCGGCCCCAACCACGACGAGATGCAGGGCCGCGCCGCGTACGAAGCGTGGAATTTGGTCGCGTGCGAGTTCGGTCTCGAGTGCGGATCGAGCAGCCGGTCGCTGCAAACGGCCTGCGCGTTCAGCGGCCAATGCGCGGCCTCCACCGTGCAGGACCAGGTCTACTACTACGGCGTGACGCCCTACGAAGCGCAGCTCCTCGACCAGTATCGGCAGGTCTTCCGCAACGCCGCGACCAACAACGACTGGAGCGGCATCACGTTCGCGCGCCGGCCCAATACGTCCGGAAATCGCTACATGTTCGGCCCGCCCTGAAGGAAGCCCCCATGAAGAAGGCCGTCCTCGCCCTCGCCGCCCTCGCCGCCTCGTTCGCCGCGCACGCCGTCGAGCCGCCGCTGGAGGATCCGTTCCTGGACAACCTGACCGGCAAGTGGAAGATCGAACGCAGGATCCACGGCGCGCTCGTCGCGAACACCCTGGAAGGCAAATGGGTCCTGCAGCACAAGTTCCTGCAGCTGCGCATGAAGGACGTGGCGAGCCCGCCCCGCTACGAAGCGCTCGTGCTGATCGGGTGGGACGGCTCGCACGAGCGCTACGTCGCGCACTGGATGGACGTGTATGGCGGGCGCTTGTCGGCAATGGGCTACGGGAAGCGCGACGGAAACGCGATCGAGTTCCGCTTCGACTATCCCGACGGCCCGTTCTACAACACCTTCCACTGGCAACCGGGCGAGCGCGGCTGGACCATGGTCCTCGAGAATACGGACAAGGATGGCAACCGCGTGCCGTTCGCCGAGGACCGCGTCAGGCGGCA
>DATBAI010000006.1:0-20826 GCA_036271595.1 Usitatibacter sp.
CTCTTTACGGCGGCTTAGGAGCGGTCCTTGCGCCGCCAGGAAAACAGTGCCGCCGGGAAATCCGCCGCCGAACGGCGCTCGAATTGCGGGCGAGGCGGGAGCGGCCGCGGATTGGGATCCGGCGCGATTACCGCGCGGTAGAGATGCCAGGTGGCGTGGCCGAGCAGCGGGATCGTCACCGCGAGCCCGATGAACAGCGGCAGCGATCCCGCGATCAGCAGCGCGGCGACGATCAAACCCCAGGCCGCCATCGGCACCGGATTTTTGGCGACGGCGCGCAGCGAGGTCACCATTGCCTCGCCGGCACCGGCGCGGCGATCGAGCATCAACGGGAATGACACCACGCTAATGCACAACGCCACCAATGCGAACAGGAACCCCGCGCTGCAGCCGGCGACGATCAGCCACCAGCCCTGCGGCGTGGTCAGCACCCGGCTGGCGAAGTCGGGAATGCTCGCGGCCGCCGCATAGCCGAAAGCGGCGTTGTAAATCGCCTGCGCGGTCGCGACCCAGGTCACGAACAACGCGAGCAGCAATACGCCGAGTCCCAGCATGGCTCCGAACGAGGGCGAGCGAAACACCTCGATCGCATCCCATGCGGTGGCGTGCTCGCCGTTCTCGCGGCGGCGGCTGAGTTCGTACAGACCGAGGGCGGCGAACGGGCCGAGCAGCGCAAATCCGGCCGCCAGCGGGAACAACAGCGGCAGCACCGAGTAGCCGAGCACGGTGCGCGCGAGCGCGATGCCGAGCACCGGATAGATCACGCAGAGCATGACGGCGTGGCTAGGTACCGCCTTGAAGTCCTCCCAACCGAGCCGCAATGCCTGTTGCAGATCGGGCAGGCCGATCGTTCGAACGATCGGCGCGGACGCGATGCCGGCAGCGTGCTCGCCGGCGGGGGCTACACTGCCCGGGGATGATGTCGCCATGTCGTTGTCTCCCTCTCGTTGTCTCCTCGAAGCAGCGGACGCATTCTTGCCGCCCGGAACCGGGCGCAGGCGAGCCGTCTGCGGGAATCACGATCAGGCCAGACGCGAAGACAGGAAACCAAAACTGGCCTTGCCGCGAACTGAACCAACAGCCTACGCCTGATTGAAGGATCCAGCGCTCACGCTTCGGTGTTGCGGCACCGCAAACGTCCGGCCTACACGGGCCAGTGCACCGCTGGTGCAGGCACGGCTGCTCAATGTCATTCCCCGGTCATTCCGGGTCCGCTACAGTCGTTCCGGCGTCTCAGTGCCGCATTGGCAACTAAATTCGGGGCCACTACGGTTCGCTGCGCCGGGAAATTCGCGGCATATCTTCCCGACGCTGGTCCGCCGAACATGTGGTTCGGATCTTCGCGGGATCGACATTCACAGGATCTTTGTTTCGAGATCTTCGTCTTCATTGAATTGAATTGGGAGCAAGCGATGAGCATTTTCGGAAAAATCATGGGCGCGATCTTTGGGTCTCACGCCAGCGCCACGCCAGCGCCCGGCGGCGCCGCACCGGCCTCGACCGGTGGCAGCGCGCCCGCGAGTGGATCGGCGCCCGCCGGCTCCGGTTCGTCTTCCGCTTCGGCTGCTCCCGGGGCTCCACCGCAGAGCGTCGATGTCGCGGCGATCGTCGACAAGGCGGCCGCTGCCAAGGGCGAAAAGCTGGAATGGCGTACCTCGATCGTAGACCTGATGAAGGCGCTCGACATCGACTCCAGCCTGACCGCCCGTAAGGAACTAGCCAAGGAGCTCGGCTATACCGGCGATACCAACGATTCCGCGACCATGAACATCTGGTTGCACAAACAGGTGATGGCCAAGCTGGCCGCCAATGGCGGCAAGCTGCCCCCGGAAATCAAGCACTGATTTCCGGTTCAGATGGCGATCAGGGCCCGCGGTTTCGCGGGCCTTTTTTGTGCAGGTATTGTCGGTGGGAGTGTCGTTAAGCCTTTCGTAGGTCCGGATGTTGCGGCGGCTTGCCCGGCGTAGGGCAGGGCGCTAGATATGCGATCGACAAAATAAGAACAGTGAGGATTACGCCCTTGAACACCGTCGATCGCAGAACCCTGCTCGCATCCGGCGCGCTGGCGCTGGCCGGCGCCACCACGCAGAGCGGCCGCGCCGAGGCGCAAACCGCCGCGAAACCCATCTTCGCGATACCGGTGATCACCATCCCGATCGTCGGCGAAGCCGAGGTGTTCCCGGTTCGCCGCATCTACTGCATTGGCCGTAACTACGCCGCCCATGCGATCGAGCGTGGCTCCGATCCGACCCGGGAGCCGCCGTTCTTCTTCCAGAAGCCGACCGACGCGATCCAGGTGGTGGCGCCCGGCGTGACCGTGGACCATCCCTACCCGGCCATCACGAAGAACTACCACTACGAGGTGGAGCTCGTGGCCGCGCTGAAGAGCGGCGGACGCGACATTCCCGCCGACAAAGCGCTCGAGCATGTCTTCGGCTATGCGGTGGGACTCGACATGACGCGCCGCGACCTGCAAAACGGCATGGCGGCGGAGAAGAAGCCCTGGGAAGTGGGGAAGAGCTTCGACCATGCGGCGGTCATCAGCTACATCCACCCCGCGGACAAGCTGGGCCACCCGGCGAAGGGCGCGATCTGGCTCAAGGTGAACGGCAACGTGAAGCAGAGCTCCGACCTCTCGCGGATGATCTGGAACGTGGCCGAGCAGGTCTCGCACCTCTCGAGGTATTTCGAGCTCATGCCCGGCGACATCATCTACTGCGGCACGCCTGAAAACGTGGGCCCCGTGGTGCCCGGCGACGTGATGACCGGCCACGTCGACGGCATCTACGACATCAACGTCAAGGTCGTCTGAAGCTCGCCTCGCTATCGCGTTTCCTCCTCGCGGGCGCATTCGCGGCCACGGGCGCCGTCCTGTACGCCGCCCCCGGCCAGCCTTCGGCGGTCGCACACGAGCAGGCCGAGGATTTCGACGCCTTCT
Organism: Usitatibacter sp.; assembly: GCA_036271595.1. GTDB lineage: Bacteria > Pseudomonadota > Gammaproteobacteria > Burkholderiales > Usitatibacteraceae > Usitatibacter. The sequence continues at coordinate 2,939 of DATBAI010000006.1, forward strand.
GGCACGCGCTGGACGACGGCTATGCGTATTTCGGGCAGGAACGCGGCGCCTGGAAAGCGGCACGCGAGAAGTGGCGCCCGCTCGCCGTGGCCGCGCCGACGCGCTCGGATTTCGTCGCCGCCCTGGAAGGCGCGGTCGCCGAGCTTCGCGACGATCACGTCCGGCTATCGGAGCGCAGCGCCCACAGCGCGCGGCGGGTCCCCTACGAGACCGACGTCTGGGCGCGGTGGAAGGACGGCGTCGCGTACGTGGAGGCCGTGCGGCCCTTCGGCGACGCGGACATCGCGGGCCTGCGCCCCGGCCTCGTCGTGAGCCAGGTCGACGGGGTTCCCGTCGAGCAAGCGGTGCGCGAGCGCCTGGAGGGCGGCATCGCCACGGCGCGCTGCCGCGACTGGGCGCTACGCCACGTGCTCGCCGGCCCTCGCACCGGGCCGCAGCGCATCACCATGATCGACGGCGGGCAGGCGAAGCAGCTCGTGCTCGAGCGAACCGAGCCGCATCCCGGCGGCGCGCCGGTCTTCGGGCGCCGCATGGGAGACGAACGCGACATCGGGTACCTGCGGGTGCGTTTCGGCGTCGACAACACGAAGGTGGTGGATCGCTTCGACGCGGTGCTGAACTATCTGGACGACACCCGCGCCCTCATCATCGACATCCGCGACCCGCCGGGTCCGGGCGAGCGCGAGGTCACCCAGGCATTGATCGCGCGTTTCGCGACCGCGGAAGCGGCCTGGCAGATCCACGAGCCCGGGCCGCCGGGACGCAAGGTGGACGTGGTCGCGCCCCGTGGCACGGCTTACCGCGCTCCGGTGCTCGTGCTGGTCGACCATTGGACGGCGGGCGAGAGCGAATCGCTCGCCGCGGGGCTGCGCGCCGTCGCGGGCGCACGCCTCGTGGGAACGCGCATGGCAGGCCTTCGCGGGGAGCTGGGCGAGGCGCGCCTGCCCCACAGCGGCATCGTCGTGCGCTATCCCGCGCACCGCACGCTCCTCATGAGCGGCGAGCCGCGCGAGAAGATGCTTCCGGACGTGACGATCGACCTCGCGGCGCCGCAGGGCGGGCCGGGTGACCCGATCCTCTACGCGGCCCTCAAGCTCCTCGAGCCTTGTCCTGGACCCGCTTGTCGAAGCGAGCCAGGTTCACCACCACCCGCTCGTGCGTCCCTTCCCCGATGAGCTCGCGCTCATCCTCGGCGCGAACCCTGAAGTAGATCGTCCGCCCCTCGACCCGCACCACCTCGGCCGTGGCTTTCACTCGCATCCCCACGGGCGTGGCCGCGACGTGCGTGACGTCCAGGTGGGTGCCCAGGCTCTGGTGCTCCTCGGGAAGCGATTGCTCGACCGCCGCAAGCGCCGCGGCCTCGATGAGGTTGATCATCACGGGAGTGGCGAGCACGCGGATGCGTCCGCTGCCGACGCGCGGGGCGGTGTGCTGCTCGCCCACGACCAGCTCGGCGACGCCGGTAAGGCCGGCGGGCAGGTGGAGGATCAGTGACATCGGGAGACAAAGGCCATGGGAACGCAATTCCGGGGGGGGTAGGAAGAGTCCTGCGGCTCGGGCCACGCAGGTCTGACCCGAATAACAGTATCGCTTCCTGAACGCCCGGCGCAACTCCCCGCTCTATCCCGATAGAGAGGGGATTCCCGCGATGATCGACACGACGCTGTCTTTGTTCGAAAGGGATGTGATCGACGGTTCGCTCGAAGTCCCGGTCATCGTGGACTTCTGGGCTCCCTGGTGCGGGCCGTGCCAGCAGCTGGGCCCGATGCTCGAGAAGCTCGAGCGCGAGTACGGCGGGCGCTTCAAGCTGGTGAACGTGAATTCCGACACCAATCCCGAGCTGGTCGCCTCGTTCAACCTGAAATCGATTCCGTACGCGGTGGCGTTCGTGGATGGCAACGCCATCGCGCAGTTCATGGGCGCGCAATCCGAGGCGTTCGTGCGCGCCTTCATCGATCGCCTCACCCCGAATCCCGCCGACATCGAGCACCGCGCGGCTCGCGAGGCGCTCGCGCGCGGGCAGGGAGCGATCGCCGAGGACTACCTGAAGAACGCCATCGCGCTGGATCCCTCGCACGCCGCGGCCCGCCTGGATCTCGTCGCCCAGTTGCTGGAGCGCGGCGACCAGCAATCCGCCGAGCGCCATTTCGCCGTCCTCACGCGCGCGGCGATGCAGGAATCGACCTACGCCGGCATCGTGGATCGCCTCGGCGTGGCCCGCAAGTTGAAGGCCCTGCCGCCCATCGAGGTGCTGGTGCGCCGCATCTGCACCGACACCCGGGACCTCGGGGCGCGCTACGAGCTCGCGGAGCTTCTCATCGCGCGTCGCGACTACGGCCCCGCGCTCCACCAGCTGCTGGAGATCGTGAAGCGCAACCGCTCGTTCCGCGACGACGCGGCGCGCGTGCGCATGCTGGAGGTTTTCCAGCTGGCCGCCTCCGACGAGCCGCTCGTCCAGGAATACCGCACACGGCTTTCGAGCCTGCTCTTCTGACGCCCCCGCCTGCGGGAGGGTGACAGAATACGGGCCATGACGGCCCGGAGTGTCTGCCTCGCCACCGCCGCGCTCTCGCGCAACGCCGAGGGCATCCCGTATTCCGCGGAGTTCGGCGACGTGTATCACTCGTCGCACGGCGGGCTCGCGCAGTCGCGCCACGTCTTCCTGGCCGGTAACGGCTTGCCCGGCGCGTGGGGCGGGCGCGACGCATTCACCATCCTCGAGACGGGATTCGGCCTGGGGCTGAACTTCCTCGCCACGTGGGACGCATGGCGTGCCGACCGTTCGCGCCCCACGCGCCTCCACTTCATTTCGGTCGAGGGTCACCCGCTCTCTCGCGACGACTTGGCGGCCGCGCTCGCACCGTTCGACGCATTGCGTCCCCTTTCGCGGGCGCTGGCGAGCGCATTGCCGCCGCCGCTCAAGGGCTTCCATCGCGTGCATTTCGATGGCGGAAACGTGATCCTCACGCTGCTTCTCGGCGAAGTCCGCGCGATGCTTACCCAGCTCGTCGCGCGCGTCGATACGTTCTTCCTCGATGGCTTCTCCCCGGCGCGCAATCCGGGCATGTGGACGCCGGAAGTCGTGCGCGAGTTGGCGCGCCTGGCGCGGCCCGGTGCGACCTATGCCACGTGGACGGTTGCGGGAGGCGTGCGCTCGGCGCTGGCCGGCGCCGGCTTCACGACCGAGAAGCGCGAGGGCTTCGCGCACAAGCGCGAGATGCTGGTCGGGCGCCGCGAGGCGCCCCCCGAGGTCGCCCGTCGTCCCGCGCGCCAAGCGGTGGTCGTGGGGGGTGGCCTGGCCGGAACCCTCGCCGCTGAACGGCTCGCCTCGCGCGGCTGGCAGGTCGACATGGTCGATGCGCGCGACGCCCGCAGCGCGCCTCCCGTCGGGATCTTGCGCCCGGTGGCGAACCTGAAGGATGCGGTGAACGCCCAGGCCTCGCGCTCCGCATTCCTCTATGCGCTCCAGCACTATCGCGGCCTCGACCGGGACGGCTACCACCTCGAATGGCGGGCCGCGGGAGTGTTGCAGGTGGCCGGGAATGAGGACGAAGCGGCACGCTTCGCGGCCATCGCCGGTTCGCAAGGCTACCCTCCCGAGTTCCTCGAATACGTGGACATGGAGCGGGCGCGCGAGATCGCCGGACGTGAAGTGCGGGGGCCGGGCTGGTGGTTCCCGCGTGGCGCATGGGTCTCGCCGGAGAGTCTCGCGGTGGCGAGCCTCGCGCGCGGCGCCGAGCGGGTGCGCCGGCGCATGCGCCGCCCGGTATCGCGCCTCGAGCGCGAGGGCGCTTCATGGCGAGCTGTGGACGGCGACGGTCGCGTCATCGCCGAGGCGCCCGTCCTGGTGCTCGCGAACGCGGCCGACGCCATGCGGCTGCTTCCGCAGGCGCGCATGCCCCTGTCGCGCGTACGCGGCCAGCTTACGTTCCTTCCTCCCGACATAGGCCGCGCGCTCGACGTGATCGTGAGCGGCACCGGCTACGTGGCGCCCATTCCCGGGGGCGGCTCCTGCGTCGGCGCGAGCTACCATCACGACGATGACGATGCCGGCGTGCGCGAATCCGACCACCGCGACAATCTCATGCGGGCCGAGTCGATGATGCCGGGCTTCACCGCGGGAATCGCGCCGGCGCGGCTCTCCGGCTGGACGGGCTTTCGTGCCACGGTGCCCGATCGCCTGCCGATCTACGGCGCCACCGCGGTCGAGGGCCTCTACACCGCGACCGGCCTGGGCTCGCGCGGCCTCCTCTGGGCGCCTATCGGTGCCGAGATCCTCGCGTGCGACCTGGAGGCCGAGCCCATCCCCCTGCCGCGCGACCTCGCCGGCGCCATCTCGCCGCTGCGCTTCCTCTCATGAGCTCGATGCGGCCCGACCTGGTGTCGCTCGCGCTTTTCGTGCGAATCGCGGACCTGCGCAGCATCACCCGGGCGGCCGAGGCAAGCCATATCGCGCTCGCCGCCGCGAGCCGGCGCATCACCCAGCTGGAGGAGCAGTACGGGGTGCAGCTCCTGGTGCGCGGCGCGCGAGGCGTGGATCTCACCCCCGCGGGCAACGCGCTCCTCCTCCATGCGAGGCGCCTCCTCGGCCAGGCCGACCAGCTTCGCGCGGAGCTTTCCGACTACACGAAGGGCGGCAAGGGAGTGGTGCGCATCCACGCCAACGCCTCGGCGCTCGCGCAGCATTTACCCGAGGACATCGCGTCCTTCTGCGCGGCGCACCCGGCGGTCAAGGTCGCGGTCGAGGAGCATCGCAGCGGGGCGATCGTGCGGGCGCTGCGCGATGGGTCCGCCGACATCGGGGTGGTCATGGAGGGCCCTTCCACCGAGGGCCTCCAGTCCTTCGACTACCGCACCGATATCCTGGTGGCGGTGCTGCCGCGCGGCCACGCGCTACGCGGGAAGAAGGTCGCTTTCGCGAAGCTGCTCCCGTACGACATCGTCGGGCTCGAAAGCGATACCGTCATCTCGCGATTGCTGGCCGCGGCGGCGGCGGCGGAGGGCAAGCCCCTGCGCCTGCGCATGCAGCTCAAGGGCTTCGACGTCGTGGCGCGCATGATCCAGGCCGGGCTCGGCATCGGGATCCTTCCCGAGGCGGTGGCGCGCAATTTCGCCCGCTCGATGAAGCTGGGCCTCATACCGCTTACCGACCCGTGGGCGCGCCGGCAAATGTGGGTCTGCGTGAAGGATCTCGAGGCGCTTCCCGCGTCTTCGAAGCGGCTGGTCGAGCACCTCTCCCGGCCCGGCTGAACGTTCGCAGGATTTCGAGCCTTCGCAATCCGCGAAGGCTCGCTTGCCCAATTAACGATTCTCCGCGGCGGCACCGCGATGCTATTGCTTGGGTCGAACCCATGACCTCAAGCGCCGGAGCCGCCGAAATGAGCAAAGAACTCGAAATCGCACGCATCCGCAGGGACTGGACCGAGAACCCGCGCTGGCGGGGCCTCGCACGGGGATACTCGCCCGAGGACGTCTACCGCCTGCGGGGCAGCCTCCAGGTGGAGCACACGCTCGCCCGGCAAGGCGCCGAGAAGCTCTGGCGCCTCATGCACGAGCGCCCGTTCGTGAACTCCCTGGGTGCGCTCACCGGCAACCAGGCCATGCAGCAGGTCCGCGCCGGGGTCCCGGCCATCTACCTGTCGGGCTGGCAGGTGGCGGCCGACGCCAACGACAGCCTCGCCATGTACCCCGACCAGTCGCTCTATGCCACCACCAGCGTGCCGACGGTCGTGAAGCGCATCAATGCGGCATTGCAACGCTGCGACCAGGTCGACCACGCCGAGGGCAAGTCCACGGTGGACTGGTTCGCGCCGATCGTCGCGGACGCCGAGGCGGGCTTCGGCGGCGTGCTGAACGCGTTCGAGCTGATGAAGGCCATGATCGAGGCCGGCGCGGCCGGCGTTCACTTCGAGGACCAGCTCGCGAGCGTCAAGAAGTGCGGCCACATGGGCGGCAAGGTACTCGTCCCCACGCAGGAAGCCGTGCAGAAGCTCATCGCCGCACGGCTTGCCGCGGACGTGCTCGGCGTGCCGACAGTCCTCCTCGCCCGCACCGATGCGGAAGCCGCCGACCTCATCACCAGCGACGTGGACGAGAACGACAAGCCGTTCCTCACCGGCGAGCGCACCGCCGAGGGCTTCTACCGCACGAGGAAGGGCTTCGACCAGGCCCTGTCGCGCGGCATCGCCTACGCCGCGTACGCCGACCTCGTGTGGTGCGAGACGGGCACGCCGGACCTCGAGTTCGCGCGCCGCTTCGCCGAGGGCGTGCAACGGGTCCATCCCGGCAAGATGCTCGCCTACAACTGCTCGCCTTCGTTCAACTGGAAGAAGAACCTCGACGACGCGACCATCGCGAAATTCCAGCGGGAGCTGGGCGCGATGGGCTACAAGTTCCAGTTCATCACGCTGGCGGGCTTCCACGCCCTCAACTACGGCATGTTCGACCTCGCCTACAACTACGCGAGGAACAACATGTCCGCGTTCGTCGAGCTGCAGCAGAAGGAGTTCGCCGCGGCCGAACGGGGCTTCACCGCGGTGAAGCACCAGCGCGAGGTGGGCACCGGTTACTTCGACGAGGTGACGCAGGTGATCCAGGCGGGCAAGTCGTCGACGACCGCGCTGCACGGATCGACCGAAGACGAGCAATTTTTCGTGAACGCGGCGTCTCTGCACGAGGCTCGGCAAGCCGCCGCAGCCGAATGACGCCTTCCCCGCGAAGGCGGGGACCCAATATCCCAGGAGCCACCATGAAACGCGACCCCTTTACCATCCCCGGCATCCAGGTTCCCCCGGAGCAGCCGAACCTCTTCGACCGCATCCTCACGCCGCAGGCGCTGGGTTTCGTCGCGCACCTGCATCGCAAGTACGAGTCGCGGCGCCGTGACCTCATGCGCGCCCGCGCCGATCGCCAGGAGCGGCTGGACAGCGGCAAGGAAACGTTCCACTTCCTGCCCGAGACGCGCTCCATCCGCGAGTCGAGCTGGACGGTGGCCGCGGTCCCCTCGGACCTGCGCGACCGCCGCGTCGAGATCACCGGCCCCGTCGAGCGCAAGATGGTGATCAACGCCCTGAACTCCGGCGCCTCCACGTTCATGGCGGACTTCGAGGATTCGTGCACGCCGACGTGGGACAACATGATCCGCGGCCAGATCAACCTGCGCCAGGCGGTCGATCGCACCATCAGCTTCAAGTCGCCCGACGGCAAGTGCTACCAGCTGAACGAGCAGGTGGCGACACTCATCGTGCGGCCCCGCGGCTGGCACATGCTCGAGCGCCACGTGCTGGTCGATGGCGACCCGGTGTCGGCTTCCCTCTTCGACTTCGGCCTCTTCTTCTTCCACAACGCCGAACGCCTCGTCGAGCGTGGCAGCGCCCCGTATTTCTACCTGCCGAAGATCGAGAGCCACCTCGAGGCGCGCCTCTGGGACCACGTCTTCAACGAAGCCGAGTGCCGCATGAACCTCGCGCGTGGCACCATCAAGGCCACCGTGCTGATCGAGACGCTGCCCGCCGCGTTCGAGATGGACGAGATCCTCTACGAGCTTCGCGACCACTCCGCGGGTCTCAATTGCGGCCGCTGGGACTACATCTTCAGCTCGATCAAGAAGCTGCGCAAAGGCGACTTCGTCCTCGCCGACCGGGGAATGGTCACGATGACGAGCCCGTTCCTGCGCGCCTACTGCCAGCTGCTGGTGAAGACCTGCCACAAGCGCAACGCCCATGCGATGGGCGGCATGGCGGCGCAGATCCCGATCAAGAACGACGCCAAAGCCAACGAAGCCGCGATCGCCAAGGTCGTGGCCGACAAGGAACGCGAGGCCCACGACGGCTTCGATGGCACGTGGGTCGCCCACCCCGGCCTCGTGAACGTCGCGAAGGAAGTGTTCGACCGCATCATGCCGCAGGAGAACCAGGTCGATCGCAAGCGCAACGATGTCAGCGTGAAGGCGGAGGAGCTGCTGGCGTTCGCCCCCGAGGGCCCGATCACCGACGAGGGCCTGAGAACCAACATCAACGTGAGCCTGCAATACATCGGCTCGTGGCTCTCGGGGCAGGGGTGCGTGCCCATCAACAACCTCATGGAGGACGCGGCCACCGCCGAGATCTCGCGCTCGCAGATCTGGCAGTGGATCCGTAGCCCCAAGGGCGTGCTCACGGATGGGCGCAAGGTCACCATCGAGCTCTTCCGAACGCTGCTCGCAGAGGAGCTGCGCAAGGTCTCGGGCCTGCCCGGCGCCGCCGCGGTCCGCTACGACGAGGCCGCGTGGCTCCTCGATCGGCTGGTTTCCAGCGACGAGTTCGAGAATTTCCTCACCGACCCGGCCTACGAGATGGTCGCCGGAATTCCCGCGGTCCAGGAGCTCGCCGCGGCCTGAGCGCGGACGCCAGGGCCACGCTCACCGCTTCATGGCGGCCTACACGGACTCCAGCCCGTGGCGGCGCAGCGTCGCCGCCGAGTCCGGCGACGTGATGAAGCGCGTGAGCGCGCGCCCCGCGGCAGCGTTCGCGGCACCCAGGCGCGTGCCCGCGGAAAAGACCGTGACGAGCTGCATTTCGCCCGGTAGCGCGCCCACGAACTCGATGCCCTTCACGGGAAGGAGCTCGCTCACCTGCTGGAAGGCGAGCTCGGCATCGCCGCGCGCCGCGACCTCCCCCGCGGGATGCCCCGGCGCAGTCTGCGTGAGCTTCTCCTGTGCGATGCCCCAGCGTTGGAACACGCCGGCGAGATAGACGCCGCTCGGCCCACTCGAATACGCGATGCGGCGCGCCCGCATCACGGCCTCGCGGAGCGATGCCTCCGACGACAGGTCGGGGCGCGGCGTGCCCGGCGCGATGGCCACGCCGATGATGGAGCTGGCGAGGTCCACGCGGCTTCCCGCCGCGAGCAGGCCTTCCTTCACGAGGTCGTCGATGGCCGAGGCCGCCATGATGACGAGGTCGGGCGTGGCGCCCGCGCGAAGGCGCTTTGCGATCTCGGCCCCGCCCACCCACGAAGTGCTCACGGCGACCCCGCTCTCGCGTTCGAAGCGCGGGACGATCTCGAGATACGCCTCGCGGGTGGCGATCGAGGACATCACTTCCAGGGATTTCCTCATTTCCTGCATGGTTCCTCCATGGTGCGGCGCGACAATTCCGCCATCGCATCCTCTTCCCCCGGGTGCGTTGGCCTGAAGGGTACTCCTGGCTTCGGCCATTGCCGCGGCGCATTGCGCGCCGCGGTTTTTTTTGCCCGTGCGAGTTGATTTATCGCGTCGGACGCCCCAGTTCGTAGTGGATAACCCGGTAGAATTGCGGGTGCGCTGACCGACTTATCCACAGCGCTTCGAAACCTTCATATTTCACTGCCGCGGACGCCCCGGAGGTGCCTAGAATGGACCTCTTTGCCCGCCCGCCGCGCTCGCGCGGCGAATTTTCCGAGAGATCATGAACGACCTTTCCGCGGGCCATGCCGCCGATCCCCATTCCCTCGTCGACGGCGAGGGCGAAGCCATCCGCATCCGCGGGGCGCGCCAGAACAACCTGAAGAATCTCGACGTCGCCATCCCCACGGGCGAGCTCGTCGTGGTGACCGGGCCATCGGGCTCGGGCAAGTCCTCGTTGGTATTCGATACCCTCTATGCGGAGGGGCAGCGCCGCTACGTCGAGACGTTCTCGCCGTACGCGCGGCAGTTCCTGGACCGCATGGACAAGCCGCAGGTCGATTCCATCGAGGGGATCCCGCCTGCGATCGCCATCGACCAGACCAACCCGGTGCGTACGTCGCGCTCGACGGTCGGGACGATGACCGAGATCAACGACCACCTGAAGCTCCTCTTCGCGCGCACGGCGCAGCTCTCGTGCCGGCAGTGCAGCCAGCCGGTGCGCCGCGACACGCCGGATTCGATTTTCGCCGAGATGTCGCAGCGTGCCGCGGTGGCCGGCGATCCGCGTCTCGTGATCGCCTTTCCGGTGGATGTGCCGGCGAATTTCAGCGGGGAAGAGATCACCAAGCTCCTCCAGGCGCAGGGCTACACACGCATCCACCACCGCGAGGGGACTCGCCTGGAAGTGGTGCAGGACCGCATCAAGATGTCCACCGCCGAGCGCGCACGCGCGGTCGAAGCGATCGAGGCGGCGCTGAGAGTGGGCAATGGGCGCGTGAACGTGTTCGCGGCGGACGAAAAACCGGATTCCGGGTCATCCCCGGCTGCGCCGGCGCCCGGAACGACGTGGAGGTTCTCCACCGACCTGCATTGCGCCACTTGCGACATCCATTACGCCGATCCCACGCCGGCGCGCTTCTCGTTCAACTCGCCGATCGGCGCGTGCGACACGTGCCGCGGCTTCGGTCGCGTGATCGGCATCGACTACGGGCTCATCATCCCGGACGAGTCGAAGTCGCTGCGCGGCGGCGCGGTGAAGCCGTTCCAGACGAAGAGCTACGACGAGTGCCAGGCCGACCTCGCGAAGCTCGCGCCGAAGCGCGGCATCCCGCTCGACACCCCGTACCGGGCGCTCACGGCGGAGCAGAAGCGCTGGGTGATGCAGGGCGACGACGACTGGGTGAGCTGGAAGAAGTCCGGCAAGACGCACTGGTACGGCGTGAAGCGCTTCTTCGACTGGCTCGAGACCAAGGCGTACAAGATGCACATCCGCGTGCTGTTGTCGCGCTACCGCGCGTACACGCCGTGCACGACGTGCCATGGAACGCGGCTGAAGGGAGAATCTCTCCTCTGGCGCGTCGACGGCCTCACGCTCCACGACATGATGCTCATGCCGGCCGAGCGCCTGCGCGATCGCTTCGCGGCGCTGGAGCTGCCCAAGCCGCTCGACGAGGCGACGCAGCTCCTCCTGGGCGAGATCCGCTCGCGCCTGGGCTATCTCTGCCAGGTGGGCGTGGGCTATCTCACGCTCGACCGCCAATCGCGCACGCTTTCCGGCGGCGAGGTGCAGCGCATCAACCTCACGACAGCCCTCGGCACCTCGCTCGTGAACACCCTCTTCGTGCTCGACGAGCCCTCGATCGGACTGCATCCCCGCGACATGGGGCGCGTGATCGACGTGATGAAGAGGCTGCGCGACGCAGGCAACTCCCTCGTGGTGGTGGAGCACGATCCGCAGATCATGCTCGAGGCCGACAAGCTCCTCGACATGGGTCCCGGGCCCGGCGAGCGCGGCGGCGAGATCGTGTTCTTCGGCTCGCCCGCCGAGCTGAAGGAAGCCTCGACGCTCACCGCCGAATACCTTTCGGGCCGCAAACGCGCCGACGATGCCGTCCCCTCGGAGGAGCTGCGCTTGCCTGGCGTCGAGGTGCCCAACGACCTCGCGCGGGATCCGCTTCGCGGCGCGAAGATGCTCGGCGTTCGCGGCGCCACCGAGCACAACCTGAAGGGCATCGACGTCGACATTCCGCTGCGCCGCTTCGTGTGCGTGACGGGTGTTTCCGGCTCGGGCAAGTCCACGCTGGTCCAGGACATCCTGCACCCGGCGCTGCGCAAGCACCTGGGCAAGCCCACCGAATCCCCGGGTGCGTTCCGCGCGATCGAGGGAACGCAGCACGTGAACGACATCGTGTTCGTGGACCAGTCGCCCATCGGCCGCACCACGCGCTCGAACCCGGCGAGCTACGTGGGCGCCTTCGACGCGATCCGCGAGCTGTTCTCCAAGGCGCCGGATTCCAGGACGCGCGGCTACACCACCGGCACGTTCTCGTTCAACTCGGGCAACGGCCGCTGCCCCACGTGCAGCGGCAACGGCTTCGAGCACGTGGAGATGCAGTTCCTCTCGGACGTGTACCTGCGCTGCCCGGATTGCAACGGCAGGCGCTATCGCGACGAAGTGCTGGAAGTGAAAGTGGACGGCCGCAGCATCGCCGACGTGCTCGAGCTTACGGTGTCGGAGGCGGCTGCCGCGTTCGCGCACGACGAGGAGATCGTGCGGCGCCTGCGCCCGCTCGTGGACGTGGGCCTCGACTACCTGCGGCTGGGCCAGCCGGTGCCCACGCTTTCCGGCGGGGAAGCGCAGCGCCTGAAGCTCGCGGGCCACCTTGCCGAGGCGGAAGGCCGCTCCATCGCGATGCTGCCCCGTCGACCCGATGAAAGCCGCCGTTCCGGGGCGGGCCCCGCCGAAGCGCGCACGCGGGTATTTCTCTTCGACGAGCCCACCACCGGGCTGCACTTCGAGGACGTCTCCAAGCTCCTCAAGTCCTTCCGCAAGCTGCTGGCCGCGGGCCATTCGCTCATCGTGATCGAGCACAACCTCGACGTGATCCGCGCGAGCGACTGGGTCATCGACCTGGGCCCCGAAGGCGGCGACGCCGGCGGAGAAGTCGTGACGACAGGCACGCCGAAGCAGGTCATGGGGCACGCGACCTCGCATACGGGCAAGGCCCTTCGCGACTATGAAGAAGCGCTTTCGCCCGCCCAGCATCATCTGCGGACATCTGCGCTTTCATCTGCGGCCATCGGCGCTTCCAATGCCGTAGCCACCGCGGAGCAACGAATCCCGTACCGCGCCCAGAAGTACATCCAGGTCCGCCACGCCCGCGAGCACAACCTGAAGGGCATCGACGTCCAGATACCGCGCGAGAAATTCACCGTCGTGACCGGCGTCTCCGGCTCCGGCAAATCCACTCTCGCCTTCGACATCCTCTTCGCCGAGGGCCAGCGCCGCTACCTCGAGTCGCTGAACGCCTACGCGCGCCAGTTCGTGCAGCCCGCGTCGAAACCCGACGTGGACGCGATCTTCGGGATTCCGCCCACGGTCGCCATCGAGCAGCGCACCAGCCGCGGCGGATCGAAGTCCACCGTCGCCACCCAGACCGAGATCCACCACTTCCTGCGCCTGCTCTTCGTGAAGCTGGGCACGCAGTACTGCCCCGAGTGCGACGTGCCCATCGAGCCGCAGAGCATCGATGCGATCGTGGCGCGCCTCATGAAGGAGCATCGCGGCGAGAAGATCGCCGTGCTCGCCCCGCTCGTCACCAACCGCAAGGGCTTCTATACCGACCTCGCGAAATGGGCGCTGGCGAAGACGGTGTCGCACCTGCGCGTCGACGGCCAGTACCTGCCCACCAAGGGCTGGCCGCGCCTCGACCGGTTCCGCGAGCACACCATCGAGCTGCCCGTGGCAGAGCTGGAGGTGAAGCCCGAGAACGAGAAGGCCCTTCGCGCCGCGGTCGAAGCCGCGCTCGAGATGGGCAAGGGCGTGCTGCACGTCTGCGGCCGGGGCTGGGGCGGGCGCGACACCCAGATCTTCTCCGTGAAGCGTGCGTGCCCCTCGTGCGGCCGCAGCTTCGGCGAGCTCGACCCGCGACTCTTCTCCTACAACTCGAAGCATGGCTGGTGCGCGAGCTGCTATGGCACGGGGCTCCAGATCGACGCGGTCGAATGGGACGAGGAGCGCTCGAAGACCGGCACCGAGGACCACGTGCTCGATTCCTGGGTCGAATGGCTCGAGATCGACGAAGCGTGCCCGCAGTGCGAGGGCAAGCGGTTGAACAAGGAAGCGCTCGCGGTGCGCTTCCGCGGCCAGTCGATCGCCGACATGAGCGCGCAGCCGATCTCGAAGGCCGCGACCTTCTTCGAGAAGCTCACCACCGCCGGCCGCGAGCAGGAGATCGCGCGGGACATCCTCGCCGAGCTCGCCTCGCGCCTGGGCTTCCTGGAGCAGGTGGGGCTGGGGTATCTCTCGCTCGACCGCGGGGCGCCGACGCTTTCCGGCGGCGAGGCCCAACGCATCCGGCTCGCGGCGCAACTGGGCTCGAACCTGCGCGGTGTCTGCTACATCCTCGACGAGCCGACGATCGGATTGCACCCGCGCGACAACCAGGTGCTCCTCGATACGCTCTCGCGCCTTAACGCGAAGGGCAACACGCTCGTGGTCGTCGAGCACGACGAGGATACGATCCGCCGCGCCGAGCACGTGATCGACCTGGGGCCGGGCGCGGGACGCCTGGGCGGCTACATCGTCGCCGAGGGCACCGCGGAGGAGCTCAAGGCGAATCCCGATTCGCTCACCGGCCATTTCCTGCGCCAGCCGCTCCAGCATCCGCTGCAGCCGCGGCGCGTGGTCGCGAAATCGACGCCTTCCCTCGAGGTTGTCGGCGCGCGGCTGCACAACCTGAAGGACGTCAACGTGCGCTTCCCGCTGGGGCGCCTGTCGATCGTGACCGGCGTCTCGGGATCGGGCAAGTCCACCCTCGCTCGCGACGTCCTCCACGAGAACCTGCAGCGCCTGGTCGCCGCCAGCCGCGATCGCAAGAAGGCGCCGCCGATCTCCGGTACGAAGGACATCAAGGGCTGGGAGTGGATCTCCCGGGTGCTCGAAGTCGACCAGACTCCGATCGGCAAGACGCCGCGCTCCTGCCCCGCGACCTACGTGGGCTTCTTCGACAACATCCGCAAGCTTTTCGCCGACACGCAGGAGGCGCGCATTCGCGGCTACACCGCGAGCCGCTTCTCGTTCAACACTACCGGCGGCCGCTGCGATGCGTGCGACGGCCAGGGCGTGAAGACCATCGAGATGAGCTTCCTGCCGGACGTGAAGGTGGCCTGCGAGGTGTGCAACGGCGCGCGCTTCAACGAGGAGACGCTCGCCGTGAAGATGCGCGGCAAGAGCGTGGGCGACGTGCTCGCCATGAGCGTGGACGAGGCGGTCGGCTTCTTCGAGAACCACGCGTCGATCCACCATTCGCTGCGGATCCTCCAGGACGTCGGGCTGGGCTACCTCACCCTCGGCCAGCAAAGCCCGACGCTCTCCGGCGGCGAGGCGCAGCGCATCAAGCTCGTGACCGAGCTCGCCAAGGTCCGCGGGCCCCAGGCGCCGCGCCCGGGGCGCGCGTCGGCTGCGCAGCACACCCTTTACGTCCTGGACGAGCCCACGGTCGGCCTGCACATGGCCGACGTCGAAAAGCTGATCCGCGTGCTGCACCGCCTGGTCGACGCCGGCAATACCGTCGTCCTCATCGAGCACAACCTCGACGTGATCGCCGAGGCCGACTGGATCGTGGACCTCGGCCCCGAGGGCGGCGACCAGGGCGGGCACGTGGTGCTCGCGGCGCCTCCCGAGGAATTCCTGAAGGCGGGTACGAAGACGCACACGGCACGCGCGCTGCGGGAATTCATGCGGACCCACGGCGCGACGCAGTAAGGTCCTGGCGCACGATGCCGCGCCAACTCCTCGCGGCTTTCCTTCTCGCGGGTTGCGCCGCGGCTGGCCCAGCTCCTGGCGAAGGCGTGCCGCCCCGGTGGCGTATGCACCGAAGAGCCTGCGAGGCGACTGGACGTGGCCGCGTCGCCGCCGCGTGGGCCGATGCCATCGACCGCGTCACAGACTTCTTCCGCTCGCATCTTCGCTGAAGGGCACTGTCATTGCGGCACGGTATAGTGCGGTCCAACGGAGGTGTCTCATGGTTCGAGCGTCCTCGTGGTTTGTTGGGTTGTTGCTGCTGGCGGCTTGCGCAATGGCCGTGGGTGCCGAACCGCTTGTCCGGGCGGGAGACTCGCCCCCGCCCTTCCTCGGCACCAATCTCGACGGCGACGAGATCGACGCCTCGCAATTCGCCGGCAAGATCCTGGTGGTCACCTTCTGGGCTTCGTGGTGCGGCCCCTGCAAGAAGGAGTTGCCCCTCCTCGAAGGCATCCAGCGCGTCGCGGGCAAGGAACGGGTGCAGGTGGTCGCGATCAACATCGAGGATCGCGACGTCTATCGCAAGCTCGCCCGCGGCCTCAAGTCCGGTTTCACGCTGAGCATCAACCATGACACCGGGAAGAAGGCCTCCGGGGCGTACGGCGTCCACGGCATTCCCCACCTCGTGCTGATCGGGCGCGATGGAAAGGTGATCGCCGTCCATCGCGGCTACAGCGACGAGGGCATCGACGCCATCATCGCGGAGATCAACAAGGCGCTCGCCGGCTGACGCGGCCCTCGTTACGAAGCCTTTCAGCCCTCACGCCGCCCGCATCGCGCGGAGGTAGAATTTCCCCATGAAACGCATCCTCGCCGCCGCGCTCTGCGCGGCCGCCGCGGCTAGCTTCGCGCAGGCCCCGGCTCCCCAGAAGGTCTTCCGCTACGCGTGGCTCATCGCCGAGACGAGCTTCGACCCCGAGAAGGTCCAGGACGTGTACTCCGGCATCGCCAACTCGGCGATGTTCGATACACCTCTTACCTACGACTATCTGGCACGGCCCCCCAAGCTCATCCCCAACACGCTCACGTCGCTGCCGGAGATCAGTGCCGACGGCATGACGTACACCATGCACGTGAAGCCGGGCATCTACTTCGCGGACGATCCGGCGTTCAACGGGAAGAAGCGCGAGCTTACCGCGGCCGACTTCGTGTACTCCATCAAGCGGCTCTTCGACCCAAGGCTCTCCGCGCCGCTGCTCTCGGAGGTCGAGGGCTACATCCGGGGCTCCGAGGAGGTGGTCGCCAAGGCGCGCAAGGAAAACAAGCTCGACTACGACGCCCCCATGGAGGGCCTGAAGGCGCTAGACCGCTATACCTTCCAGATCAAGCTCACGAAGCCCATCTATGTCTGGGTCTACAACCTCGCCGACAATCGCATCTGCGGCGCGGTGGCGCGCGAGGTGGTCGAAAAGTACGGGGACGACGTGGGCTCGCACCCGGTCGGCACGGGACCTTACCGGCTCACGTTCTGGAAGCGTTCGGCAAAGATGGTCTTCGAGCGCAACCCCAACTTCCGCGAGCAGTACTTCGACGGCCAGCCCACGCGGGGCGATACCGAGGCGGAGCAGATCCTCGCGAAGCTCAAGGGCCGGCGCCTGCCGATGGTCGACCGCGTCGAGGTCTCCGTGATCGAGGAATCGCAGCCACGCTGGCTCTCGTTCCAGAACGAGGAGATGGATCTCATCTTCGGCGTGCCCACGGAGTTCACCAACCTCGCGATGCCCAACAACAAGCTCGCGAGGAACCTCGAGCGCCGCGGCATCCGGATGGCGCAGGTGCCGGCGCTCGACCTCACTTACGCCTACTTCAACATGAAGGACCCCACCGTCGGCGGGTATACGCCCGAAAAGGTGGCGCTGCGGCGGGCGATATCGCTCTCCTACAAGACACGCGACGAGATCGCCGTGCTACGCAAGAACCAGGCGATCCCGGCCCAGGCGCCCTACAGCCCCGGCGTCGCCGGATACGACCCCAACTTCCGGACCACCGCGAACGAATACAACGTGGCGAAGGCCAAGGCCTTGCTGGACATGTTCGGCTACCTCGACCGCGACGGCGACGGCTGGCGCGAGATGCCCGAGGGCAGCCCGCTCGTGATCAAGTACAACTCGACCCCGACCGCGATCGACACCGAGTACGACAAGCTCTGGAGACGAAGCCTCGACGACATCGGCGTGAGGTTGGAGATCCACAAGGCGAAGTGGCCTGACCTCATGAAGGAGTCCCAGAACGGCAAGCTCATGATGTGGCAGCTGGGCGGTTCCGCTTCGATGCCCGACGCCGATACGTGGCTCACGTCCCTCTATGGGCCCAACTGCGGCTTCAAGGGAAATCAGGCTTGCTTCGAGCTCCCCGAATACGACCGCCTGTATGAGAAGGCTCACGTAATGCGCGACTCCCCCGAGCGCACGAAGCTCTACGAGGAGATGGCGAAGCTGGTCGTCGCCTACGCGCCGTGGAAGATCAACGTGAACCGCATCAACACGGACATGTGGTATCCGTGGGTGATCGGCTACCGCCGTCCGCTCATCATCACCGATAACTTCTGGAAGTACATCGATATCGACACCGACCTGGAGAAAGAAAAAGGGGCCTTTCGGCCCCTGAAGGTTGGGGGTTGAGCTTCTTGCCTACTTGAACGCGTAGCGGATCGAGCCGTACACGAAACGAGCGCGCGCATCGTAGTAGTTCGGGTCGAAGCCGGCCTGGAACGTGAGG
>DATBAI010000007.1:0-54898 GCA_036271595.1 Usitatibacter sp.
AGGATGGCCAGCCGCGAGGTCATCTGCTGGAAGTCCATCGAGTAGCGGTCGCGCTCAGGCAGCTGCATGGTGAGACCGAGCGCCCGGCCCCTGGGGATGATCGTCACCTTGTGCAGGGGATCGGCGGCCGGCACGTTCAGCGAGATCAGGGCATGGCCGCCCTCGTGGTAGGCGGTCATGCGCTTCTCGTCGTCGGTCATCACCATGGACTTGCGCTCGGCGCCCATCATCACCTTGTCCTTGGCCTCCTCGAAGTCAGGCTGGGTGACCATGCGGCGGTTCTTGCGCGCGGCCATCAGCGCGGCTTCGTTGACCAGGTTGGCGAGGTCGGCGCCGGAGAAGCCGGGCGTGCCGCGAGCGATCACCTTGACGTCGACGTCGGCGGCCAGGGGCACGTTGCGCATGTGCACGCGCAGGATGCGCTCGCGGCCGACGATGTCCGGATTGGGCACCACCACCTGGCGGTCGAATCGGCCGGGCCGCAGCAGCGCCGGGTCGAGCACGTCGGGCCGGTTGGTCGAGGCGATGACGATGATCCCTTCGTTGGGATCGAAGCCGTCCATCTCCACCAGCAGCTGGTTCAGGGTCTGCTCGCGCTCGTCGTTGCCGCCGCCCAGGCCCGCGCCGCGCTGGCGGCCCACCGCGTCGATCTCGTCGATGAACACGATGCAGGGGGCGTTTTTCTTCGCTTGCTCGAACATATCGCGCACCCGCGCCGCGCCCACGCCGACGAACATCTCGACGAAGTCGGAGCCGGAGATCGAGAAGAAGGGCACCTTCGCTTCGCCCGCGATCGCACGCGCGAGGAGGGTCTTGCCCGTTCCGGGCGAGCCCACCATCAGGACGCCGCGCGGGATGCGCCCGCCCAGCTTCTGGAATTTGGAAGGGTCGCGGAGGAAATCGACCAGCTCGCCCACTTCCTCCTTGGCCTCGTCCACGCCCGCGACGTCCGCGAACGTGACCTGGTTCTGGTTCTCGTCCAGCATGCGCGCGCGCGACTTGCCGAACGAGAAGGCGCCGCCGCGGCCCCCGCCCTGCATCTGGCGCATGAAGAAGATCCACACGCCGATGAGGAGCAGCATCGGGAACCACGAGACGAAGATGCTCATGAGGAGCGACTGCTCCTCCACCGGCTGGGCCTCGACCTGGACGCCGTCCTTCATGAGGTCGCCCACCATCCAGGGATCCTGCAGGCCGGGTGTATTGACCGTGTAGGTCTTGTTGTCGCGGGTGGTCGCCTTCAGGGTGCGGTTGTTGTCGAGCTTCACCCGGGCGATGTGGCCCTGCTTGGCCTCGTCCATGAAGGTCGAGTAGTCGAGCGTGTTCTGGTTCGACTGGCGGTTGCCGACCTGCATGAACACCATGGTGAGGATGACCCCGATCACGAGCCAGACCATGATGGTGCGGATAGTGTTGTTCACAAACGCGTCCCTTCCAAGCAAAAACCCCTTGGATTTCAGGGGGATGGATCGAGGTACCCTACGACAACATCGGGCCCCCCGGGCGTGCAATCAACCCCCGGCGGGTGTTTGCCTCAAATTTCTTGCGAGCAGGTATTGCTCGGCGCTTTCGTCGCGGGAGGCTTCGGGCTTGCGGACGACCACCTTCTCGAAGCTCCGGCGCAGCGACCTGAGGTAGTCATCATACCCCGCCCCCTGGAATATTTTGACCATGAAGACGCCCTGTCGTTTCAGGTGCAACGCCGCGAATTGAAACGCGATTTCCGCGAGGTCCATGGAGCGGGCCTGGTCGCTCATCGCGATGCCGCTCATGTTCGGCGCCATGTCCGAAAGGACCACGTCCGCCGGGCCGCCGAGGGCATGCCGCAGCGCGTCCAGCCCGGTATCGGCGCTGAAATCCCCCCGCAGGAAATGAACGCCCGGGATCGGCTCCATCTCCAGGAGGTCCATGGCGACCACCCGGCCCTTGGCGCCCACCCGCTTCGCGGCCACCTGCGACCAGCCCCCCGGGGCGCTGCCCAGGTCCACCACGACCAGGCCCGGCTTCAAGACCTTGTCGCGCTCGTCGATCTCGGTCAACTTGTAGGCCGACCGGGAGCGGTAGCCCTCCTTCCTCGCGCGCTGCACGAAGGGGTCGTTCACGTGGCGGCGCAGCCACTGCTTGCTGGAGTGGGACTTTTTCATTGCTTCGCCGCGAGCTCCCGCCGGTCCTTCATCGACTCCCGTTTTGCATATACTGCGCCGATGCCACTCACCCCGAAACGCCGCAGCGAGCTGCGTGCCGACGCACACAAGCTCTCGCCGGTCGTGATCATCGGCGACAAGGGCCTCACCGACGAGGTGCTGGCCGAGATCGACCGATCGCTGAAGGCGCACGAATTGATCAAGGTGCGCGCCACCAGCGCCGACCGCGACGCGCGCGAGCTCTGGTTCGAAAAGATCTGCGAGGCGCTGGGGGCGCAGGAAGTGCAGGAGATCGGGAAGATATTGGTGGTGTACCGGAAGAATCCGCAAGAGAGGCGCGAGGCGACTGGCGACACGCGAGAAAAGCCCAAGGCCGGCAAGCGCCGCCCTCGCGTTTCACCTCCCGCGCCCGACATCGCGGCTTCTAAACGTACCTCACGTCGACAATCTCGAACTCCTTCGTCCCCCCCGGAGTCCGAGCCTCGACGACGTCGCCCGCGCTCTTCCCGATGAGCGCCTTGGCGATGGGGCTCGAGTAGGAGATCTTCGCGAGCTTCAGGTCCGCCTCGTCCTCGCCCACGATCTGGTAGGTCACCGCCTCGTTGGTGCCGGTGTCCAGCAGCTCCACCGTGGAACCGAACACGACGCGGTCGTCGTCGTCGAGGAGCTTGGGGTCGATGATCTGCGCGTTGGAGAGCTTGGCTTCGAGCTCGAGGATGCGCCCCTCGATGAAGCTCTGGCGCTCGCGCGCCGCCTCATATTCCGCGTTCTCCGTGATGTCGCCCTGCGCACGCGCCTCGGCGATGGCCGTGATCACGTTGGGGCGCTCGACGGTCTTCAGCTTGTGGAGCTCGGCGCGCAGCAGCTCCGCGCCATTGGTGGTGATCGGGATCTTGGGCATTTAGTGGGGGAGCGTGGCGTGCAGTGATTGGATGTCGTAGGCGCGCATTTCCTGGAGGTGCTGCATTCCCACGCAGGCCGCGCGCGCGCCTGAGAGGGTCGTGTAGTACGTGATGCGATTCTGGAGGGCCGTGTTGCGGATGGACCACGAGTCCTGGATGGAGCGGCGATCCTCTTCCACGGTATTCACGATGAGGCTCACCTCGCGATTCTTCAGCATGTCGACGATGTGCGGGCGGCCTTCCATCACCTTGTTGACGGGCTGCACCTTGAGGCCGGCCTTCTCCAGGGCGGCCGCGGTGCCGCGCGTGGCGACGAGCGAGAAGCCCAGCGACACCAGCTGGGTGGCGATGTCGATGAGGCGGGCCTTGTCCTCGTTACGCACCGAGAGGAAAACCTTGCCGCCCTTGGGCAGGCGCACGCCGGCGGCGAGCTGGCTCTTCACGAAGGCCTCCGCGAACGTCCGGCCCACGCCCATCACCTCGCCGGTGCTCTTCATCTCGGGCCCGAGGATCGTATCCACGCCCGGGAACTTGATGAACGGGAACACCGCTTCCTTCACGCAATAGTAGGGCGGGATCACTTCCTTCGTGACGCCCTGCGAGGCGAGCGACTGGCCCACCATGCAGCGCGCGGCGACCTTGGCGAGCGGGACGCCGATGGCCTTCGAGACATACGGCACCGTGCGCGAAGCGCGAGGATTCACCTCGAGCACGAACACCTTTTCGTCCTGGATCGCGAATTGCACGTTCATGAGGCCCACGACGTTCAGCCCCTTCGCCATGGCGACGGTTTGCCGCCGAAGCTCGTCCTGCATCCCGGGCGTGAGGCTGAAGGGCGGAAGCGAGCAGGCCGAGTCGCCGGAATGCACGCCGGCCTGCTCGATGTGCTCCATGATGCCGCCGATCAGCACCGCGGCGCCGTCGGAGACGGCATCCACGTCCACCTCGATCGCGTCGTTCAGGAACCGGTCGATCAGCACCGGTGAATCGTTGGAGACCTTCACGGCCTCGCGCATGTAGCGCTTCAGGTCGGATTCCGCATGGACGATCTCCATGGCGCGGCCGCCGAGGACGTAGGACGGCCGCACGATCACCGGGTAGCCGATCTCCTTCGCGCCGTTGAACGCCTCGTCCTCGGTGCGCGCCGTACGGTTGGGCGGCTGGAGGAGCTTCAGCTCGTGCAGCAGCTTCTGGAAGCGCTCGCGATCCTCGGCCCGGTCGATGGAATCGGGCGAGGTGCCGATGATCGGAACGCCGGCCGCCTCGAGGTCGCGCGCGAGCTTGAGCGGCGTCTGCCCGCCGAATTGCACGATCACGCCCTCGGGCTTCTCGTTGTCGACGATCTCGAGCACGTCCTCCAGCGTGAGCGGCTCGAAATACAGCCGGTCGCTCGTATCGTAGTCGGTCGAGACGGTCTCCGGGTTGCAGTTGACCATGATGGTCTCGTAGCCGTCCTCGCGAAGCGCGAGCGCCGCGTGCACGCAGCAGTAGTCGAACTCGATGCCCTGCCCGATCCGGTTGGGGCCGCCGCCCAGCACCATGATCTTCTTCCTCGAGGTGGGCCGGCTTTCGTCCTCCTCGTCGTAGGTCGAGTACATGTACGCCGTGCCGGTCTCGAACTCGGCGGCGCAGGTATCCACGCGCTTGAAAACGGGGCGGATGCCGAGCGAGTGGCGCTTCTTGCGCACTTCGTGCTCGGTGGTCTTCCAGAGATAGGCGAGGCGGCGGTCGGAGAAGCCCTTGCGCTTGAGGCCGCGCAATCCCGCCTCGTCGAAGTCGGCGAGCGTCCTCTTCTCGATCTCGAGCTCGATGTCCACGAGCTCCTTGATCTGGACCAGGAACCACGGGTCGATCTTCGTGAAGCGGTGGATGTCCTCCAGCGACATGCCCATGCCGAAGGCATCCGCCACGTACCAGAGGCGCTCGGCGCGCGGGTAGGCGAGCTCGTCCTCGATCTTGTCCATGTCCACGGACTTGAGGTTGAAGCCGTCCACGCCGGTCTCCAGGCCGCGCAGGGCCTTCTGCAGCGACTCCTGGAAGTTGCGGCCGATCGCCATCACCTCGCCCACGCTCTTCATCTGGGTCGTGAGGCGGTCGTCGGCCTGCGGAAATTTCTCGAAGGCGAAGCGCGGCACCTTCGTCACCACGTAGTCGATGCTGGGCTCGAAGGACGCGGGCGTGGCCCCGCCGGTGATGTCGTTCTTCAACTCGTCCAGCGTGTAGCCGACCGCGAGCTTGGCCGCTATCTTGGCGATCGGGAAGCCCGTGGCCTTGGACGCGAGCGCCGAGGAGCGCGAGACGCGCGGGTTCATCTCGATGATGACCATGCGGCCATCGTCGGGATTCACCGCGAACTGCACGTTGGAGCCGCCGGTTTCCACCCCGATCTCGCGCAGGCACGCGATCGAGGCGTCGCGCATGATCTGGTATTCCTTGTCGGTGAGCGTCTGCGCGGGCGCGACCGTGATGGAGTCGCCCGTGTGCACGCCCATCGGGTCGAGGTTCTCGATGGAGCAGATGATGATGCAGTTGTCGTTCTTGTCGCGGACAACCTCCATCTCGAATTCCTTCCAGCCGATCACGCTCTCCTCGACGAGGAGCTCCTTCGTGGGGGACGCGTCGAGCCCGCGGTTGCAGATGGTCTCGAACTCCTCCTCGTTGTAGGCGATGCCGCCGCCCGTGCCGCCCAGCGTGAAGGAGGGTCGGATGATGGTGGGGAAACCCACCATCGCCTGCACCTGGCGGGCTTCCTCCAGCGAGTGCGCGAGCGCCGAGCGGGGCGAGGCGAGGCCGATCTTCGCCATCGCGTTCTTGAACTTCTCCCGGTCCTCGGCCTTGTCGATCGCCTCCTTCTTCGCGCCGATCATCTCGACCGCGAACTTGTCGAGCACGCCCTCCCGCGCGAGGTCGAGCGCGCAGTTGAGCGCCGTCTGCCCGCCCATCGTCGGCAGGAGCGCGTCGGGACGCTCCTTCTCGATGATGCGCGCAACCATCGGCCACGTGATGGGCTCGATGTAAGTGACGTCGGCCATCTCGGGGTCGGTCATGATCGTCGCGGGGTTCGAGTTCACCAGGATCACCCGGTAGCCCTCGTCCCTCAGCGCCTTGCAGGCCTGCGCCCCCGAGTAGTCGAACTCGCACGCCTGGCCGATCACGATCGGGCCGGCGCCGATGATGAGGATCGACTTGATGTCGGTGCGCTTAGGCACTCTTCTTCTTTTCCATCATCGAGACGAAGCGATCGAAGAGGTAAGCCATCTCATGGGGCCCGGGGCTCGCTTCGGGATGGCCCTGGAAGCTGTAGGCGGGCTGGTCGGTGTACTCGATGCCCTGCAGCGAGCCGTCGAAGAGCGACCGGTGCGTGGCCTTCACGTTGGGCGGCAGCGTCTTCTCGTCCACCGCGAAGCCGTGGTTCTGGCTGGTGATGAAGACGCGGCCGGTGGCAAGGTCCTGGACCGGGTGGTTCGCCCCGTGATGGCCGAACTTCATCTTGACCGTCTTCGCGCCGGCGGCGAGCCCGAGCAGCTGGTGGCCGAGGCAGATGCCGAACACCGGCGTTCCGGTGCCGACGATCTCGCGGATCGCCTCGATCGCGTAGGTGCACGGCTCCGGATCGCCGGGGCCGTTGGAGAGGAATACGCCATCGGGCTTCAGCGCGAGGGCATCCTTCGCGCTCGCCGTGGCGGGGAGGACCGTCACGTTGCAGCCACGCTCGGCGAGGTTGCGCAGGATGTTGTGCTTCACGCCATAGTCGAAGGCGACCACGTGGAATTTCGCGGGCGTGTCGACCTTGTAGCCGGATCCCAGCGCCCAGAGGCTGCCGTTCCAGGCGTACGCGCTCTTCGCGCTCACGACCTTCGCGAGGTCCTGCCCCGCCATCGACGGCGCGGCCTTCGCCGAGGCGAGCGCGGCCTTCTCGTCGAGCGCGCTTCCTGCCTGGATGCAACCGTTCTGCGCGCCCTGGCTGCGCAAAATCCTGGTGAGCCTGCGCGTGTCGATGTCGGCGATGGCGACCAGCCGGTTGCGCTTCAGGTACGACGGCAGGTCTTCCTGGTGGCGCCAGTTGGAGGCCACGAGCGGAAGGTCGCGGATGATGAGCCCGGCGGCGTAGACGCTGCGCGATTCGGCGTCCTCGGGGTTGGCGCCGACGTTGCCGATGTGGGGGTAGGTGAGCGTGACGACCTGGCCGGCGTATGAGGGGTCCGTGAGGATCTCCTGGTAGCCCGTCATCGCGGTGTTGAAGACGACCTCTCCGGTCGCCTGCCCCTCGTAGCCGATGCTGCACCCGCGAAAAACGCTCCCGTCGGCGAGGACCAGGACGGCGGGCGTTTTCTGCGAC
The DNA here is from genome assembly GCA_036271595.1 of Usitatibacter sp. GTDB lineage: Bacteria > Pseudomonadota > Gammaproteobacteria > Burkholderiales > Usitatibacteraceae > Usitatibacter. The sequence continues at coordinate 7,386 of DATBAI010000007.1, forward strand.
ACGAACGGCTCCGAAAGTTTGACTTACCGCGAAACACCCTCAAAAACGCTGGGCGCAAAAAAACGGGAGAGCGCAAATTCGATTTCGTGGCTCATCCCGCTTTCATTAACCCAAAATTATAGCAGAAAGGGGCGGCTCTTTTCGACTCCGATCGAGCCGCGTCGTTGAAAACGCTCGTCCCCTCGCGACCCCTACGACGCGCTAGCCAGCCCAAGGACATCGTCCATGCCATAGAGTCCCGGCGCGCGCGCGGCGGCGAACTTCGCCGCGCGCATGGCGCCCTGGGCGTAGGTCGCCCGCGACGAGGATCGATGCGTGATCTCGATGCGCTCGCCGGTGCCGGCGAAATAGACCGTGTGGTCGCCGACGACGTCGCCGCCGCGAGCCACCGAGAAGCCGACGCTGCCGCTCCTCCTCTCGCCGGTATCGCCATGGCGGGCGTGCACCGCATCCTTGTCGATCGAACCGCCGCGCGCTTTCGCCGCCACCGCGCCCAGCATGAGCGCCGTTCCCGAGGGTGCATCCACCTTCTTGTTGTGGTGGATCTCGAAGACTTCCGCGTCGTAGTCGGCGCCCAGCGTCCGCGAGGCCAGCTCCACCAGCTTCGCCATCACGTTCACGCCGATGCTCATGTTGGGGGCCATCACGATGGCGATGTCGCCTGCCGCCGCGCGAATCTCTTGCAGGCCGGCGGGCGCGAACCCGGTGGTGCCGATCACCATCGCTTTCTTCGCCGCCCGGCAGGCCCTCAGGTGCGCGAGCGTGCCCTCGGGACGCGTGAAATCCACGAGGACGTCGCAGGCCGCAAGGGCCTTCCCCATATCCGCCGCGATGACGATCCCCTTCGCCGCGGCCACGAGGTCGCCGGCGTCGCGCCCGATCCAGGAGCTCCCGGCGGCGTCCAGCGCGGCGCCGATCGCGATGCCGGGCGTTGCGCTCGCCGCCTCGAGCAGCGCGCGGCCCATGCGGCCGCCCGCGCCCGCGAGCGCGACGCGCACGACGCTCATCGCACCACGGGCTGCGGCGGCGCGGTGTTGCCCACCGGCGGCGGGGGCGCCGGCCGGGCCTGTCCCGCGAAGCTCGCCACCTTGTCGTTCTCGAAGTGGATCGTGAGCCGGCTCGGCACGTCGGGCCGGCGCGCCCTCACGTTCGAAAAGTAGTAGTCCCAGCGGTTGGCGTGGAACGGGTCCGACAGGAGCGGCGTGCCCAGGAGCTGGCGCACCTCGGCCTTGGTCATGCCGAGCCGCAGCTTGGCCGCGAGGTCGTCGGTCACGTAGTTGCCCTGCTGGATGTCGATGGTGTAGACGATCCCGCAGCCGGAAAGCGCGAGCAGGGCTAGGACGAGGGCGACGATGCGCATGGAAAGCAGGCCGGGGAAGAAGCGCGCATTATAATTCACGCCATGAGCGATCCCAGGGAACTCAAGGGTACCGGGCTCAAGGTCACGGTGCCGCGGCTGAAGGTGCTCGATCTATTCCAGCACAGCGACCAGCGCCACCTCACCGCCGAGGACGTGTACCGCAAGCTGCTCGAAGTGCACTCCGACATCGGGCTCGCCACCGTCTACCGGGTCCTCACGCAGTTCGAGCAGGCCGGCCTCCTCGTGCGGCATCACTTCGAGGGCGGCAAGGCGGTCTACGAGCTGAACCAGGGCGGCCACCACGACCACCTCGTGTGCCTCCAGTGCGGGCGCGTCGAGGAGTTCTACGATTCCGAGATCGAGAAGCGCCAGAACCGGGTCGCCAAGGAGCGCGGCTTCGAGATCCGCGACCACCAGCTCTACCTCTACGCCGACTGCATCAAGGCGCATTGCCCGTTCCGGCCCAAGGGGGAATCGTGAAGGACACGATGCGGCCCGGGATCGAGGGACGCTTCCGCTACCGCGTTCCCGCCTCCAAGACCGTGCCTCGCATCTACGAGGAGGCGGCGGACTTCCAGCTCATGCCCGCGGTGCTCGCCACCGGCTACCTGGTGGCGCTCGTCGAGTGGGCATGCATCGAGCTCGTGAAGCCGCACCTCGACTGGCCTCGCGAGCAGACCCTCGGCACGCACGTGGATCTCTCGCACACCGCCGCCACACCCCCGGGCCTCACGGTCGAGGTGCACGCGCGCCTCGAGCGGGTCGAGGGCCGCAAGCTCGTCTTCGCGGTCTCGGCGAACGACGGCATGGACCGGATCTGCGAGGGCCGCCACGAGCGCCATGCGATCGTGGCCGAGCGCTTCGTCGCGAAGATAGAGGAAAAGCGCCGGGCAGCCGCCGAAGGGATCGCCGCGTGATCGCGCGCGCGTGCACAGCCCTCCTGGTCGCGTTCTGCGCTGCGATGCCCGTGGCCGCGCAGCGCGGACTGCCCACCGAGCCGATCGGCGACGTGCGCCTCGCGGAGCTTCCGGGCGAAGCGCGCCAGGCCATCGCGCTCATCCACAAGGGCGGGCCGTATCCGTATGCGCGCGACGGCGTGATCTTCTCCAATCGCGAGGGACACCTGCCGCGGCAGAAGCGCGGCTACTATCACGAATTCACGGTGAAGACGCCGGGGGAGCGCACGCGTGGGACGAGGCGCATCGTGGCGGGCGCCTCCGGTGAGCTCTTCTACTCCGCAGACCACTACAACCACTTCCGCCGCATCCTGGAATAGGGGCCGCGCATGACAATGGAAGCGCTCGGGAACCTCCTCGAGTCCGGCAAGGGCGGGGTGTGGTTCGTGCCCGCCGCCGAGGCGCGTGGAATCCCGGCCGCCGCGAAGAAGGCCGGGTTCGCGTATTTCCACATCGACGGCAAGAGCATCACCCGCAAGGAGCATTTCCTGAATCGCGCGGCCACGGCGCTGCGCTTCCCGAAAAGCTTCGGCAACAACTGGGACGCGCTCGAGGAGTGCCTGCTCGACCTCGAAAGCGATGCCGACGGCTTCCTCATCCTCTACGACCACATCGACGGACTGGCCGAGGAGCACCCCGACCAGCTCGAGACGGCGGTGGAGATCTTCCGCGACGCGGTCGCCTCGTGGAAGGAGGACGGCACGGTCTTCGCGGTGGTGCTTTCGGGCACCAAGGCGCCGAAGGGCGTGGCGAAGCTGCCCGCGGCCGCGGACGACTAGGGACAGACCACCGCGATCCGGCGGGCGATGCGAATTTCCTCGGGCGTCACGCGCGCCCGGTACGCCAGCACCTCGACGCCGGCCGCGATCGCCTCGCGAAGCGTGCGGCCGTACTCGTGGTCGATGCCATCGGCGGGACGCACTTCATTCACGTCGCCGCGCTGGACGCAATAGAGCTGCACGGGGCGAAAGCCCGCGGCCTTCAGGCGCATCAGCTCGCGCAGGTGCCGCGCGCCGCGCTCGCTCACGCAGTCCGGGAAGAGCGCGACGCCTTTCGACGCGGCGGCGGTCACGTTCTTCACCTCCACGTAGCAAGGCCCCGAATCGCCCTCCAGCACGAAATCGATGCGGCTTCGCTCCTCGCCGAAGGCGACCTCGCGGCGCACGTTCGCATAGCCCGCGAGCTCGGGAATGGCGCCGGCGGCGATCGCCTCGGCCACGAGCGCGTTCGGCTTCAGGGTATTGATCCCGACGATGACGGGCTTGCTTCCCTTCACTTCGACCAGCTCCCACGTATGCCGGTACTTGCGCGTGGGGCTGTCGTGCTCGGAGAGCCAGACGCGGCTTCCGGGCTCCGCGCATCCCATCATCGAACCGGTGTTGGGGCAGGCGGCCGTCACGACCTCGCCGGCGAGCTGCACGTCGGCGAGGAAACGCTTGTAGCGCCGGATGAGCCGGCCCTCGACCAGGCGCGAGGCGAAGCGCACTAGCCCGAGCTCGCGATGAGCGTGGCGTTGCCGCCCGCGGCGGCCGTGTTCACCGTAAAGGTGCGTTCGGTGGCGAAGCGGAAGAGGTAATGCGGCCCCCCCGCCTTGGGTCCGGTGCCCGAGAGCCCTTCTCCCCCGAAAGGCTGCACCCCGACGGTGGCGCCGATCATGTTGCGGTTCACGTAGAGATTGCCCGCGCACGCCCGGCGGCGCACCGCCTCCACCGTGTGCTCGATGCGGCTGTGGATGCCCATGGTGAGGCCGTAGCCCTTGGCATTGATCGCATCGACCAGCGCCTCCAGCCCGGCGGCCTCGAATCGCACGACGTGCAGGATGGGGCCGAACACCTCGCGATCGATCGCATCGAGGCTCGCGATCTCGTAGGCGCATGGCGCGAAGAAAAGTCCGCCCTGCGTCGAACCGGGAAGCACCGCCTTGCAAAGCCGCGTCGCGACTTCGTCCATCTTCGCGGCGTGCGCTTCCAGCATCGCGAGCGCCTCGGCATCGATCACCGGGCCCACGTCCGTCGAAAGCCTCACGGGGTCGCCCACGGCGAGCTCGGCCACCGCGCCTTGCAGGAGCTCGATCACGCGCGGCGCGATCTCCTTCTGAAGGCACAGCAGGCGCAGCGCCGAGCAGCGCTGCCCGGCGCTGTTGAACGCGGAAGCGATGACGTCCGAGACCACCTGCTCGGGAAGCGCGCTCGAATCCACGAGCATGGCGTTCAGCCCGCCGGTCTCGGCGATGAAGGGCACGATCGGGCCGTCGCGCGCAGCGAGCGCACGATTGATCGCGCGCGCCGTGGCGGTGGATCCGGTGAAGGCCACGCCCGCGGTGCGTTCGTCGGCGACGAGCGCCGCGCCCACGGTCTCCCCCGCGCCGGGGAGAAAGGCGAGCGCCGCGGCGGGCACGCCGGCTTCGTGCAGGATCTTCACCGCGCGGCAAGCCACCAGCGGCGTCTGCTCCGCGGGCTTCGCCACCACCGCGTTGCCGGCCGCATAGGCGGCGGCCACTTGCCCCACGAAAATCGCGAGCGGGAAGTTCCACGGGCTCACACAGACGAACGGACCGCGCCCGACCAGCTGCAGGCGGTTGGATTCGCCCGTGGGGCCCGTGAGCTCCTCGTCGGAGGCGAAATGGCGGCGCGCGAGCATCGCGTAGTAGCGGCAGAAATCGGCGGCTTCGCGCACTTCGCCCAGCGCGTCGGGGAGCGTTTTCCCGGCTTCGCGCGCGAGGAGCGCCATCAGCTCGTCGCGGTGGGATTCGAGAAGGTCCGCCGCGCGCTCGAGCGCCCTGGCTCGCGCCTGCGCGTGGGGGATCGAGGCGTTGCTTGCCACGATCAAGGCCTCGCGCGCCAAGGCCGCGTCCGCCTCCACCACCGAGCCGATGACCCGACCCGTGGATGGATCCCGTGCCTCGCGGCTCGTCCCCCGCGCCGCCTGCCCCTCCACGATCGGCGCGGCCAGGAAATCGGTTCGATCCGCCAACCGATCGACCGCCGCGAGTATCGGAGCCGAGGTCGCCTCGTCGGCGAAAGCAAAGCCCGACGAATTGGCGCGGTCCCCATAGAGCGCCGCGGGGAGCGTGATCTTCGGATTCGCGGCCGCGCCCTGGCTCTCGGCCATCGCGACGGGATCGGCCACCACGCTCTCGATGGGCACCGACTCGTCGGCGATGCGGTTCACGAACGACGTGTTGGCGCCGTTCTCCAGCAGGCGCCGCACGAGGTACGGCAGCAGGTCCTCGTGGCTGCCCACGGGCGCGTACACGCGGCAGGCGAAGCCGGCCTCGATCACCTGCTGGTAGAGATCCTCGCCCATGCCGTGAAGGCGCTGGAACTCGAAGGGCTGGCCCTTGGGCATGCGCTCGAGGATCGTGGCAACCGTGTGCGCGTTGTGCGTGGCGAACTGGGGATAGAAGGCGTCGGGCGCCGCGATCATGCGTGCGGCGCACGCGAGATAGGAGACGTCGGTGTTCGCCTTGCGGGTGTACACCGGGTATGCGGAAAGGCCCTGCACCTGCGAGCGCTTGACCTCGGTGTCCCAATACGCGCCCTTCACCAGGCGCGCCATGACGCGCCGGCGCTGTGAGCGCGCGACCGCGGCCAGCCAATCCACCACGAAGGGCGCCCGCTTCTGGTAGGCCTGCACCGCGAGCCCCAGCCCTTCCCAGCCCTGCAATGGCGTGGACGTGAAGACCCGCTCGAAGATCTCGAGCGAGAGGTCCAGCCGGTCGGCCTCCTCGGCATCGAGCGTGACGCCGATGTTGCCCGCACGCGCTCGTTCGGCGAGCGCCTGGACGCGCGGCGTGAGCTCGGAACGCACGCGATCGCGTTGCGCGTATTCGTAGCGCGGATGGAGCGCGGAAAGCTTGATGGAGATTCCGGGATTGGAGAAGACGGCCGGGCCCCGGATCGCCGCGGCCTGTGCCGCGTCCGGGGTGACATGCGTGGCCGCGTGCGCCGCGATCGCGTCGATGGCGCGCTCGTACGCCGTCATGTAGCGATCGGCGTCGGCGGCGGTGAAAGCCGCTTCGCCGAGCATGTCGTAGGAATGGCGATAGGCGGCGGCGTTGCCCTCGCGACTGCGCGCGAGCGCATCGTCGATGCTGCGCCCCATCACGAACTGCTCGGCCATGAGCTTCATGCCCTGGCGAAGCGCGAGGCGCACCACCGGCTCTCCCGCACGCGCGGCGAGCCGCGCGAGCCAGGTGCCGGCGTTGTCCGCGCCTTGCGCATCGAGGCTCACGAGCCGCCCCGTGAGCATCATTCCCCAGGTGCCCGCGTTCACCAGCAGCGAACGATTGCGGCCCACGTGCCGCTCCCAGTCGCCCTGGGAGAGCTTGTCGCGGATCAGCTTGTCGGCGGTGGCGGCGTCGGGGATGCGCAGCAGCGCTTCGGCCACGCACATGAGCAGCACGCCCTCCTGCGACGAGAGGTCGTATTCGCGCAGGAACGACTGCATGCCTGCCGTGGCGCCCTGGCGGGCACGCACGTTGCGCACCAGCTCGCGGGCGCGCGCCTGGACGCGCACCGCCGCGGCCGGCTCGAGGCGAGCCTCCGCGATCAGCTCGCGCAGCGCCTCGGATTCGTCACGAAGGTAAGCCGCGCGAAGATGCTCGCGAAGCGATGCAACCGGTTGGTCCATGGCGGCGGGAAGTGGCGCGCGGCCGGCGAGGCCGCGGATGCGCCATTCTAGCCGTGCACCTCAGGCCGCGGGCGGCGGGGCCGCGGCGCCCTGGGCGTCCTGCTTGGCCATTTCCTTGCGGACCTCTTCCATGTCGAGCGTCTTCGCCTTGGCGACGACCTGCTCGAGCGCGTTCTGCGGAAGCGCGCCGGGCTGCGAGAAGACGATCACCTGGTCGCGAAAGACCATGAGCGTGGGAATGGAGCGGATCTGGAAGTGCGCCGCGATCTCCTGCTCGTCCTCGGTGTTGACCTTGGCGAAGACGATGTCGGGGTTGGCTTCGGCCACCCGCTCGAAGACCGGGGCGAAGCCGCGGCACGGACCGCACCATGGCGCCCAATAGTCCACGATCACCGTGGGGTGCGAGGTGATGACCTTCTCGAAATTCTCCTTGGTGAGCTCCATCACGGCCATGGTCATGCCTCCGTAGCGATTTCCGGTTGGACAGCTTGGCGCAGTGCGGTTCATCGGCGCCAATCAAATATACCTATGCACCCGATTGGCCGGAACAATCCACGATCAATCGCGCGCCCGGGGGCGAATCGGCAGGTCGATGCGCTCGGTGCGCCGGATGAGCCGGATCACGGTGTCGCGCACGGCCTCGTGCCCTACCAGGAGGCGGTGCAGGTCATCCACGCCCGCGATCGGGTCTTCGCCCAGCCCGATGATGAGATCGCCTTCCTGGACACCCGCTTCGTGCGCGGGAGCGCCTTTTTCCACCTGGATCGCGCGCACGCCGGTCTCGCGATCGAGGCCGAAGTGGCGTACGTAGCGCCTGGAAATGGGAACGTTCTCGCCCCCGACCCCGATGCGCGCCCGTGGAACCCGCCCTTCGGTGATCAACCATCCGGCGATGAGGCGCGCGCTGTTGGCGCCGATCGCGAAACAGATGCCCTGCGCCGGCAGGATGACCGCGGTGTTCACGCCGATCACCTGGCCCTTCGAGCTCACCAGCGGGCCCCCGGAATTGCCCGGGTTGAGGGCGGCGTCGGTCTGGATCACGTCGTCGATGAGGCGGCCGGCCTGCGAGCGCATCGAGCGCCCGAGCGCGCTCACGATCCCGGAGGTCACCGTGTGCTGGAAGCCATAGGGGCTGCCGATGGCGATCGCGATCTGGCCGACCTCCACGCGCGAGGAATCGCCGAGCACGCACCAGTCGTCCACCGGGGCGTCGATGCGTATCACGGCGAGATCGGAATCGGGGTCGTCGCCCACGAGCCGCGCGCTCGCCTCGCGGCCATCCGGAAGGCTCACCGAAAGGCGGGTCGCCTTCGAGGCCACGTGGCTGTTGGTGAGCACGTAGCCGTCGGGAGTGATGACGAACCCCGAGCCGGAGCCCGCGCGGCTTGCCTCACGGTCGACCGCTATGTGCACGACGGCCGGGCGGATCTTGCGAACGGCGGCGGTCACCGCCGCCGAGTAGGTATCGAGGAGATCGGTGTCGCTCATGCAAGCGAGATGGGGGAGATCCGCGCGATCTGCAACCCCCGTCCCGCTTCCTAGGGCGCGAGGCTCCCCATCCTTCCGGTGCGATAGGCGATCTCGGCCGCGCGCACCTGGTCCACGCTGTTCATCACGAACGGGCCGTGGAAGACGAGCGGCCCTTCGGCGGGCGCCCCGGCGAGGACGAGCGCCTCGAGCGGCTCGCTCCCGGCATTCGCCAGCCCGAGCGCGCCCTCGCCGGCGAGCACCGCGAGCCGGCCGGCGGGAAGCGCCTCACCCTCGACGCGCGCCTCGCCGGAGATCACGTAGACGGCCGCCTCGAATCCGTCGGGAAGCGGCGCCTCGAGGCGAGCGCCCGAAGCGAGGCTCGCATGCCAGAGAAGGGTCGGCATGAGCGTCTGCGCCGGCCCCTGCACGCCGCGAAACTCCCCGGCGATGACCCGAACCCGGGCGCCGCCATCCTCGAGCGCGGGGATCGAGGCCGCTTCGATGCGCTGGTAGCGTGGCGCCATGGTCTTCAGCAACCGCGGCAGCGACGTCCAGAGCTGGATGCCGTGCATCGTGAGCTCGGCCTCGTCCTCGGCGAGCGGGCGCTCGGCGTGAATGATCCCACCGCCGGCGGTCATCCACTGCGCACCCCCCGCGGCGACGATGCCCGTGTGTCCGGCCGAATCGCGGTGCTCGTTACGCCCCGCGAGGAGATACGTGACGGTCTCGATGCCGGCGTGCGGGTGCGGGCCCACGCCATCCTCGCCGGGCTTCACGCGCATGGGGCCGAAGTGGTCCAGGAAAACCCACGGGCCCACCGAATGGCGCTCGCCAAAGGGCAGCGCGCGCTTCACCGTGAAGGTGCCGACCGGGGCCACCTGCGCCACCGAGACCTGCTCGATCCTGCGCACGGCGTTGCCTTCGAGGAGAGCCGCGCTCATGACTTGTCCACGCTGTAGCGGCCCGGACCGAAGGCGAACACCATCAGCATGCCGCCCGAAATCGCGACGTTCTTCCAGAAGTTGATCTCCTGGAACTGCTTCATCGCCGCGTCCGCGTTCCAGTAGTCGTGGAAGAGGAACCCCGCCGCGAGCGTGAAGATCGCGAGCGCGAGGCCCGCCCAGCGCGCCTTGAAGCCGACCAGCAGCAGGATGCCGCCGCCCAGCTCGCAGAGGATCGCCACGATCGCGGCGCCTTGCGGCATGAAGACGTGCTTCGAGCCGATGTAGCCCACGGTGGCCGCGAAGCCGGTGAGCTTGCCGAAGCCGGAGGTGAGGAAGATGAGCGAGAGCAGGATGCGGCCCACCAGCGCGGCGGTGTTCTGGACGTTCGAGTTCATTGTCGAGTCTCCTGTTGTTGGTTGGTTCGATGGGGTCATGCGGGCAGGTCGAAGACGAGCACCTCGGCGTCGCGGCCCTTCTCGAGCCGGAGCCGCGTCTCGTTTCCGGAAAGCTTCATGGCATCGCCGGCCGCGAGCGGCTGCCCGTTCACGGTCGCCTCGCCACGCACGATGTGCACGTACACGAGGCGCCCGGCCGCGGCCTGGAAGTCCACGGCCTCGTCGCCATCGAGGAGCGCGGCGTACAGGCTCGCGTCCTGGTGGATGGTGACCGAGCCCTCGCGTGCGTCGCTCGAGGCGATGAGCCGCAATTTGCCGCGCTTGGACGCATCGTCGAATCGTTTTTCCTCGTAGCCCGGAGCGATGCCGCGCTCGGCGGGCTCGATCCAGATCTGCAGGAAGTGGACGGCGTCCTTGTCCGAAGCGTTGAACTCGCTGTGGCGCACGCCGGTGCCGGCGCTCATGCGTTGCACGTCGCCCGGCCGGATCACGGAACCGTTGCCCATCGAGTCCTTGTGCGCGAGGCCGCCCTCCAGCACGTAGCTGATGATCTCCATGTCGCGATGGCCGTGCGTGCCGAACCCCTGGCCGGGCTGCACGCGATCCTCGTTGATCACCCGCAGCGGCCCGAAGCCCATGTGCCGCGGGTCGTGATAGTCCGCGAAGGAGAACGTGTGGAAGGATTTGAGCCATCCGTGCTCCGCGAGGCCACGCTCGTTGCTGCGGCGAATCTCCATGGCTTGCCTTTCAACATATGATTTGAATGATGAAGCGTATGATGAACCTTAATATTTTCCAGTATGGCGAAATCTTTCGCCTCTATCATTCGAATTTACTGAACGATGCGCCTTTCGCTCGAATCGTTGCAAGTCATTGATGCCATTGACCGGAAAGGATCCTTCGCGGCGGCGGCCGAGGACCTGAATCGGGTTCCGTCAGCGATCACTTACTCCGTCCGCCAGCTCGAGGAATCCTTGGGCGTCGAGGTCTTCGATCGTCGCGGTCATCGCGCGGTGCTCACCCGGGCCGGGAAGGAGTTGCTCTCCGAAGGCAGGAAGCTCCTCCAGGCGGCAGCGGACATCGAGTGCCGCGTGCAGCAGGTCGCCAAGGGTTGGGAGAGCGAGCTGCGCATCGCGGTCGATACGGTGATCGGGTTGGACAAGCTCTTCGGCATCGTCGCCGAGTTCTACGAGCAGCGCACCGGCACGCGCCTTCGGATCGCCCACGAGGTGCTCGCCGGCACCTGGGATGCGCTCGCCTCGGGCCGCGCGGACCTCGCCATCGGCGTGTCGGGCGATCCCCCGTCGGGACGCAGCTATGCGACGCGCTCGCTCGGTCGCGGCGAGATGATTTTCGCCGTCGCGCCGTTCCATCCCATCGTGAACGAGCGCATGCCGCTTACCGACACCGAGATCCTGCGGCATCGCGCGGTGAGCGTCGCGGACACCTCGCGCCTCTTGCCGCCACGCACGGTGGGGCTGCTCTCCGGCCAGGACACGCTCTCCGTGCCGTCGATGGAGGCGAAGGTCGCCGCACAGATCGCGGGGCTGGGCGTGGGATTCGTGCCGCGCTGGGTCGCCGAACGCGAGGCCCTCGCGGGGCGGCTGCGCATCCTGGCGGTCGAGAGCGCCCGCCCGCCCATCGAGGTCTTCTTCGCGTGGCGGCCCGGCGAGGAAGGACGCGCGCTCAAATGGTTCGCGTCGAGGCTCGAGGATCCGCTGGTGTGCGCGGCATTGCTCTCTTGATACGGGATACGCGCGAAGCGAAGCACGCGGCGCGAGGCGTGGCATGAACTATCGGGGACGGTTTGCGCCGTCGCCGACCGGGCCGCTTCATTTCGGCTCGCTGGTCGCCGCGCTCGCGGGCTGGCTCGATGCGCGTGCCGCCGGCGGCGAGTGGCTGGTTCGCATCGAGGACGTGGACGAGACGCGCACGGTGCCCGGCGCGGACCGCGAGATCCTCGCGCAGCTCTCCGCGTTCGGCCTTTCGCACGACGGCGAGGTGGTGTGGCAGAGCGGGCGCAAGGCGCTCTATGAGGAAGCCCTTTCGCGGCTCGCAAGCGAGCGCCTCGTCTATCGCTGCCGCTGCTCGCGACGCGAGATCGCCGATTCGGCGACAGCGGGGCCCGACGGCTTGGTGTATCCGGGGACCTGCCGGGCCCTGGCATTCGGTGCGGACGCGCAGGGCGCCGATCGCGTGCGCGCCGAGGGCGAGACGATCGAGCTCACGGACCGCGTGCAGGGCAAAGTGGTGCAGGACGTGGCGGCCGAGATCGGCGACTTCGTGCTGAAGCGCCGCGACGGCCTGCACGCCTACCAGCTCGCGGTCGTCGTGGACGACGCGCTGCAGGGCGTGAGCGACGTGGTGCGCGGCGCCGACCTGCTCGCCTCCACGCCGCGCCAGGTGCTGCTGCAGCGCTGGTTGGGCTATGCCACGCCCCGCTACCTGCACTTCCCGGTCGCGACCGGCGAGCATGGCGAGAAACTCTCGAAGCAGCACCATGCCGCGGCGGTGGACGCGGGGCGTGCGGGCGAGTCCCTCAATGCCGCGCTGGAATTCCTGGGCCAGGAGAAGGTCGCGCACCGCGATTCGCGTGCGATCCTCGCGGCGGCGGCCCTGAAGTGGAACCCCACGCGCATTCCGGCCGGGATGCAACGCCCGGCGTTCCCCTAGAAGCCGATCGCGCAGCCGTCCTTGCGGTGGTCGGAGGCGGCGCAATAGCCGTCGTCCAGCTTGTGGATCAGCTGCGCGCCGCCGAAACCGAACATCGGCACGTCGGTCCCGACGATGCGGTGGCCGCGCCGCGTGAGCTCCTCGAGGACACTCGAAGGAACGCCTTCCTCGAAGCTCACGCTGTAGTCGGTGTTGACGATCCAGCGCGGCGCATCGCTCGCGGACTGCGGGTTCTGCTGGTAGTCCACCAGGCGCGTCACCATCTGCACGTGGCCCTGGGACTGCATGTTGCCGCCCATCACGCCGAAGCTCATCACCGGCTGGCCGTTCCTGGTGAGGAAGCCCGGAATGATCGTGTTGAACGGGCGCTTCGACGGGCCCACCTCGTTGGCATGCCCGGCCTCGAGCGAGAAGCCATGCGCGCGGTTGTTGAGCGAGATGCCCGTGCCCGGAACGACCACGCCGGATCCGAAGCCCTGGTAGTTGGACTGGATGAAGGAAAGCATCATCCCCTTCTCGTCGGCCGCGGTGAGGTACACGGTGCTGGCGCCCTTGCCGAAACCGGTGGCGGGTGTCTGCGAGCGCTTCATGTCGATCGCCTTGGCGCGCTCCGCGAGGTAGCCGTCGTCGAGCATCTGCGCGGGCGTCACGCGCGCGTGCGCGGGATCGCACACGTGGGACCAGGTATCCGCGAGCGCGAGCTTCATCGCTTCGATCTGCAGGTGCAGGCTGTCGGCCGAATCGGGCGCAAGCGCGGCGAGGTCGAAGTGGCGCAACATTCCCAGGCATGCGAGCGCCGCGATTCCCTGCCCGTTGGGCGGCATCTCGTGAAGATGGTAGCCGCGGTATTCGATCGAGATCGGATCGGTCCAGTCGGCCTTGTGCGCGGCGAGGTCCGCCAGCGTCATGGCGCCGTCGTCGGCGTTGCTCGCGAGCGCGATGCGCTCCGCGATGGGGCCGCGATAGAAACTTTCGGCGCGCGTGGAGGCGATGTCCTCGAGCGTCTCGGCCTGCTGCGGGCAATAGAAGCGCTCGCCCGGATAGGGCGCACGGTCCTTCGGCAGGAACGTCCAGCAGAATTCCGAGAAGGCCTTGTAGTTCGGCGCCTGGCGCGCCCAGCTCATCGCGGTGATGGGCGAGACCATGTAGCTCTCGCGCGCGTAGCGGATGCCGTATTCGAAGAGATCCTCGAAGGGAAGCTTGCCGTAGCGTTTGGAGAGCGCGAGCCACGCGGCTGGCGCACCCGGCACCGTGGCGGCATCCCATCCACGTTGCGGCATCTGGTCCATGCCCTTGAAGCGATCCGGCGTCCAGCTCGCGGGCGAGCGGCCCGCGCCGTTGAGACCAACGAGGCGCTGGCCATCCCAGAGGATCGCGTAGACGTCCGAGCCGATCCCGTTGGACGTGGGCTCGACGACGGTGAGCGTGATCGCCGCGGCGAGGCCCGCATCGACGGCGTTGCCGCCCTTCGCGAGCATGGCGAGCCCGGCTTGGGCGGCTAGCGGCTGCGAGGTCGCGACGACGTTCTTCGCGAGCACCGGCATGCGCTGCGACGTGTACGGGAATTCCCAGGAAAACATGGGCGCAATGGTAGCATCGGCCACGGAGGCGACCATGACCCTGGAAATATCAGCGCTTGTCTTCGACGCCTACGGCACGCTCTTCGACGTGCACTCGGTGACGCGCCGCGCCGAAACGCTTTTTCCGGGCAAGGGCGCGGCGCTTTCGGCGGCCTGGCGCGCGAAACAGCTCGAGTACACGTGGCTGCGCACGATGATGGGCCGCTACGAGGACTTCGATCGCGTGACGGCCGCTTCCCTCGAATGGACCTTCGAGCACCTGGGGCTGGAAGCCGGTGAAGAGGCGCGCCGCGCCCTGACGGACGAGTACCGGAAGCTCGCCATGTTCCCCGAGGTGCCGGCGGCCCTCGAGACGCTCGCGGCCGCGCGTCCCCTCGCCATCCTTTCCAACGGGCATCCCGACATGCTGAACGCCGTGGTCGAGCACAACGGCCTCAAGGACCGGTTCCGCGGCGGCGTGCTGTCGGTGCATCCGGCCAAGCGCTTCAAGCCGGATGCATCGGTCTACCGGATCGCCGAGGAGGCGCTGGGCGTCACGCGCGCGATGATGGGATTCGTCTCGTCCAACGGGTGGGACGCCGCCGGGGCGAAGTCCTTCGGCTTCCGCGCCTTCTGGGTGAACCGCGCCGGGGCGCCCGTCGAGCGGCTGGGCGTGCGGCCCGACGCGATCCTCGCCGACCTCTCGGAGCTCGCCGGGATCCTCTCGAACCCCGCGTAGCGCGGCGCTACTTCACCAATCCCAGCAGCCTGGCCGAGGAGAGGTAGATTTTCTTCCGCTCCTCGATGAACGCCGGCATCTTGTCGTAGCCGATGTCGATCAGCTCGATGCCCTGGCTCGCCATGCTGGCGCGGAACTCGGCATCGTGGTTGATCTCCTCGAAGATGTCCGACATTTGCTTGCGCAGCGGCTCTGGAGTGGACTTCGGCACGCCGATCCCGCGATAGCCGCCGTCCACCCAGTCGATGCCCAGCTCGCGGAAGGTGGGCGCGTCGGGAAGGTAGGGGAGGCGCTGCGGCGTGGCGACCGCAAGGGCGCGCGTCTTGCCCTTCTGGATCATCGCGAGCGACGAATACGACATCGCCGCGTCGACGTGGCCGCCGATCAGCGAGGCGATGAGGTCGCCCGTGCCCTTGAACGGAATATAGGTGCTCGTGAACCCGGCGTCCCGGTTCAGCCGCGCATGGGCCGCATGGTTCGCCGAGTTGGTGCCCGAGCCCGCGAAGTTGAGCGAGCCGGGCTTCGCCTTCGCGGCGTCGACCATGTCCTTGAACGACTTGAAGGGCGACTCGCTCCTCACGACGACCGCATCCGGCGTGTAGTTGAAGAAGATGATGTTCACGATGTCGTCGGTCTTGTAGTTCGCGGTGCCCTCGAGGGGCTGCAGCACGAGGTGGGGCATGTTCGTGCCCATGATCGTGTAGCCGTCGCCGGGAAAGCTGTTCAGCTGCGACCATGCGAGCGCCCCGCCCGCCCCGGCCTTCGATTCCACGACCAGCTCCTGGCCGAACTTCTTGCGCCACACCACTTGCTGGAACCGCGCCGCGGTGTCGCTCTCGCCGCCCGGCGCGAACGCGATGATGTATCGCACCGCCTTGTCCGGATACGCCGCCCGCGCCGGCAACGACGCCGCCGCCGCCAATGCCGCCCCGCCTGCAATAAAGTCGCGTCTTTTCATATCGCCCCCTCCTCCGTCCTCAAGTTTTTATCTGCGTTCATCTGCGTTCACCGCTTTATAGCGCAGCGGCAATCGCCTTTCCAACATCGACGGTATTAGCGGTCCCACCCATATCGCGCGTCCGCGGCCCCTCACGCAGCACGACCTCGATCGCCTTCACGATCGCCTCCTCGGCGTCCCGGTGCCCGAGGTGGCCCATCATCATCGCGCCCGACCAGATCTGCCCGATGGGATTGGCGATGCCCTTGCCGTAGATGTCGGGCGCGCTGCCATGCACCGGCTCGAAGCACGAAGGGTATTCGCGCTCGGGGTTCATGTTGGCCGAGGGCGCGATGCCGATCGTTCCCGTGCACGCGGGGCCCAGGTCGGAGAGGATGTCGCCGAAGAGGTTCGAGCCCACCACCACGTCGAACCAGTCGGGGTGCTGCACGAAGTGCGCGGTGAGGATGTCGATGTGGTACTGCGAGGTCGTCACGTCGGGATATTGCGCCGACACCGCCTTGAAGCGCTCGTCCCAGTAGGGCATGGTGATCGCGATGCCGTTGGACTTGGTCGCGGAGGTCACATGCTTCTTCGCACGCGTCCTCGCGAGCTCGAAGGCGAACTTCATGATGCGGTCGCAGCCCTTGCGCGAGAAGACCGAGAGCTGCGTCGCGAACTCCTGGTCGGTGCCGGCGTACATGCGCCCGCCCACCGAGGAGTACTCGCCCTCGTTGTTCTCGCGCACCACCCAGAAATCGATGTCGCCGGGCTTGCGGTTGGCGAGCGGGCTGGGCACCCCCGGCATGAGCCTCACGGGACGCAGGTTCACGTACTGGTGGAAGCCGCGGCGAATCGGGATGAGGAGCCCCCAGAGCGAGACGTGGTCGGGCACGCCGGGAAATCCCACGGCTCCGAGGAAGATCGAGTCGTGGCCGCGGATCTGCTCGAGGCCGTCCTTCGGCATCATCTCGCCGTGCTTCGCGTAGTACTCGCAGCTCCAGGGCTTCTCGTCCCAGGCGAGCGAGAAACCGAACTTGCGCCCCGCGGCTTCCAGCACGCGCTGGCCTTCGGGGACCACTTCCTTGCCGATGCCGTCGCCGGCGATGACCGCGATCCTGTAGCTCTTCAAGCCTGGCCTCCGAGAAAGAATGCTTCCAGCTGCGCCACGAGGAGGTGCGGGACCTCCTCGGCGATGTAGTGCCCCGAGGGGAGTGCCTGGCCGCGGACGTCGCGGGCGACCCGCCTCCATTCCGCGAGCGGATCGAAGCAGCGCCCGATGATGCCATGCTCGCCCCACAACGCGAGGAGCGGCGCTTCCACCTTGCGGCCGGCGTCGCGGTCGGTGCGATCGTGCTCGAGGTCGATTCCGGCGGCGGCGCGGTAGTCCTCGCACGTGGCATGGATCGCTTCGGGCGTGTAGCAGCGCTCGTACTCCGCCCAGGCCTCGGGAGCGAATGGCTTCATCCCCGCCTGTCCGGCGCCCATCTTCTTCGCCAGCAGGAACTTCGGGTCCGCGCCGATCATCGTCTCCGGCACCGGCGCCGGCAGGATCAGGAAGAACCAATGCCAGTAGGCGCGCGCGAAGGCTTGCGTCGTCTGTTCGTACATCGCGAGCGTGGGCGCGATGTCGAGGAGCGCGACGCGGTCGACCGCCTTCGGATGGTCCACGCAAAGGCGGTGCGCGACGCGAGCGCCGCGGTCATGGCCGCAGAGGAAGAAACGCGAATGTCCGAGCGCGCGCATCGCCTCGACCTGGTCGCGCGCCATCTCGCGCTTCGAATAGGCCTCGTGCTTCTCGCCTCCCGCCGGCTTCGACGAGTCGCCATAGCCGCGCAGGTCGGTCGCGACGACGTTGAAGCGCTTCGCCAGCTGCGGCGCCACCTTGTGCCAGATCGCGAGAGTCTGCGGGTAGCCATGCAGGAGCAAGAGCGCCGGGCCGTCCACGCGCGGCCCCACGACCGCATTCACCTCGATGCCGTTGGCGTGCACGCGCTCACGCCGGAATGCCGGGAAAAGCTCAGCCACCGTCCAGCTCCTTCCTCAGCTCGGTCTTCACGACCTTGCCGTAGTGGTTCTTCGGCAGGCGCTCCACGAAGCGATACTCCCTGGGACGCTTGAAACGCGCGATCCGGTCGAGGCAGAGGCGGTCCAGATCGGCCACGGCGGGCGCGGCGCCGCGCGCCACGACGAAGGCCACCACCACCTCGCCCCATTCGCGGTCGGGCCGCCCCACGACGCTCGCCTCGGCCACCGCGGGATGCGCGAGGAGCACCTCCTCGACCTCGCGAGGATAGACGTTCGAGCCGCCGCTCACGATGAGGTCCTTGCTGCGGTCCTTGAGGGTGAGGAACCCGTCCTCGTCGAAGGCGCCCAGGTCGCCGGTCCGAAGCCACCCGTCGCGCAGCGCCGCGGCGCTGGCGGCCGGGTCGTTCCAATAGCCCGACATGACGACGTCGCCGCGCACGCAGACCTCGCCGATCTCGCCCGGCGCACGCTCGCGGCCGTCCTCGCCGCGCACCACGACCTCGACCACGCTGTGCGGCGTGCCTACGGAAGCGAGGCGCTCCCGGTAGCGCGGGTGCCCACGCTCGGCGTGGCGTGCCTTCGAGAGCGCGGTGATCGTCATCGGGCTCTCGCCCTGCCCGTAGATCTGCGCCAGCCGCTCGCCGAAGGTGCCCAATGCCTCGTCGAGGTCGGCCAGGTACATCGGACCGCCCCCGTAGACGAGCGTGCGCAGGTTGCACTCGAACGGTCCCTTCGCTTCGTCCACCAGGCGCCGCACCATCGTGGGCGCCGCGAAGAACGAAACGTCCTCGTGGGCGCGCATGAGGTGCAGCACTTCGGCCGCGTCGAATCCGCCCGACTCCGGCACGACCTGCGCAGCGCCGCGCGCGAGGTGGGTGAAGTTGTACAGGCCCGAGCCGTGCGACAGGGGTGCCGCGTGCAGCAACCGCCCGCTTCGATCGACGTCGTCCACGTCGCAGAAATACCCGTACGTCGTCTGCGCGAGGTTGCGGTGCGAGAGCATCGCGCCCTTGGGCCGCCCGGTGGTGCCGCTCGTGTAGAAGAGCCAGGCGAGCGCCCCGGAATCCAGCGCCACGGGCTCGATGGCCGCGGCGCCCTCGAGGGCCGCAAGCTCGCCGGGCGAGGCGGCGACGAAGCGCGCACCGCTGTGGCCCACGATGTAGTCGATTTCGCGTGGATGCAGCTTTGCGTTCACCGGGACCACGGCGAGCCCCGCCCACCACGCCGCATAGAGCGCGAGAAGGTACTCCGGCGCGTTGGCCATGCAGATGGCGATCCGGTCGCCCGGCACGAGGCCGGCGCGCGCATGCATCCCGCCCGCGAGCGAGGCCGCGCGCCGGGCGAGCTCCCCGTAAGTCGCCCACGCGCGCTCGCCGGAATAGATCGCTACCCTTCCGGGGTCTGCGCGGGAGGCGCGTTGCAGCCATGTGACGACGTTCATCGGGCCCGAGAAACTTGGGAACCTGTGAATCCGAAGGGTAGTATTCGGCGTACGGGAGCATTGTAAGGGGGGCGCCCATGGGTTTGCGGCTCAAGTTCAACATCGTTCTCACGCTGGTGTTCGTGGCGGGCATCGCCGTGTCGGCGTTCGTGTCGCACGCGCTGCTGCAGGAGAACGCCAAGCAGGAGGTCCTGCGCAACGCCGGCCTCATGATGGAGGCGGCGCTGTCGGTGCGCGGCTACACCGTCTCGCAGGTGAAGCCGCTGCTGGAGCCCCAGCTCGCCGAAACCTTCCTGCCGCAGACCGTCTCCGCGTACGCGGCGACCGAAATGTTCAACGCGCTGCGCAAGAAGTACCCCGACTTCGCCTACAAGGAGGCGACCCTCAACCCGACCAATCCGCGCGACCGGGCGCAGGAGTGGGAATCGGACGTGGTCGGCTACTTCCGCGGCGACGCCGCGATGCAGGAGTTCAAGGGCGAGCGCGACACGCCCACCGGCCGGATGCTCTACCTCGCGCGGCCCATCACCATCAAGGACCCGGCATGCCTCGCCTGCCACAGCGTGCCGTCCGCCGCACCCGCCTCGATGATCAAGCTCTACGGGGAGAGCAACGGCTTCGGCTGGAAGCACCTGGAGACCGTGGGCGCGCAGATCATCTCGGTCCCGATGGCGTTGCCGGTGAAGAAGGCCAACGACGCATTCCGGGTCTTCATGGGCTCGCTCGCCGCGATCTTCGTGGTCACCTTCATCGTGCTGAACGCGATGCTCTCGCTCATGATCCTGAGGCCGATCACGCGCATGTCCGCGGCGGCCGATCGCATCTCGCAGGGCGACTTCGACGTGCCGGAGTTCGGCAAGGGCAAGGACGAGATCAGCACGCTCGGGATCTCGTTCAACCGGATGAGGCGCAGCCTCCAGAAGGCGTTGAAGCTGATCGAGAAGTGAGGCGCGAGACGTGAGGCGCGAGGCGTGGCGCAGACCCCGGAAGCGATAGGCAAGTACCGCGTGACCCGCGCCCTGGGCCGGGGCGCCATGGGCATGGTGTACGAGGGCTTCGACCCCGTCATCGAGCGCCGCGTCGCGATCAAGACCATCCTCGCCGAATACCTCGAGGCCGCCGAGATGGAGGAGGCGTCCACGCGCTTCAAGCGCGAGGCGCAGGCGGGCGGCCGGCTCATGCACCCGGGCATCGTCGGCGTGTACGAGTACGGCGAGGACAAGGACATGGCGTACATCGTCATGGAGTACGTCGAGGGCCGGGAGCTCAAGTCGATCCTGCGCGACGGCCCCCCGCTCGAGCTGATCGACACCTTCGAGATCATGAAGCAGCTCCTCGCCGCGCTCGACTACTCGCACAAGCAGGGCGTCGTCCATCGCGACATCAAGCCCGCCAACGTGATGGTGACGGCGGGCAACAAGGTGAAGGTGATGGACTTCGGCATCGCGCGCCTCGAGTCCTCCTCGCTCACGCAGGTGGGCACCGTGGTGGGAACGCCAACCCACATGTCGCCCGAGCAGCTCACGGGGATGCAGGCCGACGGCCGCGCCGACCTGTGGAGCTCCGGCGTGATCCTCTACGAGATGCTGACCGGGACGAGCCCTTTCCTCGCCGAGACGCCCGCCACGGTCATGCACAAGGTCCTGCAGCTCGATCCCGAGGCGCCCTCCCGAATGAAGCCGGGTATTCCTCCCGGTTTCGACGCGGTGCTCGCGCGCGCGCTCGCCAAGAAGGCCGACCAGCGCTTCCAGACGGCGCTGGAATTCTCCGCCGCGATCCTCCAGGTGATGCGCTTCAAGCCCGGCACGACGCCTTCGGCCGCGACGCGGCCCGCCGAGCGCTCACAGCGGGCCGCGACCGCCGTGCGCGCCGCGCCTGCCCTCGCCATCGACCCCGCCGCGCTCGAGGAGATCGAGCGCTCGCTCTCGCGTCACGTGGGGCCGCTCGCGAGCCTGCTGGTGAAGCGCACCCAGGCCGAGTCGGGAAGCGTCGAGAGCTTCTTCCGGACGCTTGCGGAGAGCATTCCGGATCGCGACGAGCAGAAGGCTTTCCTCAAGAAGATGGCGCTGGTGAAGCCGCGGGTAGACGCCGGCGCACCCGTGAAGACGGTGCCCACGGCCGCCGCGGCCGTGCCCGCCCCCAGTGCCTTCACCCCGGAGGTCCTCTCCGCCGCGGAGAAGCGCCTCGCGTCGTACGTGGGTCCGCTTGCGCGCGTGCTGATCCGCAAGGCCGCGGAGAGCTCCGGAAACCTCAAGGAACTCTACGCGCAGCTCGCCACTCATATCGACTCGGACGAGGAGCGCGGCGCCTTCCTCGATTCCCTTCCCCGCTAGGACTCCAAAAGAAGAAGACCATGACCACGATCGTCGTCGTGCGCAAGGGCGAATCGGCCGTGATCGCCGCCGATTCCCTCACCACCTTCGGCACCACGCGCCTGGGCCCCGCCTACGACCGCTACCCGGAGAAGATCACCGCTTATGGCGATTCCTTCCTCGGCGTGGCGGGCAGCGCCGCGCACCAGCTCGTCCTGGAGAACCTGCTCGCGCGCCAGGCGAACCTCGACTTCCACGGCAAGGGCGCGATCTACGAGACCTTCCGCAAGCTCCACCCCCTGTTGAAGGACGAGGCGTTCCTCAATCCGAAGGAGGAGGAGGACGATCCCTACGAGTCGAGCCAGATGACCGTGATGATCGCCAACCCCTCGGGCATCTTCGCCGTCTACTCGATGCGCGAAGTCTTCGAGTTCGACCGCTTCTGGGCGATCGGGTCGGGGCGCGACTTCGCGTTGGGCGCGATGTACACGATCTACGCGAAGGCGAAGAGCGCGCAGGCCGTGGCACAAGCCGGCGTTCTCGCCGGGGCGGAGTTCGACACCGGGACCTCGTTGCCCATCAAGCTGCACGAGGTGCGCGTGCGCTAGCGATGCGCATCGACAAATGGCTTTGGGCGGCGCGCTTCTACAAGACGCGCTCGCTGGCATCCCAGTCGATCGAGGCCGGCCACGTCGTGGTGAACGGTGAGCGCGCCAAGCCCGCCAAGGTCGTGAAGCCCGGCGACGAGGTGGTGGTTCGCCGCGCGCCCTTCGAGCACGCCGTGGTAGTGAAGGCGCTCTCGGAAAAACGCGGCGGCGCCGCGGACGCGGCCCTGCTCTACGCCGAAACCGAGGAGAGCCGCGCGCGCCGCACCGCGCTTGCCGCGCAGATGAAGTCGGCGCCGCAGCCGCGCTTCCAAGGAAGGCCTACCAAGAAGACGAGGAGGGATTACGAGAAGTGGTTGCGGGGAAGCGATGAAGACTAGGCGCCCTACAGATCCAGTCTCTCGACCACCTTGAACCCGCAACACCCGTCCGGCCTCAGCACCACGATCTCGCCGGGCACCACGGTGAGCCTGGTGAGCGCCGCGATGTTGGTGTTGTGGGTGATCATCACGACGTTGCCGCCGACGTCCCGGCTCGAATAGTTGCCGATTCTCGCCTTGACGCGCTTCGTGAAGTCCTCCTCGCGGGTGGGCTCGTAGAAGAATGTCCCGAGCGGCTCCCAGTCCTCGGCCTTGCCGAATGCGAGGATCCCCGTCTCGTGGCAGCGGCACCAGGGGCTCGTGTACACGTGCCCGATAGGCACCTTCCGGTCGGCGATGAGCTGGCCGGCACGCCGCGCCTGTGCGCGGCCGTCGTCGGAGAGATTGAGCTGCGTGCGGCATTCCCCCAGGCGGAAGCCCTTGGGATCGACGCCCGCCGAGACGGTCGCCGCATGGCGCATGAGGAACACGAAGCCGCCCTTGCGCAGGCGTTCCCAGCTCGGCGAGGCCGTCTCCGCGGCGAAGGCGTGCGGAACGCTCGCGGCGGCGAGCACGGCACCGAGAAAATCGCGTCGGGTGGCCACGGGCCCTAGAGCTTCACCGACGGATTGAGGGAGTAGCGCCCGGTGATCGCGGCCTCCGCCAGGACGTGGCCCTGCACGGCCTTCCTCACCGCCGGGCCATCGAAGGCGCCTTCGACGGCGAGCCGCGGCACGTCGAGCGCATAGACGGTGAAGGTGTAGCGATGCGGCATCTCGTCGTTCCACGGCGGGCAGGGCCCGTCGTAGCCGCGATATTCGCCGGACATGTCCTTGTCGCCGGCGAACCACGCGGTGTAGCTGTTCACGCCCTGCCGCGCGCCGTGCGCCGCGGCGGGGCCGGGCTTGCCGCGCGGGGTGACGGACGACGAAAACTCGCCCGCCTGCACGCCGGCGAGCGACGCGGGGAGATCCACGATCACCCAATGGAAAAAATCCACCCGCGCGAGCGACCGGGAGACCGTGCGCCCCTCCTTGTTCACGTCGTCGCCCTTGCTCGGCACGTCGGGATCGTGGCAGACGATCGCGAAGGACTTCGTGCCCTGCGGCGCGCCGCTCCATGCGAGCTGCGGATTGCGGTTCTTCGAAAGCGTCGCGTGGCTCTTCGCGTCCGGCGCGCAGAACGCGAATTCGGCCGGGATCACGCCGCCGTCGGGAAAGCTGGCGCTCGCGAGCTTCATTGGCGCGGCACCTGGATCGAGCTCATGCCCTCGCCGACGACCCCGACCACCTCGACCTCGAAGACGAGAGTCGAGTGGGGAGGAATGAGGCCGTTGCCGACGCTGCGCTCGCCATATGCCTTGTCGGGCGGGATCACGAGCAGGCGCGAGCCGTGCACCTTCATGCCCTGCACGCCCTCGTCCCAGCCCTTGATGACGCGCCCCGCGCCCACGATGAAGCTCATGGGCGCGCGCCCGCGGGACGAATCGAACTGCTTGCCCTTGTGGTCGGGCGCGCAGGGATCGTAGAGCCAGCCGGTGTATTGCACGAGCGTGGGGCTGTGCACGGCGACCGTCTTGCCGTCGCCCTCCTTGAGGTCCTTCTTCACCAGCTCCGTCGGCGGTGGCACGCACGCGCCCTTGGCCTCGTCCTTCTTGTCGTCCGCCGCGTGGGCGATGCCGACCGCGACGACCGCGGCCAGCGCCGCCCTGAGTGCTGTCTTCAACTTGATCTCCTTCGATAGTTCGAACATCGGAAAACCTAGCGGCCGAGGGCCACGCCTTCCCGGCGGGGATCCGCGCCACCTTCTAGGCCGCCCGGCACGCGCCGGATGCCCTGGATGCCGCTTGTCATGTCGATGGCGCGTACGTCGTGGCCCATCGCCTTCAGCGCGGGGAGCACGGCTTCGAGCGGGCTGCCCTTCTCGATCTCCGTGGGGCCATTGCGGCTGCCGAAATTGGGAAGGTCGAGCGCGGACTGCATGTCCATCTTCCAGTCGATGAGGCCGATCAGCGCCTTGGCCACGTAGCCGATGATGAGGCTGCCGCCGGGGCTGCCGATGGTCATGTCGAGGTTGCCCGTCGCGGCGTCGAAGACGAGGAACGGCGCCATGGAGCTGCGCGGGCGCTTGCCCGGCGCCACGCTGTTGGCGACGCCCACGCCATCCTCGACAGGCAGGAAGTTGAAGTCGGTGAGCTCGTTATTCAGCAGGAAGCCGTGGACCATGATGCGGCTGCCGAAGAAGGCCTCGATCGTGGTCGTCATGGAGACCGCGTTTCCGTCGGCGTCGATGATCGAGATCTGCGTGGTCCCGGGAATCTCGTCGACCGGGTCGTCGTCGTAGGCCACGCGCACGCCCGGCGGATTCCCGGCCTCGGCCTTGCCCATGGATTTCCCGGGCTGGATCAGCTCCGAGCGGCCGCGAAGGTAAGCCGCGTCGAGCAAGCCTTTCACCGGGACGTCCACGAAGCGGTCGTCGGCCACGTACTTGTTGCGATCGGCGAAGGCGAGACGCTCGGCCTCGGAGACCAAGTGCACCACCTGCGCGGAGCCGGGGCGCATCGCCGCCATGTCGAAACGCGTGAGCTCGCCCAGGATCTGCAGGACCGCGATGCCGCCCGACGAGGAGGGCGGCATGCCGCAAAGGCGATAGGCGCGGTACACGCCGCAGAGCGCTTCCACGTCGCGGACGCGGTAGGCCGCGAGGTCGGCCGCCTCGAGCGTCCCGGCATTCCGATTCGCATGCACGGCGGCGGCGATGTCGCGCGCGATGTCGCCCTCGTAGTAAGCGTCGGCGCCATGCGCCGCGATCGTGCGCAGCGTGGCGGCGAATTGCGGATTGCGCATCACGGTGCCGACCGCCTTGGGCAGGCCGCGCTCGTCGAAGAAGTAAGCTCGCGTCGCGGGCTCATCCGCGAGCCCGGTATCCTCGCCTACCAGCTTGTGGAAGCGCGGCGAAACCGGGAAGCCCTTCTCGGCGAGCGCGATGGCCGGCTCGAAGAGATCCTTCCACGGCAGCTTGCCGTAGCGCAGGTGCGCGATCTCGAGAAGCCGCGGCGTTCCGGGAACGCCCACCGAGCGGCCGCCGACCCGGGCCTTGAGGAACGGGAGCGGCTTCCCATCGGCATCGAGGAAGAGCTGGGGCGTGGCGGCGGCGGGTGCGACCTCGCGGCCGTCGATCGCATGGATGCGCTTTTCCCTCGCGTCGTAATAGAGGAGGAAGGCACCCCCGCCCAGGCCCGAGGAGCTGGGCTCGACGAGATTGAGCGCGAGCTGCACCGCGACCATCGCGTCGACCGCGTTGCCGCCGCGCTCGAGCATGCGTAGCCCCGCCTGCACCGCGAGCGGATTGGCCGCGGCGACCATGTAGTGCTTGGCATGCGCGAGGCCCTTCGGCGTCCAGCCGCTTGGCGGCTCCGGCTGCGACGGCCGATCCTGAGCTAGCGCGGCGAAGGTGGATACGGCGAGGAGTGACGCAAGCCAAAATCTCTGGAACGCAGATGAACGCGGATGGAGCGCAGATGAACGCGGATAAAGCGCACGGAGTTTCGTGCCAATGCGTGCAATGTCGCGAATCGCCCTGAACCTCCCTGCGGCAATCTGCGCTTCATCTGCGTTCATCTGCGTTTCCAAGCCTTTTTCCCGCGTAACTCTACAACCCACCCATCGCGAGGTACTTGATCTCGAGGAAGTCGTCGATGCCGTAGCGCGAGCCTTCGCGGCCCAGGCCCGATTGCTTCACGCCGCCGAAGGGCGCGACCTCGTTGGCGAGGATGCCGACGTTGATCCCGACCATGCCGGTCTCGAGCGCTTCGGCGACCTTCCAGATGCGGCCCACGTCGCGCGCGTAGAAGTACGCGGCCAAACCGAACTCCGTGCTGTTGGCGAGCCTCACCGCGTCCTCGTCCTTCTTGAAGCGATAGAGCGGCGCCACCGGGCCGAAGGTCTCTTCGCGAGAGACCTTCATTTCGGAGGTGACCTCGGTGAGCAGCGTCGGCTCGTAGAAACGCCCGCCCAGCGTGTGGCGCTTGCCACCGAGGATCACCTTGGCGCCCTTGCCCACGGCGTCGGCCACGTGCTCCTCGACCTTCGCGAGGCCCTGCGCGTCGATGAGCGGCCCGATGTGAACGCCCTGCTCCGTGCCGTGGCCGACCTTGAACTGCTTCACCTTCTCCGCGAGCTTCGCGGCGAAAGCGTCGTACACGCCCTCCTGCACGTAGATGCGGTTGGCGCAGACGCACGTCTGGCCGGCGTTGCGATACTTCGAGGCGATCGCGCCCTCCGCGGCGGCGTCGAGGTCCGCATCGTCGAAGACGATGAAGGGAGCGTTTCCTCCCAGCTCGAGCGAGAGCTTCTTGATCGTGTCCGCGCTCTGGCGCATGAGGATCCGGCCCACTTCGGTGGACCCGGTGAACGTCACCTTGCGCACCACGGGATTGGCGCAGAGCTCCTGGCCGATGGGCGGCGCGTCGCCGGTCACCATGTTCAGGACGCCTTTGGGAATGCCCGCGCGCTCCGCCAGCTCGGCGAGCGCGAGCGCGGAGAAAGGCGTCTGCTCGGCGGGTTTCAGGACGAAAGTGCACCCCACGGCGAGGCCGGGAGCGACCTTGCGCGTGATCATCGCGTTCGGGAAATTCCACGGCGTGATCGCCGCCACGACGCCGATGGGCTGCTTGATCACGACCAGGCGCCGGTCGTTGGTCGGGCTCGGGATCACGTCGCCATAGACGCGCTTGGCTTCCTCCGCGAACCATTCGACGAAGGATGCGCCGTAGAGGATCTCGCCCTTGGCTTCCGCGAGCGGCTTGCCCTGCTCGGTGGTGAGGATCAGCGCCAGGTCGTCGGCGTTGGCGATGATGAGCTCGTACCACTTGCGCAGGATCTTCGAGCGTTCCTTCGCGGGCAGGGCGCGCCACGCGGGGAGCGCAGCCTCGGCCGCGGCGATGGCGCGCTTCGTTTCGGCGACGCCCATGTTCGGCACGCGCCCGACGACGGTGCCGTCGGCGGGATTGTCCACCTCGAAGCGGGCGCGGCTGTCCGCCTCGGCCCATGCGCCATCGATATAGGCGCTTTCGCGGAAGAGCTTCGGATCCTTGAGATTCGGGACCGCGGCGCGGTCCTGCACGACGGCAGCGTTCATGGATGACCTCCGGAACCCGAAATTATAGCGCCGTCTCCTGGCCTAGAATGCCCCGATGGAGAACCTGGACGAACGGCTGCGCATCCGCGAGGTCGACAATGCGGTCGAGCTCGCCGCCGGGCTCTTCCAGGAAAGCTTCCACGTTCCCTTCCCCGTGCCGCGCGACAACTGCGGCCTTTCGATTCCCACCCCGCCGGAGAACTGGCACCAGTTCGTCGCGAGCTACCGATGGCCCGACGACGGCGACGAGGCGGTGGGCTTCTGCAACTGGATCCGGTACCGCGACGTGTACCTCGAAGGCGGCATGTGCGTGAGGTCGAATTTCTACCGGCGCATGCCCCGCGACCATTACCGCGAATGCTCACGGCGCGGCGGCCTCGCGCAGATGATGATGCAGGCGGCCGCCCGGCGGCTGGACGATTGCAAGGCGTGGTTCGGATTCTGCGGCGACGCGAAGGCGCTCGCCGTGGACTTGCGCGCGGGCTACGAGCTCACGCGCCACGACATGCTGATCGTGAAGTGGTTCGCTCCGCTCGACGCCGCTGCGAAAGACGGCCTCATCGAGGAGATCGCGAAGATCGGGCGCTTCTAGCCCGCGACGAGGCGGGCGAGCTCGCCGGGCGATCGCCAATGGTAGCCGCAAACCGCGCGTGGGATCGCCCATACGCCGTCGCCTTCGGGAACGAGCCCGCCGGCAGCGAACGCGCCGCGCAGCCCGAGCGCCGGCCCGTGCTTCGGCAAGTATTCCTTCACGAGGAAGTCGTTCATGTGCCCGAAGGGGTACGCGAAGAAAGCGGGCGCGCGCCCCAGGCGCTGCCCGATGTATTCGCAGGCCGCACGAATCTCCTTTTCCGCGTCCTCGAAGTTGTCCACCGCGGAGAAATCGTCGCGGCGCGAATCGCGGATCACGACCCCGTCGAACGCGTGGTGCACGTGGTCCCAGCTGTGGTTGCCGATGTCCATGAGGCCCGTCGCCGCGGCTTCGCGCCACCACCCGTCGTCCAGCCAGTCGCGCAGGAACGTATAGCCGGAACCCTCCGAAACCTCCATCGCCTTGCGGGCGTCCGGGCTCGCGATGACGAAGCTCGTCGCATGCAATGCCGGAAGCGCGGTTACGCCGCGCGCAGCGCGGAAATCGCGCAGGATGTTGAGGAAGCCGCGCTGGCGCCCGAAGCGCGGATGGTCGAAATCGGCGAAGTCGAACAACGGCCCGTCATCGAAGGTGAGGCCGACGGCGATCCGGCCATCGTCGCGCCCGGTCGCGACACGTTCCACGATCCGCGACAGGGGTACCACGTCGACGTCCATCGAATGGAGCAAGTCGAGGTCTCGCGCCAGCGCCACGTGGTCGTTCGTCTCGTACGTCGTGCCGGAAATGTTGTGCGAGTGATACGTGAGGACCGCCGTGCGCGCCATCGTGGAATTATGTCACGCGGGCGTTCACGGGAAGAACCGGATCGTCGTGATTCCCCAGAGGATGTAGAGCGACGCGGGAACGTAGAGCGCGAGCATCGCGGCTTCCCACCGGACGGGCATCGCGGGACGCCACAGGTTGAAGAGCACCAGGCCCGGCAGGTAGTAGCGCTCCTCCACCAGCGGATGCAGCACGACCGACGCGACGAGGAAGGCATAGAGCCACTCGAGGCGGCGTTCGGGAAGGCGCGAGGCCGCCCAGGAGAGTGCGCACCACGCCGCGGGAACGTAGAGGAGCGCCCGCAGTGCCGGAAGCCGCGTCATCCAGTAGAGCAGCTCGTTATGCAACCAGAAGCGGTTCTCGTTGTACACGTGGCTGTTTGAGAACGTGAGCCAGTAGAACGCGAAGCCCGCCACGACGAGCGCGAGCGCCCATGCGTGCTTCGACAAGGCGAGGATCCCGGGCGCATTCCACGCGTGGTATGGAAGGAACGCGGCGAATCCGTACAGCAGGCACACCGAAAGGTTGGTGACGTTGTGCGGCTTCGCATGCATCGACTGGTCCCCGAGCGCGACCGAAAATCCGTTCCACGCGAAGAACGCGACGAAGGCGAGCCCCGCGCCGATGAGCGGCCAGCCCACCACGAGCGCCTGGTTCACTCGCCCGCGCCAGGTGTCCTTCTCCAGGCAAACGAGGAGGAACGCGAAGGCCGCCCAGATCACGAAGTCCTGCCGGATCGCCATGCCCGCCACGGCGACGAGCGCCGCGACCATCGTGCGCCCCCGCAGCGCGGCGAGCAGCATTCCCGTGAGGCACACGAGCGACCAGGTCTCGGTGTACATCAGGAAGAAGAAGGGATAGAGCAACGGAAGGAAAAGCACCTGGGCGGCGCGGATCCAGCCCTGCCCCGGCCACGCGCGCTCGACGAGGCTTCGCGCGAGGAAGAGGAGGGGGATGGAGCCGGCCAGGTTCACGAGGCGCGCCGTCGTATCCGCGTATTCCCCGAAGAGCCGCGTGATGAGCCCGACCACCAGGAAATATCCCGGCAGCATCGTGATCCCGGGATGGACCTTCCACACGCCGTCGTGGAACCGGTGGATCTGGAACTGGTAGACCCATTCGTCCGAGGCGGGCGTCGGCATCGCCCGCATGAGGCATGTCCCTGCGAGGAGGCCGAGGATCACGACTCCTCCGAGACCTGCGAGCCTCGGCTTTCGCTCAGCAGCCATGGCCCCTCGCGAGGGACGCCGCGGGCACGAACACCGCATCGAGCGCACCGCGAGTGCTCGAACGATAGCGGATGCGCCATTCGACGCGGCCGGCGTTGGCCGGCGCCACATAGGCGCGCGAGACCTCGTGCGCAAACGCGGGTGCGACGTCCGCGCCCGCGCTGGAGACCGTCACCGCCGACAGGCGCTCGTACCCATAGAGGAAATTCGAGACGACGAGGAATCCCGGTCCCTCTGTCTCGAGCGTGGCCATGCCGTCGGTATCCGGCGCCCGCGAAACATCGCGCGGGAAATAGCGAGCACCGTCGGCGATCGCTCGTGGCGCGGTGGGGGCGATGGGTCCGGGAGTCGCGACAAGACCCAACGATCCTGTGCGGCACGGGGGTTCCACGCCCAGCGCCTTCCATTCGGCGAGCGTGAGACCCACGAGATGCGGGGTAGCGGCCGATCCTCCGAGCGTGACCCGCCCGGCGGCACCGCACGAAAAGATCGCGTCGGTGCCCACGCTGCGATCCTCGACGAAGGCCGCGCCCGCATGGAGTGCGATCGGAGCATGCCGGCATAGCATGTCGCCCAACGCGGCCCGGTCGACGGCGGGAAACCAGATGTCCGGAAAGACCTGCGTCGTCCGCGAATCCTTGACGTCGAGCGCCTGCGCCGACGTGCCATGGCCGCCCTCCCGCACGTTCCGCGCGAGCCCGACCAGGATCGCGAGCTGGAGGGCGAGCGCGATGCATGCCAGTGCCTTCTCGGGACAAGCACGCGGCCACCGCAAGGAGAGCGCGGCGATACCGGCCGCGAACGCCCCGCCCGCCGCGGGCGCCACCACGTTCATGAAATAGAACGGCGTGTTCGCACGCAACAGCAGGACCCAGGGAAGCAGCGCGAGCGTCGCGAGCGCGAACGCGGCGAAGATCCGCCGCAACGCCGGCGCACCGCGACAGGCGAAAACGGACGCGACCAGCGCGAGGAGGCTGATCGCGGCACCGAGCGCCACGGCCGCCGCCTCGGGCCAGCGCGCAAGGTCGAATGCCGCGAATCGCGGCCCCTGGTAGAGCTGCGCCGCGAGCAGCTCGGGCGTCAGGAGGATCCTGCCGGGGGCGAGCTGCGCGGCGACGTAGCCCCGCGCGGTGGCAAAGTCGGGCCATCCGGCGATGGCCTGGCTCGCGAAGTACGGCACGAAGAGGATCGCCACGCCCCCGAGGTACGCGAAGGCCGCCAGAACGTTGCGCCGCCCCGACCGTCGCGCGCGATAGAGTGCTTCCACTCCGAGGAGGAAGAGCGGCGCCGTGCTCGGATGCGCATGCAGCGCGATGCCGACGGCGAGCCCCAGCAAAAGCATCGAGGATACGGATGCGGCTCGATCCCGCGCATGCAGCCATGCCGCGAGCACGCCCAGGGATGCGGCCGCCACGGCGCTCGCATTGAAAGGGACGAGCCCTTCCAGGGTGGCCCAGCCCGGCAGCGCGAGGACGCCGGCCCAGGCGAGCCCGAACCGATCGCCCGCGAGGCGCCGCCCGCAGTGCCACGCGAGCGGGAACTTGAGGCCGCAGACGATGCCCTGGAAGAGGACGAACGCGATCCAGGTGTCCGAGACCCACAGCGGAACCGAGACGAGGTAATACCAGAGCGGGCCGAAGTGGACGGCGCTCGGCACCCCGAGAACCGGGCCCTCGAGCGGCAGGAACGTCCCAACGCGAATCCCGTGCGCGATGTAGGCGTCGCGCGCCGTGTCGGGCACCGCGATGCTCCAGGCGAACGACGCGACGTACACGATGTACATCGCCGCCACCAACAGCCGGCTCGCGCGCATCGACGCGTTCGGCCCCATCATTGGGACCCGCGCAGGACCTTTCTGATCACGTACGGGGGCCGGCGCTTGCTCTCCAGGTAGTTGCGGCCGAGATATTCGCCGATGATGCCGATGCCGATGAGCTGCAGGCCTCCCAGGAAGAGGATCGCCACGATGATCGAGGCATAGCCGGGCACGTCCTTGCCATGGAGCAGCGTGCGCACCACGATCCACGATCCGTAGACCAGCGAGACCAGCGCGACGCACGCGCCGACGTAGGTCCAGATCCGCAAGGGCAGGAGCGAGAAGCTCGTGATCCCTTCCACGGCGAGGTTCCAGAGGCGCCACGCGTTGAAGGTCGTATGTCCCGATGCGCGCGGAGCGCGGTCATACTCGACCGCCGCAGTGCGGAACCCGGCCCAGGCGAAGAGCCCCTTCATGAAGCGGCGGTTCTCGGGCAACGCGTTGAGGACGTCGACCGCGACGCGATCCATCAGCCGGTAGTCGCCCACGTGCGGCGGGATCTTCACGTCGGACATCAAATTGTGGACTCTATAGAAGAGAGTCGCGGAGGCGCGCTTCAGGAGCGAGTCGGCGGACCGGTCGCGGCGATGCGCGACCACGACCTCGTAGCCTTCCTCCCACTTCGCCACCATCTCGACGATGAGCGCGGGTGGATCCTGGAGGTCGGCATCCATGGGAATCACCGCGTCGCCCGTGGCCACCGAGAGCCCCGCGGAGAGCGCGGCTTCCTTGCCGAAGTTGCGGCTGAGGTCGACCACCACGAGGCCGCGCCGCGTGGCCTGCGCCGCCTGCAGCTCCGCGAGCGTGTCGTCGGCGCTCCCATCGTTCACGCACACCACCTCGACAAGGTATTGCGGCAACTTCGCGCAAACACGATCGACGGCCTCCAGCAGGGGAACCACGGCCGCGCGCTCGTTGTACATCGGCACCACGAGGGAGAGGGTCTTCATCGCTCCGCGAATACTACGCCCGGGCACGGGGCGCCCGGGAAGCCGCTATGATTGTGCGTCTTTCAACCTGGAGGCCTTCATGAGATTCCGCGCCATCATCGCCGCCGCGGCCGCCATGGCCATCTCGATCGGCAGCGCCGCCGATGCCAAGACCCTTCGCTGGTCGAGCCAGGGCGACTACCTCAGCGCCGATCCGATGGCCCAGAACGAGCTCCTCACCAACTCGATCAACGGCCAGGTCTACGAGAGCCTCGTGGAGCGCGGCAAGAAGCTGGAGATCCTGCCTGCGCTCGCCACGAGCTGGAAGCAGACCTCGCCGACCGTGTGGGTGTTCAACCTGAGGAAGGGCGTGAAGTTCCACGACGGCAGCGACTTCACCGCCGACGACGTGGTGTTCTCCATCAAGCGCCTCCAGGGCAAGACCTCGAACTTCCGCGTCTACGGCAACGCCGTGGGCGAGCCGAAGAAGATCGACGACTACACCGTGCAGCTCACCACGCCGGTGCCGAACCCCGTGATGCTCGAGATGCTCGCCAACAGCCTCTTCATGATGAGCAAGCGCTGGTGCGAGAAGAACAACTCCGTGAATTCGCAGGATTTCACCAACGAGAAAGAGGCGTACACGTCGAGGAACGCGAACGGCACGGGCCCTTTCATCCTCGTCTCGCGCGAGCCCGACGTGAAGAGCACTTTCAAGAAGAACCCGACCTGGTGGGGACTCAAGGAAGGCCGCTTCGACGGCAACGTCGACGAGATCCTCTACCAGCCCATCAAGGAGGGCAACACGCGCATGTCGGCGCTCCTCTCGGGCCAGATCGACTTCGTGCTCGATCCGCCGGTGCAGGACATCGACAAGCTGAAGGCCGACAAGACACTGCACGTGTATGAAGGCCGCGAGAACCGCGTGGTCTTCCTGCAGATGGACCAGAACCGCGACGAGCTCCTCTACTCGAACGTGAAGGGCAAGAACCCCTTCAAGGACGAGCGCGTGAGGAAGGCCTTCTACATGGGCATCGACGAGGATGCCATCGTGAAGACCGTGATGCGGGGCCTCGCCGTGGAGACGGCCATCCTGCTGCCCAACCCGGAGAAGGCCGGCATTCCCAAGGCGCTCGACAAGCGCGTGAAGTACGATCCGGCCGCGGCGAAGAGGCTCCTCGCCGACGCGGGCTATCCGAATGGATTCGAGGTCCAGCTGGACTGCCCGAACAATCGCTACATCAACGACGAGAAGATCTGCATCGCGGTGGCCGGCATGCTCGCCAAGGTCGGCGTCACCGTGAAGGTGAACGCGATCCCGCGCGCGCAGTACTTCCCGAAGGCGCAGCGCATGGATATCAGCTTCTGCATGCTGGGCTGGGGCGGCGCCACCACCGACGCGATCTTCACCCTGCAGCCGGTGCTCCATTCGCGCAACGACAAGGGCGACGGCGACTACAACTGGGGGAACTACAAGGACGAGAAGTTCGACGCGATGATCGACGACGCGAAGGGCGACACCGATCCCAAGCACCGCCAGCAAACCATCGACAACGCCATGAAGTACTTCCAGGACCACGTCTTCATGATCCCGCTGCACCTGCAGGTGATCCCGTGGGCGGCGCGCTCCAATGTGGAAGTGGTCCACCGCGCCGACAACTGGTTGCAGACGACCTGGGTCAAGGTGAAGTGACCGGCGTTCCCGCGTCGCGGCGCTGAGCGCGCCGCAGCCACGCGGAAACCAGCAGGAGCACGAAGCCCGCGGCGATCGCGGGCTTCGGCTTTTCTGGCCAGCGTTCCTCGACCCAATCGGCAATCCTGCCGACCCACGCGAACGCAATCTCGTGGCGCAGATGCCGCGGCGCCGGGTCGGCGACGACGATGGGATGCATCACGGCAAGGCGCGCGATCGCGCGCCAGCGCTCGAGGCTCCACAGCTCGGGCGACCTGTGCGCGAGCCGCAGGTCGGCCGCGAGCGCGTCGAGCCGCGCATCGCCGAACGTGTGGGCCGCATCGCGCCAGCGCATGAAGTCCGGGATGGCGGGACGCAACGCATGGCCCGACCGCTGCCCCGGAAGCGGCGCGATGCGGGCGAGGAACGGATCGGCGAGCGCGAACACGTCGACGATCAACTCGCCGGGGTGCCGGTACGCCGTGAGGCCCAGGGGCCCGACGGGGCGTTGCGGGGCGGCGAGCGGTGCCTGCGCGACCCGGTCGAAGCGCGCCGGAGACCAGGCACCCAGTGCCGGCAGGTAGAAGCGCCGCTCATCCACCGCCCCATGGAGCCACACGATGCGTTGCGGCGAGGACTCGGTCATCCCGATCCACAGGTTGCTGGTCGACTGGCCGGTCACGAACAGGGCCGCGGCGACGATCCCGACGGCGAACGCGGCGTCGCGCCTTCCGCAGGTTGCATCCGATTGGATCGACGCGAGGATCGCGGCCACCATCGCCCAGAGGACGGGCAGGAGAAATCGCCCGAGCATGAAGTCGCCTCCCGCCCACACCGCATAGGCCGCGCCGATGGCCGCGCTTGCGATGGACGCCGCCGCGATGCGCGCATCGACGCCCGTGGCCCTGGCCGCGCGAAGGCCCAGCGCGAGCCCGACGACGACGAGCGCGAGCGCCCCGGGATCGTTCACCAGGGACGCCGCGACGTACGCGGCGCCGCGATCGAGACGGGCCAACGCGTCATCCCCCAGCTTCGCGTAGGCCGTGTTGGGCAACGGCGCTCCGTAGTAGATCGTCGAGAACACGATCCATGCGGCGGCCGGTGCGCATAGCGTCGCGAGGGCGCCCAGCCGGGCGCGCGGCCCGGGCCGGGCCGCGATCCATGCGAACGGCGCCGCCCAGGGCAGCAGGTCGAAACGGTTGAGCGGCAGGAGCGCGAGGATGCAAAGCGCCACGCGCGGGCGTTCGTGCCGCAAAGCCGCGCACGCCGCGGCGAAAAGCGCGAACGTGAGCGCCGTCTCGAGACCGGAGGTGGCGAAATCCACGATCGCGGGACTGAACGCCATGGCGACGGCCACGACCGCGAGGCCGACAGGCTTGTCGCGCCACGCGACGTAGAGCGAGGCGAGCGCCGCGCCGAAGAGCGCCAGCGAAAGCCACATGACGCCGGGAAAGAGCGAGGCGCCCGATCCGGACCACAGCGCGAGCACCAGGAACCACAGCGGATGCGTAAAGACCTGCACGCGCTCGCCCGCGTTGAACACGGGCCCCTGCCCCGAGAGCCATTGCTCGACCACGCGGTAAGTGATGAACGCGTCGTCGCTCGTCCAGGCGCGCGCGGCCGCCATCGCGAGCACGGCGGCAAGCAAGACCAGCGGATAGCGTCGGTTCATTCGCGAAAGGCAAGCCTCATGTCGCCGCGCTCGATTGTAGCTATGATTCGCCGATGACTTCCACGCCGCTCGCCGTAGACCTCGACGGCACGTTGGTCCGGTCCGACATGCTGCTGGAGTCGCTCGCGGCGGCCCTGAAGCGCCATCCCTTCGCCATTTTGGCATTCCCCTTCTGGCTCCTGCGCGGGCGCGCGGCGCTGAAAGCCGAGCTCGCGAAGCGCTCCGACGTGGATGCGACGCTCTTGCCCTACGACGCCGCGGTGCTGCATGAGCTGCGCCGCCAACGCGCCGAGGGCCGCTGGCTCGTCCTCGCCACGGCTGCCGACGCCTCCCTCGCGCATCGCGTGGCCGACCACCTCGGCATCTTCGACGACGTGATCGCGAGCGATGGCGTGAAGAACCTGAAGCGCGAAGTGAAAGCCCGCGCGCTCACGGAGCGCTATGGCGAGGGCGGCTTCGACTACATGGGCGAGGATCGCCACGACGTGCCGGTGTGGCGCCATGCACGCGAGGCCTACGTCGTGGGAAGCGCTTCGCTCGCGGCCGAGGCGCGTGCCACGGGAAAGCCCGTGCACGTGATCGCGCGTGAGCCCACTCGGGCCGCCGCGATCGTGCGTTCGCTGCGCATCTATCAATGGGCGAAGAACATCCTCCTGCTGGTGCCGCTGCTCACCGCGCACCTGCTCCTCGATCCCGACGCGCTCCTTGCCGCGACCCTCGCCTTCATCGCGTTCTCGCTCGCGGCCTCGGCCGTGTACGTCGCGAACGACGTGACGGACCTCCAGGACGACCGGCGCCACCCGACGAAGCGCACGCGTCCGCTCGCCTCGGGCGAGATGCATATCGGGGACGCGATCATCCTTGTTCCCGCGCTCCTCGCCGCGGCCTTCGCGCTGGCAACCCAGCTTCCAGCCGGCTTCGGCTTCCTCCTCGCGGCGTACCTCGCGACGAACCTGGCCTACTCGCTCGGATTGAAGCGCGTCCCGCTCCTCGACGTCTTCGTCCTCGCGGGCCTCTACACCCTGCGCATCCTCGCGGGCGCGGCCGCGGTCGACGTCCCGGTTTCCCATTGGCTGCTCGCCTTCTCGCTCTTCGCCTTCCTGTCGCTCGCGCTCGCCAAGCGCTTCGCCGAGGTGTCCAACGTCGCCGCCCGCGACGAATCGCGCGTGGGCGGGCGCGGCTACGCGGCGGGCGACGGCGACATCCTCGCCATGCTGGGCGTCGCGTGCGCCGGCCTTTCGGCGCTCGTCTTCGCGCTCTACATCACGAGCCCGCAGGTGGTGGTTCTCTACTCGGCGCCCGCGATCCTCTGGATCGCGGTGCCGGTGCTGCTCTACTGGATGTCGCGCGTCTGGTTCCTCGCCCACCGCGGCGAGCTCCATGAGGATCCGCTCCTCTTCGCGCTGCGCGACCCGGCGAGCTACGTGACCGGCCTCGTCGTGGTCGCGGTGGTGATCGCAGCGACGTGAGCGTGCGTTCCTGGGGCAACTATCCGAAGGTCGAGCACGCCGCGGTCGTGCCGCTCTACTGGCGGCATCTCGAGCTCCCCGCCGCGCCCGCGCCGATGCTTCCCGCGGGGCTCGCGCGGAGCTACGGCGACAGCTGCCTGAACGAGAACGGAACCTTGCTCGCGACCCCGCGGCTGGATCGCCTCATCGCCTTCGACCGCTCCACGGGCGTGATCCGCTGCGAGGCGGGAATGTCGCTCGCCGCGCTGATCGCGCTCGTTTTGCCCGCCGGCTGGTTCCTTCCCGTGGTGCCGGGCACGGCGTACGTGACGATGGGCGGCGCCAT
Organism: Usitatibacter sp.; assembly: GCA_036271595.1. Taxonomy (GTDB): domain Bacteria; phylum Pseudomonadota; class Gammaproteobacteria; order Burkholderiales; family Usitatibacteraceae; genus Usitatibacter. The sequence goes on from DATBAI010000007.1 coordinate 45,461, forward strand.
CGCGAACGACGTGCACGGCAAGAACCATCACGTCGCGGGGACCTTCGGCCACCATGTGCGCCGCTTCGAGCTGCTGCGCTCGGACGGCACGCGAACCGAATGCGTCCCCGGCGACAAGCTGTTCCGCGCGACCCTGGGCGGGCTGGGGCTCACCGGGCTCGTCACCTGGGTGGAGCTCCAGCTCGTGAGCGTGCCTTCCGCGTTCCTCGATGTCGAAACGATCCGCATGCGCGACCTGGACCACTTCTTCGCGCTTTCGGAGGCTTCGTCCGCCTCCCACGAATACACCGTGGCGTGGGTCGATGCCATGGCACAGGGGGCCGATGTGGGCCGCGGAACCTTCATGCGCGCCAATTTCGCGCACGATGCGGGCTTCGCCGCGCCGCGTGCCGGGCGCCTTTCCATCCCGTTCGACTTTCCCTCCTTCGCGCTGAACCGCCCGGGCATCGCGCTCTTCAACGCGCTCTACCGCGCGCGCGCGCAACGAGACTGGAAACGCACGCGCGAGCCTTGCTCGACGTATCTCTTCCCCCTCGACGGCATCGGACATTGGAACCGGATGTATGGTGCGCGCGGCTTCCTTCAGCACCAGAGCGTGGTCCCTCGCACGGCCGCTCGCGAGAACATCGCGCGAATGCTCGAGGAGATCGCGCGCGACGGCGAGGCCTCGTTCCTCTCCGTGCTGAAGGTATTCGGAGATCGCGACGGGCCGGGGCTGCTGTCGTTCGCGCGGCCGGGGGTCACCCTCGCGCTCGACTTTCCGATGCGAGGGCCGCGAACGCTCGAGCTCCTGGATCGATTGGACGCGATCGTGCGCTCCGCGGGCGGCGCGGTGTACCCGGCGAAGGACGCACGCATGTCCGCCGAGACCTTCCGTACGTCGTTCCCACGGTGGCAGGAATTCCGCGCGTTCATCGACCCGTCTTTCTCGTCCTCGTTCTGGCGGCGCGTCGCGGGATGAAGCTGGGACGCACGGCGATCTTCGGAGCGACCTCGGCCATCGGGCAGGCGGTGGCGCGCCGCCTCGCACGGCCCGGCGCCCATTTTCACCTCGTGGCGCGCGACCCCGCGAAGCTCGAGGCCGTGCGCGCGGATCTCGCCGCGCGCGGCGCATCCGTGACGACGACGCTCGCCGACCTCGACGACATCGCCCGCCACGCGAGGCTCGTGGACGAAGCGTGGGCGGCGTGCGGAGGCCTCGACGCCGCGCTCATCGCGCAGGGAACGCTGCCCGACCAGGCGGCGTGCGAACGCGACTTCGAGCTCACGCATCGCGAGTGGATCACGAACTTCGTAGCGCCCGCCTCGCTCGCCGCCCGCCTCGCCGAGCGCTTCGAGGCCGCGGGCGCCGGTACGCTCGCCGCGATCTCTTCGGTGGCAGGCGACCGGGGACGGCGCAGCAACTACGTCTACGGGACCGCGAAGGGCGCGCTCTCCACGTTCCTCGCGGGTCTGCGCCTGCGGCTGAAGGACAAGGGCGTGAGCGTCGTGGCGATCAAGCCGGGTTTCGTCGATACGCCCATGACCGCGGCCTTTCCAAAGGGCGCGCTGTGGGCCTCGCCCGACAAAGTGGCGGCCGGCATCGTCGCCGCGATGGAACGCGGCGCGGGCGAGGCCTACCTGCCGTGGTTCTGGTGGCCGATCATGTTCGTCCTGCGCCATTTGCCGGAAGCGATCTTCGCGCGCCTGAAGATCTAGGCATCAAGGAGCGGGCTCCAGGCGCCTGCGATCGACCTCCGTGACGGCACCCGTGCGGCTCTTCACGAGAAGCCGCAGCGTGGGCGGCCCCGCGGCGCCGGCCTTGGCGAGATCCTGGACGCCGAGCTCCGCACGAAAGCCCGCGCGTTCGCTGCCCGGATAGGAGGGGAACATCAAGCGCAGGTCGGGCGTCGGCGCATCCAACGTGAGCTCGGTGCGAACCCCGCTCACGTCCGCTGTCACGGTTTCCGGCCCGAACGGATCGATCGCCCAGCCGCGCAGCGTGAGCGGCGCATTCGGCGAGTACGTGCGTCCCGCCGGTTCATCGAGGATGCCGATGGCGAGCGGCTGCTCCTTCGCCCACCGGATCGATACGGCACCCGCCGTGATCACCACGGCGATCGCGAGTGCGGCGGCGCCGATCGCGAAACCGTTCGGGCGCGGCTCGGCGCTCCAGCGCAGCACGGCGCCGGGAATGGCGATCACGAGCGACACCAGCGCCACGAGCGCGGCCAGGGCGCCGGGCAGGAAGTGGCGAGAGGCTTCCGACAAGCCGTCACCGAACACCGTGGTCGCGAGCGTATAGGCCGTCACCGTCCCCAGCATCATCGCGAGCAGCAGCTCCACGCCCTTCTCGCGCGACGGCCGGCCCCACGCGAGGGCGGCGAGGAACGCGAGCGGCAGGGCGACCATGGCCGAGACCACGAGCCAGGCGTAGCCCAGCATGGGAAGCCGCCACCACAAGGCATGCAGCGGCGAGCGCAGCCACCACGGCAGCTCGTTCAGCGCCACGCGCCGCCGGCCCGCCAATGTCCCCAGCCGCGGAGCGAGCTCCTGCGTCGCGGGAAGCACGCGCGCCACCGAGCGCGCAAGCGCGTCGGGGTCGCTGCGCGCAAGGCGCAGGAACGCGTAGGAGGGAAGGCGCGTGACCTCGGGGCAGAGCTCCTCCAGGTTCTCGCCGCGGCGCAGGTACCAGCTCACCCCCACGAGGGGCTCGCACCGCGCGGGGAGGCCTACCGCCGAAAGGGCCCGCAGCGGAGACTTCGCGGCGGGCAGAACCACCGCGAGATAGGTATCCACGCGATTCACGCTCGCGACGAGCCCGGGCCGCGGCAGGAGCGCGAATGAAAGGACCGCGGACACCAGCGCCACGCCGAAGGAGGCGACCGCGAGATGGGGCGAGCGGGCCCACAGCCACGGGAACGCGATGATCGCGAGTGCCGGGGCGAGGAGCGCGAACTGCTCGCGCGAGAAGGCGAGCCCGACCAGCGCCGTGAGGAGTATCGCGGCCAGCGCGAAGGAGCCGCGCGAGGAGATGGCGAGCGCCGCGGCCGAAGCCACCGCGGCATAGAGGCCCCAGAGCGCGGCGAACTCCGTGTACATCGTGTTGAACCATAGCGTCACCACCGGATCGCAGATCACGAACGCGAACACGATTCCATGCAGGAGCGCGGCGGTGGGATTGCGATGCAGCGACCACGCGAGCGCCAATGCCGTGATGGCGAGGATCGCGAGCTTGGCGTAGCCGAACCAGCGGATGCGGATGCCGTCCGAGGCCGCGTTCGCGGTCTGCGCGACCGCCACCACGGCCGCGTCGATCGCGACTTCCGTGGAGCGGTAGCAGAGGTCGGCGTGCGGAGCCTCCGCGCGGTAGAGCGGCAGCGGCGCGTCGGGCGAGCGCTCGTAGCGTGCGGGCGCGTCGGTCGCCGGGAAAAGCCCCATGCACGCCCCCGTGCGAATCATGTCGTACTGGTTGGCATAGCCCACCACCGGATCGTGCGCGATGAGGAGTGCCGCGCGCGCGAGGCCCAGGACCACCAGTACCAGGCCCACCCATTCGCGGGTAAGCCGCATCAGGCGGCGGCGCGCTCGCCGCGGTGCAACAGCCGGTCGGTGGGCAGGACAGCGCCGGCCGCGTACGGCTCGCGCCCCCGCAGCGCCTCGTAGTACGGCTTGAAATCCGGCGCCGTGGCCTCGAAGAGCTGGCCGAAGTCGCGGATCACGAAGTACGTCTCCTGGAACGTGTCGATCTTGTAGAGCGTTCGCATGATGCGCACCAGGTCGAAGCCGATTCGGTTGGGCTTGCGGCTCTCGACGCAATAGGCAAGCTCACCGCCCGACGAGAGGATGCCCGCGCCGTAGGTGCGAACGCCCTTCGGCGTCTGGATGAGGCCGAACTCAACCGTGTACCAGTAGAGGCGCGAAAGCATCTCGATGGCGCCCAGCTCGTGCGCCTTGATGCCGCCCCTGCCGTACGCCTGCATGTAGTCGGCGAACACGGGATTGAAAAGCATCGGCACATGGCCGAAGAAGTCGTGGAAGATGTCGGGCTCGACGATGTAGTCGAACTCGGCGGGATCGCGGATCCAGACCGTCACCGGGAAGCGCCGGTTGGCGAGATGGTCGAAGAACGTGAGGTCGGGAACGAGGCCCGGCACCGCCACGAGCTGCCAGCGCGTCGCGGGCGCGAGCCTCGCGTTGATCGCGTCGAAGCGTGGAATGCCCTCGCCGAAGTTGAGCGTGGCGAGCGTGTCGTTGAACTCGTCGCACGCGTAGCGCGGCACGAGCGAGAGCTGGCGTCGATAGAGCCGCCGCCAGAGATCGTGCTGTTGCGGCGAGTACGCCTCCCATTCCTGGTCCACCGTGCAGTCGGGGCGCATGCGGCTGTAGTCGCCGCGCAGGGAATGGGTGGTTTCCCCGGTCATGACCGGGCCCCGGCGCGTGGAGCGGCGACATATTTCTCCACCCGTTGCTCGATCGCACCGAAGATCGACGCGCCCTTCGCGTCCCGCATCTCGATCGCGACCGTGTCCCCGAACTTGAGGAACTCGGTCTTGGCGGTGCCCTGCTCCACCTGCTCCACGAGCCGCGCTTCCATGAGGCACGCGTAGCCGACGGACGCGTCGTGGTTGGAGATGGTGCCCGTGCCGACGAGCGTGCCCGTCGCGAGCTCGCGCGTCTTCGCGGCGTGGGCGATGAGGTCGAAGAGGCCGAAAGTCGCGTCCTTGCCGGCGTTGGGATGCCCGAGGCGCTTGCCGTTCACGTCGCACAGCAGCTCATGGTGCAGCCGGCCGTCTCGCCAGGCGCCCTCCAGCTCGTCGGGCGTGACCGCGACGGGTGCCAGAGCGTTGGCGCCCTTGCCGTTCACGAAGCCGAAGCCCTTGGCGAGCTCGGCCGGGATGAGGCGCCGGAACGAGACGTCGTTCACGAGCGTCACCAGCCGCACGGCCGTGGCCGCCTCTTCCGGCGTGGCGCCCATGGGAACGTCGCCCACGATCGCGGCCACTTCGCCCTCGAGGTCCACGCCCCAGTCCTCCGAGATCACGCGGATGGGATCGCGCGCGCCCATCATCTGCCCGGCGCCGCCCTGGTACATGAGCGGGTCCTTGTAGAAGCTCTCGGGGACCTTGTCGTTGCGGGCGCGCCGCACGCGCTCCACGTGCGACAGGTAAGCGGATCCATCCAGCCATTCGTAGGCGCGCGGCAGCGGCGCCGCGACCCGATCGCCGGCGAGCGCTTCCTGGAAATCGAACGCGTGGCGCTCCGCGCCATTCTCGAGGGCGGCGGATGCATCCGCCAGCAGCGGCGCCACGGCCTCCCAGCTCTCGAGGGCGGCCTGCAGCGAGGCGGCGATCTTCGGTACGCGAACGGCGCGCGCAAGGTCGCGGCTCACCACGACGAGAGTCCCATCGCGCGAATGTTCCCGGAGCGTCGCGAGCTTCATCGCGCCCCCGGAACGTTCGCCTTGGCGAGGCCCGCCCAGGCGGCGTCGTAGTCGCGATCGAGCGACGGCGTGGACATCGCGAACGCCGTGGGCTCGAAGAGGTAACGGCTTTCGAACATGAACGCGAGCGTCCCGCCGATGCGCTGCGGCGCGAGCTTCGCCGCGACCGCCTTGTCGTAGGAGGCGCGGTCCGGGCCATGGGCGCTCATGCAATTGTGCAGGCTCGCCCCGCCCGGAACGAAGCCGCCCTGCTTCGCGTCGTACTCGCCCTTCACGAGCCCCATGAACTCGCTCATCACGTTGCGATGGAAGTAGGGAGGCCGGAAAGTATGCTCGGCCACGCTCCAGCGAGGCGGGAAGATCACGAAGTCGACGTTCGCCATGCCGGGCGTGTCGGAGGGCGAGGTGAGCACCGTGAAGATCGAGGGATCGGCGTGGTCGAAGCTCACCGTGTTCATCGCGTTGAAGCGCGCGAGATCGTACTTGAAGGGGTAGTAGTTGCCGTGCCAGGCGACCACGTCGAGGGGCGAATGGTCGAGCGTCGTGGACCACAGGTGGCCGCCGAACTTCACCACGGCCTGGGTCGCCACGTCGCGATCCTCGTACGCCGCGCAGGGCGCGAGGAAGTCGCGCGGGTTGGCGAGCCCGTTGGAGCCGATCGGCCCCAGCTCCGGCAGCCGGAACGGCGCGCCATAGTTCTCGCACACGTATCCGCGAACCGCCGCACCGTGGATGGCCACGCGAAACCTCACGCCTCGCGGCACGAGCGCGACCTCGCCCGGCGCCACGTTTAGGCGCCCCATCTCGGTATCGAGCGTAATGGCGCCTTCCTGGGGCACGAAGAGCATCTCGCCGTCGGCATCGTGGAAGACCCGCTCCATCGAGCGATTGGCGCAATACACGTGGATGCCTGCGCCGTGCTGCGCGCGCGCTTCCCCGCACGTGGCGTAGGTCGCGAGGCCATCCAGGAAATCCGCGCGATCCGCCGGCATCGGCATCGGACCCCAGCGCAGCCGATTGGGCGACGTCTCCACCTCGCGGCAGCGCCCTGTGCGCAGCAGCGGGTCGTCGAGGCGCTCGAAGGGCGGATGCATCGCCGAGGGCCGCAGCCGATAGAGCCACGAGCGCAGGTTCGTCGCGCGCGCCATCGTGAAGGACGAGCCCGAGAGCTGCTCGGCGTAGAGCCCGAACGGCACCTCCTGCGGCGAATTCTGCCCGACGGGCAGCGCACCTTCGAGAGCTTCGGTCTCGTGGTGCGAGCCGAACCCGGAAAGGTATTTCAGCGTGGAGGCGAGGGAGCGATCGTTCATCGGGTCAGATGACGCCGCGAGCGATCTGGTCGGCCTCGATGGATTCGAAGAGCGCGCGGAAGTTGCCCTCGCCGAACCCCTGGTTGCCCTTCCTCTGGATGATCTCGAAGAAGATCGGCCCGATCACGGTCTCGGTGAAGATCTGCAGCAGCTTGTCCTCGTGGTGGTCCTTGTCCACGCCCTCGCCGTCGAGGAGGATGCGATTCCTCTTCATGCGCTCGAGGTCCTCGCCATGGTCCCTCACTCGCGCATCGACGCGCTCGTAGTAGGTGTCCGGGGTATCGAGGAAACGCACGCCCTTCGTGCGCAGCTCCTCCACGGTCGCGAAGATCTCGTCGGCCGAAAGCGCGATGTGCTGTATGCCCTCGCCCTTGTAGGCGTCGAGGTATTCCTGGATCTGCGAACCCTTGTCGGACGGCTCGTTGATCGGGATGCGGATCTTGCCGCAGGGGCTGGTGAGCGCGCGCGAGGTGAGGCCCGTCTTCTGGCCCTGGATGTCGAAGTAGCGGATCTCGCGGAAGCTGAAGAGCTTCTCGTAGAACTCCGCCCACGTGTCCATGCGCCCCGAATACACGTTGTGCGTGAGGTGGTCGATCTCGAGCAAGCCCGCGCCGCGCGGATGCTGGTCGCGCCCCTCGATGGGCACGAAGTCCACGTCGTATATGGAAAGGTTGCCGCCGTTGCCCGGATAGCGGTCGACAAGATAGATGAGGCTCCCGCCGATGCCGACCAGGGCCGGGATGTTGAGCTCCATCGGGCCGACCTTGCCGTGGAAGGGCTTGGCGCCCAGCTCGAGCGCGCGTTGGTAGGCCTTGGCGGCATTCTTCACGCGCATCGCGAAGGCGCATGCCGAAGGCCCATGCACGCGCGCGAACGACTGGGCGAAGCTGTCGGGCTCGCGGTTCACGATGAAGTTGATGCGGCCCTGGCGGTACAGCACCACGTCCTTGGAGCGGTGCCGGGCGATGGCCGAGAAGCCCATCTGCTCGAAGAGCTCGCCCAGGAGCTCCGGGTTCGGTGCGGTGTACTCGACGAACTCGAATCCGTCGGTCCCCATCGGGTTTGGGTACGCGGACTGGTCGTGGGTGTCGTTCATGGCGATCCCTACGCGTGAGGTGTCGCCGATTTTACTCCACGAACTCGATCATCACCCTGCGGCTGCGTGCGCTCTTCTTCTCGATCTTCGCGATGCGCAGCTTCCCGATTTCCCGCGTGTTGGCCACGTGCGTTCCGCCGCACGCCTGGAGATCCACGCCCGCGATTTCCAGCAGGCGGATGCGCCCCACCCCGCGCGGCGGCTTCACCGACATCGTGCGCACGAGCTCGGGCTTCGCGTCCAGCTCCCCGTCGGTGATCCACACCGTGCTCGTGTCGTGGGCCTCGTCCACGAGGCGCGAGAGCTCGCGCTCGAGGTGCTCGCGATCGAGCGGCTCCACCATGTCGAAGTCCAGCCGCGCGTAGCCCGACGTGATCGAGCAGCCGTTGGTCTCGTGCGGCACGATGGCGCAGAGGAGATGCGTCGCGGTGTGGAAGCGCATGTGCCGGTGGCGCCGCTCCCAGTCCAGGGTGAGCGAAGCCGGCGCGCCCGGTACCGCGGCATCGAGCAGCGCCTCCTGCCCCGGCGCGGGCACGTGGATGATCTCGCCCGGAACCTCGCCCTTTACCGTGTCGGCGATGGCGATCGCCGCGCCGGCGAGGTGCAATACGCCCGAATCACCGGCCTGGCCGCCCCCGCGCGGATAGAAAACGGTGCGGTCCAGCACCAGCCCGCGAGCGTCGCGCGCGACGATCGTCGCCTCGGCGTCTTTCCGGTAAGGCTCGTCCCGAAATATCTCTTGGGTCATGGGTGTTTTGCTACCATACCGCGAAAGCGACGCGCAGGGAGAAACGGACCATGAAAGTCACAAAGGCCGCAGGGGCCGCGCTGCTCGCCTTCGCGATTGCGATCGCGCCCACGGCGGGCGCCAAGACGCTGCGCTGGTCGAGCCAGGGCGACATCGTCACGATGGACCCGCACGCGCAGAACGAAGGGTTCACCAACGGGTACCTCGACCACATCTACGAAACGCTGGTCACGCGCGGCCGCGACTTGAAGGTGATTCCCTGCCTCGCACTCTCCTGGCAGAGAGTGGATGCCACGACGGTGCGCTTCAAGCTGCGTCCCCACGTGACGTTCCACGAGGGCGAGCCGTTCACGGCCGACGACGTAGTGTTCTCCGTCCAGCGCGCGCTCGCCGACACCTCCAACTTCAAGCCCTATCTCGCGGGCGTGAAGGAGGCGAGGCGGGTCGACGACCTCACCGTGGACATCCTCACCGACGGGCCCGCTCCGATCCTCATCCCGCAGCTGACCGAGGTGCGGATCATGAGCCGCTCGTGGTCCACGAAGCACAACGTCACCAAGCCCCAGGACTTCAAGAACAAGGAGGAGACGTTCGCCGCCCGCAATACCAACGGCACGGGCGAGTACATCCTCAAGTCGCGCGAGCCCGACGTGCGGACCGTCGCGGTGATCAATCCGAAGTGGTGGGGCAAGCGCGAGGGCAACGTGGACGAAATGATCTACACGCCCATCAAGCAGGACGCCACGCGCATGGCGGCGCTCCTCTCGGGCGAGATCGACTTCATGCTCGATCCCCCGCCGCAGGACATCCCGCGCCTGAAGGAGAACCCGCAGATCAAGGTGCTCGAGGGCATGGAGAACCG
>DATBAI010000008.1:0-30814 GCA_036271595.1 Usitatibacter sp.
GAAGGCCGGCAGGTCCACGTCGAGGACTTTCTTCCAGACGTGGCGCACGAGCCCCTCCATGATGTCCTGGATCTCGCGCTCGGTGAGGAACGAGGTCTCGATGTCGATCTGCGTGAACTCGGGCTGGCGGTCGGCGCGCAGGTCCTCGTCGCGGAAGCACTTCACGATCTGGTAATAGCGGTCGTATCCCGCCACCATGAGGATCTGCTTGAAGAGCTGCGGGGACTGCGGCAACGCGTAGAACTGCCCGTCGTGGATGCGCGAGGGCACGAGGAACTCGCGCGCGCCCTCGGGCGTGGACTTGTAGAGCACCGGCGTCTCGATGTCCACGAACCCCTGGTCGTCGAGGTACTCGCGGACCGCCTTCGCGGCCTTGTGGCGCATGCGCAGGATGCGCTGCATCGCCGGCCTGCGCAGGTCGAGGTAGCGATACTTGAGCCGCACCTCCTCGGAGACCTGCTCGTCGTCCATCATGAACGGCGGCGTCGCCGAGGCGTTCAGCACCTCGATCTCGTGCGCGAGGACCTCGATCTCGCCGCTCCTCAGGTCCGGGTTCACCGTGCCGTCGGGACGGGGCCGTACCACGCCCTTCACGCGCAGCACGAATTCATTTCGCACGCGGTCGGCGCTGGCGAAGGTTTCGGCGCGGTCCGGGTCGCTCACGACCTGCACCAGCCCTTCACGGTCGCGAAGGTCGATGAAGATCACGCCGCCGTGGTCGCGCCGGCGATGCGCCCAGCCGAAGAGCGTCACGGATTGCCCGAGGAATCGGGTGTCGATGTTGCCGCAGTAGTCGGTTCTCATGCTCTCATCCCGGGCGCCGCAGCGTCCCCGGACCCCATGTCCACGTTGTCGTCATCCCGGGCGCGCCAACCGGCGCGTTGGCCCGGGATCCAGTTCTCTGCGCTACGCCGTCGCTTACGTTTTCAGCGACGGCTGCGTATCGGGGTCGGTCCCGGAGGCGATCCTCTCGGGACGCGCAGCGCGCGGCAGCGGTTCGGCAACGCCCATCGAGATGATGTACTTCAACGCATCGTCCACCGTCATCTCGAGCGCGATGGTGTCCTCGCGCTTCACCACGAGGAAGAAGCCCGCGGTGATGTTGGGCGTGGTGGGGACGAAGACCGACATCTCGTCGGGACCGAGCAGGCCCGCGAGCTCGTGGCGCGGCGTGCCCGTCACGAGCGCCACCGTCCATGCGCCCGCATGCGGATAGCGCACCAGCACGGCGCTGCGGAAGGCCTTGCCTTCCGGCGAGAAGAGGGTGTCGCTGATCTGCTTCACGCCGCCGTAGATGGAGCGCACGATCGGGATGTGCGAGAGCAGCGTATCGCCCATCGCGAAGAGCTTCCTGCCGAAGAAGTTCGCCGCGAGCGCTCCGGTGCCGAGCACGATCGCGACGGTGAGGATGATGCCCAGGCCCGGCACGTGGAAGCCGAAGAGCGCGTCGCTCTGCATGGTGTCCGGGAGGAGCCGCAGCGATTCGTCCATGAGGCCCACGAGCAGGTTCAGGACCCACAGCGTGATGCCGAGCGGGATCCAGAGGAGGAGGCCGGCGATGAACCAGCGCCTGAGGGTGGACATCCCGGATTACGCGTCGCCCGAGGAGGCGGGCTTGCTCGGCGCGGCGGGCTTGGATTGCGCGGGCTTCGATTCGCTCTTGGCGTCCGACTTCGATTCGGACTTCGCGTCGCCCTTCGCTTCGGACTTCGCCTCGCCCTTCGCTTCGGACGTGGACTCGCCCTTCGATTCGGACTTCGCGCCGGGCTTGGACGACGGCTTGTTGCGGAAGTCGGTCACGTACCAGCCGCTGCCCTTCAGCTGGAAGCCGGCCGCCGTCACCATCTTCGAGAAGGTGGGCTTGCCGCATTGCGGGCACACGGTGAGCGGCGTGTCGCTCAGCTTCTGCAGGTATTCCTGCTGGTGGCCGCAGCTCGCGCAACGGTACTCGTAGATGGGCATTCGTGCGGCCGTGGTCGAGGAACGAGCCGTCAACCGGGCGAATAGGGAAAAACGCATTATAACACAAGCACTTGCCGTTCCTAACGGCGGCGCGAGACCAGCCCGCCCGCGGCCAGCATCGCCGCCATTCCGAGGAACACCGGCGTCATTCCGACGACCGAGCCCAGCCCACCGAAGAATATCGGGAAGACCGTCGTGCTGGTGTTGAGCGCCACGGTGCGCAAGCCCACCGCCTCGGCCGCGCGCCCCGGCGGCGCGGTGGCGTACACGAGCGCCATGATCGAAGGCTGCGTGGCGCCAAGGCCGAAGCCGAGCAGGAAGGAAATCGAGGCGAGCAGCGGCACGGTGCGCACCATCGGGAAGGCCGCGTAGGCGATGCACGCGATCGCGAAGGTCGTCGTGATGAGGGGCCACTCGCGGATGTGCCGCTGGATCCACGGCAGCATCAGGCGCACCACGAACGTGGCGCCGGCGAAGCTGCCCAGGATGAGGCCGATGGTCGTCGCCGAAAGTCCGATCGAGGTCCCGTAGATCGGCACCACGAACGTGAAGAGATCCCACGCGGAGGCGAGGAGGCCCGAGACGATGAACACGAGCCGTAGTTGCCGGTCGCGCAGCAGCTCCAGCGCGCTTCGCGGCTCGCGGTTGCGCGAATGGTGCTCCGTGTGCGAGAGCGCGCCGCGGCGGGCGAAGAGGATCGTGAGCGCCAGGCACGCGAACGCGGCGAGGATGCAGAAGGTCGCGCGATGCCCGAGGTGGTCGATCGCGATCCCGGAGATCGTCGGACCGAGGAAGTTGGAGGTGGCGAAGCCCAGTGCCAGCAGGCTGAAGTTGTCGCGCCGGCGCGTGGCATCGCTCATCTCGCCCACCATGTGCTGCACGCAGATGTGGAAGAGCGCGAACCCGGAGCCCACCGAAACGGCGACCAGCGGCAGCACGGCGAGCCCGGGAAACGCGGCGGCAAGGACGATCCCCGAGATCACGACGCCGACGGCGACGATGATGGGCTTGCGGGTGCCCATCCGGTCCACCAGGCGCCCGGAGAAGACGCCCAGCGCCATGGGCAGCGCCGCCATGAGCGAGACGAGCGAGCCTACGATGAGCGGCGTGGCGCCGAGCGAGAGCGCCTCGAGCGAGAACGTGAGGCGCGTGCCGTTATACGCGGTGTGCGCGAGGACCGTGATGAAGACCAGCAGCGCGAGCGGCATCGACCCGCGCCATGTTACGTGAGCAAGAGCCTCTCGCCTACGCCTGGCCGGGACGCTGGTTCTCGAGGGCGGCGATGCGGGCCGCGATGGGCGGATGGCTCGCGAAGAGGGCCATGAACTTGTTGTCGCCCTCCGCGATGCCGAAAGCCTGCAGCGATTGCGGCAGCGCTCCGGGCTGGAGTCCGCCCAGGCGGCGCAGCGCCGAGATCATCGGGCGCGGAGAGCCGAGGAGCCCCGCCGACGCCGCATCCGCGCGGAACTCGCGCCGACGCGAGAACCAAGCGACGATGATCGAGGCGAGGACACCGAAGACGATCTGGCACACCATCACCGTGAGGTAGTAGCCCATGCCCACGCCGCGCTCGGTCTTGAAGACCGCCTTGTCGACCAGGTACCCGACCACGCGGGAGAGGAATACGACGAAGGTGTTCACCACGCCCTGGATCAGCGTGAGCGTCACCATGTCGCCGTTGGCGACGTGCCCGATCTCGTGGCCCAGCACGGCCTCGACCTCGTCGTGGCTCATGGATTGCAGCAGGCCCGTCGATACGGCGACCAGCGACGAATCGCGGAAGGCACCGGTCGCGAACGCGTTGGGCTCGCCCTCGTAGATGCCGACCTCGGGCATGGCGACGCCCGCATGCTCGGCGAGGCTCTTCACGGTGGCGACCAGCCACTGCTCGTCCGCGCTCTGTGGCGGATCGAGCATGCGCATGCCGGTGCTCCACTTCGCCACCTGCTTGGAGATGAGCAGCGAGAAGATCGACCCCGTGAAGCCCACGATGGCCGAGAAGAGCAGCAGCGCGGGGATGTTGAGCCCGCTGGCGGCGAAAAAGCGGTTGGCGCCCGTGATCTCGAGGACCACGCCCAGCACCACCATCACGGCGAGGTTGGTGAGGATGTACAAGGTGACGCGCTTCATGGCGGGGCTCTCGAGGGGGAATACATATTGGACCTGCGGGCGGGCGCCGCCGGATTCAAGCCCCCGCTAGAACGGGATGTCGTCCTCGAAATCGTCGAACTTCCCGCCGGTGCCGGCCTTGGCGGCGGGCTTGGAAGCCGCCGGGCGCGAGCCGCCGGCGGATTCGCCTGCCTCGGAGGCCTCGCGGCTGCCCCCGCCCATGCCCTGGCGCGAACCGAGCATCTGCATCTGGTTGGCGACGATCTCGGTGGTATAGCGCTTCACGCCGTCCTTCTCCCACTCGCGGGTCTGCAGGCGCCCCTCGACGTAGACCTGGCTCCCCTTCTTCAGGTATTCGCCCGCGATCTCGGCGAGCTTGCCGAAGAAGGCGACGCGGTGCCATTCGGTCTTTTCCTGCATCTCGCCGCCCTTGTCCTTCCACTTGTCCGTGGTGGCCACCGAGATGTTGGTGATCGCGCCGCCGTCGGGCATGTAGCGCGTCTCGGGATCGCGCCCGAGGTTGCCGATGATGATGACCTTGTTGATCGATGCCATGACTTTCCCTTTCTCCTAATTGCGCGATGCCGGCGAGGCGGCCGGCACGAATTCGCCCATTTTCCACGCCACGGCGAGCCAGCCGACGGCGACTGCCAGGCAGGTTACCAGCACCGCGACGGAGCCCACGTGCTGGGCGATGAAGCCCGCCGCCGCCGCGCCGAAAAACGTCCCGAGGAACTGTACGCTGGAATACATTCCCGTGGCGGCGCCCGTCGCCTCGCGCGGCGCGGCGCGCGATACGAGCGCGGGAAGCTTCGCCTCAAGAACGTTGAAGCCCGCGAAAAAGATGACGAGCGCGGCGGCGATCGCGGCGAGGTTGTGCAGGCCCAGGGCGAGCAGCGCCACGCCGCAAGCGACCACGGCGACCGACAAGAGGAAGACCGGGCGTTCCCGGCCGGCCGCGCGGCCCACGAACGCGGGAAGCATGAGGACGAACCCCGCCACGACGGCCCCCAGGTACACCCACGAATGCTGCGCCGCGGGCAGGCCCGCCTCCTCCAGCGCCACGGGCACGACGATGAAGATCGCCATCAGCACCGCATGCAGCGCGAAGATGCCCACGTAGAGGCGCACCAGCTCCTTGTCGCGGAACACCGCGGCGAAGGCGCCGCCGCGCGGGGCGCTCCGCGGCTCACGCGGCTCGGGCACGGCGAAGCGCACGACGCCGACGGCCACGAGCACCAGCACGCCCGTCATCGCGAAGATGCCATGCAGGCCGATCGCGTGCTCGAGGGCGGGCGCGATCACGAAGGAGAGCGCGAACACGCCGCCGATGGTCGAGCCGATGATGGCCATCGCCTTGGAGCGCTGCGACTCGCGAGTGAGGTCCGCCACCGTTGCGATCGCGACCCCGGAGATCGCGCCGGCTCCCTGCAGGATGCGCCCGGCGATCATCCCGTACGGGCCTTCCGAGGCGGCGCAGGCGAAGCTTCCCGCCGCGAAGATCGTGAGCCCCGCGTAGAGCATGGTCTTGCGGCCCACGCGGTCGGAGAGCCAGCCGAAGGGGATCTGCAGCAGCCCCTGGGTGAGGCCGTAGGCGCCCATGGCGATCCCGACGAGCTGGACGTTCCAACCCGCCCGCCCGTGCGCCCAGAGGGCGAACACGGGGAGGATCACGAACATGCCGAAGAGCCGCAGCGCGAAGATCGAGGCGAGCGCCCCGCTCGCACGCAGCTCCACGGCGCTCATGCGAGCCGGGGAATTCACGGGGGGAATTGCAGGAGTGGAGAAGGCTGGGAGTGCTCCTGTATATTAGCAGGTTCCCCATGGAAACGATCCGCATCAGGGGCGCGCGGACTCACAACCTGCGCAATGTGAGCCTGGACATCCCACGCGAGCGCCTCGTCGTCATCACGGGCCTCTCGGGCTCGGGCAAATCCT
This sequence comes from Usitatibacter sp., assembly GCA_036271595.1. GTDB lineage: Bacteria > Pseudomonadota > Gammaproteobacteria > Burkholderiales > Usitatibacteraceae > Usitatibacter. Next base: position 6,010 of record DATBAI010000008.1, read on the forward strand.
CGCTCGCCTTCGACACGCTCTATGCCGAGGGCCAGCGCCGATATGTGGAATCGCTCTCGGCGTACGCGCGGCAATTCCTGCAGCTGATGGAGAAGCCCGACGTGGACCTGATCGAGGGCCTCTCGCCCGCGATCGCCATCGAGCAGAAGGCGACTTCGCACAACCCGCGCTCGACCGTGGGAACGGTCACCGAGATCCACGACTACCTGCGGCTCCTCTTCGCACGGGTGGGCGACCCCTACTGTCCCATCCACAACCTCGCGCTCACCGCGCAGAGCGTGGCGCAGATGGTCGACCACGTGCTGGCTCTCGAAGCGGGCATGCGCGTGATGATCGTGGCGCCGCTCGTCGTCGGCCGCAAGGGCGAGCAGGTCGATCTCATCGAGGAGCTGCGCGCGCAGGGCTTCGTGCGGCTGCGCATCGACGGCGAGGTGCACGAGATCGACCAGCTGCCGAAGCTCGACCGGAACCGGAAGCACACGCTCGAGATCGTGATCGACCGGCTGAAAGTCGAGGCGCGCGAGGCGAGGCCCGAAGGGCTCCAGCAGCGTCTCGCCGAATCCTTCGAGACGGCGCTGCGCCATGCCGACGGCCGCGCCATCGCCGTGGAGACCGATAGCGGCAAGGAGCACCTCTTCTCGGCGAAGTTCGCGTGCCCCGTGTGCAGCTATTCGATCCCCGAGCTGGAACCGCGCCTCTTCTCGTTCAACAACCCCATGGGCGCCTGCACGCGCTGCGACGGCCTGGGGCAGGTCACGTTCTTCGATCCCAGGCGAGTGGTGGCGTTCCCGCACCTGTCGCTCGCCGGCGGGGCCATCCGCGGCTGGGACCGGCGCAACCAGTTCTACTTCACGATGCTCGCCTCGCTCGCGCAGCACTACGGGTTCGACGTGGAGGCTGCCTTCGAGACGCTGCCCGAACGTGCCCGCGAGGTGGTGCTGAACGGCTCGGGCGAGGAGAAGATCGCCTTCCGCTACCCGGGCGAGAAGGGCAGGAGCTCGGTGAAGGAGCACGCCTTCGAGGGCATCCTCCCGAACCTCGAGCGCCGCCACCGCGAGACCGACTCGGTCGCCGTGAAGGAGGAGCTCACCAAGTACCTCAACACGCGCGACTGCCCCGAATGCCACGGCACGAGGCTGCGGATCGAGGCCCGCCACGTGAAGGTCGCCGACCGCACCATCCAGGAGCTCTCGGCGATGCCGCTTCGCCAGGCGCAGCCGTACTTCGAGTCCCTCGAGCTGCCCGGCTCGAAGAAGGCGATCGCGGAAAAGATCGTGCGCGAGATCGCCAACCGCGTGCGCTTCCTGAACAACGTGGGCCTGGACTATCTCTCGCTCACGCGCTCGGCCGACACGCTCTCGGGCGGCGAGAGCCAGCGCATCCGCCTCGCTTCGCAGATCGGCTCGGGGCTCACGGGCGTCATGTACGTGCTCGACGAGCCGTCCATCGGCCTGCACCAGCGCGACAACGCCCGCCTCATCGAGACCCTGAAGCACCTGCGCGACCTGGGCAACTCCGTGATCGTGGTCGAGCACGACGAGGAGGCGATCGAGGCCGCGGACCACGTGGTGGACATGGGGCCGGGTGCGGGCGTGCACGGCGGCGAGGTCGTCGCGCAAGGCACGCCCGACGAGGTGATGGCCAACCCGAACTCGCTCACCGGCCAGTACCTGTCGGGGCGCAAGAGCATCGCCACGCCCACGCGCCGGCGCCGCGGCGACCCGAAGAAGCAGCTGCGCATCGCGGGGGCGCGCGGCAACAATCTGAAGAACGTGACGGTGGACATTCCCGTGGGGCTGTTCGTCGCGATCACCGGCGTCTCGGGCTCGGGCAAGTCCACGCTCATCAACGACACGCTCTACAACGCGGTCGCGCATCATCTCTATGGATCGGCGGCCGAGCCGGCGGAGCACGATGCCATCGAAGGGCTCGACTTCTTCGACAAGGTGATCAACGTCGACCAGAGCCCGATCGGGCGCACGCCGCGCTCGAACCCCGCGACGTACACGGGGCTATTCACGCCGATTCGCGACCTCTTCGCCGGCGTGCCGGAGTCGCGCGCCCGCGGCTACGGGCCCGGGCGCTTTTCGTTCAACGTGAAGGGCGGCCGCTGCGAGGCGTGCCAGGGCGACGGCATGATCAAGGTGGAGATGCACTTCCTGCCGGACATCTACGTACCGTGCGACGTCTGCCACGGAAAGCGCTACAACCGCGAGACGCTGGAGGTCCTCTACAAGGGCCGCCCCATCGACCAGGTGCTCGACATGATGGTCGAGGCCGCGCACGAATTCTTCAGCGCCGTGCCCGCGATCCAGAGGAAGCTCGCCACGTTGATCGAGGTGGGCCTGGGCTACATCAAGCTGGGCCAGAGTGCCACCACGCTCTCCGGGGGCGAGGCGCAGCGCGTGAAGCTCTCGCTCGAGCTCTCCAAGCGCGACACCGGCCGCACGCTCTTCATCCTCGACGAGCCGACCACGGGCCTGCACTTCCACGACATCGACCTGCTGCTCACCGTGCTGCATCGCCTCCGCGACCATGGCAACTCCGTGGTCGTGATCGAGCACAACCTCGACGTGATCAAGACCGCCGACTGGGTGATCGACCTCGGCCCCGAAGGCGGCGACGGCGGGGGCGGCGTGATCGCGCAAGGCACGCCGGAGGACGTGGCGCACACCGCCGCCAGCTTCACCGGCAAATTCCTGAAGGCGATCCTCGAGCCGCCGCCGCGCCGGCGCATGGCCGCAGGCTGATGGGCCCGCGGGAGCTTCTCCTCGACAGCTTCCGCGCGGCACTTTCCGCCGCCGACCCGCTCGCGATCGTTCCGAAGCACCTGCCGCCTCCCCCGCGCGGGCGCACCGTCGTGGTCGGCGCCGGCAAGGCCGCGGCCTCCATGGCCCACGCGGTCGAGGAGCATTGGCCGAAGGGCTGCGCCCTCGAGGGCGTCGTCATCACGCGCTACGGCCACGGGTTGCCGCTCTCGCGCATCCGCGTCGTGGAAGCGGGCCACCCGGTTCCCGACGAGCAGGGAGAGGCCGCGGCGCGCGAAATCCTCGCCCTCGCGCGCTCGCTCACGCCCGACGATCTTCTCCTCGTGCTGGTCTCCGGCGGCGGATCGTCGCTGCTCTCGCTACCCGTCGAGACGGTCTCCATGCAGGAGCTGAAAGCGGTCACGCGCATGCTGCTCGCGAGCGGCGCGCCGATCCAGGACATGAACGTGGTGAGGAAGCACCTGTCCCGCATCCAGGGCGGGCAGCTCGCGGCGTCCACGCGGGCGAAGGTCCTGGCCCTCGTGATCTCCGACGTCACGGGCGACGATCCTACGCACGTCGCCTCGGGCCCGTGCACGCCGGATCCGACCACGTATGCGGATGCGCTCGACGTGCTCGCGCGGCACCACGTGGAGGCACCGGCCGCGGTGGCCGCCCATCTCGCGCGCGGGGCCCGGGGAGAGATCGCGGAGACGCCGAAACCCGGCGATCCCGCTGTCTCGCACGCCGAGACCCGCGTCATCGCCACGGCGCACGCAAGCCTCGCCGCCGCGGCCGCCTTCGTGCAGCACCGCGGCATCGCGCCGATGGTGCTGGGCGACAGCGTGACCGGCGAGTCCTGCGAAGTGGCGAAGGTGTACGCGGCCCTCGCACGCCAGGTCCGGCACCACTCGCATCCCTTCCGCCCGCCGGTGGCCCTCATCTCGGGTGGGGAAACCACCGTCACCCTGCGCGGCAAGGGGCGCGGCGGGCGCTGCACGGAATTCCTGCTCTCGCTCGCCGTCGCGCTCGAGGCGCTGCCCGATACCTGGGCGCTCGCCTGCGACACCGACGGCATCGACGGCAGCGAGGACAACGCGGGCGCGATCCTCACGCCCGACGCGCTCGAACGCGCGAAGTCCCTCGGTCTCCAGCCCAGGCGCATGCTCGCCGACAACGACGGATACGGCTTCTTCTCGGCATTGGGCGAGCTCGTGGTGACCGGCCCCACGCGCACCAACGTGAACGACTTTCGCGTCATCCTCGTTCGATGAGGCGGGGCACGGCGGCGCTCGCCGCGATGGCGATCGTCGCCGCGGCGCTCGCCATCGCATTCGCGTGGCAGCGTGGCGTAGCGTCCCTCTATGACGACAGCGTGAGCTACCTGGTGATGGCGCAGGCGCTCTCGCCCTGGGAGGCGACGCCCGCGCCGATCGCCGCCGCGTGGCCGGACCAGCGCTATCCCCCGCTCTTCCCGCTGCTGCTGGGAGTCGCGGGCGGCGCATACGATTGGCGCCTCGCGCACGCATGGGTGGGCCTCGCTTTCGGGGCGGGAGTGTTCCTGTTGGGAATCCTCGGGCGCGGCGTGACGCGCTCCGCCCTCGTGGGCGCCGTCGCGGCCCTCCTCTTCGCGTGCATGCCCGGCGCATGGCTCAACGTGAAGGGCATCCTCACGGAGTTTCCGTACATCGCGCTGTCGCTCGCGGCGCTCATCGCGTATCGGCGCTGCGCCGAGCGGCCCACGAGGCCCGCATTCGCCCTGGTGAGCGTCCTTCTCGCCGCGGCGATCCTCATGCGCACCATCGGCGTGGCGCTCCTCGCCGCGGTGGCGATCGCAGAAGGATGGCGCTACCTGCGCGGCCGCGATCCGGTACGCCTGCGTGGATTCGCCATCGCGTGCGCCGGCGCCCTCGCCCTCGTCGCCGCCTGGTACGTCGCGCGGCCCCGCGGCGGCGAGGACGCCTACGTCTCCTTCAGCGCGTCGGTCGCACAGAACACGGCCGAGCATGGCGCCGCGTGGCTCGCCTCGCTCGTCGCCTCGAACGTCTCGGCGATGGTCGATGCGTGGCTCACGGCCCTCCTCGTGTTCTGGGGCGAGCCGTGGAAGCCGGGGTTCATGATCGCCTGCATCGTCGGTGCGAGCGGCGTAGCGGGCACCCTGTGGCGCACGGCCCGCGGCGAGGCCGACGCGATCTACGTGGTCGCGTTCGTCGCGATCCTCGCGGCGTGGCCCTTCCCGGGCCAGATGTACCGCCTGGCCCTCCCGGCGATTCCGCTCGTTGCGCTGAATGCGCTCTCGCTCTGGGAGGCACTCCTTGCGCGACGCATGGAGGGCGCGCGTGCCGCGCGCTGGACCGCGATCGCCGCGGGCGCGCCGCTCCTCATCGCGGTGCTCGCGGCCTACGCCTACATCGCCGGGCGCGCGCACGTGCCGGCCGCGCTCGAAGCCGCGGGCTACCGCGCACGCGACATCGCGGAGTTCTACCGCGTGCCTTTCCTGCCCTCGGCGTACGCCACGGCGCTCGGGGAGATCGACGTGATCGCCGACCTGGAGCGCGTGCGTTCCACGACTCCGGGGACGGCCGCGGTGATGTGGTACCGGCCCGAATACGTGGCGCTCTTCGCACGCCGTCGCGGGATCGAGCTCGAGAACCCGGCGGACGCCGCCGGCGCCGCACGCCAGATCGCCGCGAAAATGCCCGACTACGTATATCTATCCGCGGTGCACCCGCGCGACACGGCCCATCGCCAGGGCGACCCGATGGCCTCGCTCGAGGTAGCCCGGCGCTACGGCCGCGAGGTCTGGCGTCGCGACGACGGGCACGGCGGAACGGCCGCGGCCCTCTTCGCCATCGACCCGGCCCGGATTTTGCGACAATAGGCGCCCATGAGGCTCTCCGTCGTCATTCCCTGCTACAACGAGGCCGCGACCATCGCGGAAATCGTGGCCGCGGTGCGCGCCGCCCCCGTGGCCGAGATCGAGGTCATCGTCGTGGACGACTGCTCGACCGACGGCACGCGCGAGATCCTGAAGGGCGCCCTCTCGGCGCGCATCGACCGGCTCGTCTTCCACGACGTGAACCAGGGCAAGGGCGCGGCGTTGAGGAGCGGCATCAAGGCGGCCACCGGCGACGTGGTCGTGATCCAGGATGCCGACCTCGAATACGACCCGCAGGAATACCCGCGGCTCCTCGCACCCATCCAGGAGAACCGCGCCGACGTGGTGTACGGCTCGCGCTTCATGGGCGGCGCGCCCCATCGCGTGCTCTATTTCTGGCACTCGGTCGGCAACGGGGTGCTGACGCTCCTCTCCAACATGGCGACCAACCTCAACCTCACCGACATGGAGACCTGCTACAAGGCGTTCCGCAGGGAGCTCATCCAGTCGATCGAGATCGAGGAGAATCGCTTCGGCTTCGAGCCGGAGATCACGGCCAAGGTGGCGAGGCTGGGCTGCCGGATCTACGAGGTGGGCATCTCCTACTATGGCCGCACCTACGCGGAAGGCAAGAAGATCGGCTACAAGGACGGGTTCCGTGCGCTCTGGTGCATCGTCAAGTACAACGTCCTTCGCTGAGGCCGAGACGCGCAACATCGTCCGCTACTTCGTGGCGGGGGGCGTGTGCGCGCTGGTGGACCTCGGGCTCTTCCTCGCGTTCGCCAAGGGACTCGGCCTGCCCTACCTGCGCGTCTCGGCGGGAAGCTTCGTGGTGGCCACGGTCCTCAACTATTTCCTCAGCGTTCGATTCGTGTTCGTGAGCGGGCTCAGGTTCCGCAAGCGCTGGGAGATGGCGCTGGTGTTCGCGGTGAGCGCCGTGGGCCTGGGGCTGAACCAGCTGATCCTCGCGCTCTGCGTCGAGCAGATGGGGCTCAACCTGCTCTTCTCAAAGGTCGCCGCGACGGGTTGCGTGTTCTTCTGGAACTACTTCGCGCGGCGTGTGCTGGTGTTCGGCGGGACTCACGCGTAGGTATTCGTCGAGGCGCCGCGGCTCCACTTCCAGCAGCAGGAACGCATCGCTGCCATCCGTTGCGTCGGGGAGCTTCATCGCGAAGCGGCTGTATTCGAGGATCGAGCCCAGCAACGGCGTGGGGTCGCCCGGCGTGGGCGTGAGGTCCGTCTTCACGTAGCGCGAGAGCACGAGGTGCGTGGTGCCGGTGGCACGCACCTGGCGCGCAAGCTCCTTCGCGTCCCATCGGAAATACCAGGGCACGCCCTCGCGGTGGCCGAGGAGCGCCACGTATTCCGGGCGCATCCACATCACGCGCGCATCGGGCGGCGTGGCGCTCGCCAAGGCGGTGAGGCCCGCGAGGGTCGCGAGCTCGCCGGCCGCGTGCTTGCGAGCCTCGCCGCCGTGGCTCGTGTAGTAGTCGGTGATGTCCGCATACGAATAGGGAAAGCCCGCGAGCACGGGTGCGCGGTCGAACGATTTCTCCTGGACCTGGACCATGGCTGGAAGGCAGAGCAGCGCCTGGAGCGCGGCTGCCGTGGCGAGCGCGAAGGCCTGGCCGCGCGCGCGCAGCGTGGAACGCGAGAGCACGGTGCGCAGCGCAAGCGCGGCGTGCAGGAGCGCCAGGGGCACGAGCGGATAGAAAAGCCGCCGGGTCACCTCCTCGCCGAATACCCAGCCCAGCAGGATCGCCGCGAACGCGAGCGCATACCAGCCATCGAGGCGGTTCGCCAGGGCGGCGAGGACGGCGCCGCAGACGGCGGCAAGGCCGGTCCCGATGAACACGATGCGCATTCCGAGAGGCACTTCGGGGTCCACCGTGAAAGCCGAGATCCACGCGTCGTCGACGGACCGCACGGCGATCCCCAGCATCGTGCCGGGATGGTCGATCCAGTTGGACAGGCTCGAGGCCACGATGCCCTGGTATTTGTCGCCCCCTTCCATGGGACGCAACCACACCCAGGCGCCCAGGAGGAGGATCGTCGGCGCGACGGCGAGCGCCAGCTCGCGAAGGCCCGGGCCCTTTCGGCGAGCAAGGCGCCCGCAGAGCGCCTGGGCGACGAGGGCGGCGATGAGCGCCACTCCGACCAGTCGGGTGAGGCAGGTCAACGCCACCAGGACGCCGAACAGGAGCCATTCCGGGTCCGTCGCCTTGCGGCCCGCGAGGCGCGTCTGGTGCCAGAGGAGCGCGGCGAGCGAAAGCACCAGGAACAGCGGCTCCGACAGGATCCCCAGCGTATGGACCCACTCCACGGGCGCGAGAGCGAAGAGCCCCGCGACCGCGAACGCGCCGAGGCGGCTTTGCAGGCGGACGTTGGCGTACGCGTAGAAGAGAGCCATCGCGGCGATCCCGAGGCCCGCCACGAGGAGGTGCGCCCAGCCGAGGTGATGCCACGCGCCGGTGACGGCGAGCAGCATCGGGAAGAGCGGCGGGAAGTGGGCCTGCCACCAGGTCCATTTCGCGAGGTGCGGATCGGAGGAGTCGCCCGCGAACCAGTGCGCCAGCGTGAGGTAGCTCACGCTGTCGTCGCCCACGGTGGTGATGCCTGCGTGCCAGCCGAAGTGCAGGGCGAGCGGCGCCAGCGCCGCGAGGAGCAGGATGAACGGCACGTGGGCACGAAGCGATCCCAGCCGCGCGCCCATCATGGGACGTTCCGCGACTTCGCCACGTATCGCTCGAGGCTCGGCCGGTCGACCTGGAACAGGAGGAAACCGTTGTTGCCGTCATCGGGATCCGGAATCGCCATGCGCAACGCCGAGTACGAGCGGATCGACGGCAGCAGCGGGTTGGGATCGCCCTCCTCGGGGACCAGGTCCGCCTTCACGTAGCGCGTGAACGCGACGTAGTCCACCCTCGATGCGAGGATCCGGCGCGCCAGCTCACGCGCGTCCCATGAGTAATACCATGGCACGCCCTCGCGGTCCGCGAGCACGGCCACGTACTCGGGCCGGATCCAGAGGACCCTCGCGTCGGGCGGCGTGGCGCTGCGCAAAGCGCGTAGGCCCGCGAGGGACGCCAGGTTGCCGGCGGCACGAGCGCGGGCGTCCGGGCCGTGGCTCTCGTAGTAGTCCCTGAAATCCGAATACGAGTAGTCGAACCCGGCGAGCACCGGTTGCCGGTCCATGGATTTCTGCTGCACCAGCACCATTGCGGGCAGCCCGAGCAGGACGGCCAGCGCCACGAGCGCCCACGCCACGTACCGCGACGGCCGGGGTGCCAGGCGCGAACGCTTCAGGAGCTCGCGCAGCGCCAGCGCCGCCTGCACCAGCGCCACCGGCACGATGGGATAGATCAGGCGCCGCGTCGTTTCCTCGCCGAATACCCACGCCACGAGGATCGCAGTGAAGGTAAGCGCGTACCAGCCGTGGAGCCGGCCGCGCATCGCGCCGATCACGGCTCCCGCCACGGCGAAAGCGCCGAGCGCCGTGAACACGAGGCGCATCGGCAGGGACACGGCGGAGTCCACGGTGAAGGAAGCGATCCACGCGTCACGCACCGAGCCGAACGCAACCGGCGCCACGATCCCGGGACGCTCGAGCCATGCTTGCCAGCTCGATCGCAGGATGTCGTGATACTGGTCGAGCCCCTGCGTGGGACGCAGCAGCGTCCAGGCGCCCACCAGCAGCGCGGCGGGCCATAGCGCGATCGCTAGCTGGCGCACGCGCGGGCGAGCGCCGCGCCGCAGGGCCGACACTGCCTCGCTCGCCACGAGCGCGAGGAGGAGCGAGGCGCCGACGAGGCGCGTGAGGCAGGCGAGCGCGGCGAGAAACCCGAAGAGGAGCCAGTCGGCGTCCCGCGAATCCTGCCCCGAGAGGCGCGCCTCATGCAGGACGAGTGCGCCGACCGTAATGGCGAGGTAGAGCGGGTCGCTCATCACGCCCAGCGTGTTCACCCACGCCGAGGGCGAGATCGAGAAGAGGAACGTGGCCGCGAACGCGGCTGCGAGGTCGCGCAGCACGAGGAGCCCCAGCCGGTAGGTGAGGATGAACCCGGCGATGGACGCGAGCGCCACCAGCATGTGCGCCGCCGGAAGGTGGCGCCAGGTGCCGGTCCAGGCGAGCAGCAGCGGGAAAAGGGGCGGGAAGTGGGCGTTCCACCACGTCCAGCGGGCAAGGTGAGGATCGCTCACGTGGCCCGCGTAGTAGCTCGCCAGCGTGAGGTAGCTCACGCTGTCGTCGCCGAGGGTGGCGATGTCGGGGTGCCACGCGAAATGCACCGCGAGCGGCGCGAACACCGCCAGCAGGAGCAGGAAGGCCCCGTGCCGCTTCAGGGGAAAGCGACTACGCCCTGACCTTCGAGTCGCCGGTGTCGCGCGCCTCTTCGGCGGGCGCGGGGCGATCCAGCAGCTCGACCAGCGCCATGGGGGCATTGTCGCCCTGGCGGAAACCGAACTTGAGGATGCGCAGGTAGCCCCCGTTGCGCGCCTTGTAGCGCGGGCCCAGCTCGTCGAAGAGCTTCACGACCATCTCCCGGTCGCGCAGGCGGTCGAAGGCGAGGCGCTTGTTGGCGAGCGTGTTGCTCTTTCCCAGCGTGATGATGGGCTCGGCCACCTTGCGCAGCTCCTTCGCCTTCGGCAGCGTCGTCTTGATCGCCTCGTGCTTGAGGAGCGACACGGTCATGTTGCGCAGCATCGCGAGGCGATGGCTGCTGGTGCGGTTCAGCTTGCGAAGCCCGTGGCGGTGACGCATTTTCTATTCCCTTTCGACTCTCTTGGCCTATTCGGCCTTATTGGTATTGTGGTTTGGATCGTCATCCCCTTGGAGAAGGGGACCCAGCCGAAGTGCGCAAGCGTTCCGGCTGGGCCCCCGCCTTCGCGGGGGTGACACTTATTTCGTCAGCCCGGCAACGGGCCAGTTCTCGAGCTTCATCCCCAGCGTCAAACCCTTCGACGCCAGCACTTCCTTGATCTCGTTCAGCGACTTGCGGCCGAGGTTGGGCGTCTTCAGGAGCTCGTTCTCGGTGCGCTGGATCAAGTCGCCGATGTAGTAGATGTTCTCGGCCTTGAGGCAGTTGGCCGAGCGCACGGTGAGCTCGAGGTCGTCCACGGGCTGCAGCAGGATCGGGTCGACCTGCGGCTGCGCGGTTTCCTGGCGCTCTTCCGAGGTGGACTGGAGCGACGCGAACACCGAGAGCTGGTCGACCAGCACCGAGGCGGAATAGCGAACCGCTTCCTCCGGCTCGATCACGCCGTTGGTCTCGATGTCGATCACGAGGCGGTCGAGGTCCGTGCGCTGCTCCACGCGCGCGCTCTCCACCTGGTAGCTCACGCGGCGCACCGGCGAGAAAGAGGCGTCGAGGAGGATCGACCCGATGGAGCGGGAGTCGTCCTGGCGGCGGGAAGTGGCCGGAACGTAGCCGCGGCCCTTCTCGATCTTGATCGTCATGTCGATCTTGCCGCCCTGCGTGAGGTGCGCGATCACGTGGTCGGGGTTGATGATCTCGACGTCGTGCGTCTGCTCGATGTCGGCCGCGGTGACGGCGCCGGGCGCCGCCTTCTTCAGCTTGAGCGTGGCCTCCGAGCGGTTGTGCAGCTTCATCACGACGCCCTTCAGGTTCAGGATCACGTCGACCACGTCCTCCTGCACTCCCTCGATCGTGGAGTACTCGTGCAGCACGCCGGCGATCTTCACTTCGGTCGCGGCATAGCCGGGCATCGAGGAGAGCAGGATGCGGCGCAGCGCATTGCCGAGCGTGTGGCCATAGCCGCGCTCGAACGGCTCCATCACCACCTTCGCGTGGGTGGGAGACAGGTTCTGTACGTCGATGATGCGGGGTTTCAGGAAACTCGTGGCGTTGCTTTGCATTCGCGGGTACCTCTGGCGGTTACGCGGGGAAACGTTCCCCGCGCCTTACATCCGATGACGTGGGCGTTGCGTGGTTACTTCGAGTAAAGCTCGACCACCAGCTGTTCGTTCACGTCGTTGGCGAACTCGGCGCGGTCGGGCAGCGCCTTGAAGACGCCCTTGAAATTCTTCGAATCCACCTCGACCCAGCTGGGGAAGCCGTGCTGCTCGGCGAGGTCCAGCGACGCCTTGATGCGCAGCTGGGCGCGCGACTTCTCGCGCACCGAGACGGTGTCGGTGGCGCGCACCAGGTACGACGGGATGTTCACGGACTTGCCGTTCACCTCGATCGACTTGTGCGAGACGAGCTGGCGGGCTTCGGCGCGCGTGGAGGCGAACCCCATGCGGTACACGATGTTGTCCAGGCGGCTCTCCAGGAGCTGCAGCAGCACCTCGCCCGTGGCGCCGCGCTTGGCGATCGCCTTGTCGAAGTAGGTGCGGAACTGGCGCTCGAGCACGCCGTACATGCGGCGGATCTTCTGCTTCTCGCGCAGCTGCGTGCCGTACTCGGAGATGCGCGTGGACTTCGCGCCGTGCTGGCCGGGGCGCGAGTCGAGCTTGCACTTGGTGTCCAGCGAGCGGCGTGCGCTCTTCAGGAAGAGGTCGGTGCCTTCCCGCCTCGAGAGCTTGCACTTGGGTCCGGTATAGCGTGCCAAGGTGTTCTCCTAGTCTCTTTTCGTTACATCCGGCGGCGCTTGGGCGGCCGGCAACCGTTGTGGGGCACGGGCGTCACATCCGCGATCGACACGATCTTCAGGCCCAGGGCGTTCAGCGCGCGCACCGCGGATTCGCGTCCCGGGCCGGGGCCCTTGATGCGCACCTCGAGGTTCTTCACGCCGTGCTCCTGTGCGGCGCGGCCGGCGGCTTCGGCCGCGACCTGCGCGGCGAACGGCGTCGACTTGCGCGAGCCCTTGAAGCCCGCGGCGCCCGAGGTCGCCCACGAGAGCGCGTTGCCCTGCCGGTCGGTGATCGTGATGATCGTGTTGTTGAACGAAGCGTGCACGTGCGCGATGCCTTCGGAGACGACTTTCTTCGCCTTCTTGCGGGCTCGAGCTGCGGTGGGTGCCTTGGCCATTTCGCTGTCTTCCTCGTCTCGTTAAGCGGTCGCCGACTTGCTCAGGCGAACGGCCTTGCGCGGGCCCTTGCGGGTGCGCGCGTTGGTGCGGGTGCGCTGGCCGCGCACGGGCAGGCCCTTCTTGTGGCGAACGCCGCGGTAGCAGCCGAGGTCCATCAGCCGCTTGATGTTCATGGAGGTCTCGCGGCGCAGGTCGCCCTCGACCGTGAGCTTGCCCACCTGCTCGCGCAGCTTGTCCATCTCGGCGTCGGTGAGGTCCTTGATCTTCGCCGAATGGCGCACGCCCGCCGCCTCGCAGATGTCGCGGGCGCGCGATCGGCCGACGCCGTAGATGGCGGTGAGCGCGATGGCGGCGTGCTGGTGGTTCGGGATGTTGATGCCTGCGATACGTGCCATGTCTTTTCCCCGTTAGCCCTGGCGCTGCTTGTGACGCGGATCGGTGCAGATCACGCGCACGACGCGCTTGCGCCGCACGATCTTGCACTTGCGGCAGATTTTCTTGACCGATGCCTGCACTCGCATTGCGTTCTCTCCTTACTTCGCGCGGAAAGTGATCCGCGCCTTGGTCAGATCGTAGGGCGTGAGCTCCACGGTCACCTTGTCGCCCGGCAGGATGCGGATGTAGTGCATGCGCATCTTCCCGGAGATGTGTCCGAGCACTACGTGCCCGTTTTCCAGCTTCACCCTGAACATCGCATTGGGAAGGGTCTCCACGATCTCCCCCTGCATCTGGATGGTCTCTTCCTTCGACATGAACTAACGCACCGGCAACCCGGACCCGCCTTTGAAGTTCGCCTTCTTGAGGAGGCTTTCGTACTGGTGCGACATGAGATATGCCTGGAGCTGGGCCATGAAATCCATGGTCACCACCACGGTGATCAGCAGCGACGTGCCGCCGAAGTAGAACGGCACGTTGTAGTTGGACACGAGGAACTGCGGCAGCAGGCACACCAGCGTGATGTAGATCGCGCCCACGAGCGTCAAGCGCATGATGATCCGGTCGATGTAGCGCGCCGTCTGGTCCCCCGGGCGGATCCCCGGCACGAACGCCCCGCTCTTCTTCAGGTTGTCCGCGGTCTCCTTCGAGTTGAAGACGAGCGCCGTGTAGAAGAAGCAGAAGAAGATGATCGCCGCCGCGTACAGCACCACGTAGAGCGCCTGGCCCGGCGAGAGCGCGCCCGCCACGTCCTTCAGCCAGATCATGTGCTCGTTCGAGCCGAACCACGTCGCGAGCGTGGCCGGGAAGAGGATGATCGACGAGGCGAAGATCGGCGGGATCACCCCCGACATGTTCAGCTTGAGCGGCAGGAACGAGCTCTGCCCGCCGTACAGGCGGTTTCCCACCTGGCGCTTGGCGTAGTTCACGAGGATGCGCCGCTGGCCCTTCTCCACGAAGACGACCACGCCGGTCACGAGCCCGATCACCACGAACATGGCGAGCGCCACGAATATCGACATGGAGCCGGTGCGCACCAGTTCAAGGGTGCCGCCCAGCGCGTGGGGCAGGCCCGCCACGATGCCGGCGAAGATGATCATCGAGATGCCGTTGCCGATGCCGCGCTCGGTGATCTGCTCGCCCAGCCACATGAGGAAGAGCGTTCCCGTCATGAGCGTGATGACGGTCACGAAGCGGAAGGCGAGCCCCGGGTCCATCACGAGGCCCGGCTGCGCCTCGAGCGCCACCGAGATGCCGAGCGCCTGGAAGGCGGCGAGCAGCACGGTGCCGTAGCGCGTGTACTGGGTGATCTTGCGCCGCCCCGCCTCGCCCTCCTTCTTCAGGGCCTCCAGCTGCGGGGAGACCACGGTCATCAGCTGCATGATGATCGAGGCCGAGATGTAGGGCATGATGCCGAGCGCGAAAATCGTGAAGCGCGACAGAGCGCCTCCCGAGAACATGTTGAACATGTCCAGGATGCCGCCGCTGTTGCGCTGGAAGAGCTTCGCGAGCTCGTTCGGGTCGATCCCCGGGACCGGGATGTGCGCGCCCACGCGGTACACCACGAGCGCGCCCACCAGGAACCACAGGCGCCGCTTGAGATCCGCGAATTTCCCGCCGGATGCGAGGGGGTTGGACGACAAAGTGCTATTTCTCCTTGGCCTTCAGCTTCTTCTCGGGCGCCGGGGCGGGCTCGGGGAGCTTCACGCTTCCGCCCGCCTTCTCGATCGCTTCCTTGGCTCCCTTGCTCGCGGCGATGCCGTTCACCTTGAACGGCTTTTCCACCTTGCCGGCGAGGATGATCTTGGCGCGCTGCGCGCCGCCGGGGACAAGCCCCGCCTTCTTGAGGCCTGCGAGGTCGATCTCCGCGCCCTCGACCTTGGCGAGGTCCCCGGAGCGCACCTCGGCTGCCTTGATGATGGTCGTCGCGAGGAACCCGCGCTTGGGAAGGCGCCGCTGCAGCGGCATCTGCCCGCCCTCGAAGCCCACCTTGTGGAAGCCGCCCGCGCGCGACTTCTGGCCCTTGTGGCCGCGGCCCGCGGTCTTGCCCAGGCCCGAGCCGCCGCCGCGCGCGACGCGCTTGCGGGCCTTGTTGGCGCCGGACGCCGGCTTGATCGTGTTCAGTTCCATGGTCCTATTCCTCGACCTTCACCAGGTACGAGACCCGGTTGATCATTCCGCGGACGGCGGGCGTGTCCTCCACCTCGACCGTGTGGCTGCGATGCTTCAGCCCCAGGCCCTTCACCGATTCGCGGTGCTTGTACTTGGTCGACGTGATGCCCTTCACGAGCGTCACGCGGATCTTCTTGCCGGCGGCGGCCGGCTTCGCCTTGGCGTTCATGTCTAGCCCGCGATCTCTTCGACCTTCTTGCCGCGCTTGGCCGCGATCTCGGAAGGGCGGCGCTGCTGCATCAAGCCGTCGAGAGTCGCGCGCACGACGTTGTAGGGATTGGTGGAGCCGTGGCACTTGGCGGAGATGTTGGTCACTCCCATCACCTCGAACACCGCGCGCATGGCCCCGCCCGCCTTGATGCCGTTGCCTTCCTGCGCGGGCTTCATCATCACCCTCGTAGCTCCGTGGCGCCCGAGGACCTCGTGGTGGATGGTCCCGCTCTTCAGCGAGATTTTCACCAGGTTGCGGCGCGCCTGCTCCATCGCCTTCTGCACGGCCACCGGCACCTCGCGGGCCTTGCCCTTGCCCATGCCGATCGAGCCGTCGCCGTCGCCCACGACGGTGAGGGCCGCGAAGCCCAGGATCCGGCCGCCCTTCACCACCTTGGTGACGCGGTTCACCGAGATCATCTTCTCCCGCAGGCCGTCGCTGCGCTCGTCGCTGCCGCCCCTATCGCCAGGTTTTGCCATGTCCTCTTATCCTCTAGAACTTGAGGCCGCCCTCGCGGGCCGCCTCCGCCAGCGCCTTGACGCGGCCGTGGTAGCTGAATCCCGCGCGGTCGAACGCGACCTCGGTCACGCCGGCGGCCTTCGCCTTCTCGGCGATGCGCTTGCCCACTTCCGCGGCCGCTTCCTTCTTGGCGCCGTTCGGGTGGCTCGCGCGCACTTCCTTCTCGAGCGTGGAGGCCGAGGCGAGCACCTTGCCGCCCGTGGAATCGATCACTTGCGCGTAGATGTGCCCGTTGGTGCGGTGCACCGCCAGGCGCGCCGCACCCTGGCGCGTGATGCGCACGCGGGTCTTCGCGGCCCTGCGGATTCGTGAAGCTTTCTTGTCCATGAATTAACTCCGCTGTATCGCGTCGTCGAGCGGCACGCCGTGTCCGCTCCAACGACCGCCCCGCTGTCCGTTCCTGGTGGCGCTCATCACTTCTTCTTCGTTTCTTTGAGCGTCACCTGCTCGCCCGCGTAGCGCACGCCCTTGCCCTTGTACGGCTCCGGCGGCTTGTACGCGCGGATCTCCGCGGCGGTCTGCCCCACCTTCTGCTTGTCCACGCCCTTGATCACGATCTCGGTCTGCGTCGGGGTCTCGGCCTTCACGCCGTCGGGCAGCTGGTGCACGACCGGGTGCGAGAAGCCGAGCGTGAGGTTCACCTTGTTGCCCTGCGCCTGAGCGCGGTAGCCCACGCCCACCAGGGCGAGGCGCTTCTCGAAGCCGGTCTTCACGCCGTGGACCATGTTGGCCACGATGTTGCGCATCGTTCCGGACATGGCGTTGGCGGACTGGCTCTCGTCGGCGGCCGCGAAGACGATCTTGTCGCCGTCGCGCTTCACGGCCACGCCGGAAGCGATCGACTGCTTCAACGTGCCCAGCGGGCCCTTCACGGTCACTTCCTCGGCGCCCACCGTCACCTCGACCTTGTCGGGCACCAGCACGGGATATTTTGCGATTCGCGACATGTCTCGTTCCTTACACCACGATGCAGAGGACTTCGCCGCCCACGCCGGCGGCGCGCGCAGCCCTGTCCGTCATCACGCCGCGCGAGGTCGACACGATGGCCACGCCCAGGCCGTTCATGACCTGCGGGATGTCCTCGCGCCCCTTGTAGATGCGAAGGCCGGGGCGCGAAACGCGCTCGATCTTCTCGATCACGGGCTTGTCGGCGTAGTACTTGAGGCCGATCTCCATCACGGGCTTGCCGTCGGCGTCGCGCACCGCGAAGTCCTCGATGTAGCCCTCGTCCTTCAGCACTTGCGCGATGGCGCGCTTCACCTTCGATGCCGGGATGCTGACGGTCACCTTCTCGGTGGCCTGCGCATTGCGGATGCGCGTCAGCATGTCGGCGATGGGATCACTCATGCTCATAGATGGCTCCTACCAACTCGCCTTGATCATTCCGGGGATCTCGCCGCGCATCGCGATCTCGCGGATCTTGTTCCGCGCGAGGCCGAACTTGCGGAACGTGCCGCGCGGGCGCCCGGTCATGGCGCAGCGGTTGCGAAGCCGCACGGGCGAGGCGTTGCGCGGCATCGCCTGCAGCCTCGCGCGCGCCTGCTCCTTCGCGTCGTCGGTCGCCTTGGAATCCTCGATGATCGACAGAAGCTGCTTCCTGCGCTCCGCGAATTTCTTCACGGTCGCGCGGCGCTTGGCCTCTCGGTTGATGACGGCAAGCTTGGCCATTACGCAGCCCTCTCAGTCCTGAACGGGAACTTGAACGCGGCGAGAAGCGCCTTAGCCTCGTCGTCCGTTTTCGCGGTCGTTGTGATGGAGACGTTCAACCCACGGAGCGCGTCGATCTTGTCGTACTCGATCTCCGGGAAGATGATCTGTTCCTTGATGCCCATGTTGTAGTTGCCGCGCCCGTCGAAGGCGCGCGCGCCGATGCCGCGGAAGTCGCGCACGCGCGGCAGCGCGATCGTGACCAGGCGGTCGAGGAACTCGTACATGCGGCGGTTGCGTAGCGTCACCATCACGCCCACCGGGTAGCCGTTGCGGATCTTGAAGGCGGCGATGGACTTCTTCGACTTGGTGACCACCGGCCTCTGGCCGGCGATCTTCTGCAGGTCGCCCGAGGCGTTCTCGAGGATCTTCTTGTCGGCCACGGCCTCGCCCACGCCCATGTTGAGCGTGATCTTGGTGACGCGCGGCACCTGCATTCGCGTCTTGTAGCCGAACTGCTTCATGAGCGCCGGAATGATGGTGTCCTTGTATTGCACGGCGAGGCGCGGCGGCTGCGTCGGCGCCGCTTCCTTCTCGGTGGGCTTCGCGGCCTTGGCTTCGCCCTTGGCCTTGCCCTTGGCTTCCTTGGCGGGCTTGGCGTCCGCCGCACCCTGCTTGGGCCCCTGGGCCTTGCCGCCCGCCTTGCCGTCCTTGGCGCCCTTGCCCTTCGCGTCTTTGTCTTCTTTGGCCATGTCCTATCCTCAGACGTCCACGACTTCGCCGTTGGACTTGAAGAAGCGCACCTTGCGTGCCGGCGTGGCACCCTGCGCCTCCAGGAACCTGAAGCCCACGCGGTCGCCCTTGCCCGTGGCCGGGTTCACCAGCATCACGTTGGCGATCGCGAGCGGCATCTCCTTCTCGATGATGCCGCCGGTCTGACCCTTCACGGGGTTGGGGCGCTGGTGCTTCTTCACGCGATTCACGCCCTCGACCAGGACCTTGCGCGATTCGTACACGCGCAGCACCTGGCCGCGCTTGCCCTTCTGGCTTCCCGAGATCACGACGACGTTGTCGCCCTTGCGGATCTTCTGCATGCGGCGGCTCCCTTAGAGCACTTCGGGCGCGAGCGACACGATCTTCATGAAGCGCTCGGTGCGAAGCTCCCGCGTCACCGGCCCGAAGATGCGCGTGCCGATCGGCTCGAGCTTGGGGTTCAGGAGGACGGCGGCATTGGCGTCGAACTTGATCACAGAGCCGTCGGGGCGGCGCACGCCATGCGCCGTGCGCACGACGACCGCGCTGTAGACCTCGCCCTTCTTCACGCGCCCGCGCGGGGCGGCGCTCTTCACGCTCACCTTGATGATGTCGCCGATGCCCGCATAGCGGCGCTTGGAGCCGCCGAGCACCTTGATACACATCACGGAGCGCGCGCCGGTGTTGTCGGCCACGTCCAGGATCGATTGCATCTGAATCATTTTTTCTATCTCCAACTTGACCCGCGAGGTAGCGCAGGCAGTCTTGGAACCGTCTTCGTGCCCCCGCCGCACCCCGGAACGGGATACGGCGGCGGCTGGTCTTGGTTTCCCGCCACCACGAGGGCGATGCGGAAGGGTCGAACAGCAACCGCTTTGGGGCCCGGGCGTTTCGGTGCTGCTGGCTTCGGCTGGCGGCCGGGCTGCCCCCGAACCCCTTTAGCGCGCTCGGCCCTTCATGGGCCAGCCGCGCGAACATCCATCAGGCGTCCGGGCTTATTACTGGACTCCTCGCCCTGAAGCCCAAGGCGGGGAGCTAGCAAAGACCGCGATTATAGCACTTTCCGGGCCAATATGGCCACCCCGGCGTGGTCCCCGTCCTACCTAGGCGCTCATTCCGGTCGAGCCCTCTCGGCGACCTTGGCCACCTTCCAGGCCTTGGTCTTGGAGAGCGGGCGGCATTCCTCGATCACGACGCGATCGCCCATCCGGGCGTCGTTGCCCTCGTTGTGGGCGTGGTACTTCTTGGTGCGGGTCACGACCTTGCCGATGGTCGGATGCATGACCTGGCGCTCGACGAGCACGGTCACGGTCTTCTCCATCTTGTCGCTCACCACCATCCCGACCAGCTGGCGCTGGGACTTGGCGGCCTTGGGCGCCTTGGTGTCGTTCTTCGCGGCGGCGGTGTTCGCGGGGCTCATTGGACGCCTCCCTTGGCTTTCTTCTCGGTGAGGAACGTGTGCACGCGGGCGATCTGCCGGCGCACGCGCTCGACCTCGCTGTTCTTGGTGAGGCTCTGGGTGGCGAGCTGCATGCGCAGGCCGAACTGCGCGCGGCGCAGCTCGAGCAGCTCCTTCTCCAGCTCCTCGGCGCTCTTCGAGCGCAGCTCTTCGTTCTTGCTCATCTTCAGTCTCTCCTTAGCCGAGGGCGCGCTGCACGAAGGTCGTGCGGATCGGCAGCTTCGCCGCGGCGAGCGCGAACGCCTCGCGCGCCGTGGCTTCCTCGACGCCATCCATCTCGTAGAGCACCTTGCCCGGCACGATCTCGGCCA
Organism: Usitatibacter sp.; assembly: GCA_036271595.1. Lineage (GTDB taxonomy): Bacteria > Pseudomonadota > Gammaproteobacteria > Burkholderiales > Usitatibacteraceae > Usitatibacter. Next base: position 26,132 of record DATBAI010000008.1, read on the forward strand.
CGAAATACTCGGGCGAGCCCTTGCCGTTGCCCATGCGGACCTCGGCCGGCTTCTTGGAGATCGGCTTGTCGGGGAAGATGCGGATCCATACGCGCCCGCCGCGCTTGATGTGGCGGGTCATCGCGCGGCGCGCGGCCTCGATCTGGCGCGCCGTGAGGCGCCCCCGGCCGATCGCCTTCAGCCCGTATTCGCCGAAGGAGACCTTGGCGCCGCGGGTGGCTACACCCTTGTTGCGGCCCTTCTGCTCCTTGCGGTACTTGCGCCTAGCTGGCTGCAGCATTTCTCACTCCCGGTTTGCGGGCGGGCTTGCGCTCGCGCGTGGGTTCTTCGGGCGGCGGCGTGGCGGGCTGCTCGCCCTTGCCCACCGTCTCGCCCTTGAAGACGAGGACCTGCACGCCGATCGTGCCGTAGGTGGTTTTCGCTTCCGAGAAACCGTATTCGATGTCGGCGCGCAGTGTATGCAGCGGCACGCGCCCTTCGCGATACCACTCGGTGCGCGCGATCTCCGCCCCGTTGAGGCGCCCGGAGCTCGTGATCTTGATGCCCTGCGCGCCCAGGCGCATGGCGTTCTGCATGGCGCGCTTCATGGCCCGGCGGAACATCACGCGCTTCTCGAGCTGGCCGGTGATCGAGTCGGCGATCAGCTGCGCATCCAGCTCGGGCTTCCTGATCTCCTCGATGTTCACGTGCACCGGCACGCCGAGCAGGCGCTGCAGCGCGTTGCGAAGGCCTTCGATGTCCTCGCCCTTCTTGCCGATGACCACGCCGGGTCGCGCCGAGTAGATCGTGACGCGGGCGTTCTTCGACGGGCGTTCGATCACGACACGGCCCACCGCGGCGTGCGAGAGCTTCTTCCTCAGGTACTCGCGGACCTTCTGGTCCTCGAGGAGCATCACCGGGAAGTTCTTGCTGTTCGCGAACCACTTGGAGCCCCAGTTGCGGTTCACCGAGAGGCGAAACCCGATCGGGTTGATCTTCTGTCCCATGGCTAGTCCTTTTTCCCGTCGCCGACGCTGAGGAAGACATGGCAGGTCGGCTTCACGATGCGGTTGCCGCGGCCCTTGGCGCGCGCCTGGAAGCGCTTCAGCACCGGGCCCTTCTCCACGCAGATGCTGGTCACCTTCAGCTCGTCGATGTCCGCGCCGTTGTTGTGCTCGGCGTTGGCGATCGCGCTCTCCAGGACCTTCTTGATGATCTTCGCGCCCTTCTTCGGCGTGAAGCTGAGGATGTTGAGCGCGCTGCCGATGGGCTGGCCGCGCACCAGGTCGGCGACGAGGCGGCCCTTCTGGGCCGAGAGCCTCACGCCGTAGAGCTTGGCATTGACGTTCATCGCGTCTCCTTACTTCTTCGGCGCCGGCGCGCCGCCAGAGGCGGGCGCCGCCACCTTCTTGTCGGCCGAGTGGCCCTTGAAGGTGCGGGTGAGCGCGAACTCGCCGAGCTTGTGGCCCACCATGTTCTCGGTCACGTAGACGGGGATGTGCTGCTTGCCGTTGTGCACCGCGATGGTGAGCCCGACGAAATCGGGCAGGACGGTGGAGCGGCGCGACCAGGTCTTGATCGGGCGCTTGTCCTTCGCCGCCGAGGCGGCCTCCACCTTCTTCATGAGATGCCCGTCGACGAACGGGCCCTTCTTGATGGAACGTGCCATGGTCGGTCCTTACGCTTTCTTGTGCCGGCTGCGCACGATGAACGACTGTGTGCGCTTGTTGCTGCGTGTTTTCTTGCCCTTGGCCGGCTGGCCCCACGGGCTCACCGGGTGGCGGTTGCCGCGCGTGCGCCCGCCCAGCGGGTGGTCGACCGGGTTCATGGTCTCGCCGCGCACCGTCGGGCGGATTCCGCGCCAGCGGTTGGCGCCGGCCTTGCCGATCACGCGCAGGTTGTGCTCTTCGTTGCCCACCTCGCCGACCGTGGCGCGGCAGTTCACGTGCACGCGGCGGATCTCGCCCGAGCGCATGCGAAGTTGCGCATAGTCGCCCTCGCGCGCGAGGAGCTGCACGCCCGCGCCGGCCGCGCGCGCGATCTGCGCACCCTTGCCCGGCATCATCTCGACGCAGTGCACCGTGGTGCCCACGGGGATGTTGCGAAGCGGCAGGACGTTGCCCGACTTGATGGGCGCCTCGGACCCCGCCTCGATCTTCTGGCCGACCGTGATGCCCTTGGGGGCGATCATGTAGCGGCGCTCGCCGTCGGCATAGAGGATGAGGGCGATGTTGGCGCTGCGGTTCGGGTCGTACTCGAGCCGCTCGACCTTCGCCGGGATCCCGTCCTTGTCGTTGCGGCGGAAATCGATGATGCGATAGTGATGCTTGTGGCCACCGCCCTGGTGGCGCGTCGTGATGTTGCCCATGGAGTTCCGGCCCGCGCGCTTGGGCAGCGCCTCCACGAGCGGCGCGTAGGGCGCGCCCTTGTGCAGGTCGTGATTCACCACCTTCACCATCGACCGGCGTCCGGCCGAGGTGGGCTTGGTCTTGACGAGTGCCATGGCTAGGCCACCCCTTCCACGAAGTTGATGTCGCTGTCGCCCAGCAGGCTCACGTAGGCCTTCTTGGTGGCCTTGCGCCGGCCCACGAAGCGGCCATGCCGCTTTTCCTTGCCCTTCACGTTGAGCACGTTCACGGCGCCCACCTGGACCTTCTGGTCCTTGAAGAGCATCTCCACGGCGGCCTTGATCTCGGCCTTGGTGGCGTCGGGCAACACCTCGAACACGACCTGCTTGCGGGTCTCGCCCACGAGCGTGGCCTTCTCCGAAATCACGGGGCCCAGGATTACCCGGGCGAGTCGTTCCTGCTTCATGCCAGCGCCTCCTCGAGGGACTTCACGGCCGCGCGCGAAAGCAGCACCTTCTCGAAGCGCATGAGGCTCACCGGATCCGCATGCCGCGCTTCGAGCACCATCACGTTGGGCAGGTTGCGCGAGGCGAGGTAGAGGTTCTCGTCCATCTTGTCGGTGAGGATCAGCACCTCGCTCATGCCCAGCCCGGCCAGCATGCCCGCGAGAAGCTTCGTCTTCGGTTGCTGGATGGCGAGCCCGTCCACCACCGACAGGCGCTCCTCGCGCACCAGCTGCGACAGGATCGCGGCCATGCCGGCGCGGTACATCTTGCGGTTCACCTTCTGCGAGAAATTCTCGTCGGGCTTGTTGGGGAAGATGCGCCCGCCGCCACGCCACAGCGGGCTGGACGTCATGCCCGCGCGTGCACGGCCGGTGCCCTTCTGGCGCCACGGCTTCTTGGTGGAATGGCGGACCTCGCTGCGCGTCTTCTGCGCGCGCGAGCCCTGGCGGCCGTTGGCGTGGTAGGCGACCACGATCTGGTGGACGAGCGCCTCGTTGTATTCGCGGCCGAAGAGGGTCTCGGAGGCGTCCACGCCCTGCTGCGCCTCGCCCTTCTCGTTGATGACCTTGAGCTCCATCACTTGGCTCCCTTGGCGGGCTTGGCGGAGGCCTTCACGCTGGGCCGCACCACCACGGCGCCGTTCTTGGCGCCCGGGACCGAGCCCTTCACCATGATGAGCGAACGCTCCGCATCCACGCGCGCGATCTCCAGCAGCTGGATGGTGCGCTTCACGTTGCCGAGATGGCCGGACATGCGCTTGCCGGGGAAGACGCGGCCCGGATCCTGCGCCATGCCGATGGAGCCCGGGCTGTTGTGCGAAAGCGAGTTGCCGTGCGACGCGCGGTTGGAGGAGAAGTGGTGGCGCTTGATCACGCCCGCGAAGCCCTTGCCGAGCGTGATTCCGGAGACGTCCACTTTCATGCCGGGCTGGAACATGTCCACCTTGAGCTCGGCACCGGCCTTCAGCTCGCCGGCCGCCTTGGCGTCGACGCGGAATTCGCGCAGCTCCGTGCCCGCTTCCACGCCCGCCTTGGAGAAATGGCCGGCCATGGCCTTCACCACGCGCGAAGCGCGGCGCTTGCCGAACGCGACCTGCACGGCCACGTAGCCATCCGCTTCCTGGGTCTTCACCTGGGCGACGCGGTTGCCGGAGCAATCCAGCACGGTCACGGGGACCGAGGTGCCGTCGTCCTTGAAGATGCGCATCATGCCGACCTTGCGGCCGACGAGACCGAGACTCATCTTGTGTTTCCTTTTGGTTGGCCTGGCGTGGCCGATGCTGCCGGCTCGCACGCGAGGTGCCGGTAACAATTGACCGGCCCTTCACCCTCTGAGCCCGACCCGTGCGGGTAGGGCGCAGTAAACCGTTAATTATAGCTTGATTTCGACGTCCACGCCCGCGGGGAGGTCGAGCTTCATCAGGGCGTCCACGGTCTTGTCCGTGGGCTCGATGATGTCCATCAGCCTCAGGTGCGTGCGGATCTCGAACTGGTCGCGCGAGGTCTTGTTCTTGTGCGGGGAGCGCAGGATGTCGAAGCGCTCGATGCGCGTGGGCATGGGCACGGGGCCCTTCACCACGGCGCCGGTGCGCTTGGCCGTCTCCACGATCTCGAGCGCCGACTGGTCGATCAGCTTGTAGTCGAACGCCTTGAGGCGGATGCGGATCTTCTGTTTCGCGAGGGCTTGTGCCATGTGATGTCTACTCCAGGATCTTGGTGACGACGCCGGCGCCGACGGTGCGCCCGCCCTCGCGGATGGCGAAGCGAAGCTTCTCTTCCATGGCGATGGGCTGGATCAGCGTCACCGTCATCTTGATGTTGTCCCCGGGCATCACCATCTCGGTGCCCGCC
>DATBAI010000009.1:0-20272 GCA_036271595.1 Usitatibacter sp.
GTTCCGCTTCGACTATCCCGACGGCCCGTTCTACAACACCTTCCACTGGCAACCGGGCGAGCGCGGCTGGACCATGGTCCTCGAGAATACGGACAAGGATGGCAACCGCGTGCCGTTCGCCGAGGACCGCGTCAGGCGGCACTGATGAACCCATGATCTCGATCCTGCTGGCGGCCGCCGCCATGACCGCGTCCTGCGAGAGTGCCGCGAATCGCGAGCTCGATTTCTGGCTCGGCCAATGGCAAGTCGTCGAAAACGGCGAGGTCACCGCGACGAGCACGATCGAAGCCGTCTCCGGCGGCTGCGCGATCCGGGAGACGTACCGGCAGAAGGACGGCTACCACGGCACGAGTCTCTCGTTCCACGATCCGGTGCTCGGCAAGTGGCGCCAGACGTGGATCGACTCGACCGGCGCGGTGGGCGAGTTCAACGGGACGTTCTCGGAAGGCGCGATGCGCTTCGAGGGCGAGACGCACACCGCGAACGGCAAGCGCGTCTTTCGCAGGATGAGCCTCGAGCGCGACGCCGACGGCATCCTGCAGAAGTCGCTTCGCTCCATGGACGGCGCCACCTGGTCGCCGCACTACGAGATCCGCTACTCCCCCGTCACTGCACGTTGACGAAGCGCAGGTCCACGATGTCGTTGGGCTGCGCGTTGGCCTTGACGTTGCCGCGCATCACCCACACGACTTTCCGGTAGAGGATCGGGATGTAGCCTGTGTCCGCGTCGAGGAGCGTCATGGCCTGGGTCAGCATCGCGCGGCGCTTCGCCTCGTCCATCTCGACGCGAGCGCTGTCGATCAGCGCATCGACCTTCGCATTCGAATAGTGGCCGAAGTTGTACTCGCCCACGCCGGGGCCCGTCGGCGAATGCACGAGCGGCAGCAGCACGCCCTCGGCGTCGGCGGAGGCCGGCGTCCAGCCGATCACATAGAGGCTCGTGTCGCGAGTGAGGACCTTGGGCAGCAACACGTTGAACGTGCGCGGCTGGAAGTCGGCCCTGATGCCCACGCGCGCAAGCATGCCGGCCATCGCCTGGCAGACCGCATCCGTCGGCGCCTGCGAGCTGCAATCGAGCACCACGGAAAAGCCGTTCGGATAGCCGGCCTCCTTGAGGAGCGCCTTCGCCTTGTCCGGATCGTATGGATAGATCTTCTCGAAACGCGGATCCCAGCCATCCACCACCGGCGTGAAGAGGCCGCTGCCCACGCTGCTGAGGTTGCGCATCACCTTGGTCTGGATCGCCTTCAGGTCCAGCGCGTAGCGCATCGCCTGGCGCACCCGCAAATCCCGGAAAGGGTTCTTGCCGCCCGCATCTCCATAGAGGAGCGTGTCGCGCGAGTAGTCGAAGCCCAGGTAGTTGGCGCCCAGGCCCTCGCCCATGCTCACGGTGAAGCCGGGCGTCTTGCGCAGGCGGTCGACGTCCTGCACGCCCGCGTCCACCACGAAATCCAGCTCGCCCGAGACGAGCCCGGCGAGCCGGGTCGCGGCCTGCGCCACGACGAAGAAATCGGCCTCCGTCACGTTGCCGTGCTGGCCCCAATAGTTGGGGTTGGCGACCAGCACCGTCTTCACGTCCGGCTCCCAGCTCTTCAGCATGAAGGGGCCCGTGCCGTTGGCGTTGCGCGAAGCGAATGTCTCGTCCTTCGCGTTGAAGTCGAGCGGCTTCTCGACGTGGTGCTCGACGCACCACTTCCTCGACATCATCCGGGAGTTGGTGAGCGAACGCGGCAGTACCGGCGTGGGCTGCGACGTGAGGATGTCCACGGTGTACTCATCCACCTTGCGGGCGCCGGTCACGTTCGGGTAGGTCGCGCGCTGCTGCGAGGTTTTCGCGAGCGAGCGCTCGACGCTGAAGACCACGTCGTCGGCGGTGAACGGCGTGCCGTCATGGAACTTCACGCCCTCGCGAAGCTTGAAGCGCCACGCATGGCCGCCATCGACCATCGACCACGAGATGGCAAGGCGGGGAGCGAGCTTGAAATTCTCGTCGCGTCCCGTCAGCGACTCGTAGATCTGCGAGAGCACGCGCGTGTGATAGAGCGAGGCGAGCGAATGGGGATCCATCGTCCCCGGATCGATCTGCGAGGCGTAGCGGAAGACCTTGGCCGGGGCGGCGTGCGCGGAAACAACGGCGAGAAGCGCCGCCACGGCCACTGCCGCCATGAACCTGGAAGCGGCCTGCCCGCTTTTCATTTCGGGACGGCGCTGTGCTGGTAGAGGACGTTCACCCAACGCCCGTCGCGGTGCGCGAAGACGGAAGTGGCGCGGACGGGGCTGGGGACGGCGACGCCCGCGCAGGTGGTCTTCTGCTCGGCGCGGTAGTTGAGGAGCGCCGAATCCGCCGAAAGGCGCCGGAACTCGAAGTGGTCCAGCGAGTAGCTCTCGACGTTGCAGGCGCCGCTTGCGACCAGCGCCACGACACCCGTCTTGCCGCCCACGCCCATGCCGTGGACCTCTAGGTGGTCGTCGGAGAGGAAGCTTTCGTAGAAGCGCGAATCGTGCGCCTTCCACGCGACCCACGAGGCCTTCTCCATGGCGATCAACTCATCCTCGAGCGGATCGGCGGCGTGTGCCACCAACGGGAACAACGCGATGCAAAGCAGGGCTGCGGTTTTCATCCCCCGAGATTACCGCGAAATCGCGGCCGCGATCCTTTCCAGCGCGGCATCCCGCCCTCCCATGTAGTCGGCGAACGAATTGCGGGCAGGAAGGACCACGTCGAGGCTTCCCGCGGCTGCCGGGAAGAGCTTGTCCAGCACGAAGCAGTCGCGGTCGAGCCAGCGGCAGCCGTGCGCGAGGTCGTGCTTCGCGGTGGAAAGATAGAGCTCGGGGTCGTTCGGGGGCAGTTCCACGTCGAGCCCCTCCGCCCAGAATTCGAGGCGATCGCCCACCGGCTCCCCCACGACCACGACGCGCGGCCCCGCGAAGTGCTTGATGCGCGCGGCGAGGATGAGGCCGGCGGAAAACGTGTTCGGCCCGGTGATCACGAAGATCCTGCCGTCGGCGGGGATCGCCGAGGCGAGGCGCGGGGCGAAGCGGCGCGCAAGCATGTAATTCCCGCCCCAATCGAAGCGCAGGTCGACGATGGCGTGCTTCGCCCCGTTCGCTTCCATCTCGTCCACGGAAGCGTCGAGGAAGGACGGAAGGTCCACCTGCTGCGTCGAGTTGCTGCCATCCAGCCGGAGGTATTCGGCCTTCAGCTCCGGCAGCCATGCGCGCGCGAACGGGCTCGGCAGGTCGCGAAGATACAGCGGCTTCTTCGCGATCGCGTCGCCTGCGCGGAGCCACCCTTTGGTCTCGAAGGATTCGTCGCCGGGCAAGACGTGGCGGAATTCGCGGAACGCATCTCCCGGCGGCGGGCTCGCCTGCACCACGACCGCGAGGCTGCCGCGCGCCTGCCCCGGTTTCTCGTAGTCGATGAGAAGCATCGATTCGTCGCTGGAAGCGCCCAGCGCCCGCAGCACGGCGGGAGAGGTAAAGAGCGCTTCGCTGCGGTAGCGGCGCCAACCCGGCACACCCGGCACGTAAGGCTCCAGCAAGCGCAGCAACTCCTCGGGATCACGGCCCTCGAGGCCCACGACCTTCGCTCCGAGCAACGGGTCCAGGCCCGGCGCGACCTTCACCACGTACAGCCCATCGGAAAACCAGTGGAACCGCAACGGCACCCGCTTCACCTTCAGGTCGATGATCGTGGAATGCGCGTTGTCGAAGAGCGCGAGCGCGCGCAGGTATTCGATGACGAGGCGCTCGCCGGAAAGGGCGTCGGATCGCCAATAGAGCTCGCGGGTGGACGATTCGAACGCGTTCAGCTGCGCCGGGCTGCCGCTTCTCTCATTGGCGAGCACCGTATCCCGGAAAAGGACCACTTGCGTGCGATGCGGCGAGACGCCGCGCACGGTGGCGGGCACCCGAGCGCCGCGCGCGGTGCGCACCAGCTGGCCCGCGCCAATGAGGAAAAGGAGAGCCGCCGCGATCACGACGGCCGCCAGCAAGGCGAGGACCGAAATCCGGAGCCAACGCATGCGCGTAGGATGCCGCAATCCGCCGACAAGGATTCGCAAAATTGTTACAGGCCGCCCGCGCCGGCGGCCGCCGCGCGATAAAATGATGGCGGTTCACCCGTATGCGCGCTTCCCGGATCATCCTCGTCGTGCTGGTGCTCGCCGCGATCGTCGCGGCGGGACTCTATTTCTTCTGGCCCAGCGCACCGCCCCCGCCGCCGCCTCCGCCCCCCGCAGCCGTCGTTCCGCCAGCTCCCGCGGGCCCGAAATATCCGGTCTCGACGCAGCCGGACCAGCCGCTGCCCGCGCTCGCCGCGAGCGATCCCACGGTGATCGAGGCCCTGCAGCGGCTGCTGGGGCCCGAGGCGTTCGCGCAATGGGTAGTCCCCGAGCAGTTGGTCCGCAACATCACGGCCACGGTGGATAACCTGCCACGGGAGCACTTCGCGCGGCGCCTGAGCCCGGTCCGCGGCATCGGCGGCACGTTCAAGGCGAGCGGCAGCGGCGACACGCTCGCGATGGCGCCCGCCAATTCGGCTCGCTACACGGCTTTCGTGACGGTGTCCGATCATGTCGATCCGGCGGCCGCCACCGCGCTCTACCTGAAGCTCTATCCCCTCTTCCAGCAGGCGTATGTGGAGCTGGGCTATCCGAACGGCTACTTCAACGACCGCTTGGTCGAAGCGATTGACAACCTCCTCGAAGCACCCGAGCCCAAGGGGCCGGTGAGGCTCGTCACGCCGCACGTCCTCTTCGAATTCGCCGATCCCGATCTCGAGGCCGCCTCCGCAGGGCAGAAAGTGCTCGTGCGCATGGGCCCCGAGAACGAAGCGAAGGTGAAGGCGAAATTGAAGCAATACCTCACGCTCGTGTCCGCGCAGCCCGCGCCACGCTGATGGCGTCCGCCGTTGTCCGTCCCGCCGAAGCGAGGGACTACGACCGCTGGCGCGAGCTCCTGGACGCGTACACGCGCTTCTACGAGCGCGAGCCCGATGAGGCCATCGCGCGGCACGTGTGGTCGCGCATCGTGGATCCCAAGGCGCCGGTCTACGCGGCCGTGGCCGAAGTCGATGGCCGCGTCGTCGGAATGACGAACTATCTCCTGCACGAGAGCACCGGAACGCCCGCGCTCGTCTGCTACCTCCAGGACCTCTTCGTCGACCCCGCGATTCGCGCACGCGGCGTGGGCGAGGCGCTCATCGACTTCGTCCTCGCCGAGATGAAGCGCCACGGCTGGCAGCGCGTGTACTGGTCCACCCGCGAGACCAACTACCGCGCGCGCGGCCTCTACGACAAGTACGCCCCGCACAGCGGCTTCCTGCGTTACGTCGTCCCCAACCCCGACGTCGAATAGGGTCAGAGCCCTTTTTTCGCGAAAAAGGGGACAGGGCGGTTCGGTTTCATGTGAAATTCCGCACAACTTCCCGGTGCCGACAGGGCTTGGTATCTTCGGCCGTGATGCAACGTCCCGATATCTGGTTCGCTTTCCTCGTCATCCCCGTCTACTTCGGGCTCGCGTTCGCGCTCTCGCGCTCCGCCTTCCTCGCGGAGTGGTCGCGCGGCCTCGCCTTTTGCGCCAACTGGATCCTCGCCGCCGCGGTGCTGGGCGGCTATACCGCGCTCTCGGGCCTTGCCGGAGGCGACTGGTTCGGCGTAGGGATCTTTTCGGGCGCGCTGGCCGCGTTCCTCGCGACCGCGGTATTCAAGTCACGGCGCGGCGCGCCTGGAACTCGGGCCGTTCCCAGCCGCGCGCGGACGTAGTCTCCGCGATCCTCGCGACCGCATCCCAGACGTCCACGAAGCGCGTGTAGAGCGGCGCGAAGCCGAAGCGCACGAGGTCCGGCGGCCTGCAATCGCCGATGACGCCTTGCTGGATCAGGGCCTGCATGAGCGGATAGCTCGCCGCGTGGCGATACGACAGGTGGCTTCCGCGCCGCTCGCCCGCGCGAGGGCTCACGAGCTCGAAGCCCTGCCCGCCACATTGCCGATCCATGAGCTCGATGAAGGCGTCTCCCAGCGCGATCGACTTGGCGCGGATCGCCGCCATCGGCGCTTCCAGGATCACCTCGACGCTCGCCTCCAGCGCCGCCATGCCGATGACGGCGGGCGTCCCGCTGAGATAACGCAGGATTCCCGGCGCCGGCTCGTAGTCGCCGCGGAATTCGAACGGGCGCGCATCGCCCATCCAGCCCGAGATCGGCTGGCTAAACCGATCCTGGAGTGGGAGCGCAACGTAGATGAACGCGGGCGCACCCGGGCCGCCATTCAGGTGCTTGTAGCCGCAGCCCACCGCGAAGTCCGCGCCGCAGCCGCCAACGTCCACCGGCATCACGCCGGCCGAATGCGAAAGGTCCCAGACCACCAGGGCGCCGGCGCGATGAACGGCATCCGTGACTCGGGCCAGGTCGTACATCCGAGAGGTCGTGTAGTGGACGTGCGTGAGGAGCACGGCGGCGACTTCGCGGCCTCGCTCGGCGAGGAAACGCTCCATCGCCTCATCGGTGCCGTCCACGAGAGCGAGCTCCACGTCGCCCCCCAATTGCGCCGCCAGGCCCTGGATCACGTGCAGGTCCGTCGGGAAGTTCGCCTTCTCGGAGACGATCAGGCGCCGCCCCGGATTCGCCCGCACCGCAACCGATAGCGCCTTGAAGAGGTTCACCGACGTGGAATCGGCGGCGACGACCTCCCCCGGTTGCGCGCCGATCAACCGCGCGATCTTGTCGCCGGTGCGTTGCGGCGCGGAGATCCAATCCGCGTCGTTCCAGCTTCGGATGAGGCCGCGCCCCCATTCATCGGCCACCACCGCGGCGACCCGGTCGCGTGCCCGCTTCGGGAGCGCCCCCAGCGAGTTTCCATCGAGATAGACCACGTCCGTGGGCAGCTCGAACTGCGCGCGGAATTCGCGCAGGGGATCCGCGCGATCGAGCCCTTCGAGATCCCGCCTCGCGATCATTTCATCCGCACCCACATCACCAGCGCGGCGACGGTCATCAGAACGGCGGGGATGCCGAAGATGATCCTCCCCGCGAGGGCGCCCGGCGAAAAGCCGAACGCGCCGGCACCGATCGAGATTCCACCGCTGAAGTGGCGCTCGCCGGGAACGAAGGCGACCCAGTCGAAGCACACCGCGAAGGCGGTCACGAGAAGTGCCGCGAAGACCCGCCGCGCGCGTACCCGACCGGTGGGGAGCGCGATCAGCACGCCGCCAAAGACGAAGATGAGGCCCGCGGGTATGGCCATGTAGCCGTCGGGCGGAAGCGCCGCGGTCGAGATGCGGAAGATGGCGAAGCCGATCATGAAGACGCCGATCGAGCCGCAGAGGAGGCCGAAGACCCGCGATGGCGCGCCGGGATCCACCGCCGCCGGCACCGGCTCCCTGGCCTCCCGCACGGAGAGGAGGCGCGTGAGGAGCAACATCGCGACCGCCATTCCCGCGGCCACCGCCACGATCTGAAGGTCCGTGTCCAGGTTCGTCGTCTTGCCCGAGGACCATTCGCTCGCGGTCACCACGCCCGCGAATATCGTGCAAACGACGGCGAAGATCGCGAGGAGCGCGGTGAAGCCCGAAAGCCGCATGTTCTGCACGCGGCCATTCTAGGCGATACCATGCGCGACGACGGAGGCAATTGCATGGATCTCGAGGAATACGCCGCCCACGACGCCCTGGGGATCGCCGCCCTCATCGCGAGCGGCCAGGTATCGGCGCGCGAGATGGCGCAAACCGCCGCACGCGCCATCGAGGCCTTGAATCCGAAGGTGAACGCCGTCGTGGAGACCTACGCCGACCGTATCGACGCGCTCGACGAAGCGCGCCTCGGCGAGGGCCCCTTCCGGGGCGTGCCCTTCCTCATCAAGGACGTCTTCGGGCACGAGGCGGGCCGCAAGATCGAGTTCGGCAGCCGGCTCTGCAAGGGCATGGTGTGCGAGGAGGACACGCACGTGGCGCAGCTCTTTCGCGCCGCCGGGCTCAACATCATCGGCCGCAGCGCCGCGCCCGAATACTCGATGGCGGGCACCGCCGAAAGCGCCCTCTACGGCAACACCTCCACGCCGTGGCACCATGGATATTCCGCGGGCGGCTCGACGGGCGGCGGCATGGCGGCCGTGATTTCCGGCATGGTTCCCATCGCACACGGCACCGACATCGCCGGATCGATCCGCATTCCCGCGAGCTTCTGCGGGGGCGTGGGATTCAAGCCCTCCCGCGGACGCATCTCCTACGGCCCGCAGCTGGACGAGAACGGCTATGGGCTCGGCATGAACTTCGTGCAGGCGAAGAGCGTGCGCGACGCTGCGGCGTTGCTCGACTGCATGGCGGTCCCGCAGCCGGGCGACCCGTTCCTGATCCCGAAACCCGCCCAGCCGTACGCGGCGCTCTCCCGCCTGAAACCGAAGCGCCTTCGCATCGGCTGGTCCACGGATGCGCTGATGGGCTTCCCGGTCGATCCCGAGGTTCGAGCGGCGGTCGAACGCGTCGCGCGCATGCTGGGCGACATGGGCCACGAGATCACGGAGGAAAGCCCGCGCTTCGACGGCCTCGAGGCGTTACGCGCGATGATGGACATCTGGTTCTTCGGCTTCGATCTCAGGCTCGCGGGCTATTCGAAGCGCAGCGCCCGCGCGATCGGCCCCGATACCCTCGAGCCGATCGTGCTCGGGATCTACGAGTACGCACGGCAGATGAAGGCCGAGGCATTCCTCGGTTCGATCGCATACCTCAACACGGCACGTCGATCGGTGGGCGCGTATTTTTCGAGGTATGACGTGTGGCTGTCCCCCACGACGGCACGCACTTCCGAGCCGTGGGGCAACTACAATCTCGGGCGCAACGACGTCTCATTCGAGGAGCTCCCCGAGAAATTGATGCGCGGCCCCGTCCAGTTCACGCTGCCGCACAACGTCATGGGAACGCCCGCCATCTCGCTGCCGCTCGCGATGCACACGAACGGCCTTCCCATCGGGATACAGCTGGGAACGCGCCCTGCGGACGAGCACGTGGTGTTGCAGCTCGCCGCGGCCCTCGAGGAAGCGATGCCCTGGGCGAAGCGCGTGCCGCCACTTCACGTTTCGCGTGAGGTGCCGACGCCATGACGCCCTTGCGCCGCGCCCTGAGGCTTCGCATCGCCCGCCGCTCGAGGCACATCTGGTTCTCCCGGTCGCTCTGGAACCGCCGCTTCGTGTTCCTGGTCGGCAGCGTCGGCGTAGGACTCGCCGCCGTGGCCTTCGCGCTCGCCGCGACCTATGCCAACCAACTGCTGGGCCGGATCCTGCATTCGTGGCCGTGGGCGGCCTTCGTGCTCGCGCCCACGGGGCTCGCGTTGTGCAGCTATCTCGGGAGGCGCTTCTTTCGCGGCGCGGAGGGTAGCGGCATCCCCCAAAGCATCGCGGTGCTCGCCTACGATGACGAGCCGATGCGCGACCGGCTGCTCTCGCTGCGCACCGCGGCGGGCAAGATCGGCCTCACGCTGCTCGGCCTGCTGTCGGGCGCCTCCATCGGCCGAGAGGGCCCGACGGTGCAGATCGGGGCGTCGATCATGTATTCGCTGAGCCGGATCTCCTCGTTCCCGCACGAAACCATGAAGCGCGGCCTGATCCTCGCGGGCGGCGCGGCCGGCATCGCGGCGGCGTTCAACGCGCCACTCGCGGGCGTCGTATTCGCGATCGAGGAGATGAGCCGCTCGTTCTCGCAGCGCACCAGCGGCATCGTGATCACCGCCGTGATCGTGGCGGGGATCGTCTCGCTGTCCCTGCTCGGCAACTACGCCTACTTCGGCCATACGAACGCCACGCTCAGCTTCGCCGAGGGCTGGAGCGTGGTGCTCCTCTGTGGGACGGCGGGAGGGCTGCTCGGGGGCCTTTTCGCCCGCGCCGTGATCGCTTCGGGCGCCGCGCTGGACGGCCCGCTCTGGAGGTTGAAGCGCGAGCGCCCCGTCGTGTTCGCGGCGCTCTGCGGCCTCGCCCTCGCGCTGGTCGGGTTCGCCTCGGACAATACGATCTACGGTACCGGCTATGCGGAAACGCGCTCGATCCTCCAGGACGGCCACGTCGTGCCGCAATCGTTCGGCGCGCTGAAGATGATCGCCACGATCATCTCGTATGCGAGCGGCATCCCCGGCGGCATCTTCTCGCCCTCGCTGGCGGTGGGCGCGGGCTTCGGGCAGAACGCCGCGGCGCTGCTTGGGACCGCGCCAGTCGCCGCGGTCGCCGTGATCGGGATGGTTTCCTACTTCTCGGGCGTGGTGCAGGCGCCCATCACGGCATTCGTGATCGTGATCGAGATGACTCGCGACTCCGACATGGCGTTGCCGTTGATGGCGGCATCCCTCATCGCCTACGGCACGTCCCGACTCGTGTGCCCGAGGCCGCTGTACAAGATGCTGGCGAAAGGGTTCCGGCCGGCCTCACCGGCGCTTCGCCCGACGCCGTAACATTTTGGCCCGCCTTTTCCTGCGGGACGATGAGGTCAACAGCCATCCCAGCCCGAGGGTCGCGCCCATGAACGCGAGTCCCTCAAGCTGTTCCGCGCCGAAGAAATCCGCCGCGATGGCGACCACGACGAGAGCCGGGATGACGAGCGCCAGCAGGAAAATGGTGAGCGGGTGCAAAACGTTGCCCATTGCATCAAGGGTCGCGGCAAGGGATATCCATCAGAACCTCCGCGTGATCCCGGCGTAGAACGATCTCCGCTGTCCGAACTGTGGCGCACCGACGCCGATGCCCGTTCCGTCGCGCAGCTCGTAGGTCCTGTCGAGGAGGTTCACTACGGCGAGGCGCGCCTCGAGCTTGCCGGCGGGGCCGTCGAACGAATGCACGAGACCCAGGTTCACCGTCGTGTAGCCCGGCAGGTGGTCGCTGTTCGCGAACCCCCGGCGAAGGCCGCTGCCGTGGACGAGGTCCGCCGTAAGGGTCGCGCCGCCCAGGCGATAGGAAACCCCGCCTGACGCCGCCACGCGCTGGTCGTGATCCAGGTGAACCCAGTTGCGCGCGATGTAGTCGAGCTCGTCGGGATCGAAATTGAACTGGCCGGTCTCGACGCCTCTCGCGACCGCACGCGAGAACGCGACGTTCGCGTAGGCCGAGAATGCGCCGTGCCGGTACGCCCCCGAGAGTTCGACGCCGGACACCTTGGCCCGCTCGTAGTTGAAGGCCGAGAAGATCAAGGCGCTGCCGAACTGGCCCTCGTCCTGGAGGTGGCGGACATCGCGGTAGTAGGCGTCCAGCCCTACCGTGGTCGAATCGGTGAGCTGGTGCGAGACACCCGCGTCGTAGTAGTCGGATCGCTCGGACTTCACCGCCGTGTTTGCATCCGACGGCAGCGCGTTCGTGGTGCCCTGGAAGAGCGCCACGCTCGTCGTGTCGATCTTCTCCGTGGGCGGCGGTGTGAAATAGCGCGCGTAGCCGGCGTGGATGCGCGTCCTTCCCGAGAGGTCGTACACCAGCCCGACGCGCGGGCTCACCTGCCCTTCCTTCACCACGGTGTCGACCCGATCGCCCCTCAGGCCGTAATTCACGGTGAGCCCCGGGGTCACCGACCACTCGTCCTGGAGGTAGAGGCCGAACAGCGTGCCGAAAATCCGGCCGTTGTCCTGGACGTTGATCGGCACGTCGCTCGCCTGGTTACCCTCGTCGTCGGCGGGGAATACCGCCGATGAGTCGTTCACGATGGAGCGCTCGCGGCTGGCGAAGAAACCGGCCCGCAGCGTGTGCCGGTCCCCCAGCCGGTAACTCATGTCGCCCTGCGCACCGCCCGCGACGTTGCGGCGCAGGATTTGCGCTGCGATCCCGTTGAATTCGAGATCGCCGACGGGATCGGGATGATAGGTAACGTCGGTATAGCGGTGGAACAGGGAGATCTGGTAGTCGAGGTCCTGGCCGGCCGATCGCTGGTACGAGAGGACCTGGAAGGAGTTTTTCTCGTTCTGGCGCGCGTCGAGCCCGGCCGAGGGTTTCGGCGGCGCACCGGCAAGCGAGAACGCGGGATCCTGGCCCGGAACGTTCGGGATCTCGAACTTGTTGTCGGCGCTCCCGAACGTGAAGCTCACCCGGCTGTCGGCGCCGAGCAAGTAGGAGAGCTGGCCGAAACCCTTGCTCTGCCGTGTGGCGTCGTGGAGGGCGTCTCGCTCGGGGGTCGGGTTCTCGATGCCGAGGTCGTTTCGCAGGAACGATCCGGTGAGGTAGTAGCTGAAGGAATCGACGGAGCCGAAGAGCTGTCCGTCGGCTTCGGCGTGGGAATGGCTGCCACCAAGAAGGCTGAGGCTTCCCCCGTTGTCCGGTATCGTGCCGCGCGTGTGGATATCCACGATACCCGCGGTGCGGTAGCCGTATTGCGCGGGCAGCGCGCCCGTGAGCACGTTGATGCGCTCGGCGAACCGCGCGTCGAAGGCCTGGCCGAAACCGCTGATCGGCTCGGGAATCACGACTCCGTCGATGCGGTACTGGATGTTGGCGTGATCGCCGCGGACATGGAGCTGGCCGTAGGAATCCTGCACGACGCCCGGCGCCTGCAGGATCACCTGATTGAGCGGGGTCGATTCGCCCAGCGGCAGCGTCTCGATGTCGCGCCGATCGAAACGGTAGACGGTGCTGCCCGTGTCCGGCGACAACAGGTTACGCGCCTCGTCGAGGCGCTTGCCGATTACCTGGATGGATTGCGTTTTCTGGACTTCCACGTCCGACGCGTCGGCAGGCACGGCGGCCTGCGCGAGGGCGATGGACGGCACTGCGCAGGCGATCACAATCGCCCAAGGGGACTTCCCCATGAAAACCTCCAGAGTCCGATACGGTTCGGCGGCGCGCGAGCGTTCGCGGGCCGCAACGAGCTGCGGGTTTCAGGACTTCAGTGGAGGGACGGAGGAGCGCGGCTGCGCGAGAAGACGACCGTGCGCGAAATCGCGGGAAGCGAGATCGCCAGCGCGGCGATGATCGCCACGGAGACCGCGACCAAGATGGGCACAAAGCTCGCCGCCGCGCCCGAGAAGGGCGCATAGAGCGAGCACTTGTCGCACTTGTCGGAACCGGGATGCTGGTCCTGCGTCTCGCCCTGCACGGCCTTCAGGGCATGGCCCAGGTCGTGCAACTGCGCGGCCTGCTGGCCCACGAGCAGGGCCAGTGCGAGCCAGAGCGAAGCGAAAAGACCGCGCAGCGACTTCATGGCACCGCATGATACGCTCCGCAACGAGCTCGCGCATGACCGCCAAGGATCCCTGCCTTCGTTCCGCGAAGGATCTCTCCCAAGCGATCGCCGCCCAGCGTATTTCACCGGTGGACGCGATCGAAGCGTATCTCGTGCGCATGGCGAAGCTCGATCCCACGTTGCACGCATACGTCGAGGTCTATGCGGACGAAGCGCGCGCCGCGGCGAAGGACGCGCACGAGGCGATCCGCAACGGTCGATCCCGGGGTCCGTTCCACGGCGTGCCGATCGCCGTCAAGGACATCATCGACATCGAGGGCCACGTCACGACCGGCGGCTCGGCGAGCCGCCTCGACCACGTCGCGAACACGACGGCCACGATCGTGCGCAAGGCGCTCGCGCAGGGAATGATCGTGCTCGGCAAGACGCACACCGTCGAATTCGCCTGCGGCGCATGGGGCACGAACCAGCACATGGGGACGCCCTGGAATCCGTGGGATCTGAAGGTTGCGCGCGTGCCCGGCGGCTCCAGCAGCGGCTCGGGCGTGGCGGTCGCCGCGCGCATGGCGCCCTGGGCGCTCGGCACCGATACCGGCTGCTCGGTTCGCCAGCCGGCGGCCTGGTGCGGGATCACGGGCCTCAAGACCACGATCGGCCGCTTGAGCACCCATGGCATCCTGCCGTTGAGCCCGACGCTCGACACACCGGGCACGCTCGCGAGAACGGTTCGCGATGTCGCCCTGCTCTACAACCTGCTGCAGGGACCCGATCCGCTGGATCCGCTCACGCAGCGCCATGCGGCGGACGATCCGATGCCCACGATCGATGCGGGCGTGCACGGCCTCAAGCTTGCGCGCCTGCCGAAAGAGGAGCGCGAGGGCGTGCAACCGGAAGTGCTCGAGGCCTACGACGCGTCGCTCGAAGCGCTGGCGAAGCTGGGCGCGAAGATCGTGGACATCGAGCTGCCCTTCCGCCTCGGCGACTTCACCAACATGACGAACATCACGAATGCCGAGGGTTATCTCGTGAACCGGGCGACGATGGACGATCCCGGCAAGAAGGTGGACGACGTGGTGCGCCGGCGCCTCCTCGCGGGCGCGAAGATTGCGGCGCACGAGTACCTCGCGTCACTGCATCTTCGCGAAACGCTGAAGCGCAAATGGATCGACGCCATGAACGGCATCGACGCCTTCCTCACGCCAAGCACCGAGACCGTGGCGTTCCCGCTCGGCGAGATCGACTATGACGCCGCGCCGGTGCGCTTCGCGCGCTGGGTGAACATCCTGGATTTATGCGGGCTCGTCGTGCCCAACGGATTCACGCGCGAAGGATTGCCGACGTCGCTGCAGGTCGTGGGGCGCGGCTACGAGGAAGCGACGGTGCTACGCGTGGGCCACGCCTACGAGAAGGCGACCGAGTGGCACGAGCGGATGCCGCAGATGTAGGAGGCCGAAGAGCTCGAGGCTCCTACCGGCGCTTGCGTGGCCGGTAGGAGCCGCAAGCCAGCTTATCGCCCGTAAGTCGCGGTGAGCGTGGCCTTGCCGAGCACCGCGGGCCCAACGCCGGCTCTTCCCAACGCAAAGCCGAATAGCCCGGCGGTTCCAGTCTTGGGAACCCCCGCTGCCACTTCGACCTGGGGAACCGACAGGGCGTAGAGCGTGAAGGTGTAGTGATGCGGCGGATCCCCCGCGGGTGGGCACGGACCGCCGTAGTTTCCGTTGCCTCCGGTGGTCCCCGTGTCGAGGAAATCGGTGTTGCCGCCGAAGGAGCCCGGCGGAAGCGTCGCCTGGCTATTGGCCGCGCCTTGCGCGAGGCCTGTCGTGCTCGCGGGCATGTCGTAGACCGCCCAGTGCCAGAAGCCGCTGCCCGAGGGCGCGTCCGGATCGTAGAGCTGGAGCGAGAAGGACACCGTCCCCGCCGGTGGGTTGACCCACACGAGCTGGGGCGAGACGTTCTGGCCGGTGCAGCCGAATCCGTTCAGGATGAATTTCGTCGAGAAGGTTCCGTTGGCGAGGTCCGGGCTGGAGAGCGTGAATACCGGAGTTTGCGCATGGCTGTCGTTACAACTGGTGAGGGGCAGCGCGCAAGCAACGAGCGCCGCCGGCAACGCGAGCATCTTGAGGTTGATTTTCATGGGAGCTCCTCCGTGGGGCGTGGTGGAATCGGGCGAGACAGGTCCGGCGTTGGCCAAGCGCAATGAGAGTACACCTTCGCGTTTTCGCGTCCTACCGGATAGGGGATCTTCGCGAACCCACGCCTTCGAGGAATAGCCTCACGACCTTTCCGGGCCATTTCCGCAGTTCGGCTTCGGTCATGGGCTTCTCCAGTCCCATCGCGACGCGCTGCGGAACCGTGATCACCATGTGGAGAAAGTGGCTGGCCGCGAAGTGCGGATCGTCCAGCTTGATCGTGCCGGCGCGCGCTTCGCGTTCGAGCAGGCTCGCGATGAGGGCCACGCCCTCCTCGGTCGCGGCATTGCGATTCACCGCCGCGGCCAGCGCGGGGAACCGGGCCGATTCGCCCACGATGAGGCGATGCACCGCGATCGCCTGCGGAGCGAGCGCCGCGCGCAGGATCAACTCGGCCAGGCGCTGGAGGATCGCGGCCAGGTTTCTGCCTTCGATGAGTGGAACCTCGCCGGCGGGCTTGAGGCCCTCGACGATCCGATGCAGGACGGCGCCGAAGAGCGCCGCCTTGTCATCGAAGCGCGAATAGAACGTGCGCTTGGAAACTCGCGCGAGGCGAGCTACCTGCTCGATGCTGGTCGCGCCATAGCCCTCGGCGAGGAAGAGCTCGGTCGCGGCATCCAGGATGCGATCGGCAAGCCGCCCGGATTCCTCGAGCGAAGGGCGGCCGCCCCGAGACGGGCTTCGGGCGGACGCCTTCTTGCGCCGCATCCCGGGCGGTCAGCGGCCGTTCGGCTCGTCGAAGCCGCGCGGATCCGGCTGGTACTGATACTGCTGCGGCGGCCCGTAGCGGTATTGGCCCTGGGGCGGGGCGTATTGATACTGGCCCTGTGGCGGGCCGTACTGATACTGGCCTTGCGGCGGAGCGTACTGGTACTGCGCTTGGGGCGGTGCATATGGGTCCTCGCCCTGCGGCGGCGCGTACTGGTACTGCTCTTGTGGAGGCGGGTAGTAGCCCTGCGGGGGCGCCTGGTAGTACGCCTGGGGCGGGGCCTGGTAAGGCGCGTCGTAATAGCCCGGCGCCGGCGGGCCGTAGCGGGGCGCGGCGACGGCATCGGCGAGCAGGATCGGCGCGGTGATGATCGCGGCCGCGGCAGCGGCGAGGCCCCAGCCGAACCCGCCGTGCCCCCCGTGATACGAACGGCCGCCACCGTGCCACGCGCCGTGCCCGCCATGGCCGCCGCGGTAGTGGCTGGCGGCGAGGGCGGAAGAGACCGGCGCGACCGCGAGGGCCAGGGCAAGCGCGGCGCCGAGGGCGCGGGTTTTCTGCTTCGTCATGTGTGGCTCCAAAAGCGTGGGGCGGCAACCCGCCCGATCCTCTCAACCTAGCACGAAAATCAACGCAACGCAACGGTACCGTTTCGTATTCCTACGGCTGCAACGGGCGCCCTTCCCGCGCCGCTGGAATGAGCGACAATCCGTCCTGCAAACAAGGGGAGCCCATGGAAAACCATTCATCGCTGCTCGTCGCGGCGGCCTGCCTCGTCGCCGCGACCGCGGCGCTCGGCCAAGCGAACCCGACCGACCCGCAGCCGACCTGCAACATGTGCCCGGGAACGTACATCCCGCTCTCCGAGCTCGACGCCTATACGAAGAAGGCGCTCGCGGAGAAGCTGCTCGACCAGCAGGTGCGGGACGTCGACATCGGAAAGGCCCACATCGGCATCGGCATGGTGTATCGGGGGAAGCTCGAGAAGCCCGCGAAGGATTCCGTCGCCGAGCACGACCAGGTGAGCGAGGTCTACCACATCATCTCCGGTTCGGCGAC
This sequence comes from Usitatibacter sp., assembly GCA_036271595.1. Lineage (GTDB taxonomy): Bacteria > Pseudomonadota > Gammaproteobacteria > Burkholderiales > Usitatibacteraceae > Usitatibacter. The sequence goes on from DATBAI010000009.1 coordinate 17,092, forward strand.
GCTGGTCCTGGGGCCGGACATCACGAACCGCCAGCGGCGCCCCGCGAACCTGAGAACCGTCGTCGAATTCAACGGCCCCGGCAACAATGGAAGCGAAATTCGCGACGGCGTGGCCTACCAGGTCAAGGCGGGCGATGTCGTCGTCATTCCGGCGGGCACCGGCCACTGGTTCACGAAGATCGACGACCACGTGAACTACCTGATGATCCGGATCGATCCCGACAAGATGACGCCGGTCAAAGGCGAAGCGCAGTCGAAGGCCTACCTCGCGGCACCCGCGTCCAAGTAAGGAGCGGCCATGACCGATCGCGATCCGTCACGGAAGCGTCTCACTCGCCGCGGATTCCTCGGCGCCGGCGCCGCATTGGTCTCGGCGCTGCCCTTCCCGGGCGCATTCGCCGAGGAGGCGAAGCCTTCCACCGACGCAAAGCCCAGGTCGCGCCTCATCCTCCTGGGGACCGCGGGCGGCCCCACCCCGAAGCCGAATCGATCCGCGCCCGCGCAGGTGATCGTCGTGAACGGCGTTTCATACGTGATCGATTGCGGCAACGGCGTGGCGCGCCAGATGGTGCTCGCGAAGCTGAAGCTCTCGTCGATAAGGAGCGTCTTCCTCACGCACCAGCATTCCGACCACAACGCGGACTACGGCAACCTGCTGCTCCTCGCGTGGGCGACCGATCTCACGAAGCGGGTCGACACCTACGGGCCACCTCCGCTCACGGAGATGACGCGGCTCTTCTTGCAACTGAACGACTACGACATCCGCACGCGCATCGCCGACGAGGGACGCCAGCCGCTGAAGGACCTGATCGTGCCGCACGAGATCACTTCGGGCGGCGCCGTGATGCAGGACGAGAACGTCATGGTCACCGCGGCGGTGGTCGAGCATCCGCCCGTGACGCCGGCCTTCGCCTATCGCTTCGACTGCCACGACCGCTCGATCGTCATCTCGGGGGACACGCGGCCCTCGAAGAACCTCGTGAAGCTGGCCCAGGGCGCCGACGTCCTGGTCCACGAGGTGATGCACATGCCGTCCCTCGAGCAGTTGATCGCCACCGAGACCAACGCGAAGACTTTGCGCGAGCACCTGCTCGCCGCCCACTCGACCTGCGAGGAAGTCGGGCGCGTCGCGACCGAGGCCGGCGTGAAGACGCTCGTGCTATCGCACTTCGTTCCCGGCGGCTACCCGTTCCTCAAGGACGAGGTTTGGGCGGACGCGGTGCGCCCGTATTTTTCCGGGAACCTCATCGTGGGGCACGACTTGCAGGAGATCTAGGCCGCGGCTTAGCCGACGTCCACCAGCTCCACGTCGAAGACGAGCGTCGCATTGGGAGGTATCACGCCGCCCGCACCGCGCGCGCCGTAGCCCATCTCCGGCGGAATGATGAGGGTTCGTTTGCCGCCCACCTTCATGCCGGCCACGCCCTCGTCCCAGCCGCGGATCACCTGGCCCGTGCCGAGCTCGAATTCGAAGGGATCGCGCCGGTCGTGGGAACTGTCGAATTTCGTGCCGTGACCGTCGGACTTCGCGGGATCGTGCAGCCAACCGGTGTAGTGCACGACGACGCGGCCTTTGTGCGCTTCCTTGCCCGTTCCCTGGACGACGTCGATCTTCTGTAGATCCGCCATGGTGCTTTCCCTGTTGGAAGAGTCGTTGAGAGGCGCCATTGTCGCCCAAGTTCCTCGGCTAGAATTGCAGCCACGATGAAGCTCGGCATGGCCTTGCGCGCGCTCTCGAACGACAAGCGCCTTCGCGTCCTCGAGTGGCTGAAGGACCCGCGCGCGCATTTTCGCGAGCAGGTGGACGGTGACCTCGTGGATGACGGGGTGTGCGGCCTCCTGCTGGCGGAAAAGCTCGGCATCACGCAGGCGACATTGAGCGAGCACATGAGGGTATTGGTCGACGCTGGCCTGGTGCGCGCCAAGCGCACGAAGAAGTGGACGTTCTACAAGCGCGCCGAAGACCGCATCCGCAAGCTGAAGGGCGAGCTCGCGAAGAATCTCTAGGCGGGCGGCACGGCGATCGGCACCACTTCGGGCTGGGCGATCCGCAGGTAGTCCCGCGTGTCGAGCGCGAGGGAGCGGTCGAGCCGCCCCGCATTGAAGTACATCGTGGCGGACGCTGCGACAGCGGGGTCGACGAGAAGCTCCAGGCGCGGATCGAACGGGAATGGCAGGATCGTTCCCGAGACACTTCCGGCGAGGGATTCGGCGAGGCTCTTTTCCGCGAATCGAACCGAGGTCGCGTCAGTGCGTCGCCTGATGGCCTCGAGGTCCACCCGCGAATCGCCGGGCACGACGGCCAGCACGAAGCGCGTGACCTTCTTGCCGATCTTCACCATGAGGATGATGCACTTGGCCGACTCGCGCGCCGCGTGGCCGCGAAGCTCGCTCACGATCTCGGAGCGGCCCTCGGGCGCGTGCTCGATGATCCGGTACCGGGCGCCCTCCGCATCCAGAAGGGCGACCAGTCTTTCGTAGGCGTCGATGGCGGCCATTCACTTCGTCGATTGGCGAAGTAACAAACAATACGCTAGCATCGGAGATGTGTAAATCATCGGAGCCGCCATGAGCCAAGCCGAGAACCGCTACGACATCGATACGACCAGCGTGATGTTCCAGCCCGCGGAGGCCTTCGACGTCACCGCGGTCGGCGCCGCGCAAACTCCCTGGTGGAACCGCACGCTCTGCGAAGTGAACGACTCGTGGGTGCGCCTCGGCGTCCTCGACGGCGATTTCCACTGGCACAAGCACGAGCGGGAAAGCGAATTCTTCATGGTTCTCGAGGGCCTCCTCGAAATAGAGATGGAGGACCGTACCGTGAGCCTCGCGCCCGGCGGAGCATTCACCGTTCCCGCGGGAGTCATGCACTGCACTCACGCGCGGGGCCGCACCGTGGTGCTGATGGTCGAGAAGGCCGGGGTGAAGCCGACCGGGGATTGAGGCTGTACCAGGCCTGTTGCGTCTGTTTAAGCCGTACTCAAGTACGTGATCGCGTAGGCCTTTTCTGACATACGCGATTGTTACAATTGGACAAACTCCTCGCCTATGAGCGGCCCACCACATGAGCCGACCCCCATTGGCGAATCGCCAGGCGTGGCCGGCACCCCGACGACACTCCCTCACGGATTCGGCCCATAGAGACCTGTCCGGATTGCGAACGTCTACGGATCGAGGCCGA
>DATBAI010000010.1:0-11843 GCA_036271595.1 Usitatibacter sp.
GTGGCGCCAGAACTCCTGGAGATTGCGCTGGCGATACGGCGAATCGAAGTTCTGCGGCAGGCGGATGTTCATCGTGAGCGCCATGCCGAGCGCCATGTCGGTGTAGCCGCTGAAATCGAAGTAGATCTGGAGGGTGTAGCAGAGGATCGCGAGCCACGCGTCGCCGAAGGTGAGCGGATGCACCGATCCGAAGGCATCGTTCGCCTGCAATGCCAACGTGTCCGCGATGAGCACCTTCTTGCCCAGGCCGATGGCGAGGAGCGCGAGGCCGCGCGCGACATTCTCCCAGTCAACGCGCTTCAACTTGGCGTCGGCGAACTGCGGCATCATCTCGCGGTGATGCAGGATCGGCCCCGCGAGGAGGTGCGGGAAGTAGGTCACGAAGAGCGAATAGTTGAGGAAATCAGGCTCGCGGGCGTTGCCCTTGGAGGCGTCCACGAGGAAGGCGATCTGCGTGAAGGTGAAGAAGCTGATGCCGATAGGCAGGATCACGTTGAGATGCAGCGGCGCGATGCCGGCCAGCCACGCGACGTTCTCGAGGAAGAAGTTCGCGTACTTGAAGTAGCCCAGCAGCAGGAGGTCGAAGGCGATGCCCAGCACCAGCAGCCCGCGCGTGGGTTCGCCGCTCCGCGTACGCTGGACGGTCACGCGTCCAACCGCGTAGTTCACCGCGATGCTCACCACGAGGAGCCACAGGTACTCCGCGCGCCACCACGCATAGAAGAAGAACGACGCCGCGACGAGGAACGCGATCGCCATCCGGTCGTTCCCGCGCGCTGCACCGTCATTCCCGCGAAGGCGGAAACCCAGCCGAAATCCCGCGAGGGCGAAATACAAGATCACCACCGCCGGCAGGAAGAACAGCAGGAACTCGTACGAGTTGAAAAGCACGCCGCATTTTACTGTAGGCGTAGGAGGCGGCTGACGGGCAACAACTTCCCGACGACATCCGCGAGCGCGATTCCCCAGGAGCCGTCATCGTCGTCGTCGTTCGTCCTCAAGCTGAACTCCGACGGGAGCGGGTTCCTGTACTCGACGTACGTGAACGCCTCCAACCTTGTTGCCATCGCCGTGGACTCGAATCAGATCCAGGACAACACGACGGGGTTGTCGTACTTCGGGGCTCGGTACTACGACTCGACTATCGGACGCTTTGCAGGCTTGGACCCCGCACGATTCTCTTCAACTAACCTCCACTCGTTTAACCGGTTCGAGTATGGGAATAACAATCCCCTAAGCTACCTCGACGCCGACTGACGTGTTGGCGAACTGCTAGTTCCTCTAGTCATCGCAACCGGCATAGTCATCGGCGTATCCCTAGAATCCGCTGAAACGAAACAACAGCAGGCGGAATCGGTCCGCCGATTTGTACAGCAAATCGCTCATGGGCTACATCGCGAGTCAGAGGGAGCCGGAAAGGATTCTCCGCCACCCGCCGTTTCCGGTGACAGGAGCGGTCAAGCCGGTGGCGCACCACCCCCCGACGATGATGATCCAAAGTATCAGGGCGTTGACTCGACTCGCAAGGGAAGCAAATACAAGAATACCGATTTGAATACCTCGCCTTCAGAATTTGCTAAGAATCTTGAGGATTCCGGTTTCACGAAAGAGCTTAGCAAAGACGGCAAAGTGGTCAACTATATGAAAGGTGACGCAAAATACACTATCCGACAGGTGTCCAAGTCGAGAGGGCCAACGGCGGACCGGTATGTTGAGGGCCGTCAAGTGGAGGAGATTCGCTTCTTGAAAAAGGATTGAGAAATATGACAACTCCGTGGTCCTTGGACATCAACGATGTTGAAGAAGCGCAGCGCGCAATCGGATCGTTTGTCGTCTTCGATCGCAAAGAATCGTTTCCTCTTTTACAGCCGGGGCACTTTGTGGCGGCAGCGAGTCGCGCGGGCAACGTGTTCTCGGACGAGTTTCTGGATTTCCTCGATTGTGCCGCGCCCGAAGACACTCTGACCCTTCTGGTATTGGACCCCTCACCGTCAGACTACTTCGGGAAGCACTTTGCCCTCTACCCCTTGATTAGGTTATCGAGTCGAAAGGCGCATGAGTTTTTTAGGGATGTCCACTGGGCGCCGGAAAGTTCCGCCGATTCGATTGCATCACGCGCAGAAAGGCTGGCGATAGTGCATCCGGGTGGCGACTGGGTGATGCTGAGCGATCGCGACACTGATCTCTTATTGATTTACGTCGCCTCCCAAAGGACTTGTGAAGCGATCAGCCGCTGCTTGCCCGAGGAGCTCAAGGTACCGCTTCAGGATGTACGCAATGAGTTGGACGCCGCCGGAGTCGAGAACGCAGACTTGGTGCTCGGCCTGCGAACCTCGGAATGAAGGCCGCAGAGAGAGGAAATGTCATGCGTAGCCTCGTAGGATTTATGGTTCTCTGGTCGGTTGCCAGCCTGGCTCTTGCGGACGGTGTTGACGAGCCCGTCCCCAGCTTTTACCAGGAAACGGGTGAATCGTTGACGCGAGACACCGCAATCCAGCATCCAAACGAGCGGGTCGATCCGTTCACTGGAAAACTTCAGTGGCATTTCGTGGATCTATGCGTCCCCGGCAACGGTGGAATGGACATTAAGGTCCAGCGCTCGTATTCGAGCATGAACGAGATGCTGAGCGACGACTCGCCTTACGGCGCAGGTTGGACGCTGCACTATGGTCGTGTCCTCAGGAAGGCCTCGGTGAATATGTGCATCACTGGCCAAAACCCTACGAGCAATCCGGTCCTCGAGCTTCCCGACGGCAGCCGGCAAGTCCTCTACGACTCGCTGGACGGTACGTATCACGTCGGGCTCGGGCTCTGGAAGATGGAGTTACCAGGATTTGGTGGACACTCCCCTAGGGTAACTCCAGAGGACGAGGTCCATGGCCAAGCGAGTGAATGCAGGTCGAGTTGGCGCGAAGTATGAATTCATCAAAGCGCATGGGCATGAATACGGCGTCCAGACGATGTGCCGCGTGCTCGAAGTCGCCCGAAGCGGGTACTACGGGTGGCTAAAGCAACCAGTCTCTAAACGAGCGCAGGAGGATGCCCGGCTACTTCGCCTGATCCGCGCATCCTTCGTCGCTAGCCATGGCATCTATGGGGCTCCTCGTGTGTTCCTGGATCTTCGCGAAGCGGGCGAAACGTGCAGCAAGCATCGTGTCGCGCGTTTGATGCGATCGAGCGGTCTGCGCGCCCAACCCGGCTTTCGAATCCGCGGCCGGGTGGCCGGCAAGGCCTCGGTCCTGATCCCGAATCTCCTACAGCGCGAGTTCCTCACGCAAAGTCATCGGCTGGTCCGCTGGTCCGTCGATCCATCGTGAGCTCGTGCTGAATGCGCTTCTGATGGCTGTTCGCCGACGACGGCCCCGCGGCACGATTATCCACTCCGATCAGGGCACGCAATATGGAAGCGACTCGTGGCGGCGCTTCTGTCGCGCTAATCACCTCGAGCCGAGCATGAGCCGCAAGGGCAACTGCTGGGACAACGCTGTTGCCGAGTCTTTCTTCAGCAGTTTGAAGAAGGAACGAATCAAGAAGCACATTTACAAGAATCGCGAGCTCGCGATCGCGGAGCTGGCCGACTACGTCGACGTCTTCTACAATCAAATACGCCGTCACAGCCATCTAGGCGGCATGAGCCCGGAACAATTTGAAACTGCCCACAAGGCTAGTCGTCAAGGTGTCCATTGAATCCTGGTAACTCCACTGCTCCGACTGCGGATCGGGCAATGAGGTCGACTACGACTACGACGCGGCGAACATGCGCGTGCGATCCACGAAGAGCGGCGTATCGACCTACTTCATCTACGGCGCCAGCGGGAGCCTTCTCGCCGAGCGCATTCCAACCTCCGACCTCACCGAATACATTTACCTCGGCGGTAAGCAGGTGGCTGTCCGGCATAAGACGGGGAGTTAGTGGCGAGGCTTTCGCAGCTCACGCCGGCCGGCTCGCCTAGAGCTTGATTTCCAGCACCAGCCCCGCGCGGCGGTGCGTGGATTCCAGCGTCGACAGGGCCAAGGCCCCGGTCGCGTCGTGGTAGCCCTCGATGTCGAGATAATCCTGTGCGAGCAGATTGGAGAGCGTTCCGCGCAGTTGCACCGACGGCGAGAATTTCCACAGCGCGTAGAGGTCCAGCGTGCGGCGCACCGACGTGTACTTGGTCTGGGTGTCCGAGAGCACGACGGGGCCGCCGTTCTTGAAGGTGAAGCTCGCACCGTAGGTGAGGGGGAGGGACGAGGCCTTGTAGTCGAACCCGGCGCTCCCGGAGAGGGGCGTTTGGCCATCGAGGCGATTGTTCGGCCCCGGAAGGAAATCCACCGAAGAGCGCGCGATCGTGAGGTTCGCGTGCACGTCCACCGACGGCGCGGAAGGCACGAAGGTGCGCAGGTTGGCTTTCGCGTCCAGCTCGATCCCGCGCGTGGTGGCCTTGCCCTCGTTCGCGGGCTGCGTGATGAACGTGCCGCTCACGTTGGAGAGGCTTTGCAGGATCACGTTGTCGATCCGCCGCGCGAAGGCAGAGAAGCTGAAGACGCCTCCCGCGGAGAAGTAGTGCTCGTAGGCGAGGTCGAGCCCCCAGGCGAGCTCGGGCTGGAGCTCGGGGTTGCCCTGGAAATCCGGCGTGGTCGCGGTGTTGTTGTTGGCGATGTAGCGCCGCGGGATGAGCTGCTGGGTGGTCGGCGCCTTGTAGGTGCGCGCGATGCCGCCACGCAGCTGGTCCCTCTCCGTATCCGGCAGCTTCCAGACCGCCTGCACGATCGGGCTCCATACGCCCGAGCGGTTGTGCACCTGCGCCACGAGGTTGCCGATGTCGCGCGTGTCGATCCCCTCCCAGCGAAGGCCCAGGTACGAAGAAAGGCGTGGGGTCATTTCCCACTCGTCCTGCGCGAAGAATGCCATCCGCAGCACGCGCGCGTCGTACGCCTCGTCGATGTCGAAGGTCGGCAGGCCCGTGGGAGTGTTGTCGATCTGGAGGCGATCCTCGAGGCGGCGGCGCTCCTCGCCGTCCCAGCCCATGGCGATCGAATGGCCGGGGACGAAAGGAAGCAGGTACTTTCCGCGCGTGGTCACGCTGTCGTCGGAGACGTGGCCATCCACGGTGCGGTGCAGGATGAAGGTGCCGGCGTCATCGTTCGCGTCGAAAAGCACGTGCGAGATGCGCCGGAAGTGGCCCAGCCCCAGCCGCGCTTCAAGCTGCCCGCCGCCGGCCACCTGGCGCGTGTAGACGAAGTTGGTGCGCAGCGCATAGTTCGTCGAGACGACATCGAGATTGTCGGCGGCGAACTGCGGAGGGGCGCCGAGTGATGTCACCGTGCTCTCGTCGAACACCCCATGGAAGCGGTTGTAGTAGAGGAAGGTCTCCGACGAGAGCGTGTTGTCCTTGGCGAAGGTCCAATCCAGCCGCGGCGAGAAATTCGCCGTCTCGCCGCGCCCGCGGTTGTCGTGCGTCGTGAGCCAATCGAGGGTGCGCGTCGCGCTCGGGTCCGTTCCCACCTGCTCCGCGTGGTCGGTGCCGTAGAAGCCGTTCAGCCCCACGGAAAATGGAAGCGTGTAGGCGAGCCTACCCACCTTGTCCGCCACCTGCGTGGAAAGGTTGAACGAATCGCGTGCGTTGTTGCGCGTCCAGGAAAGCTTGGCCTCGCGCTGGCGCCGCGACAACGCCTGGCGCGTGATGATGTTGATCGTGCCCGCGATCGCCTGGGTGCTGAACTCGGCCGTCGCCGTGCGGTAGATCTCGATCCGCTCGATGAGATCCGGGTTGAGCGTCTCCAGCGAGAAGCCCGGCGGCATCGGCTCGCCGTTCACGAGGATCTGCGTGTAGCCGTTGCCCAGGCCTCGCAGGCGGATCTCGGAGCCGCGCCCGCCGGAGCCGCTGACCGTCACGCCCGGCAAACGCTTCAGCGCATCGAGGAGCGTGGTGTCGCCATGGCTCACGAGCTCATCGTGGCCGACGACGATCTTGGCCGCGGTGGACTGGCGGCGCTCGTCGACCAGCCCCGGTGCGCTCACCTCGACCTTCTCGTGGCTCCTGGGCTCGTCCTTCGGGTCGGCGACCGGTTGCGGCGTGGTCTGGGCGCGAGCCGCGAAGGCAGCGGCCAGGAGAAGGAGTAAAACGCGGCGGCGGATGCCGCGCCTCACGCGGCGCGTTGCACGACCGGGATCCAGCCGTCGTGGATGCCGTGGCACGCGACCTTCGCGCCGTCGAACGGCAGGAGCTCGGGACGCACTTCGCGGCACTTCTCCTTCGCGTACGGGCAGCGCGGGTTGAAGGTGCAGCCCGACGGCGGATCGAGCGGGTTGGGCACCTCGCCCGCCACGGGGGTGCGCGCCTTGCCGGACATGGTGATGTCGGGAATGGCGCTCTGCAGCATCATCGTGTACGGATGCAGGGGCCGCGAGAAGAGCGTCCTCGTCGGGGCGATCTCCACGATGCGGCCCAGATACATCACGCCCACGCGCGTGGAGATGTGCGACACCACGGCGAGGTTGTGCGAGATGAAGAGGTAGGTGAGGCCGTGCTCGCGCTGGAGGTCGACCATGAGATTGAGAATCTGCGCCTGCACCGAGACATCGAGCGCGCTGGTCGGCTCGTCGCACACCAGGAACTCGGGCTGCGAGGAAAGTGCGCGCGCGATCGAGATGCGCTGGCGCTGCCCGCCGGAGAACTCGTGCGGGTACTTGTCGCGGTCCTGGGGCGCGAGGCCCACGTCGGTGAGGAGCTTGCCGACCTGCGCCTCCACCTGCACGCGGCCCGAGACGAGATGGTGCGAGAGCAGCGGCTCGGCCACGATCCGCTGCACGCGCCAGCGGGGATTGAGGCTCGCATACGGATCCTGGAAGATCATCTGGAAGCGCCGGCGCATCTTCATCATCTCGGCGTTGCCGTGCATCTTCGCGAGGTCCACCCCATCGAAGGTGATCGAGCCCGTGGTCGGCGCATAGAGGCCGCAGATGAGGCGCGCGACCGTGGATTTGCCGCAGCCCGATTCGCCCACGAGCGAGAGCGTCTCGCCCCGGTTGATGGTGAAGGAGATCCCGTCCACCGCGGTCAGGAGCTGGCGCGGCTGGTGCTCGATTACGCGGTTCAGCCACGGCTTCGAGACGTCGAAGACCTTGGAGAGGTTCTCGACTTCGAGAAGCGGCCTCACCTTCACTTGCACATCAGGCATGCACCGCCCCATCGCTCCAGTCGCGCCGCGCGGCCGGTGCGGCCACCTCAGGCGCATGCAACCAGCATGCCGCTAGCGACTTGTCCGCCTGGAGAAGCACGGGCCGCTCGACCTTGCAGCGGTCGAACACGCGCGGGCAGCGCGGGTTGAAGGGGCAGCCTGGGGGAATAGCGTTCAGGCGCGGCATCGAGCCCTCGATCTGGGGCAGGCGCTCGAGGTCGGTTCCCACCGAGGGAATGGAGCCCATCAAGCCGGCCGTGTACGGATGCTGGGGGTTGTGGATCACCTCCTGGACGGGGCCGATCTCGACGATGCGCCCGGCGTACATGACGGCGACGCGGTCGGCCGTCTCGGCGATCACGCCCATGTCGTGCGTGACCAGCATCACCGCGGTGCCGTTCTCGCGGCACAGGCGCTTCAGCAGCGTGATGATCTGCGCCTGGATGGAAACGTCGAGCGCTGTGGTGGGCTCGTCGGCGATGATGAGCTCGGGATTGGCGCAGAGGGCGAGCGCGATCACCACGCGCTGGCGCATGCCGCCCGAGAATTGGTGCGGATAGTGGTCGATGCGCCGCTCGGGGGCGGGAATCCCCACTTCGGCCAGCAGCTCGATGGCGCGCTTGCGGGCAGCCGCGGAATCGAGCGGCAGGTGGGTCCGGATCGTCTCGATCAGTTGCCGGCCGATCGTGTAGAGCGGATTGAGGGATGTGAGCGGATCCTGGAAGATCGCGCCGATCTGCTTGCCCCGCACCTTGCGCATGGCTTCCGGCGGCAGGTTGTCGATGCGCCTGCCCTCGAGCAGTATCTCGCCGCCGGCGATGCGCCCGGGAGGCTCGAGGAGCCCGATGATCGCGGTGCCCGTGATGGACTTTCCCGCGCCGGACTCCCCGACCACGCCGAGCACTTCGCCGGGCGCGATGTCGAAGCTCACGTCGTCGATGGCGACGAGCGTCCCTCGCCGGGTGTTGAACTCGACGCGAAGGTGTCGGACCTCGAGGAGTGGCGAGGTCACTGGCCTCCGGCAACGTGGAACTTGGCCTCGCAGTCCTTGAGCCGCTCCTGGGAGCGCACGAAGGGCGTCCACTCCTGGAGCGTGCGGGACTTGAGCCTCGCCGCGACGTAGTAGCGCACGCACGGCTTGGTGTCGAGCTGGAAGGTGTTCTGCGTGGCGGTATGGAAGCCCTTGCGGGGCGCCACGTCCACGGTCACCTGGTGCATGCCCGGCGCCACGGCCCCCTTGTTGGTGACGTTCTCGCCGTCCACCCGGTTCACGATGACCGGAATCACGTTCGGGTCCGCGGAGGGGAAGTGGCGCTCAGTGAGGATCTGGGAATACGGCTGGTCGTACGGGCCGGCGAGGGCGGCGGTGGCGAGAAGGATCGGTGTCAGGAAAATGCGGTTCATGTCGTCTCCTTTGGTGGCTAGCGCAGCTTCGGGTTGAGCGCGTCGCGCAGCCAGTCTCCCAGAACGTTGATGGACAGCACCAGGATGACCAGCGCCGCCCCCGGGAACACCGTGATCCACCATTCGCCCGAGAAGAGAAAGTCGTTTCCGATGCGGATCAGGGTGCCCAGCGACGGTTGCGTCGGCGGCACGCCCACGCCCAGGAAGGATAACGCCGACTCGGTGATGATGGCCGCACCGATCTGGAGCGTCGCGATCACCAGCACCGGCCCCAGGACATTGGGCAGCACATGGGAGAACATGATGGCGAGCGGATGCCTTCCGATCACCCGTGCCGCCTGGACATATTCCTTGTTGCGCTCCACAAGGGTCGAGCCGCGCACCGTCCGGGCATAGCTCACCCAGCCCGAGGCCGCGATGGCGATCACCAGCACGTACACGGCGAGGGTCTCGTGGGACCCCTTGGGAAGCACCACGCGGGCGACCCCATCGATGAGGAGGGCGATCAGGATCGCGGGGAAGGAGAGCTGCACGTCGGCCACGCGCATGATGATGGCGTCCACGCGCCCACCGGCATAACCGCTGATGAGGCCCATGGAGACCCCGAAAACCGTCGCGCAGAGCGTTGCGAGAAGGCCGATCACGAGCGACATGCGCGAGCCGAAGATGATGGCCGAGAGCACGTCGCGCCCCTGGTCGTCGGTGCCGAGGAGATACGTGGGCCCGCCCTTGTCCATGAACGCGGGAGGCGTGAACGCGTCGAGGAGGTTCAGCGTCTTCAGGTCGAACGGGTTGTGGGGCGCCACCCATGGCGCGAAGACCGCCGCCACGGCCCCGGCCGCCAGGATGAGCGAGGCGACCACGGTGAGCGGCGAGTGCCGGAAGCTGTAGAAGAGATCGCTGTCGAAGAAGCGGCGCGCGGCCTGCATCAGTGGCCCCCCGCCGCGGAGGCGCGCTCGATGCGTAGCCGCGGGTCGACGAAGTAGTAGAGCATGTCGACGACGAGGTTGATCACCACGATGATGAGGGCGATCAGCATGAGGTAGGCCGCCATCACCGGCACGTCGGCGAACTGCACCGCCTGGATGAAGAGGAGCCCCATGCCCGGCCACTGGAACACCTGCTCGGTGATGATGGCGAAGGCGACGATGGCGCCCAGCTGCAGGCCCGTGATGGTGATGACCGGCACCAGGGTGTTCTTCAGCGCGTGGCCGAAGTTCACGGCGCGGTCGGTAAGCCCGCGGGCGCGTGCGAACTTGATGTAATCGGTTCGCAGCACCTCGAGCATCTCGGCGCGCACCAGCCGCATGATGAGGGTGACGGGGAAGAAGCCCAGCGTGATCGACGGCAGGATCAGCGCCTTGAGGCCCGATTTCGTGAGGAACCCCGTGCTCCACGCGCCGATCTGGACGGTATCGCCACGCCCGAACGAGGGCAGCCATCCCAGCCATACCGCGAAGATGAGGATGAGGAAGATGCCGATGAGGAAGTTGGGCAGCGACACGCCGATGAGCGACGTCGTAAGCACCGCGCGTGCCGTCCATCCGCCGCGCTTGAGCGCCGTATAGACGCCCATGGGGATGCCCACCAGGAGCCCGAAGAGCGCCGCGCACGACGCTAGCTCGAGGGTCGCGGGCAGGCGCTCGACGAGAAGGTCGGCGACCGGACGCCCGAGCCGCAGCGAGATCCCGAAGTTGCCGTGCAGCGCGTTACTCAGGAACTTGCCGAACTGCACGTAGAAGGGCTTGTCCAGGTCGAGCGATGCGCGCATCGCGTCGCGGTCGGCCTGGGTCGCCTCGGGCGGCAGCATGAGCGACACCGGGTCGCCCACGAAGTTGAAGAGGGAAAACGCGATGAACCCCACGACCAGCATCACCGCGATGGCCTGCAGGAGCCGGCGCAGGGCGAACGCGATCAATCGATCGTCACCCACTTCACCGTGAGCTTGTTGTCGGCCCGGTGCACGACGTGCACGTTGGACCGCATCGCCCACGGGATCACCTGGAAGTGCAACGGGATGTGGCCCACGTCCTGCTGGTGCAGGCGGCTTGCCACCAGCGCGAGCGCCGCGCGCTTCTTGAGATCGACCTCGGTCTTCAGCGCATCGATCGCCTCGTCCACCTTCGGGTTCGAGTACTTGCCGTAGTTGTAGTCGCCGTCGGCCGTCTTCGGGATCACGGTGCGCACCAGGGACTGGAGCGCGTATTGCGAGTCGAAGGTGGGGACGCCCCAGCCGAGCATGTAGAAGCTGGTGTCGTAGTTCTGGATCTTGGGGAAATACTGGGCCCGCGGCATCGCGTTCACCCGGACCTTCACGTCGATCTGGGCAAGCATGCCGGCCACCGCCACGCAGATCTTCTCGTCGTTCACGTAGCGGTTGTTGGGGCAGTCGAGCGTGAGCTCGAAGCCCTGCGCATAGCCCGCCTCGGCCATGAGCTTGCGGGCCTTGCCGCGGTCCGCGGGCTTCACGTGGTCGAGCTCCTTCGGGTACCCGTCCACCTGCGGCGCGTACATCACCGCGGTGGGCACCGACAGCCCGCGCATTACCTGGGTCTTCAGCGCGTTCAGGTCGATGGCGAGCTGGAAGGCTTCGCGCACGCGATGGTCCTTGAACGGGTTCTTGCCCTTCACGCTGGAATAGAGCAGCTCGTCACGCCATTGGTCCATGCCGAGGAAGATGGTGCGGTTCTCCATGCCCTCGAGGACCTTCACCTGCTTGTTCTCCTTCAGGCGCGGGATGTCCTGGGGCGGGGGATCGAGCATGAAGTCGATCTCGCCCGAGAGGAGCGCGGCCATGCGGGTCGCATCCTGCTTGATGGGCGTGTAGATCATCTCGTCGACGTTGCCCTCGCGCTTGCCCCACCACTTCGGGTTGATCACCGCGACGGTCCTCACGTCGGGCTCCCGGATCTTCAGGATGTACTCGCCCGTGCCGTTGGTGTTGCGCGCGGCGAAGGTCTCCTCCTTGTTCTTGAAGTCCTGGGGCTTCGTCACGTTGTGCTTCGTGGACCACGAGCGGCTCATGATCCGCACCTCGGTCAACTGCGGGATGAGGATCGGAGCGGGCCCGTCGGTGAGGATGTCCACGGTGAGGTCGTCGACCCGCTTCGCCTCCTTCACGCCGGCGAGATAGGGCTTGAAGTTGGACGTGTCGGCGAGCGCGCGCTGGACGGAGAACACTACGTCGTCGGCCGTGAACGGCTCGCCCTCGTGGAACGTCACGTGGGGACGCAGCTTGAAGCGCACCGTCGTGGCATCCACTCTCTGCCAGGAGA
>DATBAI010000011.1:0-2595 GCA_036271595.1 Usitatibacter sp.
AGCCCTTGCCTGGCGATCTTCCGCCGCCGGTGCGCCTGGGCGCCCAGGCGATCCTCGCCGAGATCCCCCAAGGCCTGCCGTCGGACCTGCTTGCCCGCCGACCCGACATCCTCCAGGCCGAATCGATCCTGCGCGCGGAGAACGCGAACATCGGCGCGGCGCGCGCCGCCTTCTTTCCGAGCATCAGCCTCACGGGAAGCCTCGGCGTCGAGAGCCCGTCGCTCGCCGGGCTATTCCATGCCGGAACCGCGGCATGGTCCCTGGTCCCGTCGCTCACGTTGCCGATCTTCAACGCGGGGGCGCTGCGTGCGAGCCTGGACGTCGCGAAGGTGCAGAAGGACATCGGCATCGCGCAGTACGAGAAGGCCATCCAGTCGGCCTTCCGGGAGGTCTCCGACGGCCTGGCCGCGCGCGGCACGTATGACGACCAGGTCGCCGCGACCGAGCGCTACGTCGCGGCCGAGCGCCGCTCGCTCGAGCTCTCCGACTTCCGGTACAGGAATGGAGTCGAAAACTACCTCGCTGTGCTCACCGCGCAGACCGGCTACTACGATGCGCAGCTCACGCTCGTCTCGACGCGCCTGCAGCAGCTCACGAACCGGGTCGATCTGTACCGGGCGTTGGGGGGAGGATGGCAGCCGCCCGCCTGAACGCCCAGACCTTGCGCAACTCCTCGGAAAGCTTCAGGTTGCGAGCCTTGTCGCCGGTAATGTCGGTGTGCCCGGAGATCTCGAGCTTCATGCCCGATCGACCCGGATCGACAGATTGCGCGCGTGAAAGCGCAGGTGGTCGGCGATGAACGTGGCGATGAAGAAATAGCTGTGGTCGTAGCCTTCCTGCATCCGAAGCTCCAATGGCACGCGGGCGGCCTGGCACGCGTCGCGTAGAAGCTGCGGCTTCAACTGGAGCTCCAGGAACTGGTCGCCGGTGCCCTGGTCGACCAGGATCGGCGGGCCGGCCCAACCGCGATCCTCGATGAGGGCGGTGGCGTCGTATTCCCGCCAGGTGTCGCGGTCCGGGCCGAGGTAGCAGGTGAGCGCCTTTTCGCCCCAGGGACAACGCATGGGCGAGGCGATCGGGGCAAATGCCGACACGCTTCGATAATCTCGCGGGTTCTTGAGCGCAATGGTGAGCGCGCCATGCCCGCCCATCGAGTGCCCGAAGATGCCGACGCGCTGCGCATCCACCGGAAAGTTTGCCGCGACGAGCGCCGGCAATTCGCGCGTGACGTACGAATACATGCGATAGCCGCGCGACCAAGGAGGCTCGGTGGCGTCCACGTAGAATCCCGCGCCGAGGCCGAGGTCGTAGCTCTCGGCCTCGCCGGGGATACCGAGCCCGCGCGGGCTGGTATCGGGAACGATGAGCGCGATGCCGAGCTCGGACGCAACACGCTGCGCTCCGGCCTTCACGATGAAGTTTTCCTCGGTGCAGGTGAGCCCCGAGAGCCAATAGAGCGCGGGAACGCGGCTCGAGGCGGCCTGCGGCGGCAGGAAGACGCCGAAGCGCATGGCGCAGCCGAGCTCCGAGGAGGCGTGGCTGTGCACGGCCTGCGTCCCCCCGAAGCATTTGCCCAGGGAAACGCGCGTGGCCTGCATCAGGCCGCGGTCTTGTACTTGCCCGACGCCTTCGCCAATCCCGTCGCGATGAAATCCATGAGCGGCGGCGACAGGGCATCGTAGGGCTCGAGCCCGATCGATTCCAGGTGTCCACGCACCGCGCCCATCTTGTCGGGGTCCGCGCCGGATTCGATGATGGACGAGACGAACGCGGCGAATTCCGGCGGCGACCAGCCCGATTCCGGGGAAAGCTCGGTGTGGATGAAGTCGAAGCCGTACAGCGGGTGCTTGGTGTTGTCGATGCGCCCGTACATGTGCACGCCGCAGCCGGTGCAGGCGTGGCGCTTGATCGTCGCGTTGCCGTCGACGACCTTGAGCTTGTCCTGGTTCGCGGTCACCGAGAGGTTGTCGCGGCCCACGACCGCGACCTGCGAGAAGAGCGAGCCCGCCGGCTTCCAGCACTTGGTGCAGCCGCAGGCGTGGTTGTGGGCCGATTGCCCCTTGATCGAGACGGTCACTTTCTTGTCCGCGCACTTGCAGGTGAGCGTTCCGCCGGCGAAATTCGCCGCCGCGGGCTTGATTCCCTTGTCGATCGAGGGATGGATGGAAACGGATGCCATTGCGATACCTCCTCTAATAGGTGACTACCGAGCGAATCGATTTGCCTTCGTGCATGAGGTCGAAGCCTTCGTTGATGCGGTCGAGCGGCATGACGTGGGTGAGGAGATCGTCGATGTTGATCTTGCCTTCCATGTACCAGTCCACGATCCTGGGGACATCGGTGCGCCCGCGCGCGCCGCCGAAGGCGGTGCCCTTCCACACGCGCCCGGTCACGAGCTGGAAGGGACGCGTCTTGATCTCCTGCCCCGAGCCCGCGACACCGATGATCACAGAAACGCCCCAGCCGCGATGGCAGCATTCGAGCGCCTGGCGCATCACGTCCACGTTGCCGATGCACTCGAAGCTGTAGTCCGCACCGCCACCGGTAAGCTCCACGAGGTGCGGCACGAGGTCGCCCTTCACGTCCTTGGGGTTC
>DATBAI010000012.1:0-106810 GCA_036271595.1 Usitatibacter sp.
CTGCGCGCCGACCGCCAGCCCGAGTTCACGCAGATCGACATCGAGACCTCGTTCCTCACCGAGCGCGAGATCCAGGACATCATGGAGGGGCTCGTGCGCCACGTCTGGAAGAAAGTCCTCGACGTGGACCTGCCGGCCTTCCCGCGCCTCACCCATGCCGAGGCCACTTCGCGCTACGGAAGCGACAAGCCCGACCTGCGCGTGAAGCTGGAGTTGACCGAGCTCACGGACGTCGTGCGCGACTGCGGCTTCAAGGTGTTCAAGTCTGCGGCGGCGCTTCCCGATGGCCGCGTCGCCGCGCTGCGCGTGCCGGGGGGCAACGAGCAGTTCACGAGGAAGGAGCTGGACGACCTCGCGAGCTTCGTCGCGATCTACGGCGCCAAGGGGCTCGCGTACATCCGCGTGAACGATGCGTCGAAGCTCGACGAAACGGGCCTGCAATCGCCCATCGTGAAGTTCCTCTCGGCCGAAGTGCTGGGGAAGATCCTGGAGCGTACCGGCGCCGGGGCGGGCGACGTGATCTTCTTCGGCGCCGATCGCCGCAAGGTCGTGAACGACGCGCTGGGCGCCTTGCGCGGCAAGGTCGGCCACGACAAGGGCCACGCCGAGAAGGCTGCATGGCGCCCCTGCTGGGTGGTGGATTTTCCCGCGTTCGAATACGACGAGGAGGGCAAGCGCTGGAGCGCGGCCCACCATCCGTTCACGAGCCCCAAGGACGAGCATGTGCAGCATCTCGGGAGCGATCCGTCGAAGGTCCTCGCGAAGGCCTACGACATCGCGATGAACGGCTGGGAGCTGGGCGGGGGCTCGGTGAGAATCCACAACGCGGACGTGCAGGCGAAGCAGTTCGCGGCGCTGGGCATCGGCGAAGCGGAGCAGCGCGCGAAGTTCGGCTGGCTGCTGGACGCGCTCGCCTTCGGCGCGCCGCCCCACGGCGGCATGGCTTTCGGCCTGGATCGCATGGTGGCCATGCTCGCGGGCGTGGAGCAGATCCGCGACGTGATGGCCTTCCCGAAGACCCAGCGCGGCCAGGACCTGATGGTGGAGACGCCTACGCCGGTTACGGAGAAGCAGCTTCGCGAGCTGCATATCCGGCTGCGGAATGCGGGGAGCTGATGCCCCCGGCACTCATCGCGCATGGAGGGGCCGGGAGCTGGCGGCCCGGCTCCGAAGCGCAAGCCGTCGAGGGAATGTTGCTGGCGGTGGAGGCGGGCCGCTCGATCCTGAAAGGCGGCGGCTCGGCGCTCGATGCGGTCTGCGCGACCGTCGCGAGCCTCGAGGACAATCCGATCTACAACGCGGGTACCGGCGCGGTGCTGAACTTCGACGGCTTCTGCGAGCTCGACGCCTCGGTGATGGAAAGCCGCGAGTCGCGGGTGGGCGCGGTGGCGGCGCTGCAACGCGTGAAGAACCCGATCCTCGTCGCTCGCAAGGTCATGGAAGAGACCGACCACGTGATGCTCGCGGGCGAGGGCGCGCAGCGCTTCGCGCGCGTGATGGGTTTCGGCGACCACGATCCCGTCACGCCCGCGCGAAAGGCCGACTGGGCCCGGAAGCGCGAGCAACTGGACGAAGCGATGGGCAAGCGCGGCCTGAAGATCCGCCGCTTCCTCAAGGAGCATCCGGAGTACGCCGGCGGCACCGTCGGCGCGGTCGCGGTGGACCAGGATGGCGTGCTCGCCGCGGCCACCTCCACCGGCGGTGTCACGCTGAAGCTGGTGGGCCGCGTGGGCGACTCGCCGCTCGCGGGCGCCGGCAACTACGCTTCGCGCTACGTCGCCGCTTCCGCGACCGGCACGGGTGAGTACGTGATCCGTGCGCTCGCCGGGCGCGCGATCTCGGAGGCGATGGAGCGAGGCGCACCCGTCGATCGCGCGGTGGCCGACGTGCTCGATCGCATGCGCCGCGACTTCGACGCCGACGTAGGCATGATCGCCGTGGACGCTTCCGGCACGCCGGTCGCCCGCCACCTCACGCGCGACATGCCGCACGCCTTCTTTTCGGGCATGGGCGACGTGGTCTCCCGCATGCGCGTGGCGTGACCCACAAGATTCCCGTCTCGACGCTGGTCGTGATCTACACGCCGGCGCTCGAAGTGCTGCTGCTGGAGCGTGCCGACCATCCCGGTTTCTGGCAGTCGGTCACCGGAAGCCAGGACGAGGGAGAGAGCCTGGCGCAGACCGCCGCGCGCGAGGTCGGCGAGGAAACCGGGATCGATGCGCGGATGTACCGCCTCGAGGATTGGAACTTGCAGAACGTGTACGAAATCTATCCGGTATGGCGCCACCGGTATGCCGAGGGCGTCACGCACAACACGGAGCACGTCTTCGGGCTGGAGGTGCCGGGGGTGCTCCCGGTGAAGGTGGCGCCCCGGGAGCATCTCGCCTCCGAGTGGCTGCCCTGGCACGAGGCGGCCGAGCGCGTGTTCTCCTGGAGCAATCGCAAGGCCGTGCTGATGCTTCCCGAGCGAAGGAACCGAGCCTAGATGCCCCGCGCCAAGCCGCTCACCGTCGTCACCTACAACATCCACAAGGGACTCTCGCAGTTCAACCGGCGGCTCGTCCTGCACGAGATCCGCGACCGGCTGAAGGCCCTGGAGGCGGACGTGGCGTTCCTCCAGGAGGTGCAGGGCAAGCATGAGGGCAACGCGCGCCGGCACATGACCTGGCCGGAGACCGGGCAGCACGAGTTCCTCACCTACGAGGGGTGCCATTCGGTCTATGGGATGAATGCGGTGTACCAGGACGGCCACCACGGCAACGCGGTGGTGAGCCGCCATCCTATCCCGACATGGGAGAACATCGACGTCTCGCATCACCCCATGGAAAGCCGTGGGCTCCTCCACTGCGAGGTGCAGGTGGAAGGCTGGAAGGAACCGCTCCACTGCATCAACGTGCACCTCGGGCTCTGGGCGAGGAGCCGGCGCTTCCAGCTGGAATGGCTGTGCGAGCGGATCCGCGCCGCGGTGCCGAAGAAAGGGCCGCTCGTGGTGGCGGGCGACTTCAACGACTGGCACCGGCGCGCGAGCGACTTCCTCGAGGACGAGCTGGGCCTGGTGGAAGTCTTCGAGAAGAAGGAAGGCCGCCCCGCTCGCAGCTACCCCGCGCAGCTTCCGGTGTTCACCCTGGACCGCATCTACGTGCGCGACCTCAACATCCTCACCGTCGAGCGCCACGTGGGCGCCCAATGGTCACGCCTCTCCGATCACGTGGCCTTGGCCGCCAAGCTCGAGCGCTAAAAGGGGTCAGAGCCCTTTTTCCACAACAAAGGGGACAGATCACTGCTGCCCTGTCCCCTTTTTAGCCCATAAAGGGCTCTGACCCCTTTAGCGGTGGTTCGCTCGATTGGCCGAGGCGCCGCGGATCAGCGTGCCTACGCCGGAGCTGGTGAGCACCTCCAGCAGGAGCGCGTGGGATACGCGGCCGTCGATGATGTGGGCGCTCTTCACGCCGTTCCTCACCGCGTCGAGCGCGCACTCGACCTTCGGGAGCATGCCCCCCGAGATGGTGCCGTCGTCGATCATTTCCTTCACCCGCGTCGCGTTGAGGCCGGTGACGACCTTGCCGTCCTTGTCCAGCACGCCGGTGGTGTTGGTAAGGAGGATCAGCTTCTCGGCCTCCAGCGTGATCGCGAGCTTGCCCGCGGCGATGTCGGCGTTGATGTTGTAGGCCACGCCGTTCTCGTCGCTGCCGATGGGCGCGATCACCGGGATGAAGTCGCGCGAGTCGAGGAGCTGGATGATCTCCGGGTCGATGCGCACCACCTCGCCCACCAGGCCCACGTCGATCTTCTTCTTCTTGTCGTCCTTGCTCGCGACCTTCAGCTTCTTCGCGTGGATGAAGTGGCCATCCTTGCCCGTGAGGCCCACGGCCTTGCCGCCCGACTTGTTGATGAGCGTCACGATGTCCTGGTTGATGAGCCCGCCCAGGACCATCTCGACCACGTCGAGCGTCTCCTCGTCGGTCACGCGCATGCCCTGGATGAACTCGCTCTGCTTGCCGAGCTTCTGGAGCAGCGCGCCGATCTGCGGCCCCGCGCCGTGGACCACCACCGGGTTCATCCCGATCAGCTTGAGCAGCACGACGTCCTCCGCGAAATCCTCCTGGAGGGCGACGTCGGTCATCGCGTTGCCGCCGTACTTGATGACGATGGTGCGGTCGTAGAACTGCCGGATGTACGGGAGGGCCTCGACGAGGACCTCCGCCTTCTGCGAGGGCGACAACCTGGGGGGCATGGAGCGCGGGCGGGTGGCGGGAAGGGGCCTATTTTAGGCAAACAAGAGGGCTCCGGGGAGATTTCTCCCGGGAGCCCGTAAGGTTCACAAAGGAATTGCCGAACGTACCGCTACCGCGAATCAGTTGATCTCGATCTTGCGCGCCACGGCCGAGGCTTTCTTCGGGAGCGTGAGCTCGAGGACGCCGTCGGCGAACCTCGCCACCGCCTTCGACTCGTCGAGCTCCACGGGAAGGACGAAGCGGCGCGCGCTCTTGCCGAAGAAGCGCTCGGTGCGCAGCCACTTGTCGCCTTCCTTCGGCTCGGCCTCGCGCCGGGTTTCGGCGGAGAGCGTCACCTCGCTCCCCTCGATCTCGATCGCGATGTCCTCCTTCTTCACCCCGGGAAGCTCGGCGTGCACGGTGTAGGCTTCGGCCGCCTCGCGCACGTCGATGCGGATGGGAAGAGCTTCGGCACGGGCCTCGAACGCCACGGCCGGACGGAAAAGGTCGTTCAGCAGCCCGTCGAGGCGGCCCACGAGGGGCTCGTAGCTCGAGAGCGCATTGCGGGTCACATACATTGCCTGCCTCCACGATTAAGGTTGGGGGAGCGGAGAATCCGCCCCTGCTGGAGGTGACATAAGGCCGGGCCGGCGCCTTTCAAGCCCCGGGGAACGATTGTCGCGGTGTTAAGATTTGCGCTCGAAACCGTCTCGCCCGCGACCGACCATGACCGACCCGCGCTACGCGGAGATCGAAGGCCACCGCCCCTACCTCGTGCGCTACGCGCTCTCCCAGCTGCGCGACATCCAGCAGGCCGAGGAAGCGGTGCAGGAGTGCCTGGTCTCCGCCCTGGAGAGCCTCTCCACGTTCGGGGGAAAGTCGTCGCTGCGAACCTGGCTCACGTCGATCCTGCGCTTCAAGGTGATCGACCTGCAGCGCAGGGCATCGGCCGATCGTGCCCGCCTGGAGCTGACCGACTTCGCCGCCGAGGCGGGCGAGGACGCCTGGCTGGATGACCTCTTCGACGAGACCGGCCACTGGCGCCAGCCGCCGCAGGCATGGGGCGACCCCGAGGCCGCGTTCGAGCAGCGCCGCTTCTGGGAAACCTTCGAGCGCTGCCTCGACCGGCTCCCCGCCGCCGGCGGGCGCGTCTTCTTCAAGCGCGAGATCGCGGGTGACGACACCGACAGCATCTGTAAGGACGAGGGCATCACGCCGTCCAACTGCTGGGTGATCCTGCACCGGGCCCGGTTGCAGCTGCGCGCCTGCCTGGAGACGACCTGGTTTGGACAAGAAGCCACAACACGCTGACGCGGTGGACTGCCGCGAAGCCTCGCGCCTGCTCTCCGCCGCCTACGAACGCAAGCTCTCGTCCGGCGAATCGGTGGCGCTCACCTATCACCTCGACCGCTGCTTCATGTGCCGTAACTTCGATTCGCAGCTGAAGTTCCTGCACGCCGCATCGGAGCGCTTCCGCTCCGAGTAATCGCCCTGGAGGAAATGCATGTCGAAGCGCGCATCGCTCTTGCAGACCGCCCTCGCGGGCCTCATCGCCCTGTCGGCCGCGCAGGCCTCGCTGGGCGCCGATCCGGGGGCGGGCAACGACAAGTGCTACGGCATCGCAAAGGCCGGCCAGAACGATTGCGGCACGGCGCGGCACACCTGCGCCGGCAAGGCGAGCCGCGACAACGCGCCCGACGAGTGGAAGTACGTGCCGAAGGGCACTTGCGAGAAGGCGGGTGGCCACGCCGGCGCGCCCGGCGCGGGCGGCAAGAGCCCGAAGTAGCGCTCGCGCTATGACGGACACGATCGCGCCGCAAGCCACCGGCATCGGGCTGCGCACGCCGCACTACGCGGCGCTCCTCGAAGCGCGCCCCGCGCTGGGATTCCTCGAGGTCCATAGCGAGAACTACTTTTCCCCGGGCGGTCCCGCGCTCGCGTGGCTCGAACGCTTCGCGGCCTCCTGGGCGTTGAGCTTCCATGGCGTTGGCATGGCGCTCGGCTCCGCCGATCCGCTGGACGAGCGCCACCTGGCGAAGCTGGACGCGCTCGTGCGCCGGTTCGAGCCGGCGCTCGTCTCGGAGCACCTCTGCTGGGGCATGGCGGGCGGGCGCCACGCGAACGACCTGCTGCCGCTTGCCTATAGCGAGGAGGCGCTCGCACTCGTGGCGGCGCGCATCGACGCGGTGCAGGAGCGCCTCGGACGGCGCATCCTCGTGGAGAATGTGTCGTCGTACCTGGCGATGGAAGGCGCGGCCATGAGCGAGTGGGAGTTCGTGGCCGAGGTGTCGCGGCGCTCGGGATGCGGGGTGCTCCTCGACGTGAACAACGTGTGGGTGAGCTCGCGCAACCACGGCTTCGACCCGGTGCGCTTCATCGACGGCCTCGATCCGGAAAGCGTGGGCGAGATCCACCTCGCGGGCCACGAGCGCGAGGGCGAGCTCCTCATCGACACGCATTCGCGCCGTGTGTGCGACGAGGTGTGGTCGCTCTACGAGTACGCGATCGCGCGCCTCGGGGCGCGGCCCACGCTCGTCGAATGGGACGCGGATATCCCGGCCCTCGGCGTGCTGCTGGACGAGGCGCGCGAGGCCGCGCGGCGCGCGGCACATGCGCTCCAGGCGCAAGTGACCGCATGAGCGCGCTCGCGCTCGCCCAGGCGCGTTTCATCGCGACTCTCTATTCCGAGGACGCCTGCGAGCCCGGCACGGCCATCTACCGCCGCAACCTCTTCGCCAACCTCGGCGGTGCCCTCGCGGCGACGTACCCGGTCGTCGAGCGCCTGGTGGGCGAATCGTTTTTCCGCGAGGCCGCACGCCAATACGTCCTCGCGCATCCGTCGGCGAGCGGGGACCTGGCCGACTACGGCGCCGGATTCGCGCGCTTCCTGGAAGGTTATCCGCATGCCGCCGCGCTCGCATACC
The DNA here is from genome assembly GCA_036271595.1 of Usitatibacter sp. GTDB lineage: Bacteria > Pseudomonadota > Gammaproteobacteria > Burkholderiales > Usitatibacteraceae > Usitatibacter. Next base: position 7,139 of record DATBAI010000012.1, read on the forward strand.
TTCCCGACGTGGCGCGCCTCGAGTGGGCCTGCCACGAGTGCTATGGCGCGGCCGATGCGCTGGCGCTCGACTTCGGTTCGCTCGCACACGTAGGTGCCAGCGACCAGCCACGCATCCGCTTCGAGCTTCATCCCGCCGTGCGCCTGGTGCGCTCGGAGCATCCCGTCGCCGCGATCTGGCACGCGAACCAGCCCGGCGCGGACGGCGCACCGCAACGCATCGAGGGCACGGACCACGTGATCGTGCATCGCCAAGGCGGTGCCGTGACGGTCGAAGCGGTAGCGCACGCTGCGTGGCGGGTTACGGAGGCGCTCGCGAACGGCGACGCCCTCGGCGTCGCGGGCGCCACCGCGGACGAGTCTTTCGGCGGGCACCTCGCCTGGCTCGCCTCGCGCGGCCTCATCACGGGCTTCTCGCTCGGCCGCGAAGCGCCGTGAGCCTCGCGCGCGCCGCCGCGCGCGTCCTTTTCGTTTCGGCCATCTCGGTGTGCGCCTTCGCGCAGAAATCCACACCCTCGCCGGCGCTGCGGGCGCTTCGCGTCGAGATGCTCACCGAACGCGTGGCGAAGCTGCATGCGCAGGTGGGAGAGGGCATTCTCGCGGGCCGCAGCCGCCGGGAGCTCGGCCAGGCGCTGCAGGATCTCGATGCGGCCATCGCGTCCCTTGCGCCGCCGCCGCAGGATCGCGAGGTACGCGACGCGTGGGCGGTCCTGGCGATCCTCGGGGCCGGCTACCACGATTGGGCGCTGCGACCGGCCACGCGGGAGAGCGCGCGCCGGCTGCGCAGCCGCGCCGAGGAGCTGGCGTGGATGGCGGCGAAGCTCGCCCGCGGCGAGGCCGAGCGCTCGCGCGGCACGGCGCGGGGTTCGGCGGCGCGCGCGCTCACGGCGGCGGTCCTGGCCGAGCGCATCGGCAAGGCCCGGTTGTGGATGCGCTGGGACGTGGGCGATGCGTCGCTCGAGCGCGAGCTGCGCGAGTCGAACGAGAACCTGCACCGGCTCCTCGCGACCCTGCACGAAGCGCCGGTGCAGCCCGACGCGGCGGCCGACGCGATTCGCGATGCGCAAACCCAACTCGGATTCATGGACGACGCGCAGCGCGAGCTGGACGCCACGGCCTCGTCGCCGCGCCCTACGGAGTTCGTGGCGAAGACTGCAGACCACATCGCCGAATCGATGGAGCGCGCGGCCGAGGCTTACGACGCGGTGCGTTGATCCCTACGACGCCGGGTTCTCGACCGCCATCACGATGCGCCACTCGCCACCCTCGGCGCGCCAGACGCGAAGAAAGTACGCGAGCGGCGATTGCGGGGCGGCCGCGCCCATGTAGTGGCCGCGCGCATAACCGAACTCTCCCGAGCGCGCGGTCTCGGTGCGCTCGACGACCGACTGCGACACCTGCGGCTCGTTGCCCACCGCGCCCAGCACGGCCACCTTGCCGACAAGCGGGGCGTCGTCCGTGTAGTGCCGCACGCGCTCGGAGGCGAACGCCTCGTAGGCGGCCCGCGCGCCGCGGGTGCGTTGGATTTCGGCGAAGCGCCTTTCGGCGTCCTCGATGCGGTCGGTCGGGAAGACGCCCGGAATGATGGCCGGCAGCGCCACCAGCGGCGCGTTCCAGAACGTGGGCTCGCGGTTGGAGATGCCGAGGTCCACGGCGACCTTCCAGGGCCCCGTGCCCTCGCGCCGCCAGATGGAGACGTACTGGCCGTACCTCGCCTCGCCGGGCGCCGCCTTCGGCACGCGCTTCCAGGGGCCGGTGGAAAGCCCCAGCTCGCCGGAGGCGGCGACCTCGGTGTGCACCGGGCGCCAATCCAGCACGATGGGCGGGGCGGGACGCGGGGCGAGCGCGGGACGGGCGAGGCTCCAGCCCCCGCCCAGCCAGACGCCGTCGTCCGCGAAATGCTCGAGGAAGGCTTCCCGCATGTCGGTTCGCACCGAATGCGCGGCGAACGCGGTCTCGGCGGCCGCGAGCGAGACGGCATCGGCGTTGTCGCGGGCGCGTTCGGTCATCGAAGAGCAGGCCGCGACGAGCGCCGCGGCGATCACGAGGCTTCGCATTTGGCCCCGATTCTAGGGCCGTGCGCCGCGGGCTTTCGTTACAGAACGTACCGGGCCAGGTCCTCGCTCCTGGCGAGGCCGGCGAGGCGGTCATCCACGTAGGCGGCGTCGATGCTCACCCGGGAGATCTTGCGCCCCGAGTCGAACGAAACCTCCTCGAGGAGCTTCTCCATCACCGTATGCAGGCGACGGGCGCCGATATTCTCGGTGCGCTCGTTCACGGAGAACGCAATCTCCGCGATCCGGCGCACGCCGTCGGGAGTGTAGGCGAGCTCGATGCCCTCGGTCGCGAGGAGCGCCTGGTATTGGCGGGTGAGGCACGCATCGGTCGAGACGAGGATGCGCTCGAAGTCGTCCACCGAGAGGCTCGAGAGCTCCACGCGGATCGGCAGGCGCCCCTGCAGCTCCGGGATGAGGTCGGAGGGCTTCGAGAGGTGGAAGGCCCCGCTTGCGATGAAGAGGATGTGGTCGGTGTGCACCATGCCGTACTTGGTGGTGACGCCCGTGCCCTCGACCAGCGGCAGCAGGTCGCGCTGCACGCCCTGGCGCGAGACGTCCGCGCCCTGCAGGGAGCCGGAGCTCGCGATCTTGTCGATCTCGTCCAGGAAGACGATGCCGTCCTGCTCCACGCAGGCGAGAGCCTTCGAGCGGATCTCCTCCTCGTTCACGAGCCTCGCCGCCTCCTCGTCCGTGATGAGGCGCAGCGCCTCGCGGATGGGCAGCGTGCGCCGCTTGCGGCGCGCCGTGCCCAGGTTCGCGAACATTCCCTGGATCTGCCCGGTGAGCTCCTCCATGCCCGGCGGGGCGAGGATCTCCATGGAGGCGGGCGCCTGCGCAAGCTCGATCTCCACTTCCTTGTCGTCGAGCTTGCCCTCGCGCAGCATCTTGCGGAAGCGCTGGCGCGTGGAGTTGGCGTCGCCCTCGCTGCCCACGCCCGGCAGCAGCGCGTCCAGCACGCGCTCCTCGGCCACGTCGGTCGCGCGCGTGCGCACCTTGTTCATCTCCTGGTTGCGCGTGGACTTCACGGCGATCTCGGCCAGGTCGCGGATGATCGTGTCCACGTCGCGGCCCACGTAGCCCACCTCCGTGAACTTGGTCGCCTCGACCTTGATGAACGGCGCGTTGGCGAGCCTCGCGAGGCGCCTCGCGATCTCGGTCTTGCCCACGCCCGTGGGGCCGATCATGAGGATGTTCTTGGGCGTGATCTCCTGGCGCAGCGGCTCGGGCACCTGTGCCCGCCGCCAGCGGTTGCGAAGCGCGATCGCCACCGCGCGCTTGGCGGCATCCTGCCCCACGATGAACTTGTCGAGCTCGGAGACGATCTCCTGCGGCGTCATCATCGAGGCAGGCTCGGGGCGCGGTTGCGAAGCACCGGCAGGATCCAATGGGGCATGAGGCGCGAGGTTCTCCACTACAGGCTTTCGATCACGTGATTCTGGTTGGTGTAGATGCAGAGCTCGCCCGCGATGGTGAGCGCCCTCTTCACGACGTCGGCGGGCTCGAGCTCGGTCGCCTGCAGCAGCGCGAGCGCCGCGGCCTGCGCGTAGCCGCCGCCGCTTCCGATCGCGAGGAGGCCGTGCTCGGGCTCGAGAACGTCGCCCGTGCCGGTGATGATGAGCGAGGTCTCGCGGTCGGCGATGGCGAGCATCGCCTCCAGCCGGCGCAGCATGCGGTCGGTGCGCCAGTCCTTGGCGAGCTCGACCGCGGAGCGCAGCAGGTGGCCCTGGTGCTTCTCGAGCTTCGCCTCGAAGCGCTCGAAGAGGGTGAAGGCGTCCGCCGTGGCTCCGGCGAACCCGGCGAGGATGCGCTCGTGGTAGAGGCGGCGCACCTTGCGGGCGGAGGCCTTTACCACGATGTTGCCGAGCGTGACCTGGCCGTCGCCGCCCATGGCGACCTTGCCGGCGCGGCGCACGCTCACGATGGTCGTGCCGTGGAACTGGGGGATGTCGGGGTTCATGGGAGGGCTATAAGCAGGGAAGTGCCTGCCGTCGCCGGGAAATTCAAGGTTTCCCGCGGGGATTTCGGCTAGCGCCGGCGCACCAGGATGGCGTAACGGTTGACGCCCATCGCCTCGAGCAGGGCGGCGTTGAGCTCGTTCAGGTTCGTGAGGATCACGCGCTTGCCGGCGAGCTGGATCGCCTTCACGGCGTCGAAGAACGTCGCGGTGAACGGGAACTCGATGCGCAGCACCTTGCCCATGTCCACGGCCACCTCGGCGCGGCTGCCCGCGTAGTTGCTGAGCTCCGCCACCTGGTTGGAGGACGCCGGCGAGAGCACGCCCTTCAGCACGTAGCCCGCTTCCGGGGCGTGCGCCGCGGCCGTGGGCTTGGGCGCACCCGCCTTCGTCGCCTCGGCGGCGACAGTGTTCACGTACAGCTCCCAGCTGGGCGGCGACATCTCGAAGGTCACGGCGAACTCCATGCCGAGGTCCTCGAAGGCCTCCGACTTGCCCTGCAGGATCAGGAGCTCGAAGAGCAGCAGCCAGTAGGACTTCTGCTCGTCGGCGGGCTTCTCGTTGAAGGTGCCGCGCAGCAGCTTCTCGAGGCCCTCGAGGTGGTTGAACCACATGGGCAGCTTCTTCTTGCGCAGCTGGCCGAGCGCCGCGGCGAGCTTGAGCGACTCGAGCGGCGAGAGCCCCGTGACCTTGCTCACGTCCAGGCGCACGGTCCCCTGCGCTTGCGCGAAGGCGAGGAACTTCTCGATGTCGGCCTCGAGCTCTCCGGCATCGCCCTTCAGCGTGAAGAAGTCCTTGCGCTCGCGGCTCTGCGTGGCGCGGCGCGGATCCGCGGCGCTGTCCCCGCCCTCGGCCCATACGGGCGGCGATTGCTCGAACTTCACGGTGTAGAGCATGCCGAGCGCCTCGAACTCCTGCTTGTCCTGCTGGATCTGGTAGAGGTCGAAGAGCATGAGCCACGCCTGCTTGTTGTTGCGGCCCACGGCGTCCTTCACCTCGGCCTTGAGGAGGGTCGCGGCGGCATCGACGTGGTTCGCGGCATAGAGGACGGCGGCTTCCTGCGCGGTGGGAAGCGATCCCGAGTTGAACTCCTCGGAGCCCAGGCGCGCGGCGGGCCGCGCCGACCGCAACGGGCTGGGTTGGGCGGCCGGGGCCGCGGGGCTCGCCATGTGCGCTGCGTGGGTCTCGTTGTTGGACTGGAACGCGTGTGCGGCCAGTATAAACCCCGGGCGCTGTCAGGCGACGCAGTAGGCGAGGCCTTCCTCGAAGAGGCGGCGAGGGAGCTTGCGGCCGATGAAGACCATCACGCTCTCGCGCTTCTCGCCGGCCTGCCACTCCTTGCCCGGGGTGCCGCCCATCAGCATGTGCACCCCCTGGAAGATCATCCGGCGCGGCTCGCCCTGGATGTTCAGCACGCCCTTGTAGCGCAGCAGGTCCTCTCCGTAGTTCTGCACCATGAGCGAGAGGAACGTCTCGATCTTTTCCATGTGCAGCGCCCTCGCGTCCTTCCACACGAACGACTTCACGTCGTCGTCGTGCTCGTGGTAGTCGCTCACCAGGAACTCGGGATCGAGCTCGAGCGCCGCATTCAGGTTGAAGCCGCGGATGTCGAGGAGCTCGCGGATATCGGCCTCGCCCATGTGGACTTTCGCCTGGTGAGCTCGCGGGTTCATCTGCCGCAGCCGCTTCATCAGCTCATCCACCTTCGCGCCGTCGTCCACCAGGTCGGTCTTGGTGATGAGGATGCGATCGGCGAAGCCCACCTGGCGGCGTGCCTCGTCATGGTCGTCGAGGGTCTTTGCGGCGTGCTTGGCGTCCACGACGGTGACCACGGCGTCCAGCAGGTACTGCTCGTGGATCGCCTCGTCCATGAAGAACGTCTGCGCGACGGGGCCGGGGTTGGCGAGGCCGGTGGTCTCGATGATCACGCGGTCGAACTTGAGCTGGCCGTTGCGGCGCTTGGCCCCCAGCTCGCCCAGGATGCGCACCAGGTCGCCGCGCACCGTGCAGCAGACGCAGCCGTTGTTCATCTCGACGATCTGCTCCTGCTTGTCCTTCACCAGGATGTCGTTGTCGATGCCCGTCTCGCCGAACTCGTTCTCGATCACGGCGATCTTCTCGCCGTGGCGCTCGGTGAGGATGCGGTTCAGCAATGTCGTCTTCCCCGCGCCCAGGAAGCCGGTGAGGATGGTGACGGGAATGAGGTCTTTCTCGGGGGGCGGCGTCGCGGCCATTCTTACTCCGGTTCGGTTCGCTTTTCGCGGGTGAAGGAATCCAAGATCTGGGCGATCGCGCCTTCTTCAAGGTCGCGGACGATGAATACGAGGCGCGTAGTGCGGTCGGCGTCGGGCCACGCGGCAAGCCGTGCGGGAGGATACAACGCGTGCTGCACCATGTGCACGGCGCGCGGCCCCGCCTCGCCGGCTACCGCCACGAGCCCCTTCATGCGCAGGATCCGGGCACCCACCGTGTCGCGAAGCGTTTCCAACGCCGTTTCGAGGTCGTCCCAGGCGAGGGGTTCCGCGTGGCGCCACACGAAGCTCGAGATGCGGGGGTCATGCCGGCCGGAGGGCCGGTGCGAGGCGTAGGCGCCTTCGTTCAGCCATCCGCGCGCATCGGGCGGCGATGTCGCGCCCCGCGAGAGCCCCGCGTCGAAGAGGAGCGCGCCATCCACGGCGCCACGGGCGGCGGTGAGGATGCGCGCGCCCGGTGCGAGCGACGCGAGCCTCTCGAGGAGACCGGGCGAGGTAGGGCCGCGGTCGGTCTTCGTGACGACGATGCGGTCGGCGACCGCGACCTGCTTCACGCTCTCGGGATGGCGATCCAGCGTTGCCATGCCCTCCCCCGAATCGACCGTCGCGACGACCCCGGAAAGCGCATAGCGCGCGGCGGTCACGGGCAGCTCGATCAAGGTTGCGAGGAGCGGCGCCGGGTCGGCGAGGCCCGTGGTCTCGATCACCACGCGCCGGAACGCGGGCGCCGAGCCGCTCGAACGCTTGTGATGCAGGTCGCGCAACGCGCGCACGATGTCGCCCGCGGCGCGGCAGCAGATGCATCCGCCGGCAAGCTCGACCACGTCGCCGCTCGCCTGCGAGAGCAGCAGGTGGTCGATGGAAGCTTCGCCCAGCTCGTTCACGATGATCGCCGTGTCGCGAAAGCGCGCGTCCGCCACGAGCGCCGCGAGCAACGTGGTCTTGCCGCTTCCGAGAAAGCCGGTGAGGACCGTGACCGGCGTGAGCTGGCTTGGCGCCACCCGCGCTCCCCTAGGCCTTCTTCTTCGTGCGGTGCGCGCGCGGGTGGGCCGCGTCGTAGACCTTCGCGAGGTGCTGGAAGTCGAGGTGCGTGTACACCTGGGTGGAGGCGATGCTCGCGTGGCCGAGCATCTCCTGGACCGCGCGCAGGTCGCCGGAGGATTGCAGCACGTGGGAGGCGAACGAATGGCGCAGCATGTGCGGATGCACGTCCACGGGGATGCCGGCCGCGGCCGCGCGCCGCTTGATGCGCCGCTGCACGTCGCGCACCGACACACGCTTGCCGGCGCGGCCCACGAAGAGCGCCTGCTCGCCGGGCCCGGCCAACGCCGCCCTTGGCGGCAGCCACGCGGCGATCGCCGCGAGGGCGGGCCCGCCCACCGGCACGATGCGCGTCCTCGAGCCCTTGCCGGTCACGCGCACTTCTCCCGTGCGTTCGTCGATGGAGTCCAGGTCGAGCCCGGTCAGCTCCGAGACGCGCAGCCCGCACGAATAGGCGAGCTCGAAGAGCGCGCGGTCGCGAAGCCCCAGGGGCGAATCGTCGCCGATCGTGGCGAGGCGCACCGCCTGGTCGGGGGAGAGCGCTTCGGGAAGCGTGCGAGGCGCGCGCGGAGCACGCACGCCGGTACAGGGATTGGCCTCGATCTCGCGGGCGCGTGCGAGCCATTCGAAGAAGCCTCGCCAGGCCGAGAGCACGCGGGCGAGCGAGCGAGGTGCCAGGCCCTGCGAGTGCAGCGTGGCCACGAAACGGCGGATGTCGTGCGCGCCGAGGGAGCCGGGCGCCTGGCCCCGGGAGAGGGACTCCAGCATGCGCGTGTCGGCTTCATAGGCGGCGAGCGTGTGGCGAGCGAGCCTTCGCGCGGTGCGCAGGTGCGCGAGGTAGCGCGCGAACGGGCCGCGCCCGCCCTCGAAAGCGTCAATCCCGGACGGCGTGCTCACGTAGCGGGGTCACGAACCGCCACAACGCATGGCTCACCAGCTCGCCGATGCGCGTGAGGAAGAGCGTGCCCATCTCGGGATAGAAGCGCTTGGCATCCTCGGAGCCCAGGGCGACCACGCCGAAGAGATGGTCGTCGCGCTCGAGCGGCACGAGGGCGAACGACTTCAAATGCGCCGCCGCCTCGCCGAACCACGACTGGCTCTCGTAGACCGCATGGTGGCCGCAATAGGGCGCGCTCATCTGCTCGACGAATTGGCGCATCTCGGAGGCGACCGCGGAGAATTCCTTCGTGTCGGGATTCTCCTCGGCCACGCTCCAGAGGCGCACCGCGACGTGGGGCACCGCGAAGTGGTCGAGCAGGTCCAGGTAGAGCGTGTCGAGGACGGCATCCAGGCTTGGCGCGTCCACGAGGCGGCACGCAAGGCGGTGCACCTTCTCGCCCACCGCGTCGTTCTCCTCGCCGAACGCGATCAGCTCGTGCAGCTTGTCCTCCAGGATCTTCGCCTTCTCGCGCACCGCCACCAGCTGGCGCTCGCCGATGGAGACGGCGCGCCCCCCATGCGGGTGCGGGATCTGCAGGTTCATGAGGATATCCACGTGGCTCTCGAAGAACCCCGGGTTCTGCCTGAGAAATTCCGCCACCTGGTCTGCCGTGAGCAACTGTCTTTCCCCTTGTGCCTCGCGCCTAGATGTCCACTGCGCCGTCGAAGACGCGCACGGCATCGCCCGTCATCATAACGGGGCCTTGTCCGCCGTTCCAGCGCACCACGAGGTCGCCGCCGCGCATGGTGACACGCACCTCGGGATCGAGGAGCCCGCGGCGGATGCCGGCCACGACCGCCGCGCAAGCGCCCGTGCCGCAAGCGAGCGTCTCGCCGGCGCCGCGTTCCCACACGCGCAGCCTCACGTGCGATCGCGTGATCGGCTGAAGGTACCCCGCGTTCACTCGCCTGGGGAACGCCGGGTGGTGTTCGATGAGCGGGCCCTCGGTCGTGACGGGGGCGCGCTCCACGTCCTCGACCAGCTGCACCGCATGCGGGTTGCCCATGGAGAGCACGCTCACCTCGACCTGGCGGCCGGCGACCGAGAGCGGGTAGACAAGGGCGGGCGCGGCCGCCGCGAAAGGCACTTCCTCCGGGCGGAAGCGCGGCTCGCCCATGTCGACGCTCACCTGGCCCGAGTCCTCGATGCGGGGGCGGATCACGCCGGCCGCCGTCTCCACCCGGATCTCGCGCTTGCGGGTGAGGCCCTGGTCCAGCACGAAGCGCGCGAAGCAGCGCGCGCCGTTGCCGCACTGCTCGACCTCGCCGCCGTCGCTGTTCCAGATGCGGTAGCGGAAGTCGTTTTCCGGCGAGGCGGCCTTCTCCACCAGCAGCAGCTGGTCGAAGCCCACGCCGAAATGCCGGTCGGCGAGCGCGCGTATACCCGTGGGCGTGAGCGCAACGGCCTGGCGGACGGCGTCGATCACCAGGAAGTCATTGCCCTGCCCCTGCATCTTGGTAAAACGGATCATGCCCATGGGTAAATTGTACCGATCGGGAGCCGTGAGTTTCGCGTAACCGTCGTGCATAATCGAATGTTCATCCCGTAGCCGGATACGGCTTCGCATTCCGACGAAAATCGCCGAGGATCCCGATGAACGACACAGACAAGAACAAACTTGCCGCCATCATCCGCGCACACGAAGCCGAGATCCTCGCCGACTGGCTGAAGGTGCAAGCCTCCGTCCAGACCCGGCACGACCAGGTCCACGAAGCGGAGGTCCGTACCCTCTCGCGCGACTTCCTCGCCGCGCTCGTCGAGGCCCTGCGCGCGGGGGCAGCCGTCGACCTGCGCTCCGAAACCTGGTCGAAAGTGCGCGACATGCTGACCGAGGTGTCCGCCTCGCGCGCGCGCCTGGGGTTTTCCCCGAGCGAGACGGCGACATTCGTCTTCTCCCTCAAGCAGCCGGTGTTCTCGCGGCTTCGCAAGGAGCTGGGCAACGACGCGCAGAAGCTCGCCGACGAAACGTGGGCGGCCACCGCGGTCATCGACAAGTTGGGGCTCTACACCACCGAGGCGTACCAGAAGACGCGCGAGGAGGTGATCGCGCGCCAGCAGCGCGAGCTGCTGGAGCTTTCCACGCCCGTGGTGGCGTTGTGGGACGACATCCTCGCGCTGCCGCTCATCGGCACGCTCGACAGCAACCGCACGCAGGTCGTGATGGAGAGCCTCCTCGAGCGCATCGTCGAGACCGGGGCGTCGCTCGCGATCATCGACATCACGGGCGTGCCCACCGTGGACACGCTGGTCGCGCAGCACCTCATGAAGACCGTGCAGGCCGCGCGCCTCATGGGCGCCGATTGCATCATCAGCGGCATCCGCCCGCAGATCGCGCAAACGATCGTTCACCTGGGCGTGGACCTCTCGGCCGTCACCACGAAGGCGAGCCTCGCCGACGCGTTCGCGCTCGCGCTCGACCGCATGGGCGCCCGCCTGGAGAAGAAATCCGCGCCGGCCGCCGTGCGCTGACATGGAACGTATCCCGATCTTGCGCATGGGGCGCTTCCTCCTGGTGACGATCCAGGTGGACATGCACGACCAGCTGGCGCTCACGCTCCAGGACGACCTCACCCAGCGCATCGTGTCCGACCGCGCGAAGGGCGTCCTCATCGACATTTCCTCGCTGGACGTGGTCGATTCCTTCATCGGCCGCATGATCAGCAACATCGCCGGCATGTCGCGGGTGCTGGACGCCGTGACCGTCGTGGTCGGCATGCGCCCGGCGGTGGCGATCACGCTGGTGGAGCTGGGGCTGAACCTCGAGGGCGTGAGAACCGCGCTCAACGTCGAGAAGGGCATGGCGCTTCTCCAGGACAGGGGCCTTTGAGCGAGACGCCGGGCGCGCCGGGCATTCGCGCCGAATCGCGCGAGGAAATCGCGCTGCGGGGGAGCGAGGACGTCGTGCGGCTTCGCCAGGCGGTGCGCGACCGCGCCGTCACGCTGGGCCTTTCGCTCGTCGAGCAGACCAAGATCATCACCGCCGCGAGCGAGCTCGGGCGCAACACGCTGCAATATGGCGGGGGCGGCAAGGCGGTAATGACGACCGTGCTGAACGGGACCCGCAAGGGCGTGCGCCTGGATTTCATCGACCAGGGCCCCGGCATCGCCGACATCGCCAGGGCACTCACCGATGGATACACCAGCGGAGGCGGCCTGGGGCTGGGGTTGGGCGGCGCGAAGCGCCTCTCCGACGAGTTCGACATCGAAAGCTCGCCCGGCGTGGGCACCCGCGTGTCGATCGTGCGGTGGAAACCCTACTGAGCGCCGCCGAGCCGATCGCCATCCGCGTGGAGGATTCCAGCCACGCGGCGGCGGCGCGCATGGCGGTCCAGGGCATGGCCCACGGCCTGGGTTTCAACGACGCGAGGGCGAACGACGCGGCCATCGTCGTGACCGAAGCCGTCAGCAATATCGTGAAGCACGCGAGCCGGGGAATCTTCGTGGCGCGTTCGCTCGCGCGCGCGGGAACGCTCGGTATCGAGATGCTGGCGATCGATTCGGGGCCCGGCATGGCGTCGCTTCCGGCGAGCTCACGCGACGGGCATTCGACTGCCGGCACTCCCGGAACCGGCCTGGGCGCCATGGGGCGGATCGCCTCCGAGATGGAGGTATTCACCCGGCCCGGCGACGGCACGATCGTGCGGATGGTGGTGTGGGAACGGCGCGGCGTGTCCCCCGCGGAGGACTACCAGGTGGGCGCCGTCGCGGTGCCCAAGGCCGGGGAGACGGCATGCGGCGATGGATGGGGAATCGAGACCCACCCTCGCGGCCTCTCGCTTCTCCTTGCCGATGGCCTCGGGCACGGGCCCGACGCAAGCATCGCGGCCCAGGCGGCGGTCGACGCGCTGCGCCGCTACCCGGACGAGCCGCCCACGCGCGTGCTCGACGTCGCCCACGGAAAGCTGCGCGCGACACGGGGGGCGGCGGTCGCGGTGATGCGCCACGACCTCGTGGCGGGCACCCTCGCGTATGCCGGAATCGGCAACATCGCCGCGGTGGTCCTCGACGGGCCCGATCGAAAGGCCATGGTTTCGCACAATGGGATCCTCGGCCACGGCGTGCCGCGCACCCACGAGTTCGCATATGCGTGGCCCCGCGGCGCGCTGGTGGTGGCGCATACTGACGGCCTGCAGTCGCAATGGTCGCTGGCGGAGCACTCCGGAATCTTCGGCCACCATCCGTCGATCATCGCCGCACTGCTCGTGAGGGACTACTCCCGCGGCCGCGACGACGTCACCGTGCTCGCGGTGCGTGCACCGAGGAGCCGGGAAGAGCGATGACGATGCGGCTGCTCACCTTCGCCTTGCATGGCCAGGCCGATGTCGTCGGAGCGCGGCAGCGCGCCCGGCAGATCGCCGAGCAGCTCGGCTTCGACGGCCGCCAGCAGACCCAGATCGCGACCTCGGTCTCCGAGATCGCGCGGAACGCCTTCCGCTACGCGGGCGGCGGCAAGGTGGAATTCGAGCTGGAGGGGCAGACCGCGCCGCAGCTCTTCGTGATCCGCGTGACCGACGAGGGGCCCGGGATCGGCAACCTGGACGAGGTGCTCGAAGGCTCGTATCGGTCGAATACCGGCATGGGCATCGGCCTCATCGGGTCGCGCCGCCTCATGGACCGGTGGGAGATCAACACGGTGCCCGGCCGGGGCACGCAGGTGACGCTGGGCAAGCTCCTCCCCGACGGCGCGCCGCTCGTGAGCATCGCGGCCGCCGGCCGTGCCATGGCGCGCCTGGCGGAGCTACCCACTGCCACGTCGCTCGCGGAGGTCCAGAGCCAGAACGCGGAGCTCCTGCGTGCGCTGGCGGACCTCCAGGAAAAGCAGGACCGGCTCCTCGAGATGGCGCGCGAGCTGGAGGATACAAACCGCGGTGTCGTCGCGCTCTACGCCGAGCTGGACGAGAAGGCCGCGCACCTTCGCCGCGCCGACGAGATGAAGAGCCGGTTCCTCTCCAACATGAGCCACGAATTCCGCACGCCGCTCAACTCGGTGCGCGCGCTGTGCGGGATGCTGCTCGCCAAGATCGACGGGCCGCTCGCGCAGGAGCAGGAGACGCAGGTGAAGTTCATCGCCAAGGCGAGCGATGACCTCTCGGAGCTGGTGAACGACCTGCTCGACCTCGCCAAGATCGAGGCGGGCAAGGTCGAGATCCGGCCGGCGAGCTTCGAGGTGGCGGAGCTCTTCAGCGCGCTGCGCGGGATGCTGCGCCCGCTCCTGGTGAGCGATTCGGTGGACCTCGTCTTCGACGAGCCGGCCGACCTCCCGACGATGTTCACCGACGAGAGCAAGGTCTCGCAGATCCTGCGCAACTTCATCTCCAATGCGCTCAAGTTCACCGAGCGCGGCAGCGTGCGCGTGTCGGCCACGCTTTCGCCCGACGCAGCGAGCGTGGCCTTCGCCGTGGCCGACACCGGCATCGGCATCGCGCTGGAAGACCGTGAGATGGTCTTCGAGGAATTCACGCAGGTCGCGAGCGCGTTGCAGCGGCGGGTGAAGGGGACGGGCCTGGGGCTGCCGCTCTGCCGCAAGCTCGCCACGCTCCTGGGCGGCGAGGTCTCGCTCGAGAGCGAGCCGGGCCTGGGCTCGACCTTTTTCGCGCGCGTTCCGGTCAGGTACCGCGGGATCGACATTCCGCAACGCGCGGTCCCCGAGTCCACCGCGCGCGACGTGCCGGCGGGAGCTTGGGTCCTCGCGATCGAGGACGACGAGGCGACGCGGGCGATCCACGAACGGTTCATCAAGGGATCCGAGTTCGGCGTGGTGTCCGTGGCGAACCTCACCCAGGCGCGCGAGCTCATGGCGCGCCACCGGCCCGCCGCGGTGTTGCTCGACATCCTGCTGCCCGGCGAGGAGCACCAGACGTGGCGCTGGCTCGCCGAAAGCCGCGCCACGGACAACCCGGTGCCCGTCATCGTCGTGAGCTCCGCGGGCGACGAGCGCAAGGCGCTCTCCCTGGGCGCCGCCGCCCACTTCGCGAAACCCGTGTCGCGCGACGCGCTGCTCGCCAAGCTGCGCGAGCTCGCCGCGCCGGGGCCGGACGGGCGCGTGGCCCTCATCATCGACGACGACCCCGCGGCGCGCTACGTGATCCGCCGTTCGGTGCGCGCGCCGATGAGGTTCGAGGAAGCCGCAGACGGGCCCGCGGGCCTCGAGGCCGCGGCGCGGGTGCATCCCGAGGTGATCTTCCTCGACCTGTCGATGCCTGGCATGAACGGCAACGAGGTGCTCGAGCGCCTCAAGGCCGATCCCGAGACCGCCGGAATTCCCGTCGTCGTGGTCACCTCCCACGAGATCGACGAGTCGCTGCGCTCGCGGCTGGGCAAGAACGCGCGCGCCATCATGCAGAAGCGCGACCTGTCCGTGGAGTCGCTCGCCAGCACGCTGGAATCGATCCAGCGCTCGGCACCGCCCGCATGAACGACACGGCCCTCATCCTCAACGTCGACGACGACGACGCGGGCCGCTACGTGAAGAGCCGCATCCTGAGGCTCGCGGGCTACGACGTGATCGAGGCCGCGAACGGTTCGGCCGCCGAGCGCCTCCTCACCGAGCGATCGCCCAACCTCGTCCTGCTCGACGTGAAGCTGCCCGACATGAGCGGACGCGACCTTTGCGTGCGCATCAAGGCCGATCCGGCCACCGCGCGGGTGGTCGTGATCCAGACCTCGGCCTCGCACATCGACACCAAGAACCGCGTGGCTTCGCTGGACGCGGGCGCCGACGGATATCTCACGACGCCCATCGAGCCCGAGGAGCTGGTGGCGCACGTGCGGGCCCTCCTTCGCATGCGCAAGGCCGAGAACGAGCGCGAGAAGGCGCTCGACGCGCTGCGCGAAGCCGATCGGCGCAAGGACGAGTTCCTCGCGATGCTCGCCCACGAGCTGCGCAACCCCCTCGCCCCGATCCGCAACGCCGTGGAGATCCTGCGCCTGTCGGAGGACCGCGCCACGCGCGAGCGCGCCCGCGAGCTGGTGGGCCGCCAGGTGGGGCACCTGTCGCGCCTGGTGGACGACCTGCTCGAGGTCTCGCGAATCACGCAGCGCAAGGTCGTGCTGAAGCGCGGCGCCGTGTCGCTCTCCGACGTGGTCGAGTCGGCCTGCGAGGTCGCGCGCGCGGCCTATGCCGCCGAGGGGCACAAGCTCGAGGTGCGCCTCCCGCCCGAGGAAATCTGGCTCCACGTCGATGCCGTGCGCCTCTCGCAGGTGGTAGGCAACCTGCTGCACAACGCGGGCAAGTTCACGCCGCGCGGCGGGCGGGTCGGCCTGGAAGCCTGCGTCGACAAGGCCGGCCTCGCCATCGTCGTCACCGACAACGGCGTGGGGATCGCGCCCGAGATGCTTCCCGACGTGTTCGAGCTTTTCTCGCAGGCCGACCGCTCGCTCGCCCGCTCGCAGGGCGGGCTGGGGATCGGGCTGTCCCTCGCGAAGGGGCTGGTGGAGATGCACGGGGGAACCGTCGTTGCCGAGAGCAAGGGCATCGGCGAGGGCAGCACCTTCACCGTGCGGTTGCCCGCCTCGGCGATCGTCCCGGCCCCGGATCCGGCGTCGCGCGCCTTGGTCCCGGAGAGCATCTCGAGCGGTGCGTCGCGCCGAATCCTGGTGGTCGAGGACAACCCCGATTCGGCCGAGTCGCTCATGCTGCTGCTGCGCAGCTTCGGCCACGACGTGAGCGTGGTGAACGACGGGCGCGAAGCGGTCGGCGCGGCGCGGCGGCTGCGTCCCGACGTGATCCTTCTCGACATCGGGCTTCCCGGGATGGACGGCTTCCACGTGGCGAGGGCGTTGCGCGAGCTGCCGGAGACGAGCGCGGTGCGCCTCATCGCGGTGAGCGGCTATGGGCAGGAGAGGGACCGCGAGCGCACCAAGGCCGCGGGTTTCGACCTGCACCTGGTGAAGCCGGTCGACCCCGTCAAGCTCACCGCCGCGATCGACGCGGTCGGCTAGCGCCGGCGGTAGGGCGAGGGCTCGCCCGGCGGGCGCGTCTTGAAGCGCTTGTGCGCCCAGAAGTATTGCTCGGGCATCTCGCGCACGCGCTCCTCGATGAAGGCGTTCATGCGCCGCACGTCGGCCTCGACGTCGCCCGTCGGATAGTCCTTCCACGCGGGATAGAAGCGCACCACGTAGCCGTCGCCTTCCTGGCGCGTGATGACGGGGATCACCGCGGCGCCGGTGAGCTTCGCGAGGCGCGGCAGCGTCGTGATGGTGGCCGTGGGCACGCCGAAGAACGGGCTGAAGATCGCGTCGCGGCTGCCGAAATCCATGTCGGGCAGGAAGTAGAACGGCTTGCCGCTCTTCACCACGCGGATCACCGAGCGCAACCCCTCCTGGCGGCTCACGAGGTGCGGCTCGCCGAAGCGCGTGCGCGCCTTGAGGAAGATCCGGTCGAGCACCGGGTTCTTCTGCTTGCTGTAGATGCTGGCCGTGCCCGGATACTCGTAGGCCACGCGGATGCCGCCCATGTTGAGGCCGATGAAGTGCGGGGCGAGCGCGATGATGGGACGACCCTCGGCGGCCTTCAGGTGCTCGATGCCCTCGACGCGGGTCAGGTGCAGGAGCTGCTCGGAACTGCCCCACACCATGATCGAGAGCTCGACGGCGTTACGCCCCAGCATGCGGAAGTGCCTGAGGCCCAGGTCGTAGCGCTCCTTCTCGGTCATCCCGGGGAAGCAGAGCGCGAGGTTCACGCGCGTGACCCGTCCGCGCCCGAAGCGATAGAGCACCCACCCCAGCGCCGCGCCGATCGCTCCGATCCAGCGCATCGGCAGGAAGTGCACGAGCCACAGGACGAGGACGCCCAGCCAGGTGCCGAGCTTGCGGACGATCTGCATCGCGGGATTCTACCGAGCGCGCTACGCGGGGCGGCTCACCATGAGCCAGAGGGTGGCGAGCATCGCGAGGAAAGCGGGCCATCCCAGCCAGAACCAGGCGCGGTACAGGCGACGGAATTCGGCGCCGAGCTCCAGCCCTTGCCTCGCGCGGGCGGTCGCGATATCGCGCAGCCTCACCTGGATGAAGACGACCGTGATCCAGCAGGCGCCCGCGAGCGCATAGAGCCCGTAAGTGAAGACGAGCCATCCCGAGTCGAGCGGATATCCCGCGATCCGCGCGAGGAAGAGTCCGCTGGCCGGCTGGACGATGGCCGCCGGCAGCGTGAAGGCCAGGTCGGCCACGACCGTGGCGCGAGCCGAGGCCGCGACCGCGCGCGCCTCGCCGCCGCGGCAGGTGAACCAGAAATGGAATGCGGTTCCGAAGCCCGTGCCGAAGAGAACCGTGGCACTCACGATGTGGATCCACTTCACCGGCAGGTACCACTCGGGCATCAGCGCTCCTCCTCGATCGCTCCCAGTGCCATCACCGCCGCGGCCACGGGCAGGTTCTTCGCGAGCGGGGCCAGCGCCTCGGCCCAGAGCGAGGGCCACAGCACGGTCGCGACGAGCGTATAGGCGCCGATGGCCGCGAGCTGGAGCAGCGCGAGCGTGCGGGGCTTCCACCGGCGCGCCACCAGGATCGCGAAACCGATGTCGAGAAAGCACGCCGCCGCGAGCGCGAGGAACGCGCCGGCGAGGGAAATGTGCGCGTCCTGCGCGAGGAGCGGCGCCCATTCGCGTAGCGACGCCAATCCCGTGAAGCCGCTGACGAGCCAGAGCACCGAGAGCGCGAAGCGCAGCAGCGGGCGCACCAGGTAGAGGCGCGCATGCCAGCGGTCCTGCGCATGCGCGGGATGCGCCGCGAGCGCTTCGCTCCAGCCGCGCGCCTCGACGCCGGTCGCCGTCGCGAAGGCGCCGTAGTCGCCGGTGTTGCCGTGCTCGAGCTGCCGGAGCGCCGTCGAGGTGATCGTTGCACCCAGATGGTCGCCCGCCACCGCGGCAACGCGCGCGAATGCCATCGGCACCTGCACGACCGGCGCCGGTTGGAAGCCGAGCCACTGCCGCAGGTCCTCGAGCATCTTGCGCAGCGTCACGACCTGCGGGCCCACTGCGTCGATGCTGCGCCGAACGAGGCGATCCGTCTCGAGCGCCGTGACGATCACTTTGCAGAGATCGTCGATCCAGATCGGCTGGAACGACTGCGAGCCGCCGCCGGGAATCGGGATCGCGAACGGCAGGGAGGCGAGCGCACGGAAAACCGAAGTTCCTCCGTAAGAGCCGCGGGCATGGACGAGCGAGGGGCGCACGACGGTCCATTCGAGGGCCATCGCACGCAGGTGGTCGTCGGCGGCAAGCTTCGTCGTGGCATAAGCGGTGCCCGCCTCCCGGGTCGCGCTGATCGCCGAGACCTGGACCACGCGCCTCACGCCGGCCCTCTCGCACGCATCGAAGAGCGCGATGGGCGCGCCCGCGTGGATCGCCTCGATGGACTGGCCGCGGCATTCCTGGAGGATTCCCGCGCAGTTCACGACCGCGTCGATGCCCGCGAGCCGCGGCAGCCAAGTGGCCACATCGACATCGCGATTGAGGTCGATCTCCATTGCGCGCCGCGAGGAAAAGGCCGCCGCCGCAGCCGTACGGCGCACCGCGGGTACGACATCGTGGCCGCGCGCACCGAGCGCGGCCAGGACTTCCCGGCCGATGAATCCCGACGCGCCAAGGAGGAGGATTCGCAAGCGCTAGACCGTTCTCGCCGCGACGCCGGGCGGCGGCGGCGCGCCCGCGGGCCGCTTGTAGCGGTTGTATCCCCAGAGGTATTGCGCCGGGCAGAGTCCTACCAGCTTCTCGACCTCGCGGTTCACGGCAAGCGCGGCCTCGATGCGCCCCAGCGGGAGCGCTTCGGCGAGCGCATGGAAATGGACCACGAAGCCCTCCCCGCCCGGCAGGCGCTCGGCGAAGTAGAAGACGATCGCCGCATCGGAAGCCTGTTGCAGGCGTCCCACCAGCGTCATCGTGTATGCGGGACGCCCGAAGAACTCGACCCACTCGCCGTCGCCCACGCCCGGAACCTGGTCGGGCAGCATGATGGTGCAGCCGCCGGTGCGCATGTGCTTCAGCACCTTGCGCACGCCGGCGAGCGTCGCGGTGGCGGTGTGCGTGTCGCCCGGGCGCGAGCCGCGGTCGCGTCCCTCGCGAAGGAGCCGGTCGAGCCATCCCACTTTGTGCGGGCGGTACATCGCCATCATCGCGCCGGGCAGCTCGCCCCAGAGATAGCGTCCCGCGATGTCGTAGCCGCCAAGGTGGGGTGTGACGAAGATGATGGGCCGCGCCTGCGCGCGCAGGCGCTCCACCGCTTCCCATCCGGTGCGCGCTTTCACCGTGGCCACGACCTCGTCCAGCGGGCGGAAAAGGGCCCACGCAAGCTCTGTCGCGCACTTGCCGATCTCTGCGGCATTGGCCTTCGCCATGGCGCGCAATCGCTCGCGGGTGGGAGCAAGCCCACTCGAGCCCAGGTTCTCCAGCAGGCGGTTGCGGTAGCGCGGCGACAGGGCGAACACGAGTCGTCCCAAGAGGGCCCCGAGGGCGTGATTGGCGCCCAGCGTGAGGCGAGCGAGGACCCGCAGGAGGAGTCTCAAGGGCAGGCCGGATCGAGCCCCGTCTTTGTTAGAATGAGAGGCTCACGCAACCGTTGGGGATCGGCTCAAGATGAAAAGCGAGTTCCTGTTTACTTCCGAATCCGTTTCCGAAGGCCACCCGGACAAGGTGGCCGACCAGATTTCCGATTCGGTCCTCGACGCCATTCTAGCGCAGGACCCGGCGAGCCGAGTCGCCGCCGAGACGCTCTGCAACACCGGCCTCGTGGTGCTCGCGGGCGAGATCACCACGCAGGCGAACGTCGACTACATCTCCGTCGCGCGTGATGCCATCAAGCGGATCGGCTACGACAACACCGATTACGGCATCGACTACAAGGGTTGCGCGGTGCTGGTGGCCTACGACAAGCAAAGCCCGGACATCAAGCAAGGCGTGGACAAGGCGCAGGACGATCCCCTGAACCAGGGCGCCGGCGACCAGGGCCTCATGTTCGGCTACGCGTGCGACGAGACTCCCGTGCTCATGCCCGCGCCGATCTACTACGCGCACCGTTTGGTCGAGCGCCAGGCGATGCTGCGCCGCGACGGGCGAATGCCGTACCTGCGCCCCGATGCCAAGAGCCAGGTCACCTTCAAGTACGTGGACGGCAAGGCCGCCGAGATCGACACGGTGGTGCTCTCCTCGCAGCACGCGCCCGAAATGTCCGACGGGCCGAAGATGAAGAAGGAATTCGTCGAGGCGGTGGTGGAGAACATCATCAAGCCGGTGCTCCCGAAGGAGATGATGAAGAACACCAAGTACCTCGTGAACCCGACCGGGCGCTTCGTGGTCGGCGGCCCGCAGGGCGATTGCGGCCTCACCGGGCGCAAGATCATCGTCGATACCTATGGCGGCGCGTGCCCCCACGGCGGCGGCGCCTTTTCCGGCAAGGATCCCTCGAAGGTGGACCGCTCGGCCGCCTACGCCGCGCGCTACGTGGCGAAGAACGTCGTGGCCGCCGGCCTCGCGCGCCAATGCACCATCCAGGTGAGCTACGCCATCGGCGTGGCGCGCCCGATCAACATCACCGTGTACACCGAGGGCACGGGCGTGGTTTCCGACGAGAAGATCGCGCAGCTCATCCACGACCATTTCGACCTTCGCCCGCGCGGCATCGTGAAGATGCTGGACCTCCTGCGGCCCATCTACGCGAAGACGGCGGCCTACGGCCACTTCGGCCGCGAGGAGCCGGAGTTCACGTGGGAAGCGACGGACAAGGCGGCGATCCTGAGGGAAGCGGCCGGCCTCAAGGGCGAGGCGAAAAAGGCGATGGCCGCGGCCGACTGAGCACGGGGTCACCCACGAAAAAAAGCCGCGGTCCTCCGCGGCTTTTTTTACGTGAAGCTCTTCCCGATGACGGGAGCCACGGGCGGGAGCTCCGCGGCCTTCTTCGCGATCGCCAGGATCTTCGGCGCATTCGCCTCGAACCACTTGCGGCCAGGACGCCAATACACCATGACCGCGCAGTAGAGGTCGAGCGCGCTGAAGCGATCGCCCAGGAACCACGGAGCGCCGGCGACGGCGTCCAACTCCTTCCACAGCGCTTCGCGATGGCGGTTGGTCGACTCCTTCAGCATCTTCGAGCCTGCCTCGTCCGGCACCCACTTCAGCGGGTCGTCGCCATAGGTGAACGTGGGATAAAGGGCCGCCACGATGAAGACCGCCCAGCGATAGAACGCCTCGCGCGAGGGATCGCCCTTCGGCGGGATCAGTTTCGCCTGCGGCGCGCGATCGTCGATGTAGTGCAGCATCGCGAGGCTCTCCGTCATCACGCGCTTGTCCGGCAGCAGCAGCGACGGCACCTGGGCGAGCGGGTTCACGGCGAGAAGCCTTCCCCGCGAGGGGCTGTCGTTGGAATAGTCCACTTCCTCGTAGTCGATGGGGATGCCGGCCACCGCGAAGGCGGCTTCCACGATGGCGTTGCCGCAGCCCTTGCAGCCCAGCAGGAGGGGTTTGTCCATGGCTTGTCCCTGGGAATGAGCGGCCACGCTATCACGCCCGGCAGGCAGGAAACTGCCCTGATTCGGGCGGCCGGCTTGGGGTAAAATGCGTCTTCCCCGAGGAGCGCTGCGACGGGGAGTGCTCGAGGGCCGCCCGCGGCCGCGAGCCCTCTCACCGCCAGGCTCGGGGCCAATCCTGCAACCGCGCTCGTTGATCCGTGACCCGCTCACGGGAGACGAGCCGCACCGCCTCCCGCCGGCAGGTCACCCTTTGACGAAGGGACCGACCATGAATGCCCGCACCAAACCCGATGGTTTCACCGACTACAAGGTCGCCGACCTCAAGCTGGCCGACTGGGGCCGCAAGGAGATCCTCATCGCCGAGACCGAGATGCCCGGCCTCATGGCGATCCGCGACGAATACTCGAAGGCCCAGCCGCTGAAGGGCGCCCGCATCACCGGGTCGCTGCACATGACCATCCAGACGGCCGTGCTGATCGAGACGCTGCAGGCGCTCGGCGCGGAGGTGCGCTGGGCCTCGTGCAACATCTTCTCGACGCAGGACCATGCGGCCGCGGCGATCGCCGCCACCGGCACGCCGGTCTTCGCGGTGAAGGGCGAGTCGCTCGAGGAGTACTGGGACTACACGCACCGCATCTTCGAGTGGGGCGACGGCGGCTTCTCGAACATGATCCTCGACGATGGCGGCGACGCGACGCTGCTCCTGCACCTGGGAGCGCGCGCCGAGGTGGACGAGGGCTGCATCTCGAGCCATTCGAGCGATGAGGAGCGCGTGCTCTACGCCGCGATCAAGGCGAAGCTCGCGAAGGATCGCCAGTGGTA
Organism: Usitatibacter sp.; assembly: GCA_036271595.1. Classification (GTDB taxonomy): domain Bacteria; phylum Pseudomonadota; class Gammaproteobacteria; order Burkholderiales; family Usitatibacteraceae; genus Usitatibacter. The sequence continues at coordinate 29,663 of DATBAI010000012.1, forward strand.
CTCCACGCGCCTCGCGAAGGTGAAGGGCGTGACGGAAGAGACCACCACGGGCGTGAAGCGCCTCTATCAAATGGCGAAGGACGGCTCGCTCAAGTTCCCCGCCATCAACGTGAACGATTCGGTCACCAAGAGCAAGTTCGACAACCTCTATGGCTGCCGCGAATCCCTGGTGGACGGCATCAAGCGCGCCACCGACGTGATGGTCGCCGGCAAGGTGGCCCTCGTGTGCGGCTATGGCGACGTGGGCAAGGGCAGCGCCCAGGCGCTGCGCGCGCTCTCCGCGCAAGTGTGGGTGACGGAGATCGATCCCATCTGCGCGCTGCAGGCCTCGATGGAAGGCTACCGCGTCGTGACCATGGATTACGCCGCCGACAAGGCCGACATCTTCGTCTCGGCCACCGGCAACTTCCAGGTGATCACCTACGACCACATGAAGCGCATGAAGAACAACGCGATCGTCTGCAACATCGGCCACTTCGACAACGAGATCGACGTCGCCGGCCTGAAGCAGCATTCATGGGAGAACATCAAGCCGCAGGTGGACCACGTGATCTTCCCCGACGGCAAGCGAATCATCCTGCTCGCCGAAGGCCGCCTCGTGAACCTCGGATGCGGAACGGGCCATCCGTCGTACGTGATGAGCTCGTCCTTCGCGAACCAGGTGATCGCGCAGATCGAGCTCTTCGGCAATACGGCGAAGTATCCGATCGGCGTCTACGTGCTGCCCAAGCACCTCGACGAGAAGGTGGCGCGCCTGCAGCTCGCGAAACTGGGAGCGCAGCTCACCGAGCTCACCGACCAGCAGGCGAAGTACATCGGCGTCTCGAAGCAGGGACCCTACAAGCCCGACTCGTACCGGTATTGAAACGACTGCCACGATTTGACCAAGCGCATTTTCAGTTTCGAGTTCTACCCGCCCAAGACGCCCGAGGGCGTGGCGAAGCTGCGCGCGGCGTGGAAGCAGCTCGCGCAGCTTCACCCCGGTTTCTTCTCGGTCACCTACGGCGCGGGCGGCACGACGCGCGAGGGCACGCTCTCGACGGTGCTGGAGATCCGCGATGACGGCCATAACGCCGCGCCGCACATCTCCTGCGTGGCCTCCACCCGCGAAGCGCTGCGCGAAGTGGTGCAGCAATACAGGGCGAACGGCATCCGCCACACCGTGGCGCTGCGCGGCGACCTGCCCTCGGGCCTCGCGATGTCGGGCGAGTTCCGCTACGCCTCGGACCTCGTCGCATTCATTCGCGCCGAGACGGGCGACTGGTTCCACATCGAGGTCGCGGCCTATCCCGAGTACCATCCGCAGTCCCGCAAGCCCCACCACGACATCACGGCGTTCAAGGCGAAGGTCGACGCGGGAGCCAATTCGGCGATCACGCAGTATTTCTACAACCCGGACGCCTACTTCCACTTCGTGGACCAGGCGCGGGCGCTGGGGATCGCGATCCCGATCGTGCCCGGCATCATGCCGATCAACAACTTCTCGCAGCTCGCGCGCTTCTCGGATGCATGCGGCGCGGAAATCCCGCGCTGGATGCGCCTGAAGCTCGAGGGATTCGGCGACGACGCCGCCTCCATCAAGGCCTTCGGCCTCGACGTGGTGACCGACCTCTGCGACCGTCTTCTCACCGGAGGGGCCCCGGGCCTGCACTTCTACACGATGAACATGGCGGGCCCCAGCTCGACCATCTGGCAGAGGTTGGGGCTGACTTAAGTACAATCGGCTCACTGACGAGAAGAGGGAGCCGCGCCTTGAACCCCACGAGAACCCCGCCGAGCGAAGCCGTACCCCATGCGAGCCCCGTGCTCGCCACGCGCCTGCGGGAGCTGCCGCTCCTCGAGGCCGCGGCGCTCACCGAGCGCACCGTTCCCTCGGAAGCCGTCGAGGCCTTGCAGCAGCTGAATCCCGCGATCGTGGCCGGCATCCTCGCGCAGATGGAGAAGGGCGCGCGCCGCCTGCTGGCCGCCTCCGTCCCGCCGGAAGTGGCCGAGCAGTGGAAGCGCAACGCCACCTATCAGGAAGGAACGATCGGGCGCCTCATGGAAGCGCCGCTCTCGGTCTTCCGCCCCGAGATGACGGTGGGGCAGGCGATCGAGGCGCTGCGTCCGCTGGTGCGAACGGCGTTCGTGACCTACGTGTACGTCGTGGACAACGAGGGGCGCCTTGCCGGCCTCGTCACGATGCGCGACCTGCTCTTCAACGACCGCAACGCGCGGCTCGCCGACGTGATGCTCGCCAATCCGTTCACGCTCGCGCCGGGCCTCGCCACGCTCGAGGCGATGCGCCTCACGGTGAACCGCCACTATCCGCAGTACCCGGTGTGCGACGCCGAGGGCAAGCTGGTCGGGGCCGTTCGCGGTACCGCGCTCTTCGAGCTCGAGGCCTTCGAGGTCACCGCGCAGGCGGGCTCGATGGTCGGTGTCGAGAAGGAGGAGCGCATCGCCACGCCCATGGGGCAGAGCTTCAAGTTCCGCAACCCGTGGCTCCTCATCAACCTGGTGACCGCGTTCGCCGCCGGCGGCGTGGTCGCGCTCTTCCAGGGGACCATCGATCGCCTCGTGATCCTCGCCACGTTCCTGCCGGTCCTCGCGGGGCAGGCCGGCAACACCGGTTGCCAGGCCCTCGCGGTGTGCGTGCGCGGCATCACCCTGGGCGACGTGAAGACGGGTGGGGGCAACTCGCTCATGTCGAAGGAGGCGCTGCTGGGACTTGCCAACGGCGCGGTCACGGGCTTCCTCTGCGGGCTCGCGATGTACGTCTATGCACTCATCCTGGACCAGCCGCAGGCGCTCATGCTGGGCGTGGTCGTGATGCTCGCGATGATCTTCAGCTGCGCGGTGAGCGGGGTGTCGGGCGCCTTCGTGCCGCTCGCGCTGAAGAAGCTGGGCTTCGATCCGGCCACGGCATCCAGCATCATCGTGACCACCGCGACCGACGTGACGAGCATGGGCTTCATGCTCGCGCTCGCCACGGTGATGGTCCGGTGAAGCGCGTTATGATGCGACGCATGAACTGGCAAGCTTTCCTGCTTGTTTCGCTGCTTGCAATCGCGCCCCTCGCGGCGGCCCAGGAGCAGGCCTTCACGAATCGCGCCACGGAGCTGCGGGACCGCGGCGCCACGGACGCCAAGGTGGTCACGAGCCTGCCGCAGGACACGGCCGTGAAGGTGCTCGCCCGCGGCGGTGCATGGACGCGCGTGGAGGTGAACGGCCAGTCCGGCTGGGTGAGCGTGTTCGCGTTACGCTTCCCCGCGACAATCGAGACCGGCTCCTCGTCGAGCGGCGGCAGCGCGCTCTCCGGCATCACCTCGTTCTTCGGCGGCGGGCGCCAGGCGGAAAAGCCCGCGACGATCGCTACCACGGGCATCCGCGGCCTCTCGCCGGAAGACCTCAAGAACGCGAGCCCGGACGATGCGGCGCTCGCGAAGATGAAGGGCTATCGCGCCGATCGCGGCACGGCCGAACGTTTCGCGAGGGAAGGGAAGCTCGCTTCGGTGAGCGTCGACAATCCGCAGGGAGGCAATCGATGAGGCGCATCCTCCTCGCCGTGGCGCTCTCGGCGGCGAGCGCCGCGCTCGCGCAGCTTCCGTTCGATCTCGGCAGGGCGCTCGACGTCGGCAAGAAGCTGGTGGACAGCCAGAAGACCACCGAGATGTCGGAATCCGAAGAGATCGGCCTGGGGGATGCGCTCACCGCGGGCTTCCTCGGGGCCTCGCCGCTGCATCCCGACGCGAACCTGCAGCGCTACGTGAACCGGGTCGGCAAGTGGTGCGCGATGCACAGCGACCGGCCGGACCTTCCGTGGAGCTTCGCCGTCATCGATACGGAGACGATCAACGCCTTCGCGCTTCCGGGCGGCGACGTGATCGTCTCGAGCGGCCTCCTGAAGCGCCTGTCGAGCGAATCGGAGCTCGCGGGGGTGCTTTCGCACGAGATCGCCCACGTCGTGAAGAAGCACCAGCTCCAGGCGATCCAGTCGAGCCAGCGCGGCAACCTGCTCGCCTCGGTGGGCAAGGACATCGCCTCGGACCGGATCGCGAGCCGCGGCGGAAGCGCACTGGGCCAGGCGGCCAAGACGGGCCTCGCGAACGTCGCGACCGACCTCCTCAAGGACGGGTTGCTGCTTCGTCCGCTCGACCGCTCGATGGAATACGAGGCCGACCAGCTGGGCGTCGTGATCGCCACCCGCAGCGGCTACGATCCCTACGGACTGGTCGGCGCTTTGCAGATGCTCGCGCAATACAAGGGCGGCGCCGACGCGGCGTCCATCATGAGCACGCACCCGCCGGCAAGCGACAGGATCTCCGAGCTGGAAAGGTACCTCCCGAACGTCGAGCGGTACTCCTCCCACCCGCAGCTCGAGGGCCGGTACAGGCAGGTGGTGGGCGCGGCGAAGTGACCCGCCTTCGCGGGGGCCACTAAGCCGCCGCGACCTTCCGCCTCGCGTGCTGCGCGTCCGCCGCGTGCTGCGCGGCGTACGACTGGTGCGCGGCCGCCTCGGCTTCGCCCACCTTGATGGCAAGCCCCATGTCCATGAGCACCGAGCCCAGCGCCGAGAGGCAGAGCATCACGTTGTCCGGCCGGCACGAGTAGCCCATGAGTCCGAAGCGCCAGATCTTCCCCTTCAAGGGACCCAGGCCCGCGCCGATCTCGAGCGAGAATTCCGAGAGCAGCGTCTTGCGAACCGCTTCCTCGTCCACGCCCGCGGGACACAGCACCGCGTTCATCTGCGGAAGCTGGTAAGCCTCCTCGACCAGGAACCTGAGCCCCATCGCCTCGAGGCCCGCCTTCAACGCGAGGTGGTGGCGGCGATGGCGCGCCCAGCATTGCTCGAGGCCTTCGTCCTTGATGAGGAGGAGCGCCTCGTGCAGCGCGAAGAGCGAGTTGGTGGGAGCCGTGTGGTGGTAGGTGCGGTTGGTCGCGCCCCAGTAGCTCGAGAGCAGGTTCATGTCCATGAACCAGCTGTGGATCTTGTCCTTGCGCGATTTCACGTGCTCGACCGCGCGCTGCGAGAACGACACCGGCGAGAGCCCCGGCGTGCAGGACAGGCACTTCTGGCTCGCCGAATACACCGCGTCGATGCCCCAGTCGTCCGTGCGCACGGACGATCCGCCGAGCGAGGTCACGGCGTCCATGATCACGAAGGCGCCATGCTTCTTCGCGATGGCGGCGAGCGACTTCGCATCCGACGCCGCGCCCGTGGAGGTCTCGGCGTGCACGAAGCCGAGCACCTTCGCGTCGGGATGCTTGCGGAAAGCTTCTTCCACCTTGTGCGGATCGACGGGCTTGCCCCACTCGTCGTCGATCACCACGGGGACGCCGCCGCAGCGCTCGACGTTCTCGAGCATGCGCCCGCCGAAGACCCCGTTCCTGCACACGATCGCCTTCGTGCCGGGCGCCACGAGGTTCACGAAGCAGTACTCCATCCCGACCGAGCCGGGGCCGGAGACCGGGAACGTGAGCGCGTTGTCGGTCTGGTAGACGTAGCGCAGCAGCGCCTTCAGCTCCTCCATCATCTCCACGAACACGGGGTCGAGGTAGCCGATGGCCGGCTGGCTCATGGTGGTGAGCACGCGCGGATGGATCTCGGTCGGGCCCGGGCCCATCAGCGTGCGCTGGGGAGGATGGAACGAGGTGATCTTCTTCGTCTCGGCGAATCGCTTGAGCGTCATGAGGTTTTCCGGAAATGGATGAGCGTGGGTCCAGGCTCTCCGGTCGCCTCGATGTTCGCGAAGTCGAACAGGGAACGGTCCAGCAGGTGCGACGGCGCGACATTGGTGAGCGCGCCGAAAATGGTATCGAGGCGGCCGGGATGCTTCTTCTCCCAGTCGCGCAGCATCGCCTTCGCCTGCTTCCTCTGCAGCTGGTCCTGGGAGCCGCACAGGTCGCAGGGAATGATCGGGAAGCCCTTCACCTGCGCGTACGCCTCGAGGTCCGCCTCCTCGACGTAGGCGAGCGGGCGGATCACGACGTGCTTGCCGTCGTCGGAGACGAGCTTGGGCGGCATGGCCTTCAGCTTGCCGCCGTGGAACAGGTTCAGGAAGAACGTCTCCAGGATGTCGTCGCGGTGGTGGCCGAGCGCGATCTTCGTGGCGCCGAGCTCGCCCGCCACGCGATAGAGCACGCCGCGGCGAAGGCGTGAACAGAGGCCGCACATCGTCTTGCCCTCGGGGATCACGCGCTTCACGACGCTGTAGGTGTCCTGCACCTCGATGCGGAAATCGGCGCCGACCGACCTCAAATAGTCGGGCAGCACGTTCTCCGGGAAGCCCGGATGGCGCTGGTCCAGGTTCACGGCGACGATCGTGAAGGGCACGGGCGATTTCTCGCGCAGCCGCATCAGCACGTCGAGCATCGCGTAGCTGTCCTTGCCGCCGGACAGGCACGCCATCACCTTGTCGCCGGCCCCGATCATCGAGTAGTCCGCGATCGCCTGGCCCACCAGCCGGCGCAGGCGCTTCGCGAGCTTGGCGCCTTCGAAATCGGCCTTGCGGGTGTCGGTCGCGTCGGGGGTCATGGCTAGAGGTAGATGCCGCGCCCGCCGTCCACGGCGAGGATCTGGCCGGTCACGAAGGGCGCGTCGAAGAGCAGGTATTTTACCGCGCCGGCCACGTCTTCCGGGCTGCCGATGCGCGCGAGCGGGGTCTGGCCCTCGATGCGCCCCTTCTCCGCGGGATCGAAGTGCTTGCCGCCCTCGGGCCAGAGGATCGCCCCCGGCGACACGCCGTTCACGCGTACCTCGGGGCCCATTTCCAGGGCGAGGGAGCGCGTGAGGCCGGCGAGCCCGGCTTTCGCGATCGAGTACATCACGAAGTCCTTGAGCGGCCGCTCGGCGTGGATGTCCACGATGTTCACGATGGCGCCCCTCGCCATGCGAAGCCGCGGCGCCGCCGCCTGCGCGAGGAGCAAGGGCGCACGCAGGTTCGAGCCCATGAGATCTTCCCACTCGCGCTCGCCGATCTTCCCGAACGGCGTTGCGTAGAAGGACGAAGCATTGTTCACGAGCCCGTCCAGGCGCCCGAACGCGCTCGCCGCCTCTTCGACGATGCGCGAAATGGAAGGCGCGTCCAGCAGGTCCCCCTGCACGACCGCGGCGCTGCCGGGCCGTGCGGCATTGAGGCCTTGGGCGAGCGCATCGGCCTCGTCGCGCGAGCTTTTGCAATGCAGCGCCACGCTGGCTCCCGCCGAATGCAGGCGCCGCGCGATCGCCGCGCCGATGCGCCGCGCCGCGCCCGTCACGAGGACCGCGCCACCCTGCATGCTATATTCCGGCGAAAAATCGAATCCGCAGTTTAGCCCAAGGCCCGATGCCGCTTTCCTCCGAACTTGGCCTTCCTCCGCCGGATGCGGTCGCCGCCGCGCATTCGCTGCGCATGGCCGAGCGCATCGCGGACGCGATCGTCTCCGAGGGAGACTGGATCGCGTTCTCGCGCTACATGGAGCTCGTGCTCTACGCGCCGGGGCTGGGCTACTACGCCGCGGGCGCGCGCAAGTTCGGGGCCGAAGGCGACTTCATCACCTCGCCCGAGATCTCCCCCATGTTCGCGCGCTGCTTCGCGCTGCAGGCGGGCGCTGTCCTCAGGGCGGTGGGGGGAGACGTCCTCGAGCTGGGGCCGGGCTCGGGCGTCTTCGCCGCGGACCTCTTCGATGCGCTGAAGGAGCAGGGCACGGTGCCCGAGCGCTACCTGATGCTCGAGGTGAGCCCGGACCTTCGGGAGCGCCAGCGCGAGCTGATCGCCAAGCGCCATCCCGCCGACCTCGCCCGCTTCGCCTGGATCGATCGCCTCCCGGAGAAGATCCGCGGCATGGTGATCGCGAACGAGGTGCTGGACGTGGTGCCGTGCTCGCTCCTGCACCGCCACGACGACACGATCCTCGAGCGCGGCGTGGTCCTCACCGAGGCGGGCTTCGCGTTCGACGACCAGCCGATCGCCCAGGACGAGCTCGCGCGGCGCGCGGCCTCCGTCTTCCCGCCCGGCGACTACGACTATCTTTCCGAGGTCAACCTCGCCGCCGAGGCGCTGGTGCGCACGGTGGCTTCATCGCTCGAGGCGGGGCTCGCGATCTTCATCGACTACGGATTTCCGGAGCGCGAGTTCTACCACCCGCAGCGCTCCATGGGCACGATGCGCTGCCACTACCGGCATCGCTTCCACGGCGACCCCTTCTTCATGCCGGGGCTGCAGGACATCACCGCGCACGTGGATTTCAGCGCCATGGCGCGCGCGGCCGAGCAGGGCGGGGCCGAGGTCGTGGGCTTCACCACGCAGGCGTACTTCCTCATCTCGTGCGGCCTCGCCGTGCTGGTGTCCGCGGGCGACCCCACGATGACGCTCTCCAAGCTGAAGGGCACGAGCGCCGTGCATCGCCTGATCGGCCCGTCGGAGATGGGCGAGCTCTTCAAGGTGCTGGGCTTCCAGAAGAAACTGGACGGGCCGGTGCTGGGGTTCCAGTCGGCGCGGCACATCGCGCTCTAGCTTCTCTTCGGGATCTCCAGCCCCTTCTTCACCGCCGGGCGCTCCACGAACGTCGCCAGCGTCCGCTTCACGTTCGTGTACCTGTCGAACTCCACGAGCTCGCCCGCTCCGTAGAAGCCCACGAGGTTGCGCACCCAGGGGAACGTCGCGATATCGGCGATCGTGTATTCATCGCCCATGAGCCATTCGCGGCCTTCGAGGCGCTTGTCGAGGACGGCGAGGAGGCGCGTGGCTTCCGCGAGGTAGCGATCGCGCGGCCTCTTGTCCTCGAAGTCCTTGCCCGCGAACTTCACGAAGAAGCCGACCTGGCCGAACATGGGCCCGATGCCGCCCATCTGGAACATCAGCCACTGGAGCGTCTCGTAGCGTCGCGCGGCATCCTTCGGCATGAGCTTGCCGGCCTTGTCCGCGAGATAGACCAGGATCGCCCCCGATTCGAAGAGCGCGAGCGGCTTCCCGCCGGGACCGTTCGGATCGAGGATCGCGGGGATCTTGTTGTTGGGGTTGAGCGAGAGGAACTCCGCGGATAGCTGGTCGTTCTTGTCGAAGCTCACCAGGTGCGGCTCGTAGGCGAGGCCGGTTTCCTCCAGAGCGATGGAGACCTTGACGCCGTTGGGCGTGGGCAGCGAATAGAGCTGGATGCGGTCCGGGTGCTGCGCGGGCCACTTGCGCGTGATGGGAAAATCCGCGAGCGAGCCGCTCATGCTTTCAGCGCCGCGAGGACTTCGTCCAGCATCTTCTTCGCGTCCCCGAAGAGCATGCGGTTGTTCTCCTTGTAGAAGAGCGGGTTGTCCACGCCCGCGTAGCCCGAGGCCATGCTGCGCTTCATCACGATCGAGGTGTGCGCCTTCCACACTTCGAGGACGGGCATTCCGGCAATGGGACTCGTGGGATCGTCCTGCGCGCTCGGGTTAACGATGTCGTTGGCGCCGATCACCATGGCGACATCGGTATCCGGGAAGTCCGCGTTGATCTCGTCCATCTCGAGCACGATGTCGTAGGGCACCTTCGCCTCGGCGAGCAGGACGTTCATGTGGCCGGGCATGCGGCCCGCCACCGGGTGGATCGCGAAGCGGACGTTCTTGCCCATGTCGCGCAGCTTCTTCGTGATCTCGTAGACGGTGTGCTGGGCCTGCGCCACCGCCATGCCGTAGCCCGGCACGATCACGACGCTCTTGGCCTCGCGTAGCAGCTCCGCGGCCTCCCCCGCGCTCACGGAAATCACTTCGCCCGCCGGTTGCGCCGCGCCGTCCTGCGCCTTCTTCGGAGCCGACGACTCCCCGCCGAAGCCGCCTGCGATCACCGCGAGGAATTTGCGATTCATCGCGCGGCACATGATGTAGGAAAGAATCGCGCCCGAGGAGCCGACCAGCGCACCCGTCACGATGAGGAGGTCGTTCGAGAGCATGAAGCCGGTGGCCGCGGCCGCCCACCCCGAGTAGCTGTTCAGCATGGACACCACCACGGGCATGTCCGCGCCGCCGATGGCCATCACCATGTGCACGCCGAAGAGGAGCGCGATCGCGCTCATCACGACGATGGGCGTCATTGCATCGTCGACCGAATGCGCCTGGAGGAACGCGTAGCCGAAGTAGATGACGACGAGAAGGCCCGCGAGGTTCAGCCAGTGCCGTCCGGGCAGCAGCATGGGCTTGCCGCCGATGCGACCGGACAGCTTGCCGAACGCGATCACCGAGCCCGACAGCGTCACCGCGCCGATCAGCACGCCCACGTAGATCTCCATGTGGTGGATCGAGGCCTCGGCGCCCGTCATTGCGGCGGTGGCGGTGGGGTCGATGAAGCTCGCGTATCCCACGATCATCGCGACGAGGCCGACCAGGCTGTGCATGAAGGCCACGAGCTCGGGCATCTGCGTCATCTTCACGGTGCGCGCGAGGTAGAGGCCGATCGCACCGCCGACCACGAGCGCGGCGAGGACCCATGGCAAGCCCAGGGGCGCCACGCGGCCGGCGACGGTCGCCACGACCGCGACCGCCATGCCGATCATGCCGTAGAGGTTGCCGCGGCGCGAGGACTCGGGGCTCGAGAGCCCGCCCAGGCTCAGGATGAAGAGGATGATCGCGGCGATGTAGGAGACGCTCACCATGCTGGGGGACACGGGCGCGCTCCTATTTGCGGAACATGGACAGCATGCGTTGCGTCACCGCGAAGCCGCCGAACATGTTGATCGCGCTGAGTGCGATGCCGGCCACGGCGAGCCAGCGGATGATCTCGGGCCGCGCTCCCTCGCCGGGCGGTGCGATCTGCACCAGGGCCCCGATGATGATGATGCTGCTGATCGCGTTCGTCACGCTCATGAGGGGCGTATGCAACGCGGGCGTCACGTTCCACACCACCATGTAGCCCACGAAGCACGCCAGCACGAAGACCGTGAAGTGGCCCAGGAACGCGGCCGGCGCGTACGCGCCGATGAGCGAGAAGAAAATCGCGGCCGCCACGAACATCGTCGCGAGCGTGCGCGGTGCCATCGGCTCGCCCGGCGCGCCGTGTCCGTGCGCCTTGGGTGGCGGCGCGGCCGCGGGAGCGCCGGCGGGCTTGGGCGGCGCCGCGGAGAGCTTCGCAGGCGGAGGCGGCCACGTCACGGTGCCGTCCTTGATCACGGTCGCGCCCCGGATCACCTCGTCGTCCATGTTCACGTCGTAGACGCCGTCCTTCTTCTTGCAGAGATCCTCGGAGAGCCGGAAGAGGTTGTTCGCGTACAGCGTGGAGGATTGCGTCGCGAGGCGGCTGGGAAGGTCCGTGTATCCGATGATCGTCACGCCGTGCTTCACCACGACCTTGCCGGGCTCGGTGCCCTCGACGTTGCCGCCCTGCTCGGCGGCGAGGTCCACGATCACGCTGCCGGGCTTCATCGACTGGACCATCTCGGCGGTGATGAGCTTCGGCGCGGGCTTGCCGGGAATGAGCGCCGTGGTGATGATGATGTCGACTTCCTTCGCCTGCTTCGCGAAGGTATCGCGCTGCGCCTTCTGGAAGCCCTCGCTCATCACCTTGGCGTAGCCGCCCACGCCCGTGCCTTCTTCCGTGAAGTCCACCGGCACGAACTCGCCGCCCAGCGATTTGATCTGGTCGCCCACCTCGGGGCGCGTGTCGTTGGCGCGCACGATGGCGCCCAGGCCCGCGGCCGCGCCGATGGCCGCCAACCCGGCCACGCCCGCGCCGATCACGAACACCTTCGCCGGGGGCACCTTGCCCGCGGCCGTGATCTGTCCCGTGAAGAAACGCCCGAAGTGGTGCGCCGCCTCGATCACGGCGCGGTATCCCGCGATGTTCGCCATCGACGAGAGCGCATCCATCTTCTGCGCCCGCGACATGCGCGGCACGCTGTCCATGGCGAGCACCGTGACCTTGCGTGCGGCAAGGCTCGCCATGAGATCGGAGTTTTGCGCGGGCCAGATGAACGAGACGAGGATCTGCCCCTCGCGCATCGACGCCACTTCCTCGGCGCTCGGCGCGCGCACCTTGAAGACGATGTCCGCGCCCGACCACACGGCCTGCGCGTCCGGGACGACGGTGGCGCCGCCCGCCGCGTAGGCGTCGTCGCCGATGCTCGCGCCTTCCCCCGCGTGCGACTCCACGATCACCTTGAAGCCCAGCTTCGCGAGCTTCGGGACCACTTCGGGAACCGTGGCGACGCGCCTTTCGCCGGAAAAGACTTCCTTCGGAACGCCGATCGTTTGTGCGGTCATTTTTCTCTCGCCAAGGTTTTTTTCGCCGGCCGCCGATGCTGCAGCCCGATTCTACTTGGTCGGCGGCGAGCGCCTAGAAACCGGTGGCCGGCTGCAGCGATGCGATGGCGGCGGTGCGCGCGCGGCGAATGGCGCCGGGCACGTCACCCTGATTCTCGCGCGCGACGGTGCCCGCATCGACCGCGCGCGCGGCGGCGAGCGCATCGAGCAGGTACTTGCGTGCCGCGGCGATGCTCGCCGGAAGCGCATCGCATTCGGCTACCTCGAGGAGGCGCTCCAGCCGATCGGCGCGCCGGAAAGCGTCGCAGCGCTCGAGGAGGGCGAGCGTCGATTCGGCATCGAGATCGGGGCGGCGGACCTCGTCGCGCTCGCACGCGGCGAGCCGCGCCAGGTCGCGGCAATCGTTCGGGGCGTTCACGCGCGCCGCGAGCGAGGCCACGTCCTCGATGGCGAGGTCGAGCGTGAGGAGCGCGAAGCGCACCGCGAGGCCGTAGCCGCGCGCGGCGGCCTCATCGAGGCGATGGGCGAGGCGCTCGGGCACCTCGGGACGATCGTAGGCGCGGTCGAGCTCGGGCAGGACGCGCGCGAGCGCCCCGCAATCGCGAAGCACCGCGAGCACGCGTGAAGGCGATTTCTCCATGAGGCCACGGGCGAGCTCCTGCCAGACGCGCTCGGGCACCAGCGCATCGGCCTCGCCCGAGTCGACCATGCGGCGCATGAGCGCCTCGGTCTCCGGCGCGATGGCGAATCCGAAGCGTGCCGCGAACCTCGCGACGCGCAGGATCCGCACCGGGTCCTCCGCGAAGGCTTCGCTCACGTGGCGCAGGATCCCGGCCTCGAGGTCGCGCTTGCCGCCGTGGGGATCGACGAGCGCGCCGTCCTCGCCGCGGGCCATGGCGTTGATGGTGAGGTCGCGCCTCAGGAGGTCCTGCTCGAGCGTCACGTCGGGCGCCGCGTGGAAGGCGAAGCCCTTGTATCCGGGCCCGGTCTTCCTCTCGGTTCGCGCGAGCGCGTATTCCTCGTGCGAGTCGGGATGCAGGAACACGGGAAAATCGGAGCCCACGGCCTTGAAGCCGCGGGCGAGCATCTCCGCCGGGTTCGCTCCCACCACCACGTAGTCGCGGTCCTGGACGGCGAGGCCGAGCAGCTCGTCGCGAACCGAGCCACCCACCGCGTAGATCTTCATCCTCGACCGGCGAAATACCGGTAGCGGGGGTACTTCGCGCGGCTCGTGACGTCGCCCAGATACTCGGGCACCACGGCTTCGAGCGACGTGGGCTCGAAGCCCAGCCGCTGCGGCCATGGATCCGCGCACACGTTGTCCACGCGCATCGAGGCCAGGTTGTCGCGCGTCATGAGCTTGCCCGGGAGATGCTCGAGGAAGAAGGCCTGGAGCGAGGCAGCCGCGGGCGCAAGCGGCACGATCCGGGGATGCCGGACCAGCGTCGATGCGACGAACTCGACCAGCTGGGCGAGCGTGTAGGCGCGCGGACCGCATAGGGCGATCGTGCGGCCCGCCATCTCCGCGTCGCCGAGCGAGCCCACGAAGGCGCGTGCGACGTCCTCGACCCACACCGGCTGGAAGCGTGCGTGCGCGCCGCCGAGCGGAACCACCGGGAAGAGCCGCACGAGCGAGGCGAAGAGGTTCAGGAAACGGTCGTGCTCGCCGAAGATGACCGACGGGCGAAAGATCGTCCACGCGAGCGGCGCGCCCGCCTCGCGCACGACCGATTCTCCCGCGGCCTTGGAGCGCTGGTACTTGCTGGGCCCCTGGGGGTCCGCGCCGAGCGCGCTCATGTGCAGGAGCTGCTGCACGCCGGAGGCGTGGCAGGCTTTCACGATCTTGCGGGAGAGCTCCGCGTGCACGCGCTCGAAGCTCGCGTGGCCGCCCTCGTGGAGGATCCCGGCGAGGTTCACGACGGCGTCCATGTCGTCGAAGGCGCGCTCCAGGGCCTTCTCGGCATGGGGATCGGCCACCATCACCTCGAGCGTCGGGAGGACGAGGAGCTTCCTCGCCCGCGGCTCGCTGCGCGTCACGACGCGTACCCGCAAGCCCCGCGCCACGGCCTGCTCCGCGATCGATCGGCCGACGAAGCCCGTGCCGCCGATGATGCAAACGCTCTGGATGTCCATCGTGCCCTTCAGGGAATGTTTGCGGCGACGGCGGGCTCGCCCGTGCTGCCGGGCACCGTGCCCAGCAGCTCGCGCATGCCCACCGTCTTGCCGGTGAGGCGGTGCCTGTAATACCACGCGTTGGTGAAGACCTTCTTCACGTACTCGCGGGTCTCGTTGAACGGAATGGTCTCGGTATAGATGGCGCCCTCGAGCGGGCGTTCATCCAGCCAGCGCCGCGCGCGCCCCGGCCCCGCGTTGTACGCCGCGGTCGCGAGGATCGGGTGGCCCAGGGAATCGAGCACGCGCTTCAGGTAATACGTGCCCATCTGCACGTTGGTCTCGGGAGAGGCGAGCATGTCGGTGCGGAAGGGCTTCACGTCGGTCTGGCGCGCGACCCAGCGTGCGGTCGAAGGCATGAGCTGCATGAGGCCCACGGCGCCCGCGCTCGAGCGGGCATCGCTGTTGAAGCGGCTCTCCTGGCGAATGATCCCGTACACGAGCGCTTCGTCCACGTCGTTCTGCTTCGCCGCCGCGGCGAGGGCCTCGCGGTGCAGCGTGGGGAAACGCTGCGCGAGGTCGTGCAGCTGCACGGTGCGATCGGCGATGTTGATCGCGCGGTCGGGCTCGTTCGCCTGGCGTGCGAGCTCGGCTGCGGCGAGGAGGCTGCGGTCGTCCAGGCTGCGAGTGACCCACAGCCACTCGCGCATCGCCGCGTTGTCGAGCCCGAGGCGGTGCAGCTCCAGGGCCCGCTGGATTCCGGGGATCGCGCGCACGCGTTCGAGGTCGCCAGCCTCGGGGCGCCATCCATCCCAGCTCGGCGTGACCGCGA
Organism: Usitatibacter sp.; assembly: GCA_036271595.1. Taxonomy (GTDB): domain Bacteria; phylum Pseudomonadota; class Gammaproteobacteria; order Burkholderiales; family Usitatibacteraceae; genus Usitatibacter. The sequence continues at coordinate 44,794 of DATBAI010000012.1, forward strand.
CTCCCAGCTCGTCGGCCGCCAGGAGCCCGTAGAAGTTCTGCTGGGTTGCCAAGCCCTTTAACAATCCGTCCGCGGCTTCCTTGCTGCCCAGGTTGCGCAGCGCTCGCGCGCGCCAGTAGCGCCAGGTGGCCTCGCGCGCTTCCTGCGGGGAGAGCGCCTGGATGGCGCCCAGCACTTCCTTCCAATCGCCCGCCCGCATCGCGGCCCGTGCGCGCCATGCGATCTGTGAATCGGTGAGGCCGGCTGCATCGGCGTGGCCATACCACTCGAGGGCGCGCGGATGGTGCGAGAGCGCCGCCTGGAGCGCGACCTGGCCCCATGCGAACTGCACCTCCTCGAGCGTGAGGCGAGGCGCGGCCTGGGCGAGTCGCTCGGCCGCCTCGTCGGCCTTGGAGCGCGAGAGCTTCTCGAGGGCGAACATGAGCAGTTCCTGCGAATCGCGCGCGGGGCGGTTGCCGAAGCGTTCGTGCACGAGGAAGCGGTGCGCGTCGGCGTTGGCGCGCTCCAGCTCCTTGTCCACCAGGGCGAGCTTCTTCGGCAGCAGCTGGTTGGTACGCCTGGCGTCTTTCACGCTGCCCGCCGCGAGGAGGCGGCGCAGCCGGTCCCAGACCTGCGCCTCGGTGAGCGCCCCCTCGGCGAACGCGCGGGCGAAAACCGGATCGCAGGCCGTGGGAACCTCGCGGGCCGAAACGAAGAGCGCGCGCGATTCGGGAAGGACGTCGGGGTCGTTTCGCGCGAGGCGCTCCTGGAAGGAGTAGCAGGCGATCTCGACGTCGTCGCCCGCCACCTTGGGGTACTCGGCGCGGAAGAGATCCCAGCTCGCACCCGCGCCCAGGACCCTCAGCCATTCGCGCCGCAAGCTTTCCGAAAGGGGAGAATCGGGATAGCGAGCGAGGAAGTCCTGGATGTCGCGCGTGTCGCTGCGCTCCAGGTTGCCGGAGAGCAGCCAATAGGAAGGGTAGGCCGCGAGCGAATACCCCGAGAGCTGGTCCCGGTATTCCTGCAGTGCGCGCCATTGGCCACGCGTAGCCGCGTCCCGTGCGGCGAGGAAAATCGCGTCGTTGGGTTCCGCGCAAGCAAACGCCGCCGCGAACGCTGCCGCCGCGCACATCGTCCTTCCCAGCGTCTTGATGCAAATCAAGGCCATTCGTCCCCAGTCTCACTACCTTTCGCGGATAAAATTATAGACAGCCCCGGGCGCTCGTGGGCGCAAAGCGGGCACGGAAAAAGGCGCATGATGACCTTGACACCTGGCAGCAGCGTGCCTCCGGCCGGGCGCGCGCGCGGCAACCAGCAGCCGGAACCAGTCTAAACATTTCCGAGGAGACAGAAATGACGCGTTCTTTCCTAAGCCGCATCCGGCTCGCCGCGTTCGCGGGCCTCGCGCTCGCCGCGACCTGGCCCGCGCTCGCGTGGGAGCCCAACAAGACCGTGGAGTTCGTCGTTCCCGCCGGGACGGGCGGAGGCGCCGACCAGATGGCCCGCCTCATCCAGTCGATCGTCGCCAAGCACAAGCTGATGAAGGTCCCGATGGTCGTCGTGAACAAGGGCGGCGGCGCGGGCGCGGAAGGCTTCCTGGACATGAAGGACGCCAAGGGCGACGGGACCAAGCTCGTGATCACGCTCTCGAACCTCTTCACGACGCCGCTCGCCACGGGCGTGCCCTTCAGCTGGAAGGACCTCACGCCGGTCGAGATGATGGCGCTCGACGAGTTCGTCTTGTGGGTGAACGCGGACACGCCCTACAAGACGCCGAAGGACTACATCGACGCGATCAAGAAGGCCGGCCCCAACAAGTTCAAGATGGGCGGCACGGGCTCCAAGCAGGAAGACCAGATCGTGACCGCGAACATCGAGAAGCAGACGGGCGCGAAGTTCACCTACATCCCGTACAAGGGCGGCGGCGAGGTCGCGACCCAGCTGGTCGGCAAGCACGTCGATTCCACGGTGAACAACCCGATCGAGGCGGTGGCCCAGTGGCGCGGAGGCAGCCTGCGCCCGCTGTGCGTATTCGACGCCAAGCGCATGCCCTATCCGGCGAAGGTGACCAAGGAGATGTCGTGGGAGGACATCCCGACCTGCAAGGAATCGGGCCTCGACGTCGAGTACCTCATGTTGCGCGGCATCTTCATGCCCGGCGGCGTGAGCCCGGACATGGTGAAGTACTACGTCGATGTCCTCGACAAGGTGCGCGCGACTCCGGAATGGAAGGCATTCCTCGAGGAGGGCGCGTTCAACACGTCGCACCTGAGCGGCAAGGAGTATGCCGACTGGGTCGCGGCCGCGGAAAAGCACCACTACGAGCTCATGAAGGAAGCCGGCTTCCTCGCGCCGGGCAAGTAACGGATCGCCGGGCGGCGCCCGAACGCGCCGCCCGTTTTCCCGCAACGACTCCGCAAGGATTCCAATGCAGCAGGACAAGGGCGTAGGCTCGGTTCGCCTCTGGGAAGTGCTTGTCGTGGTGTTCTTCCTGGTGTTCGGCTCGGTGGTCGCGTGGGACAGCCACCGGCTCGGCTCCTCGTGGGGCAGCGACGGCCCGCAGGCGGGCTACTTCCCGTTCTACATCGGGGTCTTCATCATCGTCTCGGCGATCGTGAACCTCTATACGGCGCTGCGTGCAAGCGACCTCAGGGCGTTCGTCGAATGGGGCCAGATCCGCCTCATCCTCGCGGTGATGCTGCCGTCCATCGTCTACGTGGCCCTCATCGAAAACCCGTGGTATGGCCTGGGCATCTACGTGCCCTCGGCGCTCTTCATCGCCGTCTACATGCGCGTGCTGGGCAAGTACAGCTGGCTCATGATCGCCTCGGTGAGCATCGGCGTGATGCTCGCGTTCTTCATGAGCTTCGAGGTCTGGTTCCAGGTTCCGCTACCCAAGGGCCCCGTCGAGGCGCTCTTCGGATACGCATAAGGCGCGCGCGATGCACGAACTACAATCGTTGATGGGCGGCTTCGCGGTCGCGCTCTCCTGGTTCAACCTGCTGCTGATGCTGGCAGGGATCGTGCTGGGGGTGATCATCGGCGTGTTGCCGGGCCTGGGAGGCGCGAACGGCGTCGCGATCCTGTTGCCGCTCACGTTCTCCATGGCACAGCAGCCGGGCGGTACGACCTCGGCCATCATCCTGCTGTCCAGCATCTACTGGGGCGCGCTCTTCGGGGGCGCCATCACGTCGATCCTCTTCAACATCCCGGGCGAGCCCTGGTCGGTGGCCACGACCTTCGACGGCTATCCGCTGGGACAGAAGGGCCGCGCGGGCGCGGCGCTCACCGCCGCCTTCACCTCGTCGTTCGTGGGCGCCCTCGTGGGCGTGCTGATGATCACTTTCCTGTCCCCGGTCGTCGCCAAGTTCGCGCTGCGATTCGGCCCTCCGGAATACTTCTCGGTCTACCTGCTCACCTTCTGCGCCTTCGTCGGCATGAGCAAGGGCTCGGCATTCAAGACGATCTCCTCGATGATGCTGGGCTTCGCGCTCGCCGCGGTGGGCACCGACACCGTGACGGGGCAGCTGCGGATGACCTTCGGGCTTACCGTGCTCCTGAAGGGCTTCGACTTCCTGATCGCGGTGATCGGGCTCTTCGGCATCGGCGAGATCCTGCTCACGCTGGAGGAAGGCCTCGAGTTCAAGGGTGCGAGCGCCCGGCTCAACATGAAGGTGGTGCTCGAGACCTGGAAGGAGCTTCCGCGCTACTGGAGAACCTCGATCCGCTCGGCTGCCGTGGGCTGCATGATGGGGATCGTGCCCGGCGGCGCCACGCCGGCCTCGTTCATGAGCTACGGGCTCGCGAAGAAGATGTCGCGCGACGGCGCCAAGTTCGGCACCGGCGTCGTGGAAGGCGTGGTCGCGCCGGAGACGGCCGCGCACGCCGCGGGCACTTCGGCGCTGCTCCCCATGATCACGCTCGGCGTGCCGGGCTCGCCGACCGCCGCGGTGCTCCTGGGCGGGCTGCTCATCTGGGGCCTGCAGCCCGGGCCGCTCCTCTTCACCGAGAAGCCCGATTTCGTCTGGGGCCTCATCGCCTCGATGTACCTCGGCAACATCGTCGGCCTCATCGTCGTGCTCACCTGCGTGCCGCTCTTCGCCGCGATCCTGCGCGTGCCGTTCTCGATCATCATGCCGGTGATCATCGTGATCTGCGCCATCGGGGCGTACACGGTGCACAACTCGATGTTCGACGTCTGGCTCATGCTGATCTTCGGCGCGATGGGCTACGTCTTCAAGAAGCTCGACTATCCGCTCGCCCCGCTGGTGCTCGCCCTCGTGCTGGGCGACAACGCCGAGAACTCGTTCCGGCAGTCGATGCTGGATTCGCAGGGGGACATGCGGATCTTCTTCTCCAACGGGCTGGTGGGCTCGATCACCGCCCTTGCGCTCCTGCTGCTCTTCTGGCCGATCATCTCGATGGCGCTGGACTTCCTGCGCGGCAAGCGGGGCAAGCACGTGCGGGAGGAGTAGCGGTGCAGGCCGCCGCGGTGACGCGGAAGCCGGCTAGATCTTTCCCGAATGCTTCAGCCGCGAGAGCGTCTCGGCCGAAAGGTTCAGGTAAGAGGCCAGCTCCTTCTTCGGCACTCGATCGTAGAGGTCCGCATGCTTGCGCACGAAGCGGTGCACGCGTCCCGGGGCATCGAGGAGATGCAGCGTGATCGTGTGGGCCATCACCTCGCTCATGAGGAACATGATCTCGTACTCGAAGTCCTCCTTCAGCTCGGGGCGCGCGTCGAGGAACGCCGCCCACTGCGGCAATGGCATCCTCGCGACCTGCGCCTTGGTCACGCAGCGGATCGAGTAGGGCGCGGGCGTGCGCAGCTTCCACGCGGCGTAGCTCGTGTCCATGTCGTCCTCGCGTGCGAAGCGAAGGATCATCTCCTTGCCTTCGGAGCTCGCGACGACGCGCTTCAGGATCCCGTCGATGACGAAATACTGCTCCATGTCGTGCGCGCCCTGCGAAAGCAGCAGGTCGCCCTTCTTGTAGTCGACGACGTGCAGCATCGCGGCAAGCTCGTCGAAGTCGCGATCCGTGAGGCGGCGCAGGACGATGTTGCGGTGCAGCCGCTCGCGGATCGCCGATTGCTGTGGGTGGTTGGCGAGGAGGCTCATTCCGGGGGGTGCGTGGCTGTTTTCGCCGCTTCGGCGGGCTCCCGGGCGGCCAAAATTGACCGCCATCAAGGTGCCTCGTTGCGGGCGTTTCTTAACATTCTAGTCTGATTCCCGCGGCCGGCTTCCTTGCGCCGCATTCCGCTTCAATTTCCAGCCCCGCTTCCCGATCCGGCCCGCGCGGGGCATCCCTCGGAGGTCACCATGGCAGTCGTCACACCCGCCGCCAACGCCCCTGTCACCGCGCCGGCGGCCACGCCCGAGATGACCGACGGATTCCACCTGGTCATCGAGGCCCTGAAGCTGAACGGCATCGATACGGTCTTCGGGCTGCCCGGCATCCCGATCACCGACCTCACGCGCATGCTGCAGGCCTCCGGCATCCGCATGATCTCGTTTCGCCACGAGCAGAACGCCGGCTACGCCGCGTCCATCGCCGGCTATCTCACGGGCAAGCCCGGGATCTGCCTCACCGTTTCGGCGCCCGGATTCCTGAACGGCCTCACCGCGCTCGCGCACGCGACCACCAACTGCTTCCCGATGATCCTCTTGAGCGGCTCCTCGGAGCGCGAGATCGTCGACCTGCAGCAGGGCGACTACGAGGAGATGGACCAGCTCGCCATCGCGAAGCCGCTCTGCAAGGCCGCGTTCCGCGTCCTCAACGCCGAGGACATCGGCGTGGGCGTCGCGCGCGCGATCCGGGCCGCCGTCTCGGGCCGCCCGGGTGGCGTATACCTCGACCTTCCGGCGAAGCTCTTCGCCCAGGCGATCGATGCGGCCACCGGCCGCAACTCGCTCATCAAGGTGGTGGATCCCGCTCCGCGCCAGATTCCGGCGCAGGACTCGGTGAAGCGGGCCATCGACCTGCTGAAGGGCGCGAAGAAGCCGCTCATCGTGCTCGGCAAGGGCGCGGCCTACGCGCAGGCCGATGCCGATATCCGCGCGTTCGTCGAGAAGACCGGCATCCCGTACCTGCCGATGTCCATGGCGAAGGGCCTCATTCCCGATACGCACGAGCAGTCGGCGTCGGCGGCGCGCTCCTTCGTGCTGCCCGAGGCCGACGTCGTGGTGCTCGTCGGCGCGCGCCTGAACTGGCTGCTGTCGCACGGCAAGGGCAAGACCTGGGGCGGCAAGGACCACAAGGCGTGGGGCAGCCAGAAGTTCGTGCAGGTGGACATCTCGCCGCAGGAAGCCGACAGCAACGTGCGGATCGACGCGCCCGTCGTGGGTGACATCGGCTCGTGCGTCGCGGCGCTGCTGAAGGAGATCGGCGGCAACTGGCAGAAGCCGCCCGCCGAGTGGACCCGTGCCATCGCCGAGCGCAGGGACAAGAACGTCGCGAAGATGGCCGAGACGCTCGCGAAGGACCCGGTGCCCATGAACTTCCAGAGCGCGCTGAACGTGGTGCGCGACATCGTCAAGGCCAATCCCGAGGCGATCCTGGTGAACGAAGGCGCCAACGCGCTCGACTTCACCCGCTCGATCGTGGACATGTACAAGCCGAGGAAGCGCATCGACGTCGGCACCTGGGGCATCATGGGGATCGGCATGGGCTACTGCGTGGCCGCCGCCGTGACCACGAAGGAGCAGGTGATCGCGGTCGAGGGCGACAGCGCCTTCGGCTTTTCCGGCATGGAGGTGGAGACCCTCTGCCGCTACAACCTGCCGGTATGCATCGTGGTGATGAACAACAACGGCGTATACAAGGGGACCGATGTCGACCCCACCGGGCGCGACCCCGCGCCCACGGTGTTCGTGAAGAACGCGCGCTACGACCGGATCATGGACGCCTTTGGCGGAGTGGGCGCGAATGCCACCACTCCGGCGGAGCTGCGCGAGGCCATGGAAGAGGCCATTCGCTCGCGCAAGCCCACGCTGATCAACGCAGTCATCGACGAGACGGCCGGCACCGAAAGCGGCCGCATCACGAGCCTCAATCCGTCCGCCGCCAGGAAGAAAGCCTGAACCATGGAAGCTCTCAAGGGAGTGCGCATCCTCGACATGACCCACGTGCAGGCGGGCCCCACTTGCTCGCAGCTCCTCGCGTGGATGGGCGCGGATGTGATCAAGTTCGAGAACCCCCAGGGGGACGCGACGCGCGGGCAGCTGCGCGACATCCCCAACGCGGACTCGCTCTACTTCACGATGCTGAACTGCAACAAGCGCTCGATCACGGTCAACATGAAGACCGCCGAGGGGAAGCAGGTGTTCGTCGACCTGCTGAAGAAGTGCGACATCATCATGGAGAACTTCGGCCCGGGCGTGCTCGACCGCTTCGGGTTCACGTGGGACAAGATCCACGCGGTGAACCCGAAGATCGTGATGGGCTCGATCAAGGGCTTCGGCTCCTCGGGTCCCTATTCGGACTTCAAGGCCTACGAGAACGTGGCCCAGGCCATGGGTGGGGCCATGAGCACCACGGGCGTTCCCGATGGCGCTCCGTTCGTGACCGGCGCGCAGATCGGCGATACCGGCACGGGCCTGCACCTGGCGATCGGGCTCCTCGCGGCACTGCACCAGGCGACTCGCACCGGCGAGGGCCAGTACGTGGAGGTCGCGATGATGGACGGCGTGATGAACCTCTGCCGCGTGAAGTTCCGCGATCACCAGCGCCTCGCGCGCGGCTCGCTCTCGGAATACTCGGTGCCGACCTACCAGGGCATGGGCGACGTGCCCCGCGCCGGCAACGATTCGGGCGGCGGCCAGCTCGGCAACGCGATCCACTGCAAGCCGCATGGCGCCAACGACTGGCTCTACGTCGTGGTGCAGGAGGCGGTGTGGACCGCGCTCGCCAATCGCATCGGGCCCGATGTCGGGGTTCCCGACCTCGCGAGCGACCCGCGGGTCACCACCATCGGCGAGCGGCGGAAGAACCAGAACCTGGTCTGGACGCTGCTCAACAAATTCGCCGAGAAATACACCAAGCGCGAGCTCATGGCGATCCTGAACCCGCTCGATGTGCCGTGCGGCCCGATCATGTCCACCGAGGACCTCGCGACCGACGAGCACGTGAAGGGCCGCGACATGTGGGTCGAGCTCGACCACCCGCAGCGAGGCAAGTGGTTCAACGTCGGCATGCCGATCAAGCTGTCGGCTTCGCCCGCGGTGATCACGCGTTCGCCCACGCTGGGCGAGCATACCGACGAGGTCCTGAAGGAAGTCCTCGGCTACGACGCTGCGAAGATCGACTCGCTGAAGGGCGCCGGCGCCTTCTCCACTCCGAAGAAGGTGGCCGCTTGAAAATCGCCATCGTCGGGCAGCAGGACTTCGGCAAGGCGGTGCTCGAGGCGTTCCTCGCCCGTGGCGACACCGTGGCGGGTGTTTTCGTGGCGCCCGAGAAGGAAGGCGCCAGGCCCGATCCCATGAAGGTCGCCGCGAACGAGAAAGGCCTGAAGGTCTTCCAGTTCGCGTCGCTGAAGAGCCCCGAGGCGACGCAGGCCATGAAGGAGCTCGGCGCCGACATCGGCATCATGGCCTTCGTGCTGCAGTTCGCGCCGCAGGAGTTCGTGAACATCCCGAAGCACGGCACGATCCAGTACCACCCGTCGCTGCTGCCGAAGTACCGGGGGCCCTCGTCGATCAACTGGCCCATCGCGCGGGGAGAGGGGAAGACGGGCCTCACGATCTTCCGGCCCAACGACGGCCTCGACGAAGGGCCGGTGATCCTGCAGAAGGAGACCGACATCTCCGAGAACGACACGCTGGGGACCGTGTACTTCGACCGCCTCTTTCCCATGGGCGTGAAGGCGATGCTCGAGGCCGCGGACCTCGTCGTGGCCGGGAAGCACAAGGAAGTCGTGCAGGACGAGTCGAAGGCCTCCTACGAAGGCTGGTTTCGCGCGAACGAAGCCCGGGTAAGCTGGAACAGCCACGTCGACTTCATCCACGACATCATCCGCGGCGCCGATCCGGCGCCCGGAGCATGGACCACGATCGGCGGCAAGAAGCTGCAGCTCTTCGGCTCGAAGAAGCACCCGGTGCGCACCTTCGGCGCCGTGAAGGGCAAGATCGGCGAGATCACCGAGGTCGGCGCGGAATCGATGCGGGTGACGGCGCAGGGCGGGCAGATCGAGATTTCGAAGGTAAAGCCCGAGGAGGGCAAGAAGGTGAGCGCGGCGGATTGGGCGAAGTCTTCCGGCGTGGGTTCTGGCACACTCCTGGGGACTTGAGCCGCGGCCTGGCATCGCGGACCGGGACCAACCACAGGGGAGCGCCGGAAAAAAATGAAAATATTTCGCGCATGGATCATCGCCGCCTGCGCGGCGATCGCAATGGCACCGCTCGCCGCGGCCGCACAGAACCTCCTCACCAACGGATCGTTCGAGGCCGGCCTCACGGGCTGGACATCATCCGGTGGGACTTGCAGTCCGGGAAGCTATACGGCGGGGCAGACCACGGTGGGCGCCGGCGCATGGACCACTCCCGCGCCCACGGATGGCACGAATGTCTACGCCGGCGACACCGGATCCCCGGGCACTTGCACGTTCTTCCAGGCCGTGACCCTTCCTCCGGATGTCTCGCAGGCCACGCTTTCCTACGCGGCCGGGTACAACTTCCAGGACTTCGGCGCCGGCCCCGCGGGTTGCAGCGCGAGCATCGCGGTCACGACGACCACGAACGTGCCCATCGCCACGGGCTATGCGCAGGTTGCCGCCCCAGCGGACGATCCGCTCGCGGTGCAATCGCCGATCGTCTTCAACACCACGCCCGGGGGCACCGTGCGCGTGCTGTTCACCGAGACGAGCTGCACGGGTGGTCCGGTCGGGCTCGTCGCCGACAACCTCGTCCTCGTGGCAGGCGCCCCCAACCGGGCCGTTCCCACGCTCGACGATTGGGCGAAAGGGGCCCTTGCGCTCCTCCTAGCCGCGACGGCGATGGTCTGCCTCAAGCGCCGCTCCCGAAACTGAAAGGTCCCGACATGCCCCATGCGATCCGTTTCCACAAGACCGGCGGTCCCGAAGTCCTCCAGTGGGAGGACGTGACCGTCGCGCAGCCCGGCGCCAACGAGGCACTGGTGCGGCACAAGGCGGTGGGCCTGAACTACATCGACACGTATCACCGCTCGGGCCTCTACCCGATGGCGCTCCCCTCGGGCCTGGGGCTCGAAGCCGCGGGCGTGATCGAGGCGGTGGGCGCGGGCGTGACCGAATTCAAGGCGGGCGACCGCGTGGCCTACGCCAACGGGCCGGTCGGCGCGTACTCCGAGCTCAAGGTCCATCCGGTCGATCGGCTCGTGAAGATCCCGGACGGCATCAGCTTCGAGCAGGCGGCGAGCATGATGCTGCAGGGCCTCACGGTGCAGTACCTCCTGCGCCGGCTGCACGTGGTGCCCAAGTCGGGCGACACCGTGCTCTTGCATGCGGCCGCCGGCGGCATCGGCCTCATCGCTTGCCAGTGGGCGAAGGCGCTCGGCATCAACGTGATCGGCACCGTGGGGAGCGAGGAGAAGGCGAAGCTCGCACGCGAGCACGGCGCGGCGCACACGATCGTCTATACCAAGGAGGATTTCCAGGCGCGCGTCCTGGAGATCACCGGCGGCAAGAAGGTGCCGATCGTCTACGACTCGGTGGGCAAGGACACCTTCATGAAGTCGCTCGACTGCCTGCAGGTTCGCGGCCTCATGGTGAGCTTCGGCAACGCCTCGGGCGCGGTGGGTCCCACGGACCTGGGCATCCTCTCCGCCAAGGGCTCGCTCTACGTGACGCGGCCCACGCTCATCAGCTACACCGCCAAGCGCGACGAGCTGGTGGCCGCGGCGAAGGAGCTCTTCGACATGGTGCTCTCGGGCAAGGTGAAGGTCGCGCCCCGCCAGAGCTACGCGTTGAAGGACGCGGCGCAGGCGCACCGCGACCTCGAGTCGCGCAAGACCACCGGCTCCACCGTCCTCATTCCCTGACGAGGGTTTCGCATGGCGCTCCTCCTGCGCGAATCCGACATCGAGCGCCTGCTCACCATGCCGCGCGCGATCGAGCTGATCGAGCGCGTCCACCGGGAGTACTCCACCGGCAACGCCATCGACGTGCCGCGCGAACGCTCGCGGCTGCCGAAGGCGGCGCTGCACATCCTCCAGGGGGCGGTGCCGGGCTCGAACGTGTTCGGCTACAAGGCATACACGTCGAGCCGCGAGGGCGTGCGCTTCCTGGTCTACGCCTTCGACGCGCAGAACGGAAAGCTCGACGCGGTGATCGAGGCCGATCGCATGGGGATGATGCGCACCGGGGCTGCGGGCGGCGTCGCGGCCAAGTGGCTTTCCCGCGAGGACTCGAAGGTCGTGGGCCTCTTCGGCTCCGGCTGGCAGGCCGAGGGCCAGCTGGAAGCGCTCGCCGTCGTGCGCAAGCTCGAGCGGGTGAAGGTGTTCTCGCGCACGGCCGGGAAGGTCGCCGCGTTCTGCGCCAAGATGGCGAAGAAGCTCTCCCTCGAGGTGGTCCCCGCGGCCTCTGCCGAGGAAGCGGTGCGTGGAAGCGACATCGTGGTGACGATTACTACATCTGCAACACCGGTCTTCGATGGCGAGTGGCTCGCGCCCGGCACGCACGTAAACGCCGCCGGGAGCAACTCGCTGCTGCGCCGCGAGATCGACGAGACGACGGTTCGCAAGGCCGATCCGGTCGTCGTCGATTCCCGTCCCAGCGCCATGAAGGAGGCGGGCGACCTCTTGCCGGCCCTGGAAAAAGGCCGCCTGCACAGTGGGATGCTGGTGGAACTGGGCGAGGTGATCGCCGGCACGCGTCCCGGCCGCAAGCACCCGGACCAGGTGACGCTTTTCGAGTCCCAGGGCATGGCGATCCAGGACCTCGCGATCGCCGCCGAGATGTCGCGGCTCGCTCGCGCGCAAGGCTTGGGCGAGGAGCTCCGCCTGGGGGAATAGACGGCGCCAAAACCCTATGTATGATGGGGTCATAGCCACAACGCTTGCGCCCCCGCGGGGTGACAAGGACTCAGGGAGAGTTCATGAAGACCGCGTTCTGGAAGGCCGATTGGTTCTTCGGCCTGATCATCGTCGTCGCCTTTTTCGCCTTCTCGAAGGCTTCGGGCGTGGTGCCGAGCCTCGAGCGCTGGGCGTACGACCTCGGGGTCAAGTCCACGTCGAAGGTGCCCAGCGACAAGATCGCGATCATCGCCATCGATGACCAGTCGATCGCCAACATCGGCCGCTGGCCCTGGCCGCGAGCGGTCCAGGCGAAGCTGATCGACCAGCTGGTCGCCGCCAAGGCGAAGGTGATCGGCAACACGGTCTTCTTCTTCGAGCCCGAGAAGGACGCGGGCCTCGCCTACGTGGAGAAGATGCTCGAGGTCTACAACAAGGCATATCCCGCCGCCGCGATCGACGTGCCCGGCGTTGCGCCCATCGGGGCGCAGACGCCCGCCGCCCAGGGCGTGCAGCCGCCCGCGGACGTGGCCGAGATCGGAAAGATCCTGAACGAGGCCTCGGTCTCGCTCAACAACGACGCGCGCCTCGCCGCCAGCATGAAGAGCGCGGGCAACGTGCTCGTGCCCATGAACTTCGACGCGAGCTATGGCGCCCCCCAGGGCAAGCCCGACAAACCGCTGCCCGAGTTCGTCGCGAAGAACGCCATCGGCGGCGCGACCGGGGACGGCAACTCGCTCCACGGCACCTCGGTCCTCTATCCCATCGAGCTGCTGGGCACGGCCGCGGCGGGAATGGGGCACCTCACGGGAGTCCTCGACGAGGACGGCGCCACGCGCTACGAGCCGCTGGTGGTCGACTACTACGGCGAGTATTTCCCGTCGCTCTCGCTCATGCTCGCCGCGAAGAGCCTCAACCTCACCGCCAAGGACATCAAGGCGAAGCTGGGCGAGAGCGTCTCGGTGGGCGGCAAGACCATCCGCACGGACGCGGACACCCAGATGTACACGTACTTCTACAAGGACCGCGACGGCCACAAGGCCTTCCCCGAGGATTCCTTCTTCGACGTGTACTCGAACAAGATCCCCGCGTCCAAGTACGCCGACAAGATCGTCCTCATCGGCGCCACCGCCTCCGGAATCGGCTCCTCGACGGTCACGCCGATCTCGGCCGGCATGAGCCCGGTGCAGACGCTCGCGCACTCGGTGTCGTCGATCCTGCAGGAGCATTTCTTCGTGACGCCCGCATGGGGCGCGCTCGCCACGTTCGCGGCCTTCCTGCTCGTGGCCGCCTACATCGTCGCGCTGCTGCCGCGCCTTTCGGCCGGCAAGGGGGCGATGATCACGGGCGCGCTCTTCGTCGCGCTCTTCGCGGCGCACCTGGGCCTCATGGTCGGCGCGGCCATGTGGGTCCAGCTGATGCTGCCCATGACGCTCCTCCTCGTGGGACACGCGGCGCTCACCACCAAGCGCTACCTCATGACCGAGCGCGGCAAGGAGGCGGCCGACCTCGCCGGCGCCGAGTCCAACCGCATGCTGGGCCTCGCGTTCCAGCAGCAGGGCCAGCTCGACATGGCGTTCGACAAGTTCCGCAAGGCGCCGCTGAACGAAGAGGTGATGGAGAACCTCTACAACCTCGCCCTCGACTTCGAGCGGCGCCGCCAGTTCAACAAGGCCGAGAGCTGCTTCCGCTACATGGCCGCGTTCAACCCGAAGTTCCGCGACATCGACGAGCGCCTGAACCGCGCCAAGAAGCTTTCCGAGACCATCATCCTCGGCGGCTCCGCGGCGGCGCGCACCAATGCCGGCACCATGATCCTGGAGGGCGGGACGAGCGAGAAGCCCATGCTCGGCCGCTACCAGGTGGAGAAGGAGCTGGGCAAGGGCGCGATGGGCGTGGTCTACGGCGGCAAGGACCCCAAGATCGGCCGCGTGGTGGCCATCAAGACCATGGCGCTCTCGGCGGAGTTCGAGGCCGAGGAGCTCACCGAGGCGAAGGAGCGCTTCTTCCGCGAGGCGGAGACGGCCGGGCGCCTCACGCATCCCAACATCGTCACGATCTACGACGCGGGCGAGGAGCACGACCTCTGCTACATCGCCATGGAGTTCCTGAAGGGCAAGGACCTCTCGCCGTACGTGAAGCAGCCCAACCTGCTCCCGCCCGACAAGGTGCTCTCGATCGTCGAGCGGGTCGGCGACGCGCTGGGCTACGCGCACTCGATGGGCATCGTGCATCGCGACATCAAGCCCGCCAACATCATGTACGAGCTGGAGAGCGACACCGTGAAGGTGACCGACTTCGGCATCGCGCGGATCACCGACTCGTCCAAGACCAAGACGGGCATGGTGCTGGGCACGCCCTCGTACATGTCGCCCGAGCAGCTCGCGGGCAGGAAGATCGACGGCCGGAGCGACCTCTTCTCGCTCGGCGTGACGCTCTACCAGATGCTCGCCGGGCGCCTGCCGTTCGAGGGCGAGTCGATGACGCAGCTCATGTTCGCCATCGCCAACAACCCGCATCCGCCGATCCGCGAGATCAACGCGTCGCTTCCCGAGTGGGTCGTTCCGATCATCGAACGGGCGCTCGCCAAGGATTTCGAAGGGCAGCGTTACCAGAACGGCGCCGAGTTCGCCGCCGCCATCCGCGAGGCTCGCAAGGCCGCGGCCGCGACGCCGGCCTGATGCCGGGCATCGGGTCCGCGATCGCGCGGGAGCTGCTGCACACCCGCGCGGTCGAGATCCGTGGCTATCGGCGCGAGGACGGCCACTACGACATCGAGGGCCACCTCGTCGACACGAAGCCGCGCGATTTCCAGCTCGCGTCGGGCGTGCGCGCCGCGGGCAAGCCCGTTCACGACATGTGGCTTCGCATCACGGTCGATTCCACTCTCACGATCGTGGACGCGGCCGCCGCGATGGACGCCATCCCCTTCGTCGACCACTGCGGCGCGATCGTGCCTGCGTACCGCAAGCTCGTGGGCCTCGCGATCCGGCCCGGCTATCACAACCGCGTGAAGGAGCTCCTGGGCGGCATTCGCGGTTGCACCCACGTGACCGAGCTCGCCGGCGCGCTCGCCACGGCCGCGTTCCAGACGCTCGCGGGCCACGTGGCGCAGGATCCGGATCGCAAGCCTTTCCAGGTGGACCGCTGCCACGCGCTCGACGCGAGCGGCGCGGCAGTCGCGCGCTATTACCCACGCTGGTCTCGCGGCAGCGAAACGGCCGAAAAGGTGGACGGCGAGCGCTGACATGGGCTGATAGAATCGCGGCTCCCTCCCGGCTTCCCGCGTTTCCCCCATGAACATCCACGAGTACCAGGGCAAGGAGCTGTTCCGGAAGTTCGGCGTGACGACGCCGCGCGGAACGCCCGCATTCAACGTCGACGAAGCGGTCGCCGCGGCCAAGGGGCTGGGTGGCAATGTCTGGGTGGTGAAAGCCCAGATCCACGCTGGCGGCCGCGGCAAGGGCGGCGGCGTGAAGGTCGTGAAATCCATCGACGACGTGCGCGAGGCCGCGAAGAAGATGCTCGGCATGACGCTCGTGACCCACCAGACCGGCCCGCAGGGCCGCGTCGTGCGCCGCCTCCTCGTCGAGGAAGGCGCGGACATCAGGAAGGAGCTCTACGTCGCGATGGTGGTGGATCGCGTCGTCCAGCAGGTGGTCCTCATGGCCTCGAGCGAAGGGGGCATGGACATCGAGGAAGTCGCGGCGAAGACGCCCGACAAGATCCACCGCGTGGCGATCGATCCCTTCAAGGGCCTCGCCGACGCGGATGCCGATCTCGTCGCGCGGCGCATCGGCGTGCCCGAGGAGCTGGTGCCCAAGGCGCGCGACCTCTTCAAATCGCTCTACAAGTGCTTCGACGACGAGGACTGCTCGCTGGTCGAGGTGAACCCGCTCATCATCACCGGCGATGGCCGCGTGGTGGCGCTGGACGCGAAGCTCAACTTCGACGACAACGCGCTCTTCCGCCATCCCGACATCGTGGCGCTGCGCGATCTCGACGAGGAAGATCCCGCCGAGGTCGAGGCGTCCAGGTTCGACCTGAACTACATCCAGCTGGACGGCGACATCGGCTGCCTGGTGAACGGCGCGGGGCTCGCGATGGCGACCATGGACACGATCAAGCTCTATGGCGGCACGCCCGCCAACTTCCTCGACGTGGGCGGGGGCGCCACCGCGGAGAAGGTGACGGAAGCCTTCAAGATCATGCTTCGCAACCCGAAGCTGAAGGCGATCCTCGTGAACATCTTCGGCGGCATCATGAAATGCGATGTGATCGCCCAGGGCGTGGTCACGGCCGCGAAGCAGGTCGGCCTCGAGGTGCCCCTCGTGGTGCGCCTCGAAGGCACCAACGTCGACCTCGGCAAGAAGATCCTCGCCGACTCGGGCCTGCCCATCATCTCCGGCAACGACATGGGCGACGCCGCGCAGAAGGTGGTCGCGGCCGCCAAGGAAGGACGCTAGCGATGTCGATCCTCATCAGCAGGGAAACCCGCGTCCTCACGCAGGGCATCACCGGCAAGACCGGGCAGTTCCACACCAGGATGGGACAGGAGTACGCCAACGGCAAGAGCTGCTACGTCGCCGGCGTGAACCCGAAGAAGCCCGGCGAGAAGTTCGAGGGCATACCCATCTTCGCCACCGTGAAGGAAGCGAAGGCCGAGACCGGCGCCAACGTGTCGGTGATCTACGTGCCGCCCCCGTTCGCCGCCGCGGCGATCGACGAAGCCGTTGAAGCCGACCTCGACCTCGTGATCTGCATCACCGAGGGCATCCCGGTGCGCGACATGGTGCGCACCAAGGCGAAGATGAAGGGCAGGAAGACGCTCCTCCTCGGGCCCAATTGCCCGGGCACGATCACGCCCGGGGAGCTGAAGATCGGCATCATGCCGGGCCACAGCCATCGCAAGGGGCGCATCGGCATCGTGTCGCGCTCGGGCACGCTCACCTATGAGGCGGTGGGCCAGGTGACCGCGCTGGGGCTGGGCCAGTCGTCCGCGGTGGGCATCGGCGGAGATCCGGTGAACGGCTTGAAGCACGTGGACGTCCTGCGGATGTTCAACGACGACCCGGACACCGAGGCCGTCATCATGATCGGCGAGATCGGCGGCAACGACGAGGAAACCGCCGCGCGCTGGGTGAAGGACAACATGAGGAAGCCCGTGGTGGGCTTCATCGCGGGGCTCACCGCGCCGCCCGGCAAGCGCATGGGGCACGCCGGCGCCATCATTTCCGGCGGCAAGGGCACGGCGCAGGAGAAGCTCGAGGTAATGGAATCCTGCGGGATCAAGGTCACGCGCAACCCCGCGGAGATGGGCAAGCTCCTGAAGGGCGTGATCTAGCCCGCGACACCCCCGGCACCGCGATCAAGCCTCGCGCGCCTTGCGCTTCCTCGGAGGCTGGAGCGCGGCAAACGACGGCAGTGCGTCGCGCACCTCCTCGATCTTCCCGCAACGCCCGCTGTCCAGGCCCTGCAGCCGAACGAGGTGCGCCTTGAATTCGCGGCTCCTCATCACCGCGAGGAGCCGCTCGATCATCGGCGAGCTCAGCGCTTCGCGCCGCACGAGCAGGAAGTAGCGCTCGTTCATCAGCGGCACGAACCCGAGGTGGAACTGGCGCGCTGCGGTCTCGACGCCCAGCCCCGCGTCGGCCATGCCGCTCGCGATGAACGCCGCGATGGCGGCGTGGGTGTATTCGACCCGGTCGTAGCCGCGTATTCGCCGTGGCGCCACTCCTTCGCGCGCGAGGAGATGATCGAGGATGAGGCGCGTTCCCGATCCGGGCTGCCGGTTCACGAAACGCACGCCGGCGCGCGCCAGGTCGGCGAGCGATGTGATCGCGTGCGGGTTGTCGGCCGCGACGATGATCCCCTGGCGGCGCTCGACCAGGTGCACCAGGACATGCTTCGCAGGATCGACCCACCGCGCGTAAGCGGCGAGGACCTGGGGTTCCAATTCTCCCAAGGGGACGTGGAATCCGGCGACGTCGCAGTCGCCGCGATGGAAGCTCGCCAGCGCATCGGAGCTGCCCCGGTAGGCGAGCTCGACGGGCAGGTGGCGGCGCGCCAGGAAGTCGCGCAGCGCCGTCATCGCGAAGGCCTGGCTCGCGATCACTCGCAACACGCCGCCGGACTCGGGCGTGGCGCGTTCGAGCTCGGCCTCCAACTCGCTCGCGAGACCCTCGAGGGTCGGCGCGAGACGGGCCGAAATGCGCTTCTCGGCCCAGAGCAGCCGCTCGCCAAAGGGCGTCAAGGTGGCGCCACGCCCGCGTGAGGCGCTCACGACGGACGTGCCGAATACCTCGCGCGCACGCCGCAGGATGCCCCAGGCATGGCGATACGAGTCACCGGTGTGCTGGCATGCCTCGACGAGGCTGCCTTTCTCGTGCACGGCGGCGAGCAGGGCGAGGAGTGGCGCCATGAGGCGCGCTCCATCGGGATGGTCCCTCAGCACCCACGTGGGCACCATCAGGAGCCTGTGCATAGCGCGCCCGTTCCGGAGTGGCCGGAAGTTGCAATTGCCATATGCAAACCATAACCGATTGCCGAACTTACAGTAAAGATTTAATTTCTCTCGGGATTTGCGTCATGCAACAGGCACACCACAACATAAACTATAGGAGGAGTCTCATGAACCAGGCCGCAGGGATCGCGGGCAACATGCCGCAGTCGGGTCTGCTTTCCAGGGAACGAACGGTCGCGGGCCCCCAGTTCAACCGCTGGCTGGTGCCGACCGCGGCGCTCGCCATCCACTTGTGCATCGGCATGGCCTACGGATTCTCGGTGTTCTGGCTGCCGATGACGAAGCTGCTGGCGCCCGCGGCGGGCGCGGTGTGCGCCAACCAGGACCTGATGTCGGAGCTGTTCACGACGTCGTGCAACTGGACCGTGCCCGCGGTGAGCTTCACCTTCACCATCTTCATCTTCATGCTCGGCGTGTCGGCTGCCCTCTGGGGCGCCTGGCTCGAGCACGCCGGCCCGCGCAAGTCCGGCTTCATCGCGGCGCTTTGCTGGGGCGGCGGAATGGCGATCGGAGGCATCGGCGTCCAGATGCACCAGCTCTGGCTCGTGTGGCTGGGCTGCGGCGTGCTCGGCGGGGTGGGGCAGGGGCTGGGCTATATCACGCCGGTTTCCACGCTCATCAAGTGGTTCCCCGATCGCCGCGGCATGGCGACGGGATTCGCGATCATGGGCTACGGCGGGGGCGCGATGATCGGCGCGCCGCTCGCGGTGGCGCTCATGCAGCGCTTCGGCAACGGCGACGCGGCCGCGGGTGTCGCCGCGACGCTGATCGCGATGGGCGTGATCTACTTCATCGCCATGTCGGCCGGCGCCTTCGGCTTCCGCACGCCGCCGGAGGGATGGCGCCCGCTCGGCTGGTCCCCCGACGCCGCGAAGGCCCGAACGCTCGTCACGAACCGCCACGTGCATCTCTCGAAGGCGTGGAAGACGCCGCAGTTCTGGCTCATCTGGGGCGTGCTTTGCCTCAACGTGAGCGCGGGCATCGGCGTGATCGTGATGGCCTCGCCGATGCTCCAGGAGATCTTCGGTCCGTTGCTGGTGGGCGCCGCCAACACCGGCGCCGTGACCGCGGCGCAGAAGGTGGCGATCGCGGCTGCGGCCGCCGGCCTCGTGGGCCTGATCAGCCTTTTCAACAGCCTCGGGCGCCTTTTCTGGGCCTCGGCGTCGGACTTCATCGGGCGCAAGAACACCTACTTCGTGTTCTTCATCCTGGGCATGATCCTCTACTGCCTCATGCCCACGTTCGGCCACATGGGTGCTGCGGGGCTCTTCGTGGTGACCGTCTGCCTCATCCTCACGATGTACGGCGGGGGATTCGCCACGATTCCGGCCTACCTCGCGGACGTGTTCGGCACCCAGATGGTCGGTGCCATCCACGGACGGCTGCTCACGGCGTGGTCGGTCGCCGGCATCGTCGGTCCCGTGCTCATCGCGAATGTCCGGGAGCTCCAGCTGAGCGCCGGCGTTCCGAAGAACCTCGTGTACGACCGCACCCTTTACATCCTGGCCGCGCTGCTGCTCGTGGGGTTCATCTGCAACCTCCTGATCAAGCCGGTGGATGAGAAGTACTACATGACGGACCAGGAGCTGGAACGGGAGCGCGCGCTCACCCGCGCCTCGCATGGAGGCGTCACCGCCGATGCCGGGAGCGCGGCGCGCGGGACGTTCGGCGTCGGTGGCGTGCTCGCATGGCTCGCGGTGGGCATTCCGTTCCTCATCGGGGTCTGGATCGCGCTGGAAAAGGCGGCGGCCCTCTTCCACTGAGAGGGCACCGGGCGGGCGCGGGGTCGCGCCTGCCCGGCTTGACGGGGGTCAACCGAGCGCACGCCCGGTTCGGGTAAGCTAATAGCTTGATTTACTGGCCCTTCGCATATCCCGCGGCGGGTTGTGGCAGCGACTCGCAGCTACGCCGGTCTCGCCCGCAGTGGCACGCCCCGCCAGGGCCGCCGCCACCCCGCTAAACTGAGACTTATGAACGAGATCGCGATCCCCGTTTCGAAGATCCGCCGTGCGCGGCCGACGCCCAAGGGCCGGCCCGTGGACCCTGCGGCGCGCGCCGAGGTCGAGGCACTCCTCGCCGGCATGCCGCTCGATGCGCAGTACCTCATCGAGAACCTGCACCGCATCCAGGACCGTTTCGGCCATATTTCCGCGGCGCACCTGAACGCGCTCGCCGCGGTGATGGCGCTCGCGCAGGCCGAGGTGTACGAGGTCGCGACGTTCTACCACCACTTCGACGTGGTGAAGGAAGGCGAGAGCGCGCCGGCGAAGCTCACCGTGCGCGTGTGCGAAACGCTCTCCTGCCAGATGGCCGGAGCGCAGGGGCTGCTCGACAAGCTCCCGAAGCTCCTCGGCCCCGACGTTCGGGTCGTCGCCGCGCCCTGCATCGGGCGCTGCGCCGAAGCACCCGCCGTCTGCGTGGGGCACAACGCATTCGGCCATGCGAGCGAGAAGGACATCGCGACGTGCGTGAACGAGGGCAAGACGAAGGCGCCGGCCCTGCACGCGCACGGCTATGACGATTACCGCGCACAGGGCGGCTACAAGACCTGGATCGAGTGCGTGACGGGCAAGCGCACCGTGGACGACGTCATCAAGGTGATGGAAGACGCGGGGCTGCGCGGCCTGGGCGGTGCGGGGTTCCCGACCGGGCGCAAGTGGAAGATCGTGCGCGCCGAGCCGGGCCCGCGACTGATGGCGGTGAACATCGACGAGGGCGAGCCCGGCACGTTCAAGGATCGCCACTATCTCGAGCGCGACCCGCATCGATTCCTCGAAGGGATGCTGATCGCGGCATGGGCCGTCGGCATCGAGGACATCTACGTGTACCTTCGCGACGAGTACCACGCTTGCCGCGAGCTCCTCGAGCGCGAGATCGCCGCGCTGAGGGCTGCCTCGCCCGCGAATCTTCCGCGCATCAGCCTGCGCCGCGGCGCCGGCGCCTACATCTGCGGCGAAGAGTCCGCGATGATCGAATCCATCGAGGGCAAGAAGGGCATGCCGCGGCTTCGCCCGCCCTATGTGGCGCAGGTCGGCCTCTTCGGGCGTCCCACGCTCGAGCACAACATGGAGACGCTGCTCTGGGTGAGGGATCTCATCGAGAACGGCGCCGAATGGTTCACCAAGCACGGCCGCAACGGCCGCAAGGGCCTGCGCTCCTTCTCCGTCTCGGGGCGCGTGAAGAAACCGGGTGTCCACCTCGCTCCCGCGGGCATCACCGTGAAGGAGCTCATCGCCGAGTACTGCGGCGGAATGCAGGAAGGCCACGAGCTCTACGCGTACCTGCCCGGCGGCGCCTCGGGCGGAATCCTTCCCGCTTCGATGGGCGACATCCCGCTCGATTTCGACACGCTCCAACCGTACGGCTGCTTCATCGGTTCCGCGGCGGTGATCATCCTCTCGCAGCACGACAAGGCGCGCGACGCGGCGCTGAACCTCATGAGGTTCTTCGAGCACGAGTCCTGCGGCCAGTGCACGCCCTGTCGCGTGGGCACCGCGAAGGCCGCTCACCTGATGGAAGCGAGCAAGTGGGACAACGCGTTGCTGGAAGAGCTTTCGGTCGCCATGGCCGACGCGTCGATCTGCGGGCTGGGACAAGCCGCGCCCAATCCGATCCGCTGTGTGGCGAAGCATTTCGCGCACGAGGTCTGAACCATGAAGATGAATGAGCTGGTCGCATCCGAAACCATCGAGTTCAAGCTGAACGGCGACACGATCTCCGCCTTCGCGGGCGAGACGATCATCCAGGCCGCGAAGCGCCACGGCGTGGACATCCCGCACCTCTGCTACAAGGAAGGCTACCGGCCCGACGGCAATTGCCGCGCGTGCATGGTGGAGATCAAGGGCGAACGGGTGCTGGCGCCGTCCTGCTGCCGCCAGCCGGCCAAGGGGATGGACGTCTCCAGCAACAACGCGCGCGCGCTCGCCTCGCAGAAGATGGTGGTCGAGCTGCTGATGAGCGATGTTCCGAAGGACGACCTCAAGCCCGGCGGCAACGAGCTCTTCCAGTGGGCGGGCGAGCTGGGCGTCCTGAAATCGCGCTTCGCTCCGCGCCACCAGCCCTCATGCGACGTGTCGCACCCGGCCATGGCCGTGAACCTCGACGCGTGCATCCAATGCACGCGCTGCGTGCGCGCCTGCCGCGAGGAGCAGGTGAACGACGTGATCGGATACGCCTTCCGCGGTGCCGATGCGAAGATCGTCTTCGACTTCGACGACCCCATGGGCGAGTCCACGTGCGTCGCGTGCGGCGAGTGCGTGCAGGCGTGCCCCACGGGCGCGCTGGCACCCGCGAAGTTCGCCTACAAGGTCGTCGCCGACAAGACGGTGGATTCCGTCTGTCCGTACTGCGGGGTGGGCTGCCAGCTCACCTACCACGTGAAGGACAACGCCATCGTGCGCGTCGAGGGCCGCGACGGCCCTTCGAACCACGAGCGCCTCTGCGTGAAGGGCCGCTTCGGCTTCGACTACGTGCAACACCCGCAGCGCCTCACGAAGCCGCTCATCCGCAAGCCCGGCGTGGCCAAGACCGCCGAGTTCACCGTCGATCCGACGCGCTGGAGCGACGTCTTCCGCGAAGCCACGTGGGAGGAAGCCCTCGACCTCGCCGGCAACGGCTTGAAGAAGATTCGGGAACGCGACGGTCCTTCCGCGCTCTCGGGGTTCGGCAGCGCCAAGGGCTCCAACGAGGAGGCCTACCTCTTCCAGAAGCTGGTGCGCACCGGCTTCGGCACCAACAATGTGGACCATTGCACGCGCCTGTGCCACGCCTCGTCGGTGGCCGCCCTCCTCGAGGGCGTGGGCTCCGGCGCGGTCTCCAACCAAGTGAGCGACGTCGCGTTCTCGGAGCTGATCTTCGTGATCGGCGCGAATCCCACGTCCAACCACCCGGTCGCGGCGACCTGGATGAAGAACGCGGTCGAGCGAGGTGCCAAGCTGGTCGTCGCCGATCCACGCCGCAACGATCTCGGGCGCCACGCTTGGCGCTACCTCCAGTTCACCGCCGACATGGACGTGGCGCTGCTGAACGCGATGATCTACACGATCATCAAGGAAGACCTGGTCGACAAGGAATTCATCCGCCAGCGCACCAGCGGCTACGAGGCGCTGAAGGAGAACGCCAAGGGCTTCAGTCCCGAGGCGATGGCGCCGCTCTGCGGCATCCCGGCCGGGACGATCCGCGAGGTGGCGCGCGCCTATGCGAGCTCCAAGGCCTCGATCATCCTCTGGGGCATGGGCATCTCGCAGCACGTGCACGGCACGGACAATGCGCGCTGCCTGATCGCGCTCACGCTCATGACCGGCCAGATCGGCCGCCCCGGCACGGGGCTGCACCCGCTGCGCGGGCAGAACAACGTGCAGGGCGCCTCCGACGCGGGCCTCATCCCGATGATGTACCCCGACTACCAGAAGGTGGACGACCCGAAGGCGATCGAGCGCTTCGAGAAGTACTGGGGACGCCCCCTCGACCACAAGCCGGGCCTCACGGTGGTGGAGATCATGGATGCCGCGTGCGACGGGAAGATCAAGGGCATGTACATCATGGGCGAGAACCCCGCGATGTCGGACCCGAACGCGCATCACGCGCGCGAGGGCCTCGCCGGCCTCGACTGCCTCGTGGTCCAGGACATCTTCCTCACCGAGACCGCATACCTCGCCGACATCGTGCTGCCGGCTTCCGCGTGGCCCGAGAAGACGGGCACCGTGACCAACACCGACCGCATGGTGCAGCTCGGGCGGCGCGCCCTCGAGATGCCCGGCGACGCGCGCCAGGACCTGTGGATCATCCAGCAGCTCGCCAACCGCCTCGGCTGCGACTGGAACTACTCGGGTCCCGAGAGCGGCGTGGCGCAGGTCTTCGCGGAGATGCGCGGCGCGATGAACGCCATCAGCGGCATCACGTGGGAGCGCCTCGAGGAGCAGTCGTCGGTCACGTATCCCTGCCGCACCGAGGACGATCCGGGCCAGCCCATCGTCTTCACGGACAATTTCCCGACCCAGGACGGGCGTGCCCGGTTCGTTCCGGCGGACATCATCCCGGCGAACGAGCGGCCCGACGCGGAGTATCCGTTCGTGCTCATCACCGGGCGCCAGCTCGAGCACTGGCATACGGGCTCGATGACGCGCCGCGCCTCGGTGCTGGACGCGCTCGAGCCGCAGGCCGTGGCGTCGCTCCATCCGCTCGAGCTCGCCGCGATCGGGGCGAGGCCGGGCGATGTGATCACCGTGGCCTCCCGCCGCGGCGAGATCGCGCTCACGGCGCGCGCCGATGACGGCACGCCGCGCAAGACCGTGTTCATCCCGTTTGCCTTCTACGAGGCGGCCGCGAACCTGCTCACCAACCCGGCGCTCGACCCGTTCGGCAAGATCGCCGAGCTGAAGTACTGCGCGGTGACGGTGAGGAAGGGTGGCGAGCTGAAGCCGCTCGGCTCCTACGGCGGCGGGCAGTCCTACCAGCGCGAGCCGCTCACGCGCTAGGAGAAGAATCGATGGGGATCGCTCGCGCCGCCGCGACGCTCACGCTCGGCCTTTCCCTGCTGGCTGCCGGCATCCCCGCGCATGCGCAGGCATGGCCCGCCAAGCCCGTGAAGATCATCTCGGTGTTTCCGCCGGGCGGCTCCGTGGACCAGGTGGCCCGCGTGCTCGCCGCGCACCTCACCGAGCAGATGCACCAGCAGTTCATCGTGGAGGACCGCGGCGGGGCATCGGGATCGATCGGCACCCAGGTGGTGGCGAGCGCGCCGCCCGACGGCTACACGTTCGGCGTCGTCTTCGACACGCACGCCGTCAACCCGCTGCTGCTGAACCTGCCGTTCGATACGCTGAAGGACCTGGCACCGGTGATGCTGATAGGCACCTCGCCCATGGCGATCGTCGCGTCCTCGAGCCAGCCCTACAAGGACTTCCGCGAAGTGCTGGCCGCGGCGCGCGCGAAACCGGGCAGCGTTTCCATCGGCTCCATCGGCACCGGAAGCCTCGGCCACCTCGCGATCGCGCAGATCTCGAAGTCGCAGAAGCTGGACATCACGCACGTCCCGTATCGCGGTGGCGGCCCCCTCATGACCGACGCGGTGGGCGGGCAGGTGCCGCTCGCCATCGGGTCGGTGTTCCTGGTGACGCCGCACGTGAAGGCAGGGAAGCTGAAGGCGCTCGCGGTGACGTCGCTCGAGCCCTCGCCGCAGCTGCCGGGCGTGCTCCCGGTGGCCGAGCAGGGAATGCCCGGCTTCTCCGCGCTCTCCTGGTGGGGCGTGATCGCGCCGGCGAAGACGCCGCAGCCCATCATCCTGAAGATGCACGAGGAGCTCTCCCGGGCGCTGAAGGATCCCAAGGTCGCGAAGCTCCTCTCCGACCAGGGGATCGAGATCAACGGCGGCGGCCCGGCGGAGCTCGACCGGTGGATTCGCGGCGAGACGGCGAAATGGGCGCTCGTCGTGAAGGAGAACAACATCAAGGCGGGAGACTAGGGCGCCTGGCGCCTATCCCAGCCCCACCAGCCTCGCCACCGCATCCCGGGCGCTCATTCCTTCGCGAAGCTCCAGGCGCGCCGCGGTCGCGTTGATCCTCGAAAGAACGCCCGTCTCGTAGGTCGAACGGCCATCGCCGATGCGCGCGGTGTTGTGCGAGACCGTCGCGGCGGCGATGCCACGCTCGTCGAGCGGAGCCAGCCGCGCGTAACCCGCATCGTCCTTGCCGCCGCCGGCGTCGTTGAAGAACGCCGCGAAGAGATCGACGCCGAGCAGCGTGTCCTTCTTCCCGCCCAGCAGCGCCCCATGCGAGCCCGTGAGCACGATGGCGCGGGCATCGCGCGCTTCCACCAGCGCCGCGGAGTCGAGCGCCCACGCCGCGCGGTGGCCGCTGTTGCCGATGCGGCTGCGCGACTCGCCGATGTGGGGCACCGGGTCGCCCGAAGGGATCGCGCTTTCCAGCAGGCATTCGACGGCCTGGCGGCACGTGTGCCCGGGGACGCATCCCTGCGAGGCCGCCTCCTGGTTCGCGAAGGTGACGAGGCCGCTCGCCAGCGTGTCGGCGCCGTCGCCGATGCGGGCGCTGCGATAGTCCACGGCGCAGGCCGCGATTCCCAGCCCGGCGAGCCATGCCACGCCCGAAATTCCGGCGGAGTGCCGGCCGATGCCCGCGTCGTTCAGCACCACCGCGCGCGCACCCGCCGCGGCGGCCAGCCAAGCCGGGTACATCCCGCCATGCGATCCGCACACGACCACCGCGCCGCGCGCGGAGGCGTCGAGCTTCGTGGCGGAATCGAAGACGCGCACTGCCTCCATGCCCCGATTCTAGCGCCCCTTGACAAGCGGCCCGGTTTCTATCAATGTGATATCACATCAATAGCAGCCGGAAGCCCGGCGCGGGAGCGGCCATGAACACGTATCGCAAGGAGGGCACCTTCGAGAAAACCTGCACCACCCTGAACGGCATCGCGATGCTGCTGCTGGTCCTGGGGCTGGTGGCAGCCGAGATCGTGGGTTTCCCCGCGGCCGGGCGGGCCTTCGTGATCCCCGGCGTGTTGATCGCGGTATCGGTGGTTTTCATCGCCGGCGGCTTCTTCATGCTGCAACCCAACGAGGCGGCGGCGCTCACGCGCTTCGGCGATTACCTGGGCACCGAACGCACGCCGGGCCTGCGCTGGACGCTGCCGTGGAACAGCCGCTCCCGCGTGAGCGTGCGTGCACGCAACCAGAATATCGAGACGCTCAAGGTGAACGACAAGCGCGGCAACCCCGTCGAGATCGGGGCGGTCGTCGTGTGGCGCGTGTCCGATACCGGGCAAGCCCTCTTCGACGTCGAGGATTTCGAGAACTTCGTGCGCGTGCAGAGCGAGTCGGCCCTTCGCCACGTCGCGACCGGCTTCAACTACGACACCGGGGAGGACCACGAGGCGCACGAGGTGACGCTGCGAGCCGGGGCCGACGTCGTGGCCGACGCGCTGCGCCAGGAGCTCCAGGTGCGCGTGCAGCTCGCCGGCGTGAAGATCGAGGAGGCGAAGCTCACGCACCTCGCGTACGCGCCGGAAATCGCCGGCGCGATGCTGCGCCGCCAGCAGGCCGAGGCGGTGATCGCCGCGCGCGCCAAGATCGTGGCGGGCGCGGTCTCGATGGTCGAGATGGCGCTGAAGAGCCTGTCGGAGAAAAACGTGGTGGAGCTCGACGACGAGCGGCGCGCGCAGATGGTCTCCAACCTGATGGTGGTGCTCTGCTCGGACCGCGACGCCCAGCCCGTCGTCAACACGGGCACCCTGTACAACTGACGCGATGGCCGAGCGCAAGGCGTACCTGCTGCGGATCGATCCCGGCGTCTGGGAGCAGGTCGAGCGCCTCGCGCAGGCCGAGCTGCGGTCGGTGAACGGGCAGGTGGAGTACCTGCTGCGCGAGGCGCTTGCGCAGCGCGGAGTGGCGCCGCACGCAGGCGCGAAAAAGAACCGCAGGAACTGAAAGGAGGAGGAACATGAAGAAGATCCGCCAGCCCCTGGGCGCTTCCACCCTCGCCGTGATGTTCGTCGCCATCGCGGCGGCGGTCCAGTCCGGCGCCGCCGCCGATGAGCTCGACATGGCCCCCGCCATGACGGCCTCCGAGTCGTGGCTTCACTCCGTCGACGCCGGCCAGTACGCCCACAGCTGGGACGAGGCTTCGAAGCAGTTCCGCGAGGCGGTCACGAGAGACAAGTGGGAATCGCTGGTCGAGCCGGTGCGCGAGCAGACCGGCAACCTCGTCGCGCGCAAGGTGCGTAGCGCTACCTACACGCGCGAGCTCCCCAACGCCCCCGCCGGCGAATACGTCGTGATCCAGTACGACACACGCTTCGAGCGCGTTCCCCACGCCATCGAGACGGTGACGCCCATGAAGGATCCGGACGGAAAGTGGCGGGTGTCGGGATATTTCGTGAAGCCGATGTAGCCTAGGCCGACGCGAGCTCCTCGGGCGGCTTTACGCGGCGGAATTCGCGCCAGAGGAACACGTCGTAGGCGAGCTTGGTGACACCGGCCACCACGAGCGGCACTCCGAGCCCGCCCCATTGCATGAGCACGCCCGCGAGCATCGGCGCCGATGCCCATCCCACGCAGCGGGCGAGCGACGTGGCCCCCGCGGCCGCGAGCCGCTCCTCGGGCTTCACCACCGCCATCACGTAGCTCTGCCGCGTCGGCACGTCCATCTCGTTCAACCCTTCGCGCAGCAGGAAGAGGCATGCCGCCAGCGTGAAGTCGCCCGAAGCGACGATGGTGAAGAGCAGCAGCGACGAGGGAACGTGGGTGTAGATCATCGTGTTCACGAGGCCGATGCGCCGCGCGAGCCATGCGGCCGCGAGGTGCGAGAAGGCGGAGAGCACGCGCCCGGCGGTGAAGAGGAGGGCGAGCTCGGCGGCCGGCACGTCGAAGCGCTCGGCGAAGAAGTAGGCGAGCAGCGCGGAGCCCACGAAACCGCCGCCGAAGGCGTCCAGCAGGAAGAGCGCGCCGATCTTGGCCACGATCGGGCGGCTCTCCGGCGAGAGTTGCTTCAGGCCCACGGCGGCGCCCGCCGAGCGGGCCGGCATGCGCGAATAGAGGGCCGCGGTGGCCAAGTAGAGCCCGCAGAAGAGCCACAGCGCCGCGCGCATGGATGCCGCCGTCCCGAGGGCGAAGGTCGCCGCGAGAAGCGCCGGGAGCGTAGCCAGCAATCCTCCCGTCGCATACCCAGCATCCAACAGCACGTTGTACCAGGCGAACACCTTGGTGCGGCTCGCATCGCTGGTGGTCGCCGGGAAGATCGCCTGCTCCACGATCGGGATCGCGCCACGGTCTCGCCCGTTCACGTTGAACATCGCGAGGAAGGCCGTGGCCGCGAGGAGCGCGAAGCTGTCCGCCACGAGGAAGAGGGCGCAGCCCACGGCGGGAACGACGCACAGGCCCACGAGGAGGGCACGCTCGGAGATGCGCGGACCGATCCAGAGCGTGATGACGGTGGCGAGCGCCGCGCCCCACAGCGCCGAGGAGAGGATCACGCCGATCCGGGCGGCGCTCATGCCGACTCGCGCCGAATAAAGGGCGATCAGCACCGCCATGAGGCCGATGGCGAGCGCCCGCAGGAACGCGGCCGCGTAGAGGATGCGCCGCTGTCGCTCGCCTTCGCGGGGACTCATCCCCGCATGATACTAGCGGGGCTCAGACGTCCGGCTTGTGGCGCAGGCACGCCTCGCGGTCCATCGAATGCACGACCACGTCGCGCGTCGTCGGACCGTGCAGGAGCGTGAGATGGAAGTCGGCGCCGGCGTGCAGGTTGCTCGCCCAGATCTTGTCGTAGAACGTCTCGAGGGATGCGACGGGGCTGCCGTCCACCGAGAGGATGATGTCGCCCGGGGTGATTCCGGCCGCCTGCGCGGGGCTCTCGTCGTTCACCTGCATCACCTTCACGCGCCCGTCCTCCTCGAGCGAGTCCACGCCCAGCCAGGGCCGATGGCTCGCCGGCTGCCCTCCGGTGCGAACCAGGTCGTCCAGCACGGGCTTCAGCAGGTCGATGGGCACGAACATGTTGCCGGGCGAGCGCTCTCCGGGGGTGGCCGCGTCGAGCACGAAGAGCGAGCCGATGCCCACCAGGTTCCCATCCTTGTCGATCAGCGCCGCGCCGCTGTGGTCGAGGCGCGGCGGCGTCGTGAATATCGCGTTGTCGATGAGGTATTCCCAGTAGCCCGCGTACTGGCGGCGCGCGGCGACCGTCGCGATGGAGATCGCCTGCTGGTCGCCGCCCGTCACGATCATGAGCCGGTCGAGCTGCGAGATGGGCGCCGAGGTCCCGAGGTGGATCGGCTTGGGCTTGAGCCGGGTGAGCGGACGCAGCAGGCCGAAGCCGGTCGCATGGTCGTACGCGATGACCGTCGCGGGCACGGTGGCACCGGTCGAGTCGGTGACCTCGACGGTGTCGGCTTCCATCACGAGGTAGCCGATGGTGAGCACGAGCCCCTTGTCGATGATCACGCCCGAGCCGTTGCGCTCGACGCCCAACGTCTCGTTGCTGAACGCATTGGGAAGCGCTCTCACCTTCACGCCGACCACGGCATTGGCCGCCGTCACCAGGGCCTGGTAGCCCGCCTCCTGCGAGGATTCGGCGTGTTCCGCGGTGGACCGCAGCATCGAGGCCGACGCGGGAATGACCGCCGCGGCGGCGGCGAGGACGAGAGTCCCGGCGAGAGTGCGAAGCGGCGCGAGCGATGCCATGGCGAACCTCCGGTGGATTCGCTAAAGGCTATGCGCGCTCTTTGGCGTGGCTCCGTCGGCGCCGGTGGTCCATCCGGACTACGCGGGCAGGAATGAGGAAAGCGTGTGCTCGGTGCGACGGGTCGGCCGATATTCCGCCGACACCCAGCCCGCATAACCGCGTGCGTCGATGCGGGCGAAAAGCGGCGCGAAATCGATCGTGCCCGAGCCCGGCTCATGGCGTCCGGGGGCGTCGGCGAACTGGATGTGGCCGATCGCGTCCCAGCAGCGCTCCAGGATCGCTGCCGGGTCGTCGCCCATCATGGCCGCGTGGTACAGGTCGCATTGCAGGAAGAGGTTGGGCTCGCCGACCTCGGCGATGACGTCCACCGCTTCCGGGCAGCGCGGCAGGAAGAAACCCGGGACGTCGGTCGTATTGATGGGCTC
The DNA here is from genome assembly GCA_036271595.1 of Usitatibacter sp. Lineage (GTDB taxonomy): Bacteria > Pseudomonadota > Gammaproteobacteria > Burkholderiales > Usitatibacteraceae > Usitatibacter. Next base: position 75,900 of record DATBAI010000012.1, read on the forward strand.
GACCACGAGGTCGAGGCCCGCCGTCTTGAATTCGCGCGCGGCGTACCTCAGATTGGAGATGAGGGTGCGGCGAAGCGCGCCGCTATCCTCGCCGGGAGCCGCCGTGCCGGTGATGCAATTCAGCTTGGGCGCACCCAGGGCATGCGCGTAGCCGATGCCGAGTGCCACCCCTTCCCGGAACTCGGCCTCGCGCCCCGGACGGCACGCGATGCCGAAGTCGCCCCGGGCGCGATCGCCCATGGGAAGGTTCGCGAGCACGCACTCGAGTCCGTGCGCATCCAGCCGGGCGCGGATCTCCGCGGCCGGCCATTGGTAAGGCTGCGCGAATTCGACGCCGCGCAAGCCCGCGTTGCCGGCAGCCTGGAAGCGGTCGAGGAAGTCGTGCTCGGTGAAGAGGTACCCGAGGTTCGCGGCGAAGCGGGGCATTGGACAATCAAGGAGCGCGATTGGCGGCTGCTACTATACCGAAGCAAATGAGCGTACCCAACGTCGCCGTGCCGCACGGGGACCTTTCCGTGATGCGCCGGCTTCTCCCCTATCTCTGGGAATTCCGCGGGCGGGTGCTGCTGGCACTCGTCTTCCTCGTCACCGCGAAGCTCGCCAACATCTCGGTGCCGCTCGTGATGAAGCGCATCGTCGACGGCCTTTCCCCGGAAAAGGCGATGGCGGCGATCCCGATCGCGCTCCTCTTCGCCTACGGGATACTCAGGCTTTCCAGCACCCTCTTCAACGAGCTTCGCGACATCGTGTTCGTGAAGGTCGCGCAGCGCGCGATGCGCCGGATCGCGCTCGAAGTCTTCCACCACCTGCACGGGCTGTCGCTGCGCTTCCATCTCGAGCGCCAGACGGGCGGCCTCACCCGCGACATCGAGCGCGGCACCCGCGGCATCTCGACACTCCTCTCGTTCATGGTGTTCAGCGTATTGCCGACCCTTCTCGAGATCACCCTCGTGACCGGCTTCCTCATCTACCGGTTCGACATCTGGTTCGGGGTGATCACCGTGGGCGCCCTCATCGTCTACGTCGCGATCACGTTCGTGATCTCGGAGTGGCGCACCGTCCACCGCAGGCGAATGAACGACATGGACTCGAAGGCCAACACACGCGCCATCGATTCGCTCCTCAACTACGAGACCGTCAAGTACTTCGGCAACGAGTCCTACGAGGCCAGGCGCTACGACGTGAACCTGCAAAGCTATGAGCACGCGGTCGTCACGAGCGAGACCTCGCTCGGGCTCCTGAATGCCGTGCAGGCGTTCGTGATCGCGATCGCGGTGTCGCTCCTCATGTGGCGCGCGGCCGACGGGATCGTCACCGGCCACCTCACGCTGGGCGATCTCGTGATGGTGAACGCGCTCCTGATCCAGCTCTACATCCCGCTCAATTTCCTGGGCGTGATGTATCGCGAGATCAAGCAGGCCTCGGTGGACATGGAGAAGATGTTCCGCCTGCTGGGCGAGAACCGCGAGATCGAGGACAAGCCGGGCGCGCGGCCGATCGCCGTCTCGGGCGGGGCGATCCGCTTCGACCACGTGGACTTCAGCTACGACGGCGTGCGGCCGATCCTGCGCGACGTGAGCTTCGAGGTTCCCGCCGGGCGCAAGGTCTCGGTGGTAGGCCCGAGCGGATCGGGAAAGTCCACGCTGGCGCGGCTCCTGTTCCGCTTCTACGACGTGAACGCGGGCGCGATCTCGATCGACGGGCAGGACCTGCGCGAGGTCACGCAGTCGAGCGTACGCTCGGCGCTGGGCGTCGTGCCGCAGGACACCGTGCTCTTCAACGACACGATCTACTACAACGTGTCCTACGGCCGTCCCGAGGCGACGCGCGAGGAAGTCGAGCACGCGGCGCGCGTGGCGCACATCGCGGACTTCATCTCGCGCCTGCCCGACGGGTGGGAGACATCGGTGGGTGAACGCGGCCTCAAGCTCTCGGGCGGCGAGAAGCAGCGCGTCTCCATCGCGCGCACGGTGCTGAAGCATCCGCCGATCCTCGTCTTCGACGAGGCCACCTCGGCGCTCGACTCGCACACCGAGAAATCGATCCAGGCCGAGCTCGCCGAAATCTCGCGAGACCGGACCACGCTCGTGATCGCGCACCGGCTTTCCACCATCGTCGACGCCGACGAGATCCTCGTCCTCGAGCATGGGCGCATCGTCGAGCGTGGCGATTTCCGCTCGCTGATCAACGCAAACGGGCGTTTCGCCGAGATGTGGAAACTCCAGCAGGAGCAGGCCGCGCAGGGCGAAGCCGCCCGCTCGCCTTCACTCGGCCAGGAAGTCCCGCAAGGCGCGCAGTAGCTCACGAGGGGCTTCGCTCATCATCGAGTGGCCCGCATCGAGTGGCACGAAACGGGAGCCCGGAATCGCGGAAGCGAGCCCGCGTCCCGCCTTGAAGGGCGTCATCTGGTCGCGCTTTCCCGCGGCCACCAGGGTGGGCACCGTGATCGATCCAAGCGCCTGGGCGTCGGGCCGATAGGCATTGCATGCCTCGAGCGCCGCGGAGAGGGCGCCCGCACGCGAGCGGGCATTGAGGCAGCGGCTTGCGCCCAGCAGCGTGGATCCGGGCACCGCGCTCGAGGCGAGCTGCGAGAAGCGTGCGTGGCCCCAGCCGGCTTCCATGTCGAAGGCCACTTCCGGAGCTTCCCGCGCGGCGGCGCGGAAAGCATCGCCCACCGCCATCGGTACGGCGGAGCCCACGAGCGCGAGGCGGCTCACCCGGTCGGGCGCGCGCAGCGTCGCTTCCACGGCGATGAGCGAGCCCATGCTGTGCCCCACGAGCGCCGCCCGGGCGAGGCCGGCTGCGTCCAAGAGGGCGACCAGCCAGGATGCCCAATCCTCGATGCGGGTGCGCACGGCGCCGGGGCTGCGCCCGTGGCCGGGAAGGTCGACCGCGAGCACGCAGCGCCCATGGTGCGCGAAATAGCGCGATTGCCACTGCCACACGCTGTGGTCGAATGCCGCGCCGTGCACGAACACGATCGCGGGCAACGTGAAGTCTGGCTCGACGCCGCCCGTGTACGCGTAGGCGGGGTAGCCCTGGACGATGAACTGCATGGCGCTAGCGCTGCGAGGCGGCGAGCGCCCGCGCGAGGTCGTCGACGAGGTCGTCCGGATGCTCGAGGCCGATGGAGAGCCTCACCGTGCCGGGCGTGATGCCCGCCGCGGCGAGGGCCGCGTCGTCCATGCGGAAGTGGGTGGTCGACGCGGGATGGATCACGAGCGACTTGGCGTCGCCGATGTTGGCAAGGTGCGAGAAAAGCATGAGGCCCTCGATGAACTTGCGCCCCGCCTCGCGGCCGCCCTTCAGCTCGAAGGAGAGGATCGCGCTGCAGCCGCGCGGGTACAGCTCGCGCGCGAGCGCATGGCCCGGATGCGATTCGAGCGAAGGATGGTGCACGCGCTCGACTTCCTTCCGCGAGGCGAGCCACGCTGCGATCGTGCCTGTGTTCTCGATGTGGCGCGCCATGCGCAGCGGCAGCGTCTCCAGACCCTGGAGTATGTGGAACGCGGTCATCGGCGCCATGCACGCGCCGAAATCGCGCAGGCCCTCGCGGCGCGCACGCAGCAGGAACGCCATGGTGGGCGATTCCTCGGTGAAGACCATCCCGTGGAAACCATCGTACGGCTGCGTGAGCGTGGGGAAGCGGCCGCCTTCCCAGTCGAAGCGCCCGCCATCCACGAGGACGCCGCCGATCACGACGCCGTGCCCCGAGAGGAACTTGGTGGCCGAATGCATGACCAGGTGTGCGCCCTGCTCGAGGGGGCGGGCCAGCGCCGGGGTCGTGACCGTCGCGTCGACGAGGAAGGGAATGCGCGCATCGGCCGCGATGGCGCCGATCGCGTGAATGTCGAGCACGTCGACGGAAGGATTCCCGACCGATTCGCCGAAGAGGAGACGGGTTTCGGGCAGGATCGCGGCCTTCCACGCCGCCGGATCTCGCGCAGGCACGAACGTCGTGCGGATCCCGAAGCGCGGCAGCGTGTAGGTGAGCAGGTTGTGGGAACCGCCGTAGAGGCTGGACGAGGCGACCACGTGGCCGCCTTCGCCCATCAGGGTCGCAACGGCGAGATGCAGCGCTGCCTGGCCGCTGGAAGTCGCAATGGCGCCGGCGCCCCCCTCCAAAGCGGCCATGCGTTCCTCGAATACCGATACCGTGGGATTCGAAAGGCGGGAGTAAACATGTCCCGGCACCTCCATGTCGAAGAGGGCGGCGGCCGTGTCCGTATCCGGAAACACGTAGGAAGCCGTTTGGTAGATGGGAACGGCGCGCGATCCTGTTGCGGGATCGGGCGACTGGCCGGCATGCACGGCCAGCGTGTCGGGATGGGGGTTTTTTGGAGAAGAATGCGCCATCCAAACAAGTGTTTAGATTGTAATTTTAAGATCTTGTCACAGGTGGGGGTTGTTTGCTATGGTTTCGCCTGCCGAATTGTTCCCTCGAGATCCGTGAAACGACTGATTTCCTTGGCTTTTATCGCATGCTTGGCGCTCGCGCTCCCCAACGCCGAGGCCGCCAAGGCGCGCGCGCGGGTCGCCACGGCCGAATTCACCAAGGATGGCGAGCCCAATTTGCGCTCCAGCGGCGTGCTCGTGTTCGATCCGACCACCGGCCAGACGCTCTTCTCGAAGAACGCGGACCAGGCGGCGCCCATCGCCTCCATCACCAAGCTCATGACCGCGATGGTGGTGATCGATGCGAAGCTGCCGATGGACGAGGCGATCGAAATCACCAGCGACGACATCGACCTCGTCAAGAACACCAAGTCGCGCCTGCCCTTCGGCAGCCATTTCCGCCGCGACGACCTGCTGCGCCTGGCGCTCATGGCGAGCGACAACCGCGCGGCCTCGGCCCTCGGCCGCACCTATCCCGGCGGCATCGGCGCCTTCGTCGCCGCGATGAACGCCAAGGCGGCGCAGCTCGGGACGACACAGACGCACTACGTGGACTCGTCGGGGCTCTCGCCCAACAACGTGTCCACTCCCGCTGATTTGGGCAAGATCGTCGGCGCCGCGACCAGCTATTCGCTCATCACCGAGTACACGACCACGGGCGCCGTGAGCGTGACGTTGCCCGATTCCAAGCGCAAGCTGAACTTCGTGAACACCAACGCCCTGGTGCGGCACTCGGACTGGAAGATCGGCCTCTCGAAGACCGGCTACATCAACGAGGCCGGCAAGTGCCTCGTGATGCAGGCGACCATCGTCAACACGCCGATCGTGATCGTCCTCCTCGACTCCTGGGGCAAGCTCACACGCATCGCGGATGCCAATCGCATCCGCAAGTGGCTCGAGCGCAACCCCGGCAAGCTCACCACGGCCACGGCCCTGCACCCGGGCTGATCCGTCGTACCGCGTCGCCAAAGGGCGAGGGCGCGGGAAGTCTCGAGCCGGCGCATTCTTCAAAGCGGAGCGACACAACCGATTTGACTTCGGAGTCTCGGACGCGCGCGCCCCAACGTGGGCATCGGATTTACAATCGCCGGCTGGCCCTTGCGAAGATGACGGTGGAATGAAGATCGCGATGATGGGCGCCGGCGGCGTCGGCGGATTCTTCGGCGGGCGTCCTTTCGCTCCAGAACGGCGTCGTGAAGGACGACATCCTGCGCGAGTTCTTCCCCGCGTCCCAGGTGATGGGAGGCTCGGCGTGACGCTTCCCGCCGACTTCGCGGAGCAAAGCAACGCCTCGCGTTCGCGGATAGGCTGCCGGCGGACATGACCTCCTCGATGCACCACGACCTCGAGCGCGCGGTGTGCGACATCCTTGCGCTTCATGCCGGAGGTTCGCGGTGAACGTGCCGTCCCTCACGATCCGCGCCGTTCGATCCACCCCGGTAGAAGTGCCGATGAATCACGTGCTGGGCACGAGCCGCGCCGCGCTTCGCGCCGCCCCGCTGCTCCTCGTCGACGTCGAGACCGAGGAGGGCGTGACCGGCCATGCATACCTCTTCTGCTACATGCGCCAGGCTGCGCCGGCGATCGCGGTGATGGTGGCCGCGGTCGAGGAGCTCGTGAAGGGCAAGCCCATAGAGCCTGAAGAAACGTGGAGGACGCTCGAAAGGCGCTTCACGCTGATCGGCGTGCAGGGCATCGTGCGAATGGCGATGTCCGGCCTGGACGTCGCATGCTGGGACGCGCTCGCCAAGGCGTCCGGAAAGCCGCTCGTCGAATTCCTGGGCGCCGAATCGCGCGCGATTCCCGCCTATAACAGCAACGGCCTGGGTCTCATGCCGCTCGCGGCGCTCGCGAAGGAGGCCGACGAGCTCCTCGAGGGCGGCTTCGGGGGCGTGAAGCTGCGGCTGGGTTATCCCACCCTCGCCGACGACCTCGCCGCGGTCCGCGCGGTCCGCGAGCGCCTGCCGAAGGGCGTGGCGCTGATGGTGGACTATAACCAGGCCCTCACTGTCGAGGAGGCGCTCGAGCGCGGCCGTGCACTGGATGGCGAAGGCCTCTACTGGATCGAGGAGCCCATTCGGCACGACGACTATGCCGGCGCGGCCCGACTTGCCCGCGAGCTGGCGACGCCGATCCAGATCGGCGAAAACTTCTCCCAACCGCACGCGATGGAAGAAGCACTGCGGCAGGAGGCCTGCGACTACGTGATGCCCGACCTCGAGCGCATCGGTGGGGTCAGCGGCTGGATGCGCGCCGCCAAGATCGCGAGCGCGCGAGGGGTTCCCATGTCCTCGCACCTTTTTCCCGAGGTGAGCGCGCATCTGCTCGCCGCAAGCTCGACCGCGCATTGGATCGAATACGTCGATTGGGCCGCCGCGGTGCTGCGTGAGCCCACGCAAGTCATCGAGGGCCGTATCGCTCCCCGTCGGGATCCCGGGGCCGGATTGGAGTGGGATGTCCAGGCGGTGGAGCGTTTTCGAATGAAGTAGGCGACGCCAACGCGCCAATCGGGGGCGTGCACCTTGCATCGGCACTGTTTGGGTGCGCCCACTGCGGAAGCGCGACGATTCCAGATTGCGGCGCCAAAGAGTTCCGCAATCGGATCAATCGCCTGCATCGCGTCGGCCGGTTCTGGCATGGACGTCGCTAAAAGCCCTGTGGAAGCGCGCGCAGCAAAGGCCGCCCGTAGACAAACCACAGGGGAAGGAACCATGAAACGTCGCATGTTCGTGAACGCGCTCGCCATGAGCGCGATGCTCGCCTGCTCGGCGCTTGCGCCGCGCATCGCGTCGGCCGAGGACAAGACCGTCAAGGTCGGCATCATGCATTCGCTCTCGGGCACCATGGCCATCAGCGAGACCGTGCTGAAGGACGTGGCGCTGATGGCGATCGAGGAGATCAACGCCAAGGGCGGGGTGATGGGATACAAGATCGTGCCGGTCGTGGTCGATCCGGCGTCGAACTGGCCGCTCTTCGCCGAGAAGGCGCGCCAGCTCCTCACCCAGGACAAGGTCGCGGTGGTGTTCGGGTGCTGGACCTCGGTGTCGCGCAAGTCCGTGCTGCCGGTCTTCGAGGAGCTGAACGGCCTGCTCTTCTATCCGGTGCAGTACGAAGGCGAGGAGCTCTCCAAGAATGTCTTCTACACCGGCGCGGCCCCCAACCAGCAGGCGATCCCGGCCGTCGAGTACCTGATGAGCAAGGACGGCGGCGGCGCCAGGCGGTTCGTGCTGCTCGGCACCGACTACGTCTACCCGCGCACGACCAACAAGATCCTGCGCTCGTTCCTGCACTCGAAGGGGGTCACCGACGACGACATCATGGAGGAATACACGCCGTTCGGGCACGCCGACTACCAGACCATCATCGCGAAGATCAAGAAATTCTCCTCGGAAGGCAAGAAGACGGCGGTGGTCTCCACGATCAACGGCGACTCCAACGTGCCCTTCTACAAGGAGCTGGGCAACCAGGGCCTGAAGGCGACCGACGTGCCGGTCGTGGCGTTCTCGGTGGGTGAGGAGGAGCTGCGCGGCGTCGACACCAAGCCGCTCGTGGGCCACCTCGCCGCGTGGAACTACTTCATGTCGGTGAAGAACCCCGCCAACGAGGCCTTCAAGGCGAAGTGGGCCGCGTATGCGAAGGCACACAACCTGCCCGGGGCCGACAAGCCGCTCACCAACGATCCGATGGAGGCGACCTATATCGGCGTGCACATGTGGGCGCAAGCCGTCGAGAAGGCGAAGAGCTTCGACGTGGACAAGGTGATCGCGGCGATGGCGAACCAGTCGTTCAAGGCGCCGGACGGGTTCCTGGTCACGATGGACTCGAAGAACCACCATCTCCATAAGCCCGTGCTGATCGGCGAGGTGAAGGCCGACGGCCAGTTCAACGTCGTCTGGAAGACGCCCGGCCCGATCAAGGCGCAGCCGTGGAGCCCGTTCATTCCCGGCAACGACAAGAAGAAGGACGAACCGATGATCACGGCCAAGAAGTCCTAGCCGTTCGCTCGATGGTCCGGACATGGCTCGGGTTGCTGCTCGTGGCCGCGTGCACCGCGGCGCACGCGCTCGATCCGCAGGTCGTTGCGAAGCTCGCGGCCGGCGATGGCGACGAGAAGGCCGTCGCCGTCTCCGCGCTGGCCGCCTCCGGCGATCCACGCGCGCTCGTGGTATTGCGGGCGCTTGCCGACGGCACCGCGCAGGTCGCGGGCACGCGCGTGCTGATCGTGAACGGCGATTCCGGCGTCGATGCGGCGACCGGCGAGGCGGTGAGCCCGCTGCCGGACGGGCGCGATGACGTCGTGGTGAACAACCGGCTGCGCGGCGAGATCGATCGCGCCATCGCCGCGCTGCGCCTCGTATCGCCGGACCGCGCGTTGCGCGCGGCCGCGGTGAAGGAGCTGGGCAACGGCGCCGACGATTCCATGCGCCCGCTCGTCGGCAAGGCCCTGTCCGCGGAGACGGACCCCGACATCCGGGCCGCCCTCGCGCAGGTCGCCGCGAGCCTCGACCTGCGATCGGGCGACAAGGCGACGCGCATCGCCGCGATCCGGCTGCTCGCCGAATCGGGCAACCCCAACGTGCAGTCGCTCCTCGCCGCCGCCGCGCAGCCATCGGAACCCGACGCCGACGTGCGCCGCGAGGCCGCCGCCAGCCTGCGGCTGGTCGAATCGCGCCTGGCTCGCGCGCAGTTCGCGGGGCTCCTCTTCTCCGGCGTGAGCCTGGGGTCGATCCTGCTGCTCGCCGCCCTCGGCCTCGCAATCACCTACGGCCTCATGGGCGTCATCAACATGGCCCATGGCGAGCTCATCATGATCGGTGCGTACACGACGTACGTGGCGCAGAATTTCTTCCGCGCCCACCTGGGCGGCGCATTCGACTGGTATCTCGCCCTCGCCGTGCCCGCTTCATTCGTCGTGAGCGGCGCCGTGGGCGTGGCGCTCGAGCGCACCGTGATCCGCTGGCTCTACGGCCGGCCGCTGGAAACTCTCCTCGCGACCTGGGGCATCAGCCTGGTGCTGATCCAGGGCGTGCGCACGATATTCGGCGCGCAGAACGTCCAGGTCGAGAATCCCGCGTTCATGTCGGGCGGCGTGGAGATCCTCGCCGGCGTGGTCCTGCCCTTCAGCCGCATCGTCATCATCGGCTTCGCCGCGGCCGTCCTCGCCGCGATGGGCCTGCTGCTGGCGAAGACACGCCTGGGCCTTTTCGTGCGCGGTGTCACGCAGAATCGCGCCATGGCCGCGTGCATGGGCGTCCCGACCGCCCGGGTGGACATGTGGGCCTTCGGCCTGGGCTCGGGCCTCGCCGGCCTCGCGGGCTGCGCGCTCTCGCAGATCGGCAATGTGGGGCCGGACCTGGGCCAGTCGTACATCGTCGATTCCTTCATGGTGGTCGTCCTGGGCGGGGTGGGCCAGCTCGCCGGCACCGTCTACGCGGCGCTCGGCCTCGGCTTCGCCAACAAGCTTCTCGAGTCCTGGTCGGGCGCGGTGATCGCCAAGATTGCGGTGCTCGTCTTCATCATCGTGTTCATCCAGAAGCGCCCGCAGGGATTGTTCGCGCTGAAGGGCAGGGCGGCCGACGCATGATCGGCCGCCTCTACGGATCGAAGGGCTGGATCGTGCTCGCCGCGTGCGCCGCGGTGGTGTTCGTGGTGTTCCCGGTCCTGAACCTCGCCGTCCCCGAATCGAGCCCGCTGCATGTCACCGCGTTCGGCGTGACGCTCGGCGGAAAGATCATGTGCTACATGATCGTGGCGGTGGCGATGGACCTCGTGTGGGGCTATGCGGGGATCCTCTCGCTTGGCCACGGGCTTTTCTTCGCGCTGGGCGGCTACGCGTTCGGCATGTACCTCATGCGCCAGATAGGCGCCGACGGCCAGTACCGCCTGGACATGCCTGATTTCATGGTCTTCCTCGATTGGAAGACCTTCCCCTGGCACTGGACCGGCAGTGGGCATTTCTGGTGGGCCGCCTTCCTGGTGGTCGCGGTCCCGGGGCTGGTGGCATTCGCCTTCGGCTATTTCGCCTTCCGCTCGCGGGTGAAGGGAGTCTACTTCTCGATCATCACGCAGGCGCTCACCTACGCGGCGATGCTGCTCTTCTTCAGGAACGCCACCGGTTTCGGCGGCAACAACGGCTTCACCGACTTCAAGCGCGTGCTCGGCATCCCGATCGCGACGCCTGAGACCCGCATGGCCCTCTTTGCGATCACCGGCGCGGTGCTCATCGCCACGCTCCTTTTCGGCCGCTTCCTCGTCACCTCCAAGTTCGGTCGCGTGCTGGCCGCGATCCGCGACGCCGAGGCGCGCGTGATGTTCTGCGGCTACGACACGCTCTGGTACAAGCTTTTCGTTTGGGTCGCCTCGGCGATCCTCTGCGGCATCGCCGGCGCGCTCTACGTGCCGCAGGTGGGGATCATCAATCCCGGCGAGATGTCGCCCGCCAACTCGATCGAGATCGCGATCTGGACCGCGGTGGGCGGCCGCGGCACCCTCGTGGGCCCGATCATCGGCGCGGGGCTGGTGAATGCCGCCAAGAGCGTCTTCACCGTCGCGTTCCCTGAGTTCTGGCTCTATGTGCTGGGAGCGATCTTCATCCTGGTGACGCTTTTCCTGCCCGAAGGCGTGATGGGCCTCGCACGCCGCTGGAGGAAGGCTTGAGGATGGGCGAGCCGCTCGTCGCGCCGGGCTCCAGCGACGCGAGCTACGGGCGCAGCGTCGATCCGGCCGCGCTCGACCTCTCGCACGGCGTGGTGCTCTACCTCGAGGGCATCTCGGTCAGCTTCGATGGCTTCAAGGCGCTGAACGGCCTCTCGCTCGCGATCGACGCGGGCGAGCTTCGCTGCGTGATCGGCCCCAACGGCGCGGGCAAGACCACGATGATGGACGTGATCACGGGCAAGACGCGGCCCGACGCGGGCCGCGCGTACTTCGGACAGACGATCGACCTCACGCGCCTTTCGGAAGCGCAGATCGCCCACGCCGGCATCGGCCGCAAATTCCAGAAGCCCACGATCTTCGAGCGCCACAGCGCGTTCGAGAACCTCGAGCTCGCCATGAAGGCCGACAAGCGCGTGCGGCGGACCCTCTTCGCGCGGCTTTCGTCGGCCGAGCGCGACCGCATCGCCGCCACGCTCGATCGCGTGCGCCTCACCGAAGCCGCCGACCGGCCGGCGGGGCTGCTTTCGCACGGCCAGAAGCAATGGCTCGAGATCGCCATGCTGCTCATGCAGGAGCCGCGACTGCTCCTCCTGGACGAGCCCGTCGCGGGCATGAGCGACGCGGAGACGGAGCGCACGGCGGAGCTCTTCCTCGCACTCGCCGGCGAGCATTCGCTGGTCGTGGTCGAGCACGACATGGCCTTCATTGCGCGCATTGCCCGCAAGGTCACGGTGCTGCACGAAGGCTCGGTGCTCGCCGAGGGCTCTCTCGAGGCCGTGCAGGCGGATCCGCGCGTGGTCGAGGTATACCTCGGGAGGTGACTCGATGCTGACGGTCACGAACCTCAACCAGTATTACGGCGGCAGCCACATCCTGCGCAACGTGGGCTTCGCGCTGCCCGGCGGAAAGGTCACGGTGCTCCTCGGCCGTAACGGCGTGGGCAAGACCACGCTGCTGCGCACGCTGATGGGCCTCGTCCCCGCCACGACCGGCCGGGTCGATTTCGCGGGGCGCGACCTTACGCGGGAGCGCCCCGACGAGCGCGCGCGAGCCGGCATCGGCTACGTGCCGCAGGGACGCGAGATCTTCGCGCGCCTGAGCGTCGAGGAAAACCTCGAGATGGGGCTGGCCACCCGCGCGCCGGGCGAGCCGATTCCGCCGGGAATCTTCGAGATGTTCCCGGTGCTGCGCCAGATGCTGGGCAGGCGCGGCGGCGACCTGTCCGGCGGGCAGCAGCAGCAGCTCGCCATCGGCCGGGCCCTTGCGATGCGCCCGAAGCTCCTCATCCTCGACGAGCCCACCGAGGGAATCCAGCCCTCGATCATCAAGGACATCGAGCGCGCCATCCGCTCGCTCGCCTCGACCGGCGAGCTCGCGATCCTGCTGGTCGAGCAGTACTACGATTTCGCGCGTTCGCTCGCGGACCAATACCTCGTGATGGAACGCGGCGAGATCGTGGCGCGCGGCGAGGGGGCGCACATGGACCGGGACAACGTGCGCGGAATGCTGGCGGTATGATCGGCCGATGCCGCGCGACGACCCCCCGCAGGCCACCGCCTGGAAGGCGCACCTGGCGCTGGGCTTCGAGCGCCGCGGCGAGCGCACCGTGCTCGCAGAGCGCCGACACGACGGCCCGCTCCTCGTGCAGAAGCCCCTCTATCCCGAAGGTGGCGGGGTCTGCCACGTCATCGTCGTGCATCCGCCGGCCGGGATCGCGGCGGGCGACGAGCTGGCGATCGACGTGACGGCCTCGGAGCGCGCGAACGCTTTCATCACCACGCCGGGCGCTGGCAAATGGTACCGCTCGGGCGGCGCGCGGGCCTCGCAGCGGGTGAGCATCGCGGCGCGCGATGGGGCCGGCGTCGAATGGCTCCCGCAGGAGACCATTCTCTACGACGGGACTTGCGCCGACATCTCGTGGGAGGCGAACCTCCATGGGGGCGCGCGCCTCATGGCCTGGGACATCGTGTGCTTCGGGCGCACCGGATCGGGCGAGAATTTCGCGACGGGGCGGCTACGTAGCGGGGCGCGCCTTACGCGCGACGGCCGTCCCGCGTGGATCGAGCGCGCCAGGGCCGGCCCCGGAAGCGCGTTCGCGCTTTCCGCCGCGGGTCTCGGCGGTTGCAGCGTGATGGGAACGATGGTGGTCGCCGCACCCGTGATCGACGATGCCTGGCTCGCCGCGGCCCGCGCGTCCATGCCACGCGAGGGGGAATCGGCGGCGACGCGCCTTCCGGGTGTGCTCCTCGCGCGGTATCGTGGGCGCTCGAGCGAGGCGGCTCGCGAGCATTTCGAGTCGATCTGGCGCGAGCTGCGCGAGCCGGTGATGCAACGCGCGGCGATCGAGCCGCGCATCTGGCGGACCTGAAGGAGCATGGAGCTCACCCCGCGCGAGAAGGACAAGCTCCTCGTCTTCACGGCGGCGCTCGTCGCCGAGCGGCGCAAGGCGAGGGGCCTCAAGCTGAACTACCCGGAAGCGGTGGCGTTCATCAGCGCCGCGCTGCTGGAGGGCGCACGCGACGGGCGCGGCGTCTCCGACCTCATGAGCTACGGAACGACGCTCCTCACGCGCGCGGACGTGATGGAGGGCGTGGCCGAGATGATTCCCGAGATCCAGGTCGAGGCGACGTTCCCCGACGGCACCAAGCTCGTGACCGTGCATCACCCCATCCTGTGATCCCCGGCGAGACGAGAGTCGCCCCGGGCGACATCGAGATCAACAAGGGCAGGAAGCGCGTGACGATCGAGGTCACGAATTCAGGCGACCGGCCGATCCAGGTAGGCTCGCACTACCATTTCTTCGAAACCAACGACGCGCTCCTCTTCGAGCGCGCCAAGGCGCGCGGCTTCCGGCTCGACATTGCCGCCGGCACGGCGGTGCGCTTCGAGCCGGGCCAGATGCGCACCGTCCGGCTGGTCGAGCTCGCGGGCGAGCGCGCCGTCTACGGCTTCCAGGGCAAGGTGATGGGCAAGCTATGACGAAGATGTCCCGGCAGGCCTACGCCGAGATGTTCGGCCCGACGAAGGGCGACCGGGTCCGCCTCGCCGACACCGAGCTCTGGATCGAGGTGGAGCGCGACCTCACCATTTACGGCGAGGAGGTGAAGTTCGGCGGCGGCAAGGTGATCCGCGACGGCATGGGCCAGAGCCAGCTCGCCAGCGCGAAGACCGCGGACACGATCATCACCAACGCGCTCATCGTCGACCACTGGGGCATCGTGAAGGCCGACGTGGGGCTGAAGGGCGGGCGGGTCTGGAAGGTGGGCAAGGGCGGCAACCCGGACATCCAGCCGGGAGTGACGATCCCGATCGGTCCCGGCACCGAGGTGATCGCGGGCGAGGGGATGATCCTCACGGCGGGAGGCATCGACAGCCATATCCATTTCATCTGCCCGCAGCAGATCGAGGAGGCGCTCATGTCGGGCGTGACCACGATGATCGGCGGCGGCACGGGCCCCGCTACGGGCACGGCCGCCACGACATGCACGCCGGGGCCGTGGCACCTGCACTCGATGCTGGCCGCGGCGGACGCGTTCCCCATGAATCTCGGTTTCCTCGGCAAGGGCAACGCGAGCCGTCCCGAGGGGCTTCGCGAACAGGTGAGCGCGGGCGCGATCGGCCTCAAGCTCCACGAGGATTGGGGCACGACGCCCGCGGCCATCGACTGCTGCCTCTCGGTCGCCGACGAGATGGACGTGCAGGTCGCCATCCATACCGATACGCTGAACGAATCGGGATTCGTCGAGGCGAGCATTGCCGCCTTCAAGGGGCGCACGATCCACACGTACCACACCGAGGGGGCCGGCGGCGGCCATGCGCCCGACATCATCAAGGTCGCGGCCCTTCCCAACGTGCTGCCGTCGTCGACGAACCCGACGCGGCCCTATACCGTGAACACCATCGCCGAGCACCTCGACATGCTGATGGTGTGCCACCACCTCGATCCGGCGATCGCCGAGGACGTCGCGTTCGCCGAGTCGCGCATCCGCAGGGAGACCATCGCGGCCGAGGACATCCTCCACGATCTCGGTGCTTTCTCGATGATGTCCTCCGACTCGCAGGCGATGGGTCGCGTCGGCGAGGTGATCATCCGTACCTGGCAGACGGCGCACAAGATGAAAGTGCAGCGCGGAAGCCTCGCCGGCGACGCGAAGGGCAGCGACAACTCGCGCGTGAAGCGTTACGTGGCCAAATACACGATCAATCCCGCCATCGCTCACGGCGTCGCGCACGCCGTGGGCTCCGTCGAGGAAGGCAAGATCGCCGATCTCGTCCTCTGGAAGCCGGCTTTCTTCGGCGTGAAGCCCTCGCTGATCCTGAAGGGCGGAATGATCGCCGCGGCCGCGATGGGCGATCCGAACGCGTCCATTCCCACCCCGCAGCCGGTGCACTACCGCCCCATGTTCGGCTCCTTCGGTGGCGCCCTGCGCACGAGCGTGACCTTCGTCTCGCAGGCGGCGCTCGCCAGCAGCGAGGTGCGCGGCCTCGGCCTCGCGAAGCCGCTCGAGGCCGTGCGCGACACCCGCTCGATCGGCAAGAAGGACATGGTGCACAACGCATGGCGGCCGAAGCTCGAGGTCGATCCCGAGACCTACGAGGTGCGCGCCGACGGCGAGCTCCTCACGTGCGAGCCGGCGAAGGAGCTTCCGCTGGCGCAACGCTACTTCCTCTTCTGATGGTCGAGATCCTATCGCGCTTCCCGTTCAGGCCGAACGCCGAATACGGCGTCGTCCCGCGGGGGCGGCTCGAGTTGCCCTTCGAGCGGCGCCAGAAGAGCCGGCAGCGCGCCACGCTCGGATCGGGAGAGGAGGTCGCCGTCGCGCTCCCCCGCGGCACGGTGCTGCGGGGCGGCGATTGGGTCGTCGCGTCCGACGGCCGCGTGATCGAAGTGGTCGCGCTGCCCGAGCCGCTGCTGCACGTCGAATGCGATCGCGCGGACGAGCTCGCCCGCCTGGCCTATCACCTCGGCAACCGCCACGTGCCTGTGCAGGTGGGCGAAGGATGGCTGCGCCTCGCCGCCGACCACGTCCTCGAGGAAATGATGAAGGGCCTGGGCGGGCGCGTCTCACGCCTCGAAGCGCCATTCGAGCCGGAGGGGGGGGCCTACGGCGCGCACCATCGCCACGACAACGAATCGGGGCACGGCGGGCGAATCCACGAATTCGGAGGCGCGCGGTGAATCCCCGGCTGCTGCAGCTGGTAAGCCCTGCGCTCCCCGTGGGCGCGTACAGCTATTCGCAGGGGCTCGAGAGCGCGATCGACTCGGGGACCGTCCACGATGCGGCGAGCGCCGGGCGCTGGATCGGCGACGTGCTCGAGCTCTCGGTTGCGAACCTCGAGGCGCCGATCCTGCTTCGCCTCCTGCGCGCATGGGGCGAGGGCGATGCCCGCGCCGCCGCGCGATGGAACGACGAGCTCATCGCGAGCCGCGAGGCCGCCGAGTTGCGTGCCGAGACGCTGCAGATGGGCTATTCGCTGCGCCGCCTGCTGCTCGAGCTCGATGTCGGGGACGCCGCGCTCGACGCGATCGAAGAGCTGTCGTATCCCGCGGCTTTCGCGTTCGCCGCCGTGGCGTGGGACATCGATGAGCGAGAGGCGCTCGCCGCCTACCTGTTCGCGTGGATCGAGAACCAGGTGCTCTCCGCCGTCAAGACGGTGCCCCTCGGCCAGACGCAAGGCCAACGCATGTTGATGGCCCTGGGCGCGCGCATCGCCGGCGTGGTCGAGCATGCGGCGGCGCTCGGCGACGGCGACCTCTGCAGCTTCGCGCCGGGCTTCGCCATCGCCTGCGCGCGGCACGAGACGCAGTACAGCCGCCTTTTCCGTTCGTGAGGTGACGATGGCACGGCAATCGCAGGGCCCGCTTCGCGTCGGCATCGGCGGCCCGGTGGGCTCGGGCAAGACGGCGCTCACGCTCGCGCTGTGCAAGGCGTTGCGGGACAGGTACGACATAGCCGCCGTCACCAACGACATCTACACCGAGGAGGACGCCCAGTTCCTCGTGCGCAACGAGGCGCTCGCCCCCGAGCGCATCCTCGGCGTCGAGACCGGCGGATGCCCGCACACGGCGATCCGCGAGGACGCCTCGATCAACCTCGAGGCGGTGGCACGGTTGAACGCGCGCTTTCCCTCGCTCGAGATGGTCTTCATCGAGTCCGGCGGGGACAACCTCGCCGCCACCTTCAGCCCCGAGCTCTCGGATCTCACGCTCTACGTGATCGACGTGGCGGCCGGGGACAAGATCCCTCGCAAGGGCGGTCCCGGGATCACGAAGTCGGACCTGCTGGTGATCAACAAGATCGACCTCGCGCCGATGGTTGGCGCCTCGCTCGAGGTGATGGAGCGCGACGCGCGCAGGATGCGCGGCGAGCGGCCCTTCGTGTTCAGCAACCTGAAGACGGGGCAGGGCCTGCAGGCCATCCTGGCCTTCATCGAGAAGGAGGGCCTCCTTCCCGCGGTCAGTGCGCCACGCCCGCCAGGCGCGGCAGCCACGTCGAGAACGCCGGAACGTGGGTGACCAGGAAGAGCGCCGCGAGGAGCGCCGCGTAGAAGGGCATTGCCGATCGAGAGGGCTCTTCTCATGTGCGCCGTTCTCGCCTCATCTCATTCGAAGGGTCCGGTGCGCACGAACACGCCGCCCTGGTAGATCCTCGCGGGATCCAGGGGATCGAGCGGCGGGCTTTCCGCCTCGACGCGCGCGCGCTGCGAATCGGCGGAGTCGCGAGGCGTGAAACCGAGGTGGGCGGCCCGGGAGTTGTCCCACCAGGAGGTCGAATTGTCGGAGGCGCCAAAGACGATGGTGTGCCCCAGCTTCGGGGCGAAGAGCGCGCAGCGCACCAGCTCCACCAGGTCGCCATAGCTCAGGTACGTGGAAAGCATGCGTCGGTCGCGAACCGCGGGAAAGCACGAGCCGATGCGCAGGCACGCCGTCTCGATGCCATGGCGATCGAAATAGAAGCGCGACAAATTCTCGCCGAAGGCCTTGCTCACCCCGTACAGCCCGTCGGGGCGCACCGGGGCGTCCGCGTCGATGCGCTCGTCCTGGCGCCTGAAGCCCACCACATGGTTCGAGCTCGCGAAGACCACGCGCTTCGCGCCTTGCTTGCGCGCCGCTTCGTAGAGGTTGTAGAGGCCCACGATGTTCGACTCCAGGATCGGGTCCCAACGCGCCTCCACGGAGATGCCGCCGAAATGTGCGATGGCGTCCACACCCTCGACGAGCGCCAGCACGGCCTCCCGGTCGGCGAGGTCGCACCGCACGATCTCCTCGCCGTCGCCCCCTGGCGTCATCGCCTCGCGGTCGGAGAGGCGCAGCGTGTGCGCGAAGGGTTTGAGCCCTTTGCGCAGCACCTGTCCCAGTGCGCCGGCGGCGCCGGTGAGGAGGAGACGACCGAGTTGCGGTTGCGTAGCCATCGTGAGTTAGCCCCGGGGAGATGTTTTCGCAGGGTATCGTTTCGGCAGATCGCGCACCACCCGGATCGCCGGCCCCGGGCGGCTCCGCTATATGAAGTGAAGCCGTAGGACGGCGCCGCTTTCGCGGGCGGCGAGCGAACGCACCCGCCGCGCGGGAAGTCACAGGTGCGAGCCATTATCCGCCCGCCGCGATGCAAGCTTCCCCTCACGAGAAGAAACCCCGCGCTTCCCGCTGGAGGATCGCGGCGCGCTGGGTGCTCGGAGCGGTGGCGGTCTACGGCGTGCTGGGCCTGTTCGTCGCCCCTCCGATCGCCCGCAAGCTCATCGTCGACAACTTCTCGCAGCGCCTTGGCCGGCCGGTCGCGCTGGACGAGGTGTCGGCCAATCCCTACACCCTGCACGCGACGGCCCGTGGGCTGCGCATCTACGAACCCGATGGCCGTACCGTGTTCGCTTCGCTCGCGCAGTTCGGTGTCGCGGTGAGCCCGGCCTCGCTCTACCGCTGGGCGCCGATCGTCGATGAGCTCACCATCCGCGGCGTCGAGGTGCACCTCGTGCACGATGGCGGCGCGCACTACAACGTGAGCGACATGCTCGAGCGCCTCTCGAAATCCGCGGCCGAGACCGGCCCCGGGCCGCACGAGAAGGCGCGCTTCGCGCTTTCCAACATCCGGCTCTCGCGCGCGAGCGTCGATCTCGACGATCGCCCGCGCGGCGTGCACCAGCGGGTGACGGACATCGACCTCGCCATTCCGTCGATCTCGACGCTCGGGGACGAGCGAAAGGAATACGTGAAGCCCGCGCTCTCCATGCGCGTGAACGGTGCGCCCTTCTCGATCCAGGCCGAGTCGCTGCCCTTCGAGAGCGACATGCGCACCCGGGTCTCGCTCGGCTTCGAGGGCGTGGACGTGCCGGCGTACGTTGCTTACTCGCCGTCGAAGCTCCCGGTCACGGTGAGCGCCGGCAAGCTGCACGCGAGGATCGAGCTGCGCTTCAGCCATGCCGGAGCCGGCGACCCCTCGATCGACCTGGGCGGCAGCGTGGGCGTGGATGGCCTCGTGCTGAAAGGCCTGGAGCCCGCGGGCGACGTCGCGGTCGAGCATGCCGATGTGGAGGTCGCGTCCCTCGATCCGCTCGCCGGCAAGGTCATCATGCCCCTGGTGCGGATCACGGATGTCCGCGCCCACAATGGCGACTGGCGAGTGCCGCTCGTGCAGGCCCAGGACATCAAGGCCGACCTGCACGCACGATCGGTGGACGTGGCTGAGCTCGCGACGCGGGGCGCCGAACTGGCATTGATGCGCGGCGCGGACGGCAAGCTGCCCGTGCTCGAATCGATTGCCGGCAGTCCGGCACCCGACGGCGCGCCATCGGAGCCGTGGCAGGTCACGGTCGGGAAGGTCAACGTCGACGGCTACCACGTCGCATTCACCGACCAGGCCGTGAAGCCCGCCGCCGTGCACCGCGTGGCCCTCGAGCACCTGGCCGCGATTCACTTGAGCAACGCGCCGGGAGCGAAGTCCGAGGTCGAGGGCCGTCTGGTCCTGGCCTCGGGTGGGCGCCTGGACGTTCGCTCCACGGTCGCACTGCAGCCGCTCGCGGTCGAGGCCACGCTCGAAGGCCGCGGCATCGACCTGGCGCCGCTGCGTCCGTACGCCGAGCACTTCGCGACCGTGGCGCTGAAGGGGGCGAAGGCCTCGATGAAGGGTACGTTGAGAGTCGCGGGCTCGGGCGAATCGATGCGCGTGGCCTACAAGGGCGGCGCCGAGCTCTCCGACGTCGCGACCTTCGACACGGTGAACAAGCAGGAGCTGCTCGACTGGAAGTCCGTGCGCGCGCGGGGTATCGATTTCAATTGGGCGCGCCACGATCCGCTCCGGTTGGCGGTGGACGAGATCGCGGTCGACAAGGCGTATGCGCGCGTGGAGGTCACGCCCGACGGGCGCCTCAACCTCCAGACCCTCAAGTTCGCGACCGAGGAGAATCCGACGCCGGCGCCCCAGGATCCGGCGACGCTCAAGCCCCGCGACGTACGCATCCACCGGATCGTATTCGCCGACAGCCGCCTCGACTTCGCCGACCATTTCATCAAGCCCAACTACAGCGCCGACGTGGGCGGCCTCGCGGGCTCGGTCACGGGGCTCTCGTCGGATCCCGCGGCCCGCGCCGAGGTGAAGCTCGAGGGAAGCTACGCCGGCAAGTCGCCCATCGTGATCGCCGGCACGGTGAATGCGCTATCGGGCGAGCTTTTCGCGGACATCGCCGCGAAGGGAAGCGCCATCGAGCTCCCGCAGTTTTCGGCTTATTCGGCGCGCTACGCGGGTTACGGCATCACCGGCGGCACCCTTACGCTGGACGTCGATTATCACGTCGAGAACGGCAAGCTTTCGGCCCGAAACGGCATCGTGCTGGACCACCTTGCCTTCGGCGACAAGGTGGAAAGCCCCGAGGCTACCAAGCTGCCGGTGCTCTTCGCCGTGAACCTCCTGAAGGATGCGGACGGGCGCATCAAGATCGACCTGCCCATCAGCGGCTCGCTCGATGATCCCCAGTTCGACGTCGGCACGCTCGTGGCGCAGGTGGTGGGCAACCTCTTCAAGAAGGCGTTGAGCTCGCCCTTCTCGCTGCTGTCCGCGGCGCTGGGAGGATCGCAGGCGAAAGGCGCCGCCGCGCCGGCGGGGGACGACCTGGGACACGTGGACTTCGCCGCCGGCGATGCGCAGCTCGACGACGGAGACCGCCAAAAGCTCGCACGGCTCGCCGAGGCGCTCGCGAAGCGTCCGGCGGTGAAGCTGGAGCTCGATCCGCGGGTCGACGCCGACAAGGATACCGAGGCGCTGAAGGCCGCCGGCGTGAAGGTGGACGCCGCCGCCCTGAAGGCGTTGGCCGCGCGGCGCGCGGAAGCGGTGAAGCAGGCCCTCGCCGAGAATTTACCCGCCGAACGCGTGGTGGTCGCGGATTCCGGCGCCGAGGGCGCGACGCGCGTGGACTTCAGCCTGCGCTGAAGGCTCCTAGTCCTCGTCGTCCTTCCACTCCTTCATCCTGGAGTAGTCGATCTTCTTGTCGAGCGCCTTGCTGTCGCGGAAGAACACTCGCATCACGAGCAGGTAGCCCGCCACGACGATCGCCGCGGCGACGAGGGTGATCCAGATGACGTTGTGGGTCATGGTGACCCATTAGACCAGTTCCGCCCGTACAAGTGCCGCGCCCGCACCCAGCGCTTCCAGCTTGGCCGCCGCGACATCCCGGGGAAGGGGCACCAGGCCGCAATTGGTGCACGGCATGAGCCGTTCCTTCGGCACGTGCTTCAACGCCTCGCGGATCACCCGCGCGACGTCCTCGGGCGTCTCGACGCGGTTGGTCGCGACGTCGATCGCTCCCACCATGACGTCCTTCCCGGTGAGGAGCGCCATCAGGTCCATGGGAACGTGGGAGTTGGCGCATTCGAGCGACACCTGGTCGATCGTGGACTTGGCGAGCAGCGGGAAGGTCTGCTCGTACTGGCGCCATTCGGCTCCGAGCGTCTCCTTCCACTTGTTGTTGGCCTCGATGCCGTAGCCATAGCAGATGTGCACCGCGACTTTCGCGGGCACATCCTTGCGTGCACGCTCGAGCGCCGCCACGCCCCAATCGCGGACCTCGTCGAAGAAGACGTTGAAGGCGGGCTCGTCGAACTGGATCACGTCGATGCCGGCGGCGGCGAGCTCCTTCGCCTCCTGGTTCAGGATCTCGGCGAACGCGAACGCGAGCTTCTCCCGCGACTTGTAGTGATCGTCGTAGAGCGTGTCCACCATCGTCATCGGGCCGGGAAGCGTGAACTTGATGGCGCTCTTCGTGGCCGCGCGCAGGAACTTCGCGTCTTCGGCGTGCACCGGGGAAGGCCTCCCGACCGGCCCCACCACCACCGGCACCTTGGCGTCGTAGCGATTGCGGATGTGCACGGTCTTCAGGTTCTTGAAGTCGATGCCGGTCAGCTTCTCCATGTAGCCGTTCACGAAGTGCCGGCGCGTCTGCTCGCCGTCGGTCACGATATCGATGCCGGCTTTCTCCTGCACGGCGAGGGCGAGGCGCACGGCGTCGCGCTTGCCCTCGGCGAGGGCCGCGCCCTCGAGCTTCCAGGGCGCCCAGAGCTTTTCGGGCTCGGCGAGCCACAGCGGCTTGGGAAGGCTCCCGGCGATGGTAGTGGGAAGGAGAGACAGCATCTTCATCCCTTGCGACGGTTGCGCACCAGCCAGCCGTCGACCAGCTTCACGATCTCGTCCACGTCCGCCGAGCGCATGCCGCGCTGCGCGGCGACGCCTTGCACGAGCCGATCGACGCGCTCGATGTTGGGCGCGCCAGCGGCGAGGGCGCGAGCGGCCGACGAGGGGCTGCCCAGCGATTGCGCGGCCGCCGCGTACTTCTCGAAGGGGACCATGTCCGACGGGTCGGCGCCCAGGCCTACGCAGAGCTGCACGACCCAGTCGTAGATGGCGCGCGACTTCGCGATGTCGCCGTGCACGGCTTCCTTGATCGGGATCACCGTGTCGGCCTTCACGCAGCGGTAGTTGCCGGCGATCAGCATCGCCCACTTGGCGAGCGGGACGAAGACGGAATCGTGCACCTTGAGCTTCACCGGGAGCTCGACCTTCTCGCCGCCCACGTCGTAGCGGATCGCTTCCACGTCGGCCGCGAGGCCGCGAAGCATCGCGGTGTCCGCGGGCGAGTCGAAGCGCGCCGCCTTGAAATTGGTGGGCAGGCGCACCTGCAGCACATTCGCCTCGTCTTCCGGGGGCCGGAAGGCCTGCGGGTCCGGGCTGCAAAGGGTCATCGTCTTCGGATCGAAGGAATCCCACACCGAAGGATCGGTATAGCTCTCCGCGCATTTCTTCGGATCGATGCCCGGGATGCGCGCGAGGTACGGAAGCGGCGGCATGTTCATGATCGACATGCAGGGCTTGCGCGATTTCGCCACTCGGTCGAGCAGCTCACGCACGCCGGGCGAGCGGTACTGCGGCTCCTGCATCGCGAGGCCCACGAGGTCGTACTGCGACGGGTCGGCGTCGGTGCCCATCGCGTCGAGCCTCCCCGGAGCCTGCTTCGTGTTGATCTCTACCAGCCCTTCGCGCCCCTTCACCGGCAGGCGCACGATCGCGCCCTTCGCGTTGATGAGCGATGCCTCCTGCGGCAGGCACACGAGCGTCACGTCGTGGCCGGCGAGCGCGAGCTTCGCGCCCAGCAGCGACCCGTACGAGGCGCCCATCACGAGGATCTTGCGGGATGCCATTGTCATTCTCCTCCATCTTGCATGCCATGAAGGATAGGCGAGCGCGTCCCGCGCGGCATGGCGCGCGCATCCAAGGGCTTGTTATTCCGGCTACGCGGGGAGCGTGCCGGGAAGGAGGATCGAGCGGTCCACCGAGACGATGTCGGTGCGCCCGCAGAAAGCCATGGTGAGGTCGAGCTCTTTGCGGATGATCTCGAGGCACTGGGTCACGCCCGCCTCGCCGTTCGCGCCCAGGCCATAGAGGAACGCGCGCCCGATCATCGTGCCCCTTGCCCCGAGCGCGATCGCCTTCAGCACGTCCTGGCCCGAGCGGATGCCGCTATCCAGCCAGACCTCGATGCGCGAGCCCACGGCGTCGGCGATCGCCGGCAACGCGCGAATGGAGGAGGGCGCGCCGTCCAGCTGCCGCCCGCCATGGTTGGAGACCACGAGCGCGTCCGCGCCGCAGTCGGCCGCGATGCGCGCATCCTCGGCATCGAGGATTCCCTTCAGGATCAGCTTGCCGCCCCAGCGCTTCTTGATCCACTCGACGTCGCCCCAATGGAGCGTCGGATCGAACTGCTCGGCGGTCCAGTTGGAGAGCGACGCCATGTCGTCCACGCCCTTCACGTGGCCCACGATGTTGCCGAACTGCCGGCGCTTCGTGCCCAGCATGCCGAGCACCCAGCGCGGCTTGCCGAGGAGATTGAGCAGGTTCGCGAGCGTGGGCTTGGGCGGCGCGGAGAGACCGTTGATGAGGTCCTTGTGGCGCTGGCCGAGCACCTGCAGGTCGAGCGTGAGCATGAGCGCCGAGCAGCCGGCCGCCTTCGCGCGATCGATCAGCCGGCCGGAGAATTCGCGGTCGCGCATCACGTAGAGCTGGAACCAGAAGGGCTTCGTGGTGGCCTGCGCGACGTCCTCGATGGAGCAGATGCTCATCGTCGAGAGCGTGAAAGGGACGCCGAACTTCTCCGCGGCGCGCGCGGCGAGGATCTCGCCGTCGGCGTGCTGCATGCCGGTGAGCCCCGTGGGCGCGAGCGCGACCGGCATCGTGACCGCCATTCCCGCCATCGTCGAAGCGAGGCTGCGCTTGTCGATGTTCACCGCGACCCGCTGGCGCAGCTTGATGTGGTGGAAATCGTCCTGGTTCGCGCGGTAGGTGCCCTCGGTCCAGGCGCCCGAATCCGCGTAGTCGTAGAACATGCGCGGCACGCGCCGCATCGCGAGCCGCCGCAGGTCCTCCACGCAAGTGATCACCGGCATCTATCAAGTCCCTGTTTCGTCGGATATATTGGTAGCCCCAACGAGCATCGTAGCTTACGCAAACTCCCTGGAAAAGATCCTCGTAACCCGCGCCATCTTTCCCGAGGTGATCGAAGCGCTCGAGCGCAAGTTCGAGGTCGAGCACAACGCCGAAGACCGCCCGTGGCCGCCCGAAGAGCTCGCCGCGCGCATGCGCGGCGCGAGCGGCGTCATGGCGACCGTGATGGACCGCTTCGACGAGCCGATCCTCGCCCGCTGCCCGGAGCTGCGCGTGATCTCCAACATCGCGGTGGGCCACAACAACATCGACATTGCCCTTTGCACCCGGCGCGGCATCCGCGTGACGAACACCCCGGGCGTTCTCGACGACACCACCGCGGACCTCACCTGGGCGCTCGTCATGGCCACGGCGCGGCGCATCGCCGAGGCCGATGCGTACGTGCGGCGCGGCGACTGGAAGATCGCGTTCGGCGTCCAGTACTTCCTGGGCCAGGACATCCACCATGCCACGCTCGGCATCGTCGGCATGGGCCGCATCGGGCAGGCCGTGGCAAGGCGCGCGCGCGGCTTCGACATGCGCGTGCTCTACAACAACCGGACGCGCCTCGCTCCCGCCGAGGAGGAGCGGCTGGGCGCTCGCTACGTGGAGCGCGGCGAGCTCCTCGCGCAATCGGATTTCGTGGTGGTCATGGCGCCGTACTCGCCCGCCACGCACCACCTCATCGGTGCCGCGGAGATCGCGGCGATGAAGCCCACGGCGATCCTCGTGAACAGCGCCCGCGGTGGTGTGGTGGATGATGCCGCGCTCGTCGCCGCGCTGAGGGAAAAGCGCATCGCGGGCGCGGGCCTCGACGTCTTCGAGGGCGAGCCGCGCCTTGCCGCGGGTTACCTCGAGCTTGCCAACGTCGTGCTCACACCGCACATCGGCAGCGCCTCGCGCGCGACCCGGGTCGTGATGTGCAACACCGCAGCGGCTAATATGTCGGCAGTTCTCGAAGGTCGCGAACCCCCCAATCCCGTCAACTGAGGCAGCAAAATGTCGAAAGTCGCATTCATCGGCCTGGGCGTCATGGGCTATCCCATGGCGGGGCACCTGAAGGCCAAGGGCTACGAGGTCACCGTATATAACCGCACCGGCGCGAAGGCCGAGGCGTGGGTCGCGAAGCACGGTGGAAAGTCTGCGCCCACACCCGCGGGGGCCGCGAAGGACGCCGATTTCGTGATGCTCATGGTGGGCAACGACCACGACGTATTCGAAGTCGCGATGGGCAAGGACGGCGTGCTCTCCGGCATGAAGAAGGGCGCCGTGCTGATCGACCACACCACGGCCTCCGCGGATGCCGCCCGCAAGGTCGCGGCCGCGGCGAAGGAGAAGGGCGTGGACTTCATCGACGCGCCGGTGTCCGGCGGCCAGGCGGGCGCCGAGAACGGCAAGCTCACCGTGATGTGCGGAGGCGAGCAGGCCGGCTTCGATCGCGCCAAGCCCGTGATGGACAGCTACGGCCGCGCCGTGACGCTCCTGGGCCCCGCGGGCTCGGGCCAGCTCACCAAGATGGTGAACCAGATCTGCATCGGGGGCCTGGTGCAGGCGCTCTCCGAGGGCATCGCCTTCGCCGAGCATGCGAAGCTCGACCCGCTTCTCGTGCTCGACGTGATCTCCAAGGGCGCCGCGCAGTCGTGGCAGATGGAGAATCGCGGCAAGACCATGCACGAGCGCAAGTTCGAGTTCGGTTTCGCCGTGGACTGGATGCGCAAGGATCTCGGCATATGCCTCGAGGAGGCGAAGCGCAACGGAGCCAAGCTTCCCGTGACCCAGGTCGTGTCCGGCTACTACGACGAGGTCTCGAAGTCCGGCGGCAAGCGCTGGGACACCTCGTCGCTCATCACCCGCCTGTAGTGCAACAGGAGAATCCCAAATGCCCATGAAGCTTTATTTCGCACCGGGTGCCTGCTCGCTCGCGTCCCACATCGCGCTCGAGGAGGCCGGGCTCGACTACGAGACGCAAAAGCTCGACCTCGCCGCGGGCGACCAGCGCGCGCCCGGATACCTCGCGCTCAACCCGCGCGGCCGCGTGCCCACGCTCGTCGTGGACGGACGCGTGCTCACGGAGAACGTGGGCATCCTCACCTACATCGGGGGTGGCCATCCGAAGGCCGGCCTCTGGCCCAAGGACACCTGGCACCAGGCAACGGCCGTATCCACGATGGCGTGGCTTTCCAATACGGTGCACACCACCTTCGCGCACCTCTTCCGCGCGCAGCGCTACGCCGACGGCGACGCGGCGCAGGAGGCCGTGAAGGCCAAGGCGCGCACGATGTACGTCGATCATTTGAAGGAGATCGACCGGCTTCTCGACGCCCGCAAGTGGTCGGTCGGCAACCATTTCACGGTCGTGGACGGATATCTCGTCGTGTTCTACCGGTGGGGCAATCGCAACCAGATGCCGGTGCGGGAGCTGAAGAACTATTCGGCGCTCGTGGACCGCGTGCTCGCGCGGCCGGCCGTGAAGAAAGTGATGGCCGACGAGGGAATCACGATGTCGTGAGGGAATTTCCAGGATGTGCGCATTGTTTCCGAATGCGTCGCACCCACTTCCACCACGCAAGGAATCCCACGAATGAAACGCACCACGCTCCTCGCGGCGCTCGCCGCGTCGCTCGCTCCCGTCTTGTGCGCCGCCCAGGCTCCCGCGGCCGCGAAGGACGGCCTCCTCGCCAACAGCTCGGGCATGACCCTCTACACCTTCGACAAGGACACCGCCGGCAAGAGCGCCTGCAACGGGCCCTGCGCCGGCAACTGGCCGCCGCTCCTCGCCCAGGCCGACGCGAAGCCCAATGGCGATTACACCGTCGTCACGCGCGACGATGGCGGCAAGCAATGGGCCTACAAGGGGAAGGCGCTCTACGCCTGGAAGAACGACAAGAAGCCGGGCGATCACACCGGCGACGGATTCAACAACGTGTGGCACACGGCCAAGCCCTGAGCCGCGGCCTCGACCACCTGGTAGTCGCCGCGCGGACCCTCGAGGAGGGCGCGCGGTGGATCCACGCGAAGATCGGCGCCGATTGCGTGCCGGGCGGGAAGCACGAGACGATGGGCACCCACAACCTGCTGCTCTCGCTCGGGGCGGATTGCTACCTCGAGGTGGTCGCGATCGATCCGCGCGCACCCAATCCCGGCCGACCGCGCTGGTTCGAGATGGACACTCCGGCCATGCAGTCGCGTCTCGCCCACGAACCCGCGCTCGTGCATTGGGCCGAGCGCAGCGACGATCTCGAAGCCGAGCTTTCCAGCTATCCGGAGGACGTTCGCATCGAGCCCTTTACGCGCGGCGCCTTTCGCTGGCGCCTTGCGCTCACGGCCGACGGCAGCCTCCCGGGGCAGGGAACGCTTCCGACCCTGATCCAGTGGCAAAGCGCGCACCCTTGCACGGTGCTCCCCGATTCGGGGGTCCGGCTGGCGAGCTTCCGCCACGAGGGCGCGACGCTTTCGGCGGCCTTTTCGACGCCCGCCGGAATGCGTACGATCCCCTAGTCCCGCCGTTGGGGGGAATACCCTCCCGGGTGGGCTGTTTGCCGCAGTATTAGCAACGACTGATACGAGAGGCACGGCGCGCTTGGATTACAACCTGATCGTCCCCTTCATCCCCAACCTGCGGCGCTACGCGCGCGCGCTTGTGGGGGACCGGGAGGGCGCCGACGACCTGGTGCAGGACACCCTCGAGCGGGCGGTACGCAAGTTCCACCTGTGGCGTCCGGGAGACCTGCGCGCGTGGCTCTTTTCCATCATGCACAACGTGTTCGTGAACCAGCTGAAGGCGCGCAAGCCGGGGGTACACGTCGAGATCGACGAGAATGCGATCCCGGCCCCGATTCCCACCGCCACCAGCGTCGACGTCCTGGATCTCCAGGCCGCCCTGATGAAGCTTCCCATGGAGCAGCGCGAGGTCGTCCTGCTGATCGCCCTCGAGGACATGAGCTACGCGGACGTGAGCCGCTCGCTCGGCATCCCGATCGGCACCGTGATGTCGCGCCTGTCGCGGGGGCGCGAACGCCTGCGCGGCTACATGGCGGGCGAAGTCACGCGCACCGGCCCATTGAGGGTGATCCAATGACCGAGGAAGAAGACCGCGTGGAATACGCCGAACAGAACGCGATGCTGCACCGCCTCTTCGACCAGGTGCTCACCGAGCCGATCCCGGCGCGCATGTACATGAAGCGCCAGGTATGGCTCGAATATGCGCGCGCCGCGGTGCTGATCGGCGCCGGCGTGGCGATCGGGCTCGCCATGCCGTGGCTGCGCCCCGAACCTACCGTCATTTCCGTCACCACTCCGTCGCTGCCGGTCCGCGCTGCGCGAGCGCACCTCGTGTATTCGCCCGAGGTTCGCCACCCGGTGGAGGTGGAGGCGAAGGACAAGGACCACTTGGTGAAGTGGCTCTCGAAGCGCCTGGGAATGCCCCTCAAGGTGCCGGCGCTCTCGAACGAGGGCTTCGAGCTCCTGGGCGGGCGGCTCCTTCCCGGCCCCGAGGGCGCGGTGGCGCAGTTCATGTACCAGGACGCCACTGGCAAGCGCCTCACGCTGTACGTTTCCCCCCCGCACGCCGGCGAGAGGGTGACGGCATTCCGTTTCGCGCAAGACAACGGCGTTTCGGTCTTCTACTGGATCGACAAGGACCTCGATTACGCGCTCTCGGGCGAGGTGGACAAGCCCACCCTCGCGCGCGTGGCGAGCTCCGTGTACCGCCAGATCGAGCCGTAGCGGGGCCCGTGTTGCGGATGTAATCCGGCACCCGCGGGCCGCCGGAATGGGGCAAACTCAGCGGTTCCGCATCGCCGCCGCGAGTTCGCCGCCGATGGAAAACAACGACAACGCGTTGCCGCTGGCCAAGGGTCCCTGGCCCGAGCCGCGCGTGCGCGCGCTCCAGGTGGAGGAGATCTACCGGTTCGCCCCTACGGCAACCGGCTTTTCGTATTTCGGCGCATTGCTCACCCTGGGCGTGCTGATCGAGATCGGCGACATCGGGCCGGGCGCCGTCTGGTTCCTGTGGGCGACCGCGGTCACCTTCTTCCGTTCCGCCTGCATCGTCGCGTATCGCCGCCGCGGCACCGCGAGCCGTCCGGACGGCTGGGCGAACCTCGCCCTCATCGGGAATTTCCTCGCCGGCGTGCAGTGGGGCGTGCTGGGCACGGTGCTTTTTCCCGATGGGCCCGTCTATCTCCAGCTTTTCACGCTGATGGTGATCATCTGCTTCGTCGCGGGATCGGTACCCGCATATGCCTCGGTGCGCGGCGCGCATGAGGCGTTGTCGCTTCCCGCCACGGTTCCAACGTCGATATACCTCTTCTTCGTGCACACCGGCGTGCACTGGTACGCGGGCGTGATGGCGCTCTTCTTCTGCTTCGCGATCGTCCACTACGCGCGCAAGCTTTCCCGCGATATCGAGCAGCGCTTGCGCCTCCAGGTCGAGCGCGACGACCTGCTCACGTTGACGGGCATGCTGAACGAGCGGCTCGAGCGCGAGAACCGCGACCTCGCGCATCGCGTTGCGGTGCGCGGCGCTTCGATGACAAGTGCCCGCGAGCGGGCCGAGCGTTTCGAGGCGCTCTTCGAGCGCTCCGCCTTGCCGCAGATCGAATGCGACGCCGAGGGGCGCGTGCTGGCGTGCAACCCCGCCGCCGAAAAGCTCTTCGGCGTGCGCCACCAGGAAATCGCGCACCGGCCGCTCACCACGCTCCTCGACATCACGGACGTGGAGCTGCGCGAGATCACGCACAAGGACCACGCCGAGATCTTCGTGGTGAAAGCGCGCGCCGGCGCCGGAAAGCGCGTCCCCTGCCGCGCGAGCTTCACGCCGCTGCCGGAGATCGAAGGGCGGATGCCGGGATTCGGCATGGTTCTCACGGGGATTCCGGCGTTCGTGGTGGAGTGAGAGGC
>DATBAI010000013.1:0-73618 GCA_036271595.1 Usitatibacter sp.
TCACGAAGACCATCGAAAAGGAGATTTTCAGCACGCCGACCACGTGCGGGGAGGGCAAGGGGTCGCGTGCGTCCCTCGCGAACTACCAGGACATGTGGTGGGACCCCGCCGAGCCCGGTTGGGGGCTTGCGATCGCCCACCAGGGCTCCACCATCCTCGCCGTGCTCTTCACATACGACACTCAGGGGCACAACACATGGTTCGTCGGCCCGGACCTCCAGCCGGCGGCGGGCGGGTTCACCGGGACTCTCTACTCGACGAAGGGTCCCTTGTTCGGCTCGTCGCCATGGACCCCGATCTCGGCCGCCGAAGTCGGTTCGATGTCACTGACGTTCGGTGACGGCGAGACGGGGACGCTCAGCTATACGGTGAACGGAGTAGCCGTCACCAAGCCGATCCAGCGCGAAGTGACCGGAGCCGTGCGACCGCGTTGCCAGTAGGTCGATCGGAGGGGCGGCCGAAAGCCCCTCCCCAGAACTCAGGCGGCCTGCTTCACCATCGTGTCGCCGTCGGAGACCTCGAACTTGCCGGGGCCCTCGACATTGAGCGTCTTCACGACGCCGTCATCCACGAGCATGGAGAAGCGCTGGCAACGCATGCCCAGGCCGCGCGCGGTGAGGTCCATCTCGAGGCCCAGCTTCTTCGTGTACTCGGCGCTGCCGTCGGCCATGAAGCGAATCTTGCCGCCGGCCTTCTGGTCGCGCGACCAGGCGCCCATCACGAACGGGTCGTTCACCGCGAAGCACCAGATCTCGTCCACGCCCTGGGCCTTCAGCTTGTCGAGGTTGTTGAGATAGCTCGGCACGTGCTTGGCCGAGCAGGTGGGCGTGAAGGCGCCGGGCAGGCCGAAGATCGCGATCTTCTTGCCCTTCACGGCGTCCTGCACCTTGAACGTGTTCGGGCCCACGCTGCACCCGTTGCCCTCCACCTCGATGAATTCCTGCACGTTGCCTTCGGGAAGGCGGTCTCCGACCTTGATCGTCATTGGTTGTCTCCTGGTTGGGATTCAGGCTGCTGCGGAAGCGATGCGGCGCAAGCCCGCGAGGGCCACGCCCGCGGCGACGAACGCGCCGCCGATGCTGCGGTTCACCCACCGGATGCGGCCGGGGTCGCGCACGACCTTGAGCACTCGGGCGGCGAGCGCGGTGTAGCCCGCCATCATGATCACGTCCACGATGAACGTGGTCGCGGCGAAAATCGCGTACTGCGCGAGTTGCGGCCGCGCGAGGTCGATGAATTGCGGCAGGATCGCGGCGAAGAAGATGATCCCCTTGGGGTTGGTCGCGTTCACCCAGAAGCCGCGCACGAAGATCTCGCGTGCGGCGCTCGCGGTGCCGTCCTTCTCCTCCTCGAAAGCCTTCGGGGGAGAGCGCCAGGTGGCGATGCCCAGATAGAGGAGGTAGGCCACGCCGAGCCATTTCACCGTCGTGAACAGGGTTCCGGACGCAAGGAGCACGGCGCCCAGGCCTAGCGACACGACGGTCACGATGATGAGGTTAGCCACCTGCATGCCCACCGCGTTCCACACACCCTTTCGGAAGCCGTGGTGCATTCCCGAGGAAATGCTCGAGAACACCCCGGGACCCGGCGTGACCGACAGGATGATCGTGGTCACGAAGTACGTGAGCCAGGCCGAGAGTTCCATCAACGTCCCTCTTCGATGGCGCGCTTCGCGATCCGGTCGATGAGCCCCGGGGCCACGAGCTTGAGCCAAAGGCCTATTTTACCGCGCGCGGTCATGACCACCTCGCGCTCGCGTCGCTCCATGGCGGCAACGATCCGGCGCGCGCAATCCTCGGCGCTCATCACCTCGCCTTCCCTCACGGGGCTCACCTCGATGGGCTTGCCGTCGGGCCCGGTGGCGTTCTCGCGGATGCCGGTGGCGACGAACCCCGGGTAGATCATGGTGACATCGACACCGGTGCCATCCAGCTCGATGCGCAGCGAATCGAAGAAGCCGGTCATCGCATGCTTGGAAGCGCTGTAGCCCGTGCGCGTGGGCACGCCGGTGCGGCCCGCGAGGCTCGATATGCCGACCACGAGGCCGCGGCTCTCCCGCAGGTGCGGCAGCGCGTGCGCCGTGCAATACACCGAGCCCATGTAGTTCACCTGCATGATGCGCTCGAGGATCGAGAGGTCGCGGATGTCCTCGAAGCGCGCCCACATCGTGGCGCCGGCGTTGTTCACGAGGATGTCCAGCCGGCCGAAGGCGGTGACCGCCCCGGCGACGATCGCCTGGCAATCGCGCTCCACGGCGACGTCCGCGCGCACCACGACGACGGATGCCGCGAGCTTGCGGCACTGCTCGGCCACGGCCTCCAGCTCCTTCTCGTTGCGGGCGGCCAGCACCAGCTTCGCGCCTTTCGCGGCGAGCTGCCGCGCGAGCTCGGCGCCGATTCCTTTCGACGCGCCGGTGATCGCGATGACCTTGGTTTTCATGTCTCGGTGGGCGTCAAGGCGCGCCGCGCGGGATCGAAGCGCTCGGTCGTATCCATCCGGATGCTGCGAAGTTTCGCCGTCTCGAGATGCGAGGCATAGAGCAGCTCGTTGCGATAGCCGATCAGGAAGGATCGGCGGCGCGCGCCGCTCGCGTTGCGGCCGGCCGCGTGCGCGAGATCGGCATCGAACACGAGGATGTCACCGGCAGAGCCCGAGAGCTGTACCGCGCGGGACTCGTCGTTGAAGTCGAGGGGCTCGCCCTGCGCAGGGCGATGGCTGCCGGGGATGATGCGGGTCGCGCCGTTGTGCGTGCCATAGTCGTCGAGGAAAGCCAGGGCGCTGACCGTATCGCCGGGCCACCGGGCCGACAGGTCGCGATGCAATGCCTGGTGGCCGCCGCCCGGCATGGGCTCCCGGCCCTCCACCTGCGAGAGGAAGAACCGTTCTCCGATCAATTCGCCGACCACGGCGAGCATCTCCGGCAGGCGGCACACGGCCTGCACCTTCGAATCCAGGTCCACCAGGGCATGGCGCCAACTCGCCTGGCGCGGAACCGGCCATTGGTCCGAGGGCTTCGCGCCCGCGTCGAACGTGGCCCGCAGGGGTTCCAGCCATTCGGCCGGAATCGCTCCACGGAGCAGGGCATGGCCGTCGCGGTGGAGCTGGTCGCGATCGATCACTTGTCGGTCTCCGGGTCGGGAATGTGGTTGAACGCGATGTGCATCCCGCCGCGGTCGCGAGCCTTGTGGGCGCTCGCGAAGTACACGGCCTGCTTGCCGAAGCGCGCGTTCAGCTTGTCGAGCGCCGAATACAGGGCACGCTCCCGGTTCTCGGAGGCGAAAAGCGAGCCGGTGTGATCGTCCTCGCTCACGAAGTCGGAATACGCCATCGCCACCTTGAGGATCGTGCGGTTCCCCTTCGGGCGCTTTCCCCAGAGCTTCTCGAGGGCGTGGAGGAAGGTCTTCGTGTCCTGCGTATCCACGAGGCGCGTCTCGGCGCCCCAATGGCCGCCGTCGAGGTATTTCACGTCGATGGAGAAACGCCCCGCGTAGTACTTCGCCTTGCGTAGCCGCATCGCGGCCTTCTGCGTAAGCCGGTTCAGGACGGCGAAGGCATGCTCCGGATCGCGATGGTCGGGCCCGAGCACGCTCGAGTGCGAGATGGAATGCGTGTCGCCGCTTCGCTCGTGCTGCTCCTCGCCTCGAATGCGCGACCACATGATGTCGCCGCCCACGCCGCCCCAGATGGCGTGCATCTCGTCCTTGGTCTTGCAGGCGAGGTCGCGCACGGTGCGGATGCCGTGGCGATGCAGGCGTTTCTCCATCTGCCGGCCCACGCCGGAGAGCGCGCGCACCTCGAGGTCGAAGAGCCGCCCGGGAAGCTCTTCCTCCCGGATCATCACGAGGCCATCGGGCTTCACCATGTCGGAGGCCGTCTTCGCGATGAACGTGTTGGGCCCGATGCCGATGGAGGTGCGCAGGTATTCGCCGACCTTCGAGCCGATGGCGACCTTCACGTCGCGCGCGATCTTCATGGCGCGCTCGGGCTCGCGCCAGCGGCCGGTGAGCTCGCAATCCATCTCGTCGATGGAGAGCACGGCGCGCACCGGCACCACGGAATCCACGACCTCGACGGCGCGGTGGTGGTATTCGATGTAGATCTCATGGCGCGCGACCACGAACTCGATGCCGGGGCAGAGCTTCTTCGCATCTGCCACGCGCGTCCCGGTCTTCACGCCGTACGTCTTCGCTTCCACGCTCGCGGCGATGCAGACGGTGGTGTCGGCCATCATGGGCACCACGCCCAGGGGCTTGCCGCGCAGCGCCGGCTCGACCTGCTGCTCGACCGACGCGAAGTAGGAGTTGAAGTCGACGAGGAGGGACCGAAGGGTCATGTGCGAGCCGCGCGGGTCACGCCCGCGGGCTCGTGACGGGGCGGTTGGTCGCCTCCATGAACTTGCGCCGGAAGACGAGCGGGTCGGCGATGTCGGGCGCAGGCTCGAGCGAGCTTCCCGTGCCGGAGACGATGATCGTGCCGAAATTCAGGAGGCGCCCCCAGAAGCCCTGCTCGACTCGCAGCGCCTCGACCTGGGCGATGTTGATCTCGATGGTGCGCCGGCGGATGAACCCGAACTTGGCGATGATGCGGCGGTTGGTGATCGCGATCTCCGTGGAGTGAACCTTGACCCAGGCGATCGCGAGGAACACGAAACCCAGCAGGAACCAGAACGTGAGGATGCCCAGCACGATGTAGCCGAACTGGGACCACCACGAAACATGCGCGCGGTGCACGATGCTCTCGCCTTGCACCAGCGATTCGTCGATGTACGACACGCTAGCCTCCGAGGTCGGTGGATTCGAGGAATGCCTGCGCCACGGCTTCCAGCCCGCGGGCATCTTCCTCGTCGAAGCGTTTCAGTTTCGGGCTGTCCAGGTCCATCACGCCGATCACATTGCCTTCGTGCATCAGCGGGATCACTACTTCGCTGCGCGAGGCGGAGTCGCACGCGATGTGGCCGGGGAACGCATTCACGTCCGGAACGACGATGGTGCGCCGGTCGCGTGCCGCCGTGCCGCACACGCCGCGGCCCATCGCGATGCGAACGCACGCGGGCAGGCCCTGGAAGGAGCCCAGCACCAGGCCGCCATCCTTCATCCAGTAGAAGCCCGCCCAGTTCAGCTCGGGCAGCGAATGGTAGAGGAGGGCGGCGACGTTCGCGGCGTTGGCGCCCGCATCCCGCTCACCGGCGAAGAGCGCGCGCGCCTGCGCCAGCAGCTCCGCATAGAGCGCCGGCTTGGACTCGCTGGAAAGGGGGACAGTGGCGAACATCGGGGTTCGATCGCTTTCGCGATTTTACCCCGGTGCCCGCCTTGGCCGGGATCTTTACGCCTTCGGCGCCGGCGCCTGGGTGCCGCGCTTCTCGCGGCGGGTCTTGCGCGACTGCTTGTTCTGCGCCTTGGCGAGCTTGGCGCTCGCCTTGCGGGCGGCCGATGCAGACGGCTTTGCCTGTTCCACTTGGCGCGACGCGGTTTCGTGCGCGTCGGGCTTCTGGGCGGCCGATTGGGCGGCCACGGGCAGTGCCACGGCGGCGAGAATCGCCGCCAGGGTGAGCATTTTCATTGCTGTTCTCCTAAGGGGTTGAATTTGCAGTGCATGGGCCCAATGTGATCAACGGAACCATCGCCGGCGCGTTGACGTCTGTGAAGGTAAGATTCCGGCTCGATGAGAGCCCTCCCTATCCCGTTGCTGTTGCTGGGCGCCATGCTGCTTCCCCTTCCTTTGCCGTTTACTTCCCAGGCCGTCGCGGCCGAGGCGGTCACGCCCCCCGTGGCGCAAAGCCATCCGGTCGTCACCACGATGTTCGGGGACCGCCGGGAGGACGACTACGCATGGCTGCGCGAGAAGTCCAATCCCGAAGTCATCGCCTATCTCGACGCGGAGAATCGCTACACGCAGGCCGTGATGCAGCCCCTCGAGGGCCTCTCGCAATCGCTCTACGCGGAGATGCTCGCGCGCGTGAAGGAAACCGACGAGAGCGTTCCCTACCGCCGCCACGGCTACTGGTACTACCAGCGCGAGGTGCAGGGCCTCCAGTACCCGATCTATTGCCGGCGCAAGGGCGGCATGGAAGCGCCCGAGGAAGTGATGCTCGACGTGAACGCGCTCGCCAAGGGCCATGGGTTCACGTCCGTGGGCCTGCTCGACGTGAGCCCCGATGGAAAGCGCCTCGCCTATACGGTCGACTTCACCGGGTATCGCCAATACACGCTGCACGTAAAGGACCTCGCCACCGGCGAGCTCGCCCGCGAGACCGCGGCGCGTGTGACTTCGCTTGCGTGGGCGGCCGATAACGCGACGCTCTTCTACGTCGAGGAGGACGAGGTCACCAAGCGCAGCTTCCGCCTGCACCGCATGACGGTCGGCGAGCCCGGCGAGGCCATGCTTTACGAGGAGCGCGACGACCAATACGACATCACCGTGGGCGACACGAGGAGCGAGGGGCTCATCGTCCTCACCGCGACGAGCAAGGACACCTCCGAGGCCCGCATCCTCGATGCGCACGAGCCGAAGGGCGAGTTTCGCCTGGTCGAGCCGCGTCACCCCGGGCGCGAGTACTACGTGGATCACCACGGGGACGAGCTCCTCATCCGCACCAACGACCGCGGGCCCAACTTCCGCCTGGTGCGCGCGCCGATCGCGGATCCGTCGCGGCACAACTGGAAGCAGCTGGTCGCGCATCGCCCGCTGGTGATGCTCGAGGAGGTCTGCGTCTTCAAGGACTTCTGGTGCCTCGTGGAGCGCGACAAGGGCCTCATCAAGCTGCGCTTCACGGATTTCGCCACCGGCCGCGAGCACTACATGCAGTTCGACGAGGCGGTGTACTCCGCCCACCTGGGCGCGAACTACGAGTTCGAGACACCCACCATCCGCGTGGTCTACGAGAGCCTCGTCACGCCGCGCTCGTGGTACGAGTACAACGTGACCGATCGCACGAGGAGGCTCCTGAAGCGCCAGCCCGTGCTCGGGCATTTCGATCCGGCGGACTACCAGTCGGAAGCGCTCACGGCGCTCGCCAGGGACGGCACCCGGATCCCGGTCTCGATCGTGTATCGCAAATCGATGCGCAAGGCCCACGAGGCGCAGCCGATGCTCCTCTACGGCTACGGCTCCTACGGGATCCCGATGGATCCGTGGTTCTCCAGCGCACGCATCTCGCTCCTGGACCGCGGGATGATCTTCGCGATCGCGCACGTGCGTGGCGGCGGGGATCGCGGGCGCACCTGGTACGACGACGGGAAGCTCCTCAAGAAGAAGAACACCTTCACCGATTTCATCGCGTGCGCGGATTCGCTGGTGCGCCGGCGCTACACCACGACCGACAAGCTCGTGATCCAGGGCGGCAGCGCGGGCGGGCTCCTCACCGGCGCGGTCGCCAACATGCGCCCGGATCTCTTCAAGGCGGTCGTGGCGCAGGTGCCCTTCGTGGACGTGATGAACACGATGCTCGATCCGACCTTGCCCCTCACCACCGGCGAATACCTCGAGTGGGGCAACCCGAACGAGGAGCGCTACTACCGCTACATGCGCTCCTATTCGCCTTACGACAACGTCGCCGCCAGGTCATACCCCGCGATGCTCGTCGAGACCTCGCTCAACGACAGCCAGGTCGGCTACTGGGAAGCGGCCAAGTACGTGGCAAAATTGCGCTCCCTCAAGACCGACCGCAATCCGTTGCTGCTCAAGACGATCATGGAAGCGGGCCACGGCGGCGCCTCCGGCCGCTACGACGCCCTCAAGGAAGTCGCCTTCACCTACGCCTTCGTCCTGGACCAGGCCGGATTGGCGAAGTAGCTTGGGGAACCTGCGCCTCTTCGTCGCGTGCGTCGCGATCTGGGGCTCGACCTGGCTCGCGATCAAGTTCCAGCTCGGGCACGTCGCGCCCGAGGCGAGCGTCGTGTATCGCTTCCTGCTAGCCTCGATGTTGCTGTTCGCCTACTGCCTTGCGCGAAGCCTTCCCCTGGCGTTCACGCTCGCGCAGCATGGCTGGATCGCGCTGCAGGGCCTGTTCATGTTCAGCGTGAGCTACATCTTCGTGTACTACGCCGAGGAGCACGTGGTTTCGGGATTGGTGGCGGTCGGTTACTCGGCGAGCCCTTTGCTCGGGATGTTCGGAATGCGCGCCGCATTCGGCACCCGCATCACGCGCACGGTAGCGACGGGTTCGCTCCTGGGCATCGCGGGAATCGCGATCGTGTTCTGGCCCCAGTTCGCGCAGCTGCAGGGCGGGGGCGACGTCGCGGCGGGCGCGTTCTTCACGGTCGCCGCGGTGGTCGCGTCCACCATCGGGTCGCTCGTCGCGCAGCGTAACGCGCAGCACCAGGCGCCACTCTGGCAATCGATGGCCTACGGGATGCTGTACGGCTCGATCTTCTCGCTCGCGGTGACGCTGCTCCTCGGAAAGCCGCTGGGCTTCGAGGCAACGCCGGCCTACGTCGCTTCGCTCCTTTACCTCGCGATCCTGGGCTCGATCATCGCTTTCGCCGGCTACCTCACGCTCCTGAAGCGCGTCGGCACGGCGGTCTCGGGCTACATCGGCGTGATGGTCCCCATCGTGGCGCTCATCCTTTCGGCGGCATTCGAGGGCTTCCGCTTCACCGCGCTCACCTGGGCCGGGATCGCGATCTCGGTGGCGGGCAACGTGATCATCCTGCGGCGCCGGTAGGCGCGGCGCATCGGCGTGCGTCCGCGGTCGCGCAGGTTCCTCGTCTGGCTCGCGATCTCGATCGCGGTCCACCTGCTCTGCGCGATCCTCATTCCGGCGGTGAAGCCGCACGAGACGCTCACGACGGTTTCCGGCGGCCCGCTTACGGTGGAGCTCGTGCCGGAGCAGAAGGCCCCGGTCACGACCGCGGAGCAGGTCGCGCCCGAGCCGCGCAAGGCCGAGGCCCCACCCATCCGCCGGCCCGTCGTTCCTCCGAGGACCATCGCGCGCGAAGCGCCGAAGGGC
This sequence comes from Usitatibacter sp., assembly GCA_036271595.1. Lineage (GTDB taxonomy): Bacteria > Pseudomonadota > Gammaproteobacteria > Burkholderiales > Usitatibacteraceae > Usitatibacter. The sequence continues at coordinate 8,948 of DATBAI010000013.1, forward strand.
ACCGTGCCCTTGCCGCCTCCCATCCCGCCGCCGGCGCAACCCGCACCTCCATCACCTCCGGAGCCGCCCGTGGACATGATGGCCTCCATCGCGTCCAGGCGCGCCACGCGCGAAGCGGCCGAAGCGGCCCTGGCACGCGGCCCGCACAAGCCCACGGCCGCGGAGCTCGCCCAGGCCAACATCAACCGCAACCTGCGTTTCGATCCCAATGGCGGCGTCGGCGGCGTCTTCCAGATATTGAGCAAGAGCCAGCTCTCCGCGGAATTCGCCTTCAACGGGTGGGAGCCGGATAGCGATCGCAAGTGGCGCGAGGTGATCGAGGTCCACGTGAAGCCGGGCGAGGATATCGAGCGCGGCATCGTGAAGCGGATGATGGAATTGATCCGCGGCCACTACAAGGAAGACTTCCGCTGGGAATCGCAGCGCCTCGGACGCGTGGTGGTCCTCTCGGCACGCATCGAGGATAACGACGGCACCGAGGACTTCCTGATACGGGAATTCTTCGATACGCCGATCGCGCGCCGCTAGCGGCCTGCGCGCCTGTATCCGTCGTCGAGGGTACGCAGGAAAGCCACGATGTCGTGGATGTCGGCATCCGTGAGTGGCTCCTTCGTTCTCCCGAACGGTGCTTCCTGGCTCACGTTGTCGCGTAGGCTCGGCGGCAGGTCGTCGAATTTCTCCACCTGTCCACCACGGGCCGGGTACCAGCGCGCCGGCTTGGAGTCGCGCTCGCCGTAGAAGCGCACGGCCTTCTCGAGGCCCTTCACCGCGCCGTTGTGGAAGAAGACCGAGCGGCGCGCGGCGTTACGCAGCGTGGGCGTGCGGAAGCGCCCGCAATATTCGCGATGCGAGGCGAGGTCGGTGCGGATCGGCCCGCAAAGGCCGAGATCGTAGGCGCCGTCCTTCGCGATACGCGGATTGCGCGGCACGCCGAGCGCGATGAACCCCCAGTCGCTGAACGCCGGAAGCGCGTGTTCCTTGATGCCGCTCGGGTGGCACGAGGCGCAGTTGCCGCGCGCCGGATCGTTGAAAGCCTGCAGGCCTCGAAGCTCGGCGCGGGTGAGCTTCGCGTTGCCGCGCAGGTAGGCGTCGTACTTGCTGTCGTAGGGATAGAACTCGCGCGGGTCCTCCTGGAAGACCTCCAGCGCAAGCACCATCGCGCGGAACGCTCGCGGGCCGTCGTCGAGCACCGAGGGTCCGAATGCGTCGCGCATCGCCCGGGCGTTGGAAGATGCGCGCACGCGGGCGACCACCTCGTCGGCGTCGCGATTGGCCATTTCCAGGGGAGAGGTGAGGGGAAGGGCGGCCTGGTCGTGAAGCGTGCGCGCGCGTCCATCCCAGGTGTGGCCGCCCGCGGGGCCCTGGTCCTCGGCGTCATTGCCGTCGGCCTCGAAGAAGTGCTCCGTGAAGGCCGGGACGTGCTGGAGGTATCGAAGCGATGGCGCCGCGCGCGTCCCCGGAGTCTTGCCGTCGGCGCCCGCCAGCTGCACCGCGAGGCCGTTCGGTGGCCCATAGGCGTGCGCTGGATCGTGGCAGCTCGCGCACGAGATACGGCCGGAGGCCGAGAGGGACCGGTCGTGGAAGAGCGCGCGCCCGAGCGCGGTCAACTGCTCCACCGTGGGACGCCTCTCGAAGGGCGTGGCGTAGAACGGGGTGCTGTCGCCGCACGCGGCGAGCGACGCCAGCGCGCAAAAAGCGAGCCCCGCGAAGGAAGCGGTCTTCACGTCGCCAGCAAAGCGTATTTGCGTTTCACCCGCGTGACAATGGATGCGAAAAATCGTCACGCACCTGTCACGCGCGAGCCGTCTAATCGCCGCTCCTCCCGAACCATCACACAACGAGAGCCCATGCGACCCCGACAAATCGCCATCGCCATTTCCATCGTTCTCGCCGGCGGACTCGCCGCGGGAATCGCCGCCTGCACTTCCCACGACAGTTGCGACACCGATTGCCAGCTGCAGGACAAGGTGCAGACGGTGGTCGTGATCTACGCGGAGAACCGTAGCTTCGACAACATGTTCGGCCTCTTTCCGGGCGCGAACGGTATCCCGGGCGTGAACGCGTCGGCGTCGGGCAGCATCGCCTCGCAGGTGGATCGCGATGGAACGCCACTCGCGAAGCTTCCCCAGACGTGGGGCGGCGTGACCCTTGCGGGCCAGGCGCCGGTCGTCACCCAGGCGATGAGCGACAACCTCGCCAACAAGCCCTTCCGCATCGACACCCAGTACAACCTGCCGCAGTCGATCATCACACGCGATCTCTACCATCGGTTCTTCGAGAACCAGATGCAGATCGACGGCGGCAAGAACGACAAGATGGCCGCCTGGGCGGACTCGGGCGGGCTCGTGATGGGCTACTGGGACGCGACCAACACCAGGCTGGGCCAGCTCGCGAAGCAGTTCGTCCTGGCGGACAACTTCTACCAGGGCGCCTTCGGGGGCTCGTTCCTCAACCATCAGTACCTCATCTGCGCGTGCGCGCCGGAATATCCGAATGCCGATACCGCGGCGGCGAAGCCGACGATCGCGGTGGTCGACACGGATGCCGCCGGGAAGCTCACGGCAAACCTCACCGCGGCCGCGGCCTCGCCGGATTCTTCCCTCGATGGGCCGCCCACGTTCGTGCTCTCGGGCAACATCGCGCCGAAGAACTATTTCGGCGACGGCACTTTTCGCGCGGTGAACACGATGCAGCCGCCGTACCAGCCGAGCGGGAATGCCCCCGCCTCCAGCGACGCAACGGGTCTTTACGCGACGACGGCATCGGGCACGACGCTTCCGCCGCAGGCGCAGAAGAACATCGGCGATGTCCTCACCGCCAAGGGGCTTACCTGGGCGTGGTACGCGCAGGCCTGGAGCGCCGCTTCGGCCAACCGCGCGTTGATCTACAGCGGCACGGCCTCCGGACCCAATGGCGTCGCGCCCGATTTCCAGGCGCACCACCATCCGTTCAACTACTTCGCCAACATGGATCCCGTGGCGAGCGCCGCCAATCGCTCCACGCATCTGAAGGACTACAACGATCTCGTCGCCGCGGCGGCGGCGGGCACGCTACCCAACGTCGTCTTCTACAAGCCGGAAGGCGATACCAACATGCATCCGGGTTATACCAACATCACGGGCGCGGACAACCATCTCGCCGACCTCGTCGCCAAGCTCCAGGCGAGCCCCCAGTACAAGAACATGGTCATCGTAGTCACCTACGACGAGTTCGGCGGCCAATGGGACCACGTGGCCCCGCCGAAGGCCGACGCGCTCGGCCCCGGCACGCGCATTCCGGCGATCGTCATCTCGCCTTTCGCGAAGATGGGAACGATCGACCACACGCAAATGGACTCGACCTCGGTTCTGCGGCTCATCCAGCGCCGTTGGGGCACCGATCCGCTGCCTGGCGTGACGGCCCGCGACGAGGCGCTGAAGGCCAATGGGCTTCCCCCCATGGGCGACCTCACCTCGGCGCTGGACTTTTGAACTAGCCCTTTCGGTCCCGGAACGCGCGCAGGGACCGCTCGGCGTCCTTGCGCACTTTCCACCTGAGGGGAGGCGACCAGCCGAGGAGCTTGCCCGCGGGGCCCAGCGCCTGCGCGGCCCAGCGCCAGAACGAAAAGCTGTCGTAGTGGCGCACGATGAGCCCGTCCCGGAACGCGAAGAGCGCATGGACGCGGTTCTCGACGCCGCGCCCGGTTCGGCTGAACGTATATCGCGCGGTCCAGCGGGCTTCGCCGCCCTGCGGCCCTGCCTCGCAGGCATCCAGCGTCACGGAGAGGTCCGCGGCGCGCGCCAGCAGCATCCGCCACATGTCGCAGGCTTCCTCGCCGCGCAGCATGGGGAAGACGGCATCGCTGAAGGCCACTTCCGGGTGGTAGCAGCGCGCCATGGCCTCCGCGTCGCGCGCGGCAAAGGCTTGGTAGAAATCGCGGACGAGCCGCTCGTGGGGATGCATGGGATGAGCCGCAGGCGCTTGACGCGTGTCAAGGCCCGCCCATTCTGCCGCTTTCTATACTCGGGGAAAACCCGCTGTTTCCGAGGAGCCCTCCCCCATGGTCACCACCAGCGCCCCCGAGGCGAAGAAATCGGCCGTCCCGAGCGACATCGAGATCGCCCAGCAGTCGAAGATGCAGCCCATCGCCGAGGTCGCGAAGAAGCTCGGCATCCCCGGGGACGCCATTTCCCCGTATGGGCACTACAAGGCGAAGGTATCGCTCGAGTACATCGACACGCTGAAGGGCAAGCCCGACGGCAAGCTGATCCTCGTGACCGCCATCAGCCCCACTCCGGCCGGCGAGGGCAAGACCACGACGACGGTGGGCCTGGGCGACGCGCTCAACGTGATCGGCAAGAAGGCGGTGATCTGCCTGCGTGAGCCTTCCCTCGGCCCCGTCTTCGGGATGAAGGGCGGCGCCGCCGGCGGCGGTTATTCGCAGGTCGTGCCGATGGAGGACATCAACCTCCACTTCACCGGCGATTTCGGCGCGATCCAGCTCGCGAACAATCTGCTCGCGGCGATGATCGACAATCACATCAACCACGGCAACGAGCTCGGCTTCGACGTGCGCCGCATCGCGTGGAAGCGCGTGCTCGACATGAACGACCGGGCGCTGCGCCAGATCACGGTCGCCCTCGGCGGGCCGGCCAACGGCTATCCGCGCGAGGACGGCTTCGACATCGTGGTCGCCTCCGAGGTGATGGCGATCTTCTGCCTGTCCACCAGCATCAAGGACCTGAAGGCGCGCCTGGGCAACATCGTCTGCGGCTACACCCGGGACCAGAAGCCCATCCTCGCCAAGGACCTCAAGTGCCACGGCGCCATGGCCGCGCTCCTGAAGGACGCCATCGCGCCCAACCTGGTGCAGACGCTCGAGCATTCGCCGGCATTCATCCACGGCGGGCCCTTCGCGAACATCGCGCACGGCTGCAACTCGGTGCTCGCCACGCAGACGGCGCTCAAGCTGGGCGACTACGTGGTCACCGAGGCCGGCTTCGGCGCCGACCTGGGCGCCGAGAAGTTCATCGACATCAAGTGCCGCAAGACCGGGTTGAAGCCCTCGGCGGTGGTGCTCGTGGCCACGATCCGCGCGCTCAAGTATCACGGCGGCATCGAGGTGAAGGAGCTGGGCAAGCCCAACCTCGAGGCGCTCGCCAAGGGCATCACGAACATCGAGCGCCACGTGAGCAACATCCGCAACAACTACGGCCTTCCCTGCGTGGTGGCGATCAACCATCGCACCGAGGACACCGATGCGGAAATCGCGATGCTCCAGGAGAAGATGGCGCACCACGGCGCGAAGGTGATCCTCGCCCGCCACTGGGCCGAAGGCGGCAAGGGCGCCACCGATGTCGCGAAGGAAGTCGTGCGCCTTTGCGAGGAGCCCAGCAACTTCAAGTACGTCTACGAGGACGCGGCGCCGCTCTGGGACAAGATGAAGGCGATCGCCACGAAGATCTATGGCGCTTCCGACATCAGCGCGGATTCCAAGGTACGCGCGCAGATCAAGAAGCTGCAGGAGTCGGGCTACGGCCACTACCCGGTGTGCGTGGCGAAGACGCAGTACTCGTTCTCGACGGATCCGCAGCTTCGCGGCGCGCCCTCGGGCCACGTGGTGAACGTCCGCGAGGTGCGGCTCGCCGCGGGCGCGGAGTTCGTCGTGATGGTTTGCGGCGACATCATGACGATGCCGGGGCTTCCGAAGGTGCCGTCGGCCGTGAACATCGACGTGGACGACAGCGGGAAGATCACCGGGCTCTTCTGAGCCGGTCGGCGCTTCAGGCGGCCCGGATGCCCGGGCTGTCACCCGCCTGCGTCGCGGCGAGGCGCTGCTTCGCGAACTTCACGAAGCCCTCGACCAGGCGGGAGTGGAACCGCTCCTTCGGATACACGACGGCGAGCTGGCGCACCAGCGGCGGCGCGAGCGCCACCTCGACCAGCTCTCCCAGGCGCAGCTCCTTGGCGACGGTGGCTCGCGACATGATGGCGAAGCCCAGGCCGGTCGCGACCAGCCGCTTGAGGGCTTCGGGGCTGCTCGCTTCCATTACGACCTGCAGGGCCTCGGGCGCCACGCCCGCCTCGTGCAGGTAGTGATCCACCACCTCGCGCGTCCCGGAGCCCAGCTCGCGGCTGATGTACGCATGCTCCGTGAGCGTCGGGGCCGACACGCTCGGCGCCCGGGCCAGCGCATGGCTGGGTGCGCAGACGACGCGCAGCTCGTCGTCGCAGCAGAAGTCGTTCACCAGCGAGGGCAGGTGCGAGTAGCCCTCGATGAAACCCAGGTCGAGGCTGCGCTCGGCCACGCGCGCCTGCACCACTTCCGAATTGGCGACGAAGAGCCGCGGCACCACCGCGGGATGGCGCGCCTTGAACTCTCCCAGCACCTGCGGCAACAGGAATTCGGCGATCGTGGTGCTCGCCCCGATGAGGAGCGGTCCCGATTCGACCCCGCTCATCTCCTTCAGGCGCGCATCGAGCTCCCCGGAGAGCGCGAGGATGCGCTCGGCATAGTCGAAGGCCAGGACGCCCGCCGGGGTGAGGACGATGCGGCCCTGCGCGCGGTCGAAGAGGCGCAGGTCGAACTGCTCTTCGAGCTGGCGAACCTGGAAGGTCACCGCCGGCTGCGTCATGAAGAGCGCTTCCGCAGCCTTGGTGAAGGAGAGGTGCTTGGCGACTGCATGGAAGACACGAAGCCGACGGTCGGCCATGTTCGACGCATTCTCGCGGTACGGGGCAGGAGTCCCCTCGGATCGAATATTATCGCGAAGGGCGGTCGCCTGCCCCGCACGGCGCGAGCGCCACCACGGCCGGCTTGCGGGCAACAGGCTGGCCATCCTCGGGGCGTTTCATTTGGGGCGCCCGGAACCCGCGACTTTTCGAAACGAAACGTCCGGTGGCGGCTCGGCGTTCAGACCGACGCAGAAGTCTTTTCAATTGCCCCATGAGCGCCATACACTGGCCACAGACGCCAGCCGCCATGGCGGATTGCAGGAAATAAGGAGATATCGAATGCCCAGGTCAGGAGCCGAGTGGAGCGCCCCACCGAAGTTTCCGGCGACGCACTACGTCGATTCGCGCATCTACAGCGACCCCGGTATTTTCGAGGAGGAGCTGGACAAGCTCTTCCGTCCCGCGTGGATCATCGCCTGCCACGAATCCGAGATCCCGAACGCGTTCGACTACCGCCTCTTCAATCACCCGGCGGGCGTGCCGCTCATCATCGTGCGCGGCGACGACCTGAAGGTGCGCGCGTTCTACAACATCTGCCCCCACCGCGGCAACACCATCCTCTACGACCCGGCCGGCAACGCGAAGCGCATGACCTGCATCTTCCACCAATGGTCGTTCGACGTGCGCGGCAACTGCGTCGACATCTCGCGGGCCGAGCAGGGCTACCAGGATCGTTTCTGCAAGGCCGACGCGGGGCTGCGCGAGGTCAAATGCGAGATGGCGTTCGGCGGATTCGCGTGGGTGAACCTGGACGACGCGAGCGTGACGCTGAAGGAGTTCATCGGCCCCTCGCTGGACATCCTCTCGCCCTACATGGTCGAACCGATGGAGGTATTCCACTTCAACCGCGCCGTCGTCGACACCAACTTCAAGCTGTGGCACGACACGAATAGCGAGTTCTATCACGACTATGTGCACTACTTCAATCGCATCACCGGCATGATGCAGCCCGGCTACTTCGAGCGCAGGTACACGGGCTTCCCGAACGGCCACGCGACGGTCGGCTCGATGCAAATCCAGTACGACAAGTACGAGGGCTCGAAGGAACGCGCGGTCGGCTGGCCCGGGCTTACGCCCGGTGGGTGGTACATGGTCGACCTCTTCCCGGGGATGACGTACAACCTGCGCACCTCGGTGCTTCGCATCGACACCGCGATCCCGTTGGGGCCCAACAAGGTCGCGATCGAGTTTCGCGGGCTGGGGTTGAAGAGCGACACGCCCCAGCAACGCGCGCAACGCATCTTCGACCACAACACGATCTGGGGCCCGTTCGGCCGCAACCTGCACGAGGACCTGCTCGCGGTCCACGGCCAGGGGCGCGCCATGCGCGAGCGCACCGACAGCCGCTGGGTGATCCACGGGCGCGAGGAGAACAACACCATCCATGACGAGGTGGGAATGCGCCACTTCTATGCCGAGTGGACCCGGCGGATGGGACGCCCGTCCTATGCCCCGATGAGCGAGAACCCGCCGAACCCGGCGCGCGCGGTGGCGTGAGCGAGGCGATGGAACAACGACATCAGATCGAAGAGCTGGTCTACCGCTCGTGCCTTGCCCTCGACGACCAGGATTTCAAGGCCTTCCTGGAGCTGTGCGATCCCGGGTTTCGCTACACGGTGACGGCGTACAGCCCGGAGATCCGCAAGGAGATGACCTGGCTGGACCACGACAAGGCGGGCATGGAGACCCTCTTCACGCAACTGCCGCGGCACAACAGCGACCACTCGCCGCTCACGCGCCACGCGACCGTGTACACGGTGAAGGTCGACGGCGGCGAGGCGGAGGTGGTGTCGGCGCTGCAGGTGTTCCGCACCACCCTCGACGGCGGCACGACCGAGCTCTATACCGTTGCTCGCCTGGTCGACACCGTGAAGCTCGATGGCGCCGCTCCCAGGCTCGTGCGTCGCCACGTGCGGATGGGCACCCGCGAGCTCGGCTTCGGCACGCACATCCCGTTTTGAGCGATCCACGCTGCATGCGCATCCAGGTGAACGCCCGCAACCGCGCCTTCCAGTTCGATGCGCTCCCGGGCGAGAAGATCCTCTATGCGGGCCTCAGGGCGCAGGCCGCGCTCCCCTACGAGTGCGCCACGGGCACGTGTGGAACCTGCAAGGCGCGCCTGGTCGAGGGACGCATCGAGGATGCGTGGCCCGAGGCCCCGGGGCGCAAGTTCCTGAAGGCCGATCGCGGCGAATTCCTCATGTGCCAGTGCTCGGCCCAGGGCGACCTCGCGATCGAGGTCGCGAGCTTCGTTCATCCGGCCGATCCCGGCGAGTCCCGGGTGGGGCATGTCGGCGGCTCGGTGCGCTCGGTGCGGCCCCTCACGCACGACGTGAGCGCGGTCGAGGTTACGCTGGACGCGCCGTGCGAATTCGAGGCCGGGCAGTTCATGGCGGTGAGCGCGCCAGGGGTCGTGGGCATGCGCGGCTACTCGATGGTGAACTTCGAGCAGCCGGCGCGGCGCCTGGACTTCGTGGTGAAGAGGAAGCCCGGCGGAGGTTTCTCCGAGTGGCTCTTCTCCGGCAACGCGGTTGGCGCGCGCCTGGAAATGTTCGGTCCGCTCGGCAAGGCGACCTTCCATCCGTCGGCGGGCAAGAACATCCTGTGCATCGCCGGCGGCAGCGGCATCGCCGGGATGATGTCGATCCTCGGGCGCGCCGCGGCCGCGGGCTGCATGGAGCGGCACGACTTCCGCGTCTTCTTCGGCATTCGAACCTTGCGCGACGCGTTCTTCCTTCAGGAGCTCTCCGCGTTCGCGAAGGCGCAGGTCACGATCGCGTTGTCCGAGGAAGACGTTCCCGAGCTCGTCTCGAAACAATGGCCCGGCCTGCGCTTCGAGCGCGGCCTGGTGCACGAGGCCGCGAAGCGGGCCATGGCCGGGCGATACCAGGACGTGCGCGCTTACCTCGCGGGCCCCCCACCGGCGGTGGAGGCGTCCATCCGCGTGCTGCTGCTGGAGGCGAAGCTCACCGCCGATTGCATCCGTTACGACAAGTTCAGCTGAGCGATGGCCAGACGAATGATCTGCCGAACCAGCGAGGTGCCGGCCAACGGGTTGAAGGAGTGCGAGCTGGATGGGGGCATGAAGCTGCTCGTGGCCAATTCCGGGAGCGAATACTTCGCCGTGCAGGCCACGTGCCCGCACCAGGAGGTTGCGCTCTGCGAAGGGATGTACGACGGCAACGTCCTCACCTGCCACCAGCACTTGTGGCAATGGGACATCCGCACCGGCGCGGCCATGGGCATGGCGGAGGCGCCGCTCGAGCGCTACGACGTGAGCGTCGAGGGCGATGCGATCTACGTCGGCGCGCAGGGCGCGCTCAACGTGGGCGAGCTCTTCAGCGGCATCGGGGCCGCGACGCTCGAGGCGCTGGCACGGCTCGCGCGTCGCGAGGAGTTCGCGGCGGGGCAGGCGCTCTACGGGCCCGGCGACCGCGCCGACGATTTCTTCGTGCTGGAGTCGGGCCGCGTCGAATTCCGGCTCGGCCGCGGAGAGAACGCCAACCCCGCGGGGTTCATGCTGAAGAAGGGCGAGGTCTTCGGATGGGCGGCGCTGGTAGACGGGCATTCGCAACGCATCGCGAGCGCGCGCGCCCTCGAGGATTCGGCGCTGCTGCGGGTGAACGGCAAGCAGGCCCTGCAGCTCCTCGAATCGGATCCGGCCTCGGGATTCATCGTGATGCGCCGGCTCTCGGCGCTGATCGCACGCTTCCTCGCCGACGCGGGGGCGAAGTGATGGGAATGTCGATGTGAAGTTCCATTCGTGACTCAAAACGATAACGGAGGAGGTCGGACCATGAACAAGGCGTTCAAGTGCTTCGCTGCCGCGGCGATGGTTTCAATGACGATTGCCGCGCCGGTAGCTTTCGCAAAGGACTACGGCAAGGTCGGCGAGCCGGTGCACCTCGTGATCGGCTACCAGCCCTACTACACGCAGGCCTGGTCGGCGGTGATCCAGAAGGAGATGAAGCCGTGGGAAAAATACCTTCCCAAGGGCTCCACCGTCGACTGGGAGGTGGGCCTCCAGGGCGCCATCGTCGGTAACGCGATGCTCGCCGACAAGAACGACATCGGCTACATGGGCGACATGCCCACCATCGTCGCGATCAGCAAGCGCGAAATCCGCGAGCTGCGCATGGTGGCGGTCCTGGGCCTCGCCAACGACCAGTGCAGCGTCTTCCTTTCGCGTAACGAGGCGCCGGACTTCAAGACGCCCGAAGAGGCGATCAAGTGGTGGAACGGCAAGCGAATCGCCGTCGCGAAGGGCAGCTGCACCGACCGCAGCGCCCAGGAGGCGATGCGCAAGTACAACATCAAGCCGGAGCAATACCTGAACCAGAACATCGAGGTGCAGACCTCGAACTTCAAGGCGGGCCGCCTCGACGGCTCGATCGTGTGGGAGCCCACCGCCTCGAAGATCGTGATGGAAGGCATCGCCAAGCGCATCGCCGACACCAAGGTGATCGGCAAGCTGGACGGCGGCTTCATGGCCATGCAGGAGGAGCTGATCAAGCAGCGCCCCGACGTGGTGAAGGCCTGGCTCGAGGCCGAGCTCGACGCGGACCTCTATTGGTCCAAGCCCGAGAACTACATGAGTGTCGTCGAGATGGCCCACAAGAACGCCCAGGGCTTCAGCAAGGAAGAGCTCTGGATGGCGATGGCGGGCAAGTATCCCAAGAGCATGGGCGGGGGCGACGTGCGCAACATCATGTACTACGGCATCAACGACGATGTGCGCAACATGATGAAGGACGAAGTCACGTTCCTGCACGAGATCAAGATCCTGCCGATGGCCGAGCTGCCGGCCGACCTCGTCGATTCGAGCTGGACCGACGAGATCCTCAAGCGCCGTGGCCTCAAGGTACCGCTCGCCAAGATCGTGGCGCAGGACCCGTCCAAGTATCCCGGCGGGAAGATCCAGCTCCCGGCGTCGTGGCGGGAGTGATGCCGGCGTATTCCCACCCGGGAGGCCGGACGCGCCATGGCTAGCACTCGCATGACTTCCGGCGGGGAGATCGGTGCATGGGAAATGTTCCTGTACCGATTCTCCAAGTGGCTGCGCAGCCCCAGGCCCTACCTGATGGTCCTGGGGTTCGTGCTGTTCTTCGGCGCGTGGTTCCTGCTCTCGGAGGTGTTCAAGGTGTGGCGCTTCGCGAGCCTGCCCGGCCCGCGCCAGGTGCTGCACGAATGGTTCAGCCGCAATCCGGTGTACGGCATGTCGCTGTACACGCCGGATTACTACATGCACATCGGGATGAGCGTGCGGCGGGTGCTCTATGCGTTCGTGATCTCGACCTGCCTGGGCGTGCCGTTCGGCCTCTTCCTCGGCTGGTCGAAGAACTTCCGCGACTTCACCTTCCCGGTGTTCGAGACGCTGCGGCCGATCCCGGTGCTCGCGTGGGTGCCGCTCGCCATCGTGATGTTCCGCGCCGACGAGACGCCGGTGATCTTCCTCACCACGCTGGCGTCGTTCTACGCGACGGCCCTCAACACCATGCTGGGCGTGCAATCGATCGACGAGTCCTACCCGCGCGCCGCCGCCTGCCTGGGCGCGAGCCGGTGGCAGATCTTCCGCCATGTCATCGTCCCCGGGGCGCTGCCGTTCATCTTCACCGGGTTGCAGATTTCCGTGGGTGTGGCCTGGTTCTCGCTGGTGGCCGCGGAGATGGTGTCGGGCGAATACGGCCTGGGCTACCTCATCAACAGCTCCTACGTGAACGTCCAGTACCAGGTGATCATCATCGGCATGATCTCGGTGGGCATCGTGGGCTATGCGAGCAGCGCGCTGGTGCGCCTCGCGGGCGACTACCTGATGCAGTGGCGGGTGCGCGAGCTGGCGCTGGGAGCCGGGCGATGAACGCACCGGACCTGGTCGCGGCCTCGCCTTCGGCGCAGCACGCGGCCAAGGGCGCGATCCGAATCCAGAACGTCGACAAGCGGTACTACGCGCGCGAGGGCCAGGTGCAGGCGGTCTCCGACTGCACCCTGGACATCCGCGCCGGCGAGATCTGCATGATCGTGGGGCCGTCGGGCTGCGGCAAGACCACGCTGCTGAACGCCATCGCGGGGTTCCACGACATCACCGGCGGCGCGATCTACCTCGACGGGCAGATGCTGTGCGGGCCCGGCAAGCCCAAGGCCGAACCGGGTCCCGACCGGGTCGTGGTGTTCCAGAACGGGGCGCTTTTCCCGTGGAAGACCAACCTGGAGAACGTGGCCTTCGGCCCCGTGGTCCAGGGACGGTTGAGGAAGAAGCAGGCGGCCGAGAAGGCGCGCGGCATGATGGCGGACGCGGGGCTCGCGGGCGTCGAGCACAACTATCCCGGCGAGATCTCCTCGGGCATGCGCCGGCGCGTGGAGATCGTGCGCGCGCTGATGAACGACCCGAAGGTGCTGCTGCTGGACGAGCCGTTCCGCGCGCTCGACTCGCTCACCAAGTCGGTGATGCACGAGGCGCTGCTCGAGATCTACTACAAGAACAAGGTCACGACGTTCTTCATCACCCACGACCTCGAGGAAGCGATTTTCCTGGGCCATCGCGTCGTCATCATGACGACGCGGCCTTGCCGCCCCAAGTTGATCCTCGAGGTGGATATCCCGCATCCGCGCAACTACAGCGTGCTCACCAGCCCGCGGTTTCGCGAGCTGATGGAGGAGACGGTGAACGCGGTGCACGAAGAGGCGGTCAAGGCCTTCGAGGCCGGCGAGAAGGAGATGTGATGAGCGCCGCCATCGCCACCGCGGTTCGCCCGATCGCGCGCCCGCGCCAATCCATCTTCCGCAACCGCGTCGTGCGGGCGGTGATCTCCATCGCGTCGTTCGTCATCCTTTGGGAGATCGGGTCGCGGCTCAAGCTGCCATGGGTGGGCGACGTGCCCGCGCCCACCGTCGTGATGAAGGCGTGGGTGCCGCTGCTGCACGACCCGGGATACTGGTACAGCTGGTACCAGAGCTCGCGGCGCGTGCTGACCGGCTTCGTCGCGGCCATGCTGGTCGGCATCCCGCTCGGCCTCGCGATGGCGACGAGCCGCGTCTTTCGCGACATCACGTTCCCGGTCTTCGAGATCCTGCGGCCGGTGCCGCCGCTCGCATGGGTGCCGGCGGCGATCATCTTCTGGCCGACGCAGGAGCTCTCCATCGGCTTCGTGATCTTCCTCGGGGCCATCTTCACCATCATGCTGAACGTGATCGGCGGCGCACGCTCCATCGACGTGCGCTTCTTCCAGGCGGCCCGCTCCATGGGCTCTAGCAACTGGGACATCTTCCGGCGCATCGTCCTGCCGGGCGTGCTGCCCTCGATCGTGGTCGGCTGCGAGGTCGGCATCGGCATCACCTGGAACGTGGTCGTGGCCGCGGAGATGATCTCGGGGGGCGGGGGCGCGATCCAGTCGAGCGCCGGCGGCGGCCTCGGATTCTTCATCTGGAGCTCGTACATCGGCGGCTCCTATCCGCTGATCGTCGTGGGCATGATCAGCATCGGCATCGCGGGCTACATCTCCAGCGCCATCATCCGGCGACTGGGCATGCTGGTGATGCCGTGGGTGAGGGTGCGATGAGCGTCGCCCCGGCTCCCGGCGGCAAGCTCGCCGCCTCCATCAAGCCGAGCGAGATGCGCATCGCCAACGTCTCCAAGGGCTATGGCGATGCGCGCTTCCGTACCGAGGTCGTGCGCGACTGCTCGTTCGTCATCGAGCGAAGCAAGCTCACGGTGATGATCGGTCCGTCGGGATGCGGCAAGAGCACGCTCATCCGGCTGCTGGCGGGATTCGAGAAGCCCGACAGCGGCAGCATCACCCTGAACGGCGTGCCGGTGACGGGGCCGGGCCGCGACCGCCTGGTGCTCTTCCAAGAGTCCGCGCTCTTCCCGTGGATGAACACCTGGGACAACACCATGTACGGGCCGCGGGCGCGCGGAGAGGCCACCGCCGAGAACCGCGACATGGCGGAGTTCCTGCTGAACAAGGTCGGCCTGGGACAGTTCCGCAAGAAGTACCCGACGCAGCTCTCGGGGGGGATGCAGCGGCGCGCCGAGCTCGCGCGCGCCATGATCAACAACCCCGCCGCGATGATCCTGGACGAGCCGTTCCGCGGCCTCGACGCCATGACCAAGGAGCTCATGTGGGAGTACTACTCGCGCCTCTTCGAGGAGACGCGGCGCACCAATTTCTTCGTGACCACGGACATCGACGAGGCGATCTTCCTCGCCGACCGGCTGCTGATCATGTCGAACATTCCCTGCCAGGTGCGCGCGGTGCTCGACATCGACATTCCGCGGCCCCGGCGCCTCGTCGCCATGGTGGAGAACGACCGCGCCAACGAGATCAAGATGAGCGCGCTCTCGATCCTGCACGAGGAGGCGATGAAGTCTTTCTCCCGGGGGAGCAAGGCGGCGGCGGACTTCGTCGACGCCTACTCCCGGCGGGTCGCCAAGGGCTGATGGACACCGGGCCAAGGGGAGCGCCGCCATGAGCGCGATCGTGATCGACGGCAATGCCATCGCGCGCGAGGTGCGCGCGCAGTGGAAGCAGCGCGCCGACCGCCTGAACGCCCATGGCTGCGCGCCCGGCCTCGCGGTCATCATGGTGGGTGACAATGCCGCCTCGGCCGTGTACGTGGCCAACAAGCTGCGCGCCTCCGCCGAGATGGGCATTCGCTCGGAGCGCTTCCTCTACCCCGCGGACGCGCCCGAGGGCCTGGTCCTCGACTGCATCCGCGCGCTCAATGCCGACCCCGCGATCCACGGCATCCTGGTGCAGTTGCCATTGCCACCGCACATCTCGGTGCGCAAGGTCCTGGAGACCGTCTCGCCCGACAAGGACGTGGACGGCTTCCATCTCTACAACGTGGGCGGCCTCGTGGCCGGGGGCACGGTGTTCCCGCCGTGCACGCCTTATGGCGTCATGTGCATCCTCGACAAGACCGGCATTCCCGTGACCGGGCAGAACGTCACGGTGGTGGGCGCCTCGAACGTCGTGGGGAAGCCCCTGGGGCTCATGTTCCTGCAACGCGAGGCGACGGTGGCGATCTGCCACGTGAAGACGCGCGACCTCGCGCAATTCACCATCGCCGCCGACATCCTGGTGGTGGCCGCGGGGCATCCCAACCTGGTGACCGCACCCATGGTGCGTACGGGCGCCGTGGTGATCGACGTGGGCATCAACCGCCTTCCCGACGGGCGCCTGCTGGGCGACGTCGAGTTCGAGACCGTGCGCCAGAAGGCTTCGTACATCACGCCGGTGCCTGGCGGCGTGGGGCCGATGACCGTGACGATGCTCCTCTGCAACACCATCGCTTCCGCGGAGCGCTTCCACCAGGCGCGCGCGGCCTGACGGGAAGAACCTAGCCGGGCAGGGGCGCCGCCCGCGGCCGAAGCCGCTCGCGATCGTAGAACGGGAGCTCGGCCACGCGTGCGCGCCGGTCACCCGCGCGCACCTCGCTGCCGATGACGGCCTCGGGCGCGACAAACCCCAGCGCCAACGCCTTTCCGAGAGTCGGCGACAAGCATTCGCTGGTGATCGCCGCAGGCGGAAGCTCGGCGCCTGGGCGGCCCTCGAGGATCTCGAGCCCCGCCAGCCGGCGGCGCAGTGCGAAACGCGTACCGCCATCGACCAGCCGTTCGAGGCCGAGCTCACGGGGATTCGCCTCGCCGTCCACCTCGCGATCGAAGAGCACGTAACCCGCCTCGATGCGAAGGCTGTCCGCTGCAGCCCAGCCGCACTCGCGCAGCCCCTCGACGCGCCCGGCCTCGAGTAGCCGGCGCCTCAGCGCGTTTACCTCATCCGCGGGGACCAGCAACTCGTATCCCAGCTCGCCGCAGTAGCCGATGCGGGCCACGATGATTTCCTGCACCTCGGTGAAGCGGAAGTAACGCAGCGCCGCCACGGCGTCGCGGCCGATGAGGCGTGCCAGCACCGTGCCGCTCGCCGGCCCCTGCAGCGCGAGGATTGCGAGCTCGCCCGAACGGTCGCGCCCGCCGTAGGCCGCGCGCTTGCCCGCGAATAGCCAGTAGCGCCGCGGCCCGCGCCGCCACACCGTGGCGTCGATGCGCACCGCCCCATTCGGCGCGAGAAGGAGCGTGTAGGCGATCTGGCCGATTTCCAGCCCCGTCAGGTCGCGGCTCTGCAGCGCCTGCAGAGCCTCGGCATCGTCGAACTCGTAGTGCCCCATGAACGAAAAGTCGAAGAGGCCCACGCCTTCCCGCACGGCGAGATGCTCCTCGGCACTGCTCAAATGGCGCGAACCAGCATGAAGAGCCCGACCACGATGCAAAGGCCCGCGGCCATGCGCCGCAGCACCACCATGCTCACCGCATGCGCGGCCCGGGTACCGAGCGCCACGCCGATGAGGGAGAGCGGCGCGACCCAGGCCGCGGTGAGGAAGTCGATCGAGCCGAACTGCAGGTTCCCGGCCGTACCCGACACGGCGACCACGATCTGCAGCACCTGGCTCGCGCCGATGGCTTCGAGCGGGACGAAGCCCAGCGCCATCATCAACGGCACGGCGAACACGGGCCCGCCCGCGCCCGAAAGGCCCGAGCCGAAGCCGGCCGCCGCGCCGACGCTCGCGAGGAGCACCTGCTGCGCGGCGCCGCGGCCGGTTCGGTACACACCCTCGGCACGCCGCGACGGGAGCATCACGTAGAGTCCCGCGAAGACGATGATCGAGGCGATGATGAGGGTGAGCAACCGCGGCTCGACGTAGGAGTTCACCATCGCGCCGATGTAGCTGAAGATCACCGAGCCCACGCATATCGGCACCGTCAAGCGCCACTGGATCGAGCCGCGTACGTAGAAGAGCCACGTGCCGAGGACCCCGGTGAAGATGAACGTGAAGAGCGCGGTCGCGCTGGCGCGGTGGATGTCCATCCCGCCAAGGATCGCGAGCGCCGGGATGGCCAGCACGCCGCCCACCCCGACCGAGCCGATGAAGAAGCCCACCACCGCGGCGACGACGGCGAGGAGCGCGGTCGCGGCCATCGCGTGCTCAGCCGGCGGCGAGGATCACGAGCTCGCTGGTGAGGAGCACCGCCAGCCTCTTCATGACGCCGAAGCCGAGGTCGGTGTCCTCCTCCATGAGCTGCGTGAGGGCGGCTCCGTTGATCGCGAGGACCTCGCATGCGGTGAGGCAATACGCGGTGGCGATGCGCCGCGTGTGCCCCTCGACCAGCGGCGCCCAACCGAAGACGTCGCCGCGCCGGATGATGTCGCCGGCCGCGGTATCGCGCTTGGACAGGCCGAGCGTGAACCTCACCATGCCGTCGGCGAGCACGTAGAAATTGTCGACCGCGTCACCTACCGTGTAGATGCGCGTGTCGGCCTCGAACGAGCGCGCCTGGGCAAGCGCGGCGATGTGCTCGAGCTGCGAAGCGTGCAGGCCCGAGAAGAACCGCGCCTGCGAGAGGATGGCGCGCGCGTCGAGGGAGCTGACGGAGCTCAACCGGCGCTACCGGCCTTGCGCGGCTTCGCCATCAGCTGCTTGAACTTCGCAAGCTCATCCTCCTTCATGAACACGGTGTGCTCCTTGCCGGGATAGGCGCGCGAGCGCACGTCGTCGCGGTAGTCGGACAGGCCCTTTTCCATGATCGGCACCAGGTCCACGTACATCTTCGAATGGCGCGGCGTGTGCGCCTCGTACAAATGGAAGAGGTCCGAGCCGATGATATGCACGCCGTGCGCGCGGTTGCCCGCGCCCAGGCTGATGACCGGGACCGGAAGCGTCTCGGCCAGGTGCTCGCAGACTTCGGACGTGGTCACCTCGCACAGGATCGAGAAGCAGCCGGCATCGACCATCGCCCAGGCGTCGTCCACCAGCTCCTTGGCGCGGTCCGCGGTCTTGCCCTGCGCGAAGAAGCCGCCCAGCTGCGCCATGCGCATCGGCGTGATGCCGATGTGGCCCTGCACGGGGATGCCCGCCTTCACGATCGCCTCCATGTACTTGGCATGGTGCTGGTTGCCCTCGCACTTCATCACTTCCGCGCCGCCCTGGGAGACGTACTTCGCGGCATTGTCGACGGCTTGCTGTGCGGAAAGGTGGAAGCTCATGTACGGCATGTCGACCATGCGCAAGCCGTACTTCGAGCCGCGCTTCACGGCCTGGGCCATGAACATCACCTCCTCGAACGATACCGAGGTGGTGTTTTCGTGCCCGAAGAGCACCATGCCGCCGGTGTCCGAGACGCACAGGATGTCGACCCCGACGCGGTCCGAGATGATCGCGGTCTCGTAGTCGTAGACCGCGAGCTGCACGATCGGGTCGCCCTTCTTCATTTTCTCGACAAGCTGGGGAATCGTGACTTTCTTGCGTGCCGGCGCGGCGGCCGCGGGTTTCTGCTCGGACATCCAGGTCTCCTCGGTTGGTTTTCTATCCCGTACTGCTTGTTAACAATTCGGCAGGACGATTGCAAGTCCCGGAAGGCATTGCGTGCATGCATGGGGCACTGGCGCGTTTCCGTGGGAAACGAGAGGTTCGCGCGGAAACATCGCGGGGGTCATCCGGCGCTTCGGCGGACGCGCTTCAGCCCCCATTGGCGCCGCCGGGTCCAGAGCGCCTTGCGCCCGATACCGAGCATGCGCGCGAGCTCGGCTTCGCTGCGCGTGTCCTGGAACCGCTCGACCACCTCGCGGATGTACTCCTCGATGGCGAGGGGCGGCGTGTCGCCTTGCGCGATGGGCGCGGCCCGCACCATGGGCAGCGCGGGGGCGACCTCCGCGAGGTCGCGGCCGGTGAGCACGTCGCCCTCCGCGAGGATCACGGCGCGCTCGACCAGGTGCTCGAGCTCGCGCACGTTGCCCGGCCACGAATGGTGCTCGAGGAAGGAGGTGAACTCCGGGTCGAAGCCGCGCACGCTCTTGCCGAGCTTGCGCGAGTAGCGCTCGGCAAAGTGGCGCGCGAGCGTCAGCACATCGGCGCCGCGATCACGCAGCGGCGGCAGCGTGATCGAGATCACGTTGAGGCTGTAGTAGAGCTCCTGCCGGAATGCGCCCTTCGCGACCGCGCCCTCGAGGTCCCAGTGCGTGGCCGCGACGAAGCGCACGTCGGCGGCGTAGGTGCGGCCTTCGCCGAGCGAGCGGGCCACCTTGTCCTGCAACACCCGCAGCAGCTTCGCCTGGAGGGCGGCGGAGAGCTCGGTGATCTCGTCCAGGTAGAGGGTGCCGCCGTGCGCCTCGCGAATGAGCCCCTCGCGCGCGTCCGGGCCGCCCTGGCGCCCGAAAAGCTCCGCCTCGAGCAGGGCGGGGGCGAGCGCGCCGCACTTGACCGGCACGAAGGGACCGGCCGCGCGCGGCCCGCGCGCATGCAGCGCGTGCGCGAGGAGCTCCTTGCCCGTGCCGTACTCGCCGGAGAGCAGCACGTTGGCTTCGGACTTCGCGGCCTTGCGCATGCGCTCCAGCGCCTTCTGCATCCCGGGGCTCTCGCCCAGGATCGGCCGGCTCGCGTAGGCGCTCTGGAGCGTTCGCCGCAGCGCCGCGTTCTCGCGGCCCATGCGCCGTTCCTTCAGCGCGCGCTCGACCGAATGCAGCAGCTCTTCGTTGTCGAACGGCTTGATGATGTAGTCCACGGCGCCCGCGCGCAGCGCCGCTACCGCGCTCTCCAGCGAGGAGTAGCTGGTCATCATGATGATCGGGAGCGTGCGGTCCTTCTCGTGGATGAGGCGCACCGCGTCCAGTCCGGTGCCGTCGGGAAGCTTCAGGTCCGTGATCACGACGTCGTGGTCCCCGGCCGCGATGCGCCGCAGGCCTTCCTTCACCGAGGCGGCGGAATCGACCCGGTAGCCCTCGCTCGAGAGGAGGAGCGCCACCACCTCGGAGACGCCCGGGTCGTCCTCGATCACGAAGATGCGCTCGCTGCGGGCGGTGGCCATCGCTACGCGGCTGCGGGGAGGATCAGCTCCATGCAGGTGCCGCCCTCCGGATGGTTGCTGGCGCTGAGCGAGCCGCCCAGCTCGTGCACGATTTCGTTGCAGATCGCGAGCCCCAGCCCCGTGCCCTCTCCGGGCGCCTTGGTGGTGAAGAACGGCTCGAAGATGCGCTCCAGGTCGTGCCCGGGTATCCCGGGGCCGGTGTCGCGCACCCGCACCCGCACGCGCCCGGCGGCGTCGCGCCCGGTGTCGATCTCGATGTCGCCGCGGCCCTGCATCGCCTGCGCGGCGTTCAGCATGATGTTGAAGAGCACCTGCTGCAGCTCGCCGGGGCGCGCCGGCGTCACGGCATCGGGCAAGCCGCGGCATGCGAACCGCACTTCCGCGCCCCAGCGGTTGTGGCGCAGCAGCCCGAGGGCCTCGCGCACGGCGGCGTCCACCGACTGCGGCTGCGGCGCATCGCCCGTCAACCGCGAGAAATCGCCCAACTTGCGGGTGATCGCGAGCACCCGCACGAGGTTACCCGCGATGGAGCTCAGGCCCTTCTCGACGGTCTCGGGCGTGACGCCGCGGGGCGACTGCAGGATCTGCACCATCGAGTGGATCGCGGCGAGCGGATTGGAGACCTCGTGGCAGACGCCCGCGAGCATGAAGCCCAGGGAGGCGAGGCGCTGCATCTGCGGGTCGGGCGTGGTCCCGGGAAGGACGAACACGCAACGGCCCGCCGGAAGGTCGGCCACATGGGCCCCGGGGAGGCGTGCGGGATCCGAACGCCCGGCCAGGGCGCGCATCGCGGCATTCATGTGCAGCACTTTGCCATCGGTGCCGAGGATCGCCGCGGCGATCGGCATCGCGTCGAGCAGCGCCCGCAACTCGCCGGAAACCTCGGGTCGCGCGCCGGTGCGAATCACGTCACGCGGCCCCGGGCGCCGCCCGCGCGATCGCCCGTTCGTCGATCGGCAAACACATCGCGCATGCGATCACCGACAGCGCGATCGACATGATCCACACCCACAGGTACGAGCCGGTCGCATCGAATACCGCGCCGCCGGCCCAAGCGCCCGCGAACGCTCCCAGCTGGTGCCCGAGGAACGCGATCGAGAAGAGCGTCGAGAGGTATTTCAGCCCGAAGATCTGTCCCACCAGCGAGTTGGTGAGCGGCACGGTGCCCAGCCAGGTGAATCCCATCACCGCGGCGAAGAGGTAGATGCTGCCGAGGGTGATGGGCAGGCCGACGAAGAGCGCGATCGCCACGGCACGGATGGCGTAGACCCAGAAGAGCAGCCACTTGCGGCTGTAGCGTGCGCCGAGCGCGCCGGCGGCGAAGGAACCGACGATGTTGAAGAAGCCGATGGTCGCGAGCGCCGCCATCGCATGCTGCGCGCCGAGGCCGCGGTCCACGAGGTAGGCCGGGAGGTGGACCATGATGAAGATCGTCTGGAATCCGCAAACGAGGAACGAGCCCGTGAGGAGCCAGAAGCCGCCGTGGCTCGCGGCTTCGGACAGGGCGCCGCCGATCGACTGCGTGCTTTCGTTCGCCGCCTCGTTTCGTCCCGACAGGGCGCCTCCGAGCGGGATCATCACGGCCGCGAGCGCGGCGAGCGTCGCGAGCGCCGGGAGCCAGCCCCACGCGTTGATCAGCGCCTGTCCCGTCGGAAGCATCGCGAACTGCCCGAATGAGCCGGTGGCGCCGGCGAGGCCCACCGCCACCGAGCGGCGCTCGGGCGGGAATGCCCGCGCCACCACCGCGAGCACGACACCGAAGCCGGTGCCCGACAGCCCAAGGCCTACCAGCAGCCCGGCCGACAGGTCGAAGAGGAGCGCGTTCGTGGCATGGGCCATCGCGTAGAGGCCGATGGCATAGAGGATGGCGCCCGCGACGATGACGCGCCCGGCGCCCTTTCGGTCGGCGATCGCACCCGCGAACGGCATGGCGAGGCCCCACACCAAGTTCTGCAGCGCGATCGCGAAGGAGAACGTCTCGCGCCCCCAGCCGAGCTCGGCCGACATCGGGCGCAGGAAGAGTCCGAAGCTCTGGCGAATGCCGAGCGCGAGCATCAGGACGAGCCCGGCGCAGGCGAGGACTACCGTGGGCGTGCGCCAGCGACCGTGATCCAGGAACGCCTCCCCATGGCCGAATTGGACAAGCCTACGGCTTTTTCGGGGTCTTGTACTCGTCTTCCTTGTGGAGCGGCTTCCAGACGGTCTCGTAACCGACAAATCCCTTTTCGTTCGGAGGCTTCTGCCGCGTCGTGTAGTAAGGCGTATGGCCGTCGGGGACCTTGGTGACGGGTTTTTGCTCGCTCATGGGTCAGCTCCTTTCGCGTGAATTCATTTTTCAAACCGGCCTCATGAGCGACCCATCGACGCGGGGCTGCGCGCCGATCGCCCGGCCGGCCTTCGTCTCTTCGCCGGTCGCCTCGCGCACCGTGAGGATCTCGAGGCGGAAGACGACTTCCCTGCCGCAAAGGGGATTGTTGCCGTCGACCGTGAGCGTCTCGTCGTCCACTCGCGTCACGATGAAGCTGCGGGCGTGGCCCTTGTCGCTTTCCATGAGGATGGAAGTGCCGACGCGCCGATACTCCTCGGGGACGTTCTCGATGCGGTCGGAAAAAACCAGCGACTCGTCCCTCGGCCCGAAGATGCGGTTGCCGTCGATCGGGACCTCGATCACATCGCCGACGGACCTGCCCTCCAGCTCCTTGTGGACCGACGGGGCGAGAATCTCATTGTGTCCGTGGACGTAGCCCAACGGGAATTCGACGCATGTGAGGACATGACCCGATTTCCCGTCGATCACCTGGTAGGTGAGCTCGACGAACTTGCCGTCCTGGATGGATTCGCTCATGTCCGCTCAGAAGATGGACGCGGCGAAGATCCTCGCCTCGCCGTCCTCGTACCCGAGCACCAGCCGGCCGAGCCATTCGCCCTGCTTGCGGGTGCTGCGTTGCCGGTAGAGGACCGTCGCATGCTCGCCGCGGCGGATGATGCCGAGATAGTCGGGGTCCTCGGCGAGGCTCCGCGCGAGCTCGCTGTTCGCGAACTGGTGGTTCACCACGACCTGATCCATGGCAAGCGCCAGGGAGCGGGCGAACTTCTTCACGAAGTCCCCGTACTTGCCTTCGTTGGAGTACTTGAGGAGATCGCGCCACAGCGGATCGGCCATGGCGCGTATCTCCTCGTCGGTCCTGTCGATGATGTTCAACGCCGCCCCGGCTAGTCGCTTTCCGCGACCAGGTGGTAGCAGGGCGCTTTTTCCATGGTGTATTCGCCGCTTTGAGGATCGCGGCGCGAGACCGTGAGCACGTGCCAGTTCTCGTCGTCCACCTTCATGGCGTCGCCACGGTAGTAGTAGCCCGGCCAGCGCGTCTCCTTGCGGAAGAGCGTGTGGTGGGTGACGCACTCCGCGGCCCGGTGGCGGTGCATGAGCTCCCATGCGCGCAACAACTCGTGAAGGTCCTTCGCGGCGAGGCTCTGGAGGTCCTCCTCCATGATCTGGAGCTTCTTCAGGCAGATGTTGAGGAGCTTCTCGTTGGTCATGTACCTCACGGTATAGCCGCCGCAGTACTCGTCCATGAGCTTTTGCAGGCGGTCCAGGCCCTGCTGCGGATTGATGTAGTGCGGGTTGACGGTCCCCGCCACGACGGCGTTGCGATAGATCCTGTAGTGCTCCAGGGGCTTGTAGATCTCCTTCCTGCGCCGCTCGACCTGGTCATCGGATACGACGATTCCCTCGCCATTCCCGTCGTCGATGTATTTGCACGCGGCCTTCGCTGCGAGGCGGCCTTCGGTGAACGAGCCCGACGAGAAGGCGTGGGGAGTGCCGCCCACCGCATCGCCGGCGCCGAAGAGGCCTTCGATCGTCGTCATGCGGTTGTAGCCCCAGAAATATTCGGGCGGGGAGACGTCCTCGGGGCCCGAGCACCAGGCGCCCGAGCACGTGGCGTGGGAGCCCATGACGTACGGCTCGGAGGTGGTGAGCTCGGGATTCTCGTTCTTGGGATCCACGTCGGTGGCGGCCCACAGGACTGCCTGGCCGATGGTCATTCCGAGGAAATTTTCCCAGCCGACCTCTTCCAGGTGAGGGTCCTGGAAGGCCGGCATGGTCACCATGTGGATGGGCCCGCGGCCCGCGTTCACCTCGCTGATGATGCAATGGTTGCGCAGGCACGTCGGGATGGGCCGATGGGTCAGGTGGGAGGCTTCCGGATCGAGGTACTCCTTGCCGACCATCTTCTGGAGATCGGGGAACCACTTGGATTCGTACTCTTCCCCCAGGGCGTTTTGCGTATAGGTCTTCAGGTGCAGGAAGTAGGCGCCGACCGGGCCGTAGCCATCCTTGAATCGCGCCAGCACGATGCGATTTTCCATCTGCGTCATCTTGGCGCCGGCGTCGATCATGAGCCCGTAGGCGGACGCGGACGACCAGGGCGCATACCAGGTGCGGCCGGCACCTTCGCCGGTCGAGCGCGGCTTGAAGATGTTGGAGGCGCCGCCCGCGCCGCAGATCACGGCCTTCGCCTTGAAGACGTGGTAGTTGCCCGTGCGCACGTTGAAGCCGACGGCACCGGCGACCCGGTTCGGCTTCGCTTCATCCATCAGCAGGTGCGTCACGCAGATGCGGTTGAAGACCTTGTCGGCCGATTTCTTGGCGGCTTCGGCCACGATCGGCTTGTAGGATTCGCCGTGGATCATGATCTGCCATCGGCCCTCACGAAGATAGCGCCCGGTTTTCGGGTTCTTCATGATGGGCAGGCCCCACTCTTCGAACTGGTGCACGGTGGAGTCGACGTGGCGGGCCATGTCGAACAGCAGGTCTTCGCGCACCAGCCCCATCAGGTCGATGCGGGCATACCGGACGTGGTCTTCGGGATTGTTCTCGCCCCAGCGGGTGCCCATGTAGCAGTTGATGGCGTAGAGGCCCTGGGCGACGGCGCCGGAGCGATCGATGTTGGCCTTCTCGGCAATGACGATCTTCTTGTCCTGGCCCCAGAACCTGGCTTCCCATGCGGCTCCGGTGCCGCCGAGGCCCGCACCGACGACCAGGACATCGATGCCGTCTTCGACGATCGTGTTGTAGGCCATCAGTAGTACACGCCTTTCTTCAGCTTGAGGCCGGCGTCCTCGAGCGTACGCAGGCCCCCTTCGTCCATGCGAATCCACTTCGGCTCGTTGTACAGCAGCTGGCCGTCGCGTTCCGCCTTGCTGGGCGCGGGAACGTCCGCGAGCTTCGGGATCGCCGTTCCCCAGGGCTTCGTGGTGATGGGCGACAGGAAGTTCTTTTCGGTGCCGTCGCGGAACTTGATCTTCCAGGCGATCGTGCCCTTGCGCTCGTCGCGGTCGACCCGGACGCTGTGGCCGAGCGGGGCGAAATCGGCATATCCGCGCACGTCGATCGCATGCTGGGGGCAGGCCTTCACGCAGGAGTAGCACTCCCAGCACATGTTCGGCTCGATGTTGTAGGCGCGCCGGTAGATCGGATCGATGTGCATGATGTCGGAGGGGCAGATGTCGACGCAGTGTCCGCATCCGTCGCACCTCGTCATGTAGACGAAGGTAGGCATAGTCGGCTCCTTGGGCTGTGTTCTAGTAGTGGCGGGGCGCTTCGCGCTTGATGCCGAGCCCCATGTCCATCGGAGCGTCTCGCAACAGCTCCATGGAGTGCCGCTTTTGTTGTTCCGGATCCGCACGGCCATGCGTCGGCAGGTTCTCGGCCGTGCCATCGGCCTTCGATACCCGCTTCTCGAAGGCCGCGGCGGGCTTGAAGAACATGTGTGCGAACTTGGACCACGTGACCCCGCCGAAGAGCACCGTGGTGGCGAGCAGGTAGAGCAGGAAAAGCCAGCCCGTGCCCCCGCCTCGCCACGCCCAGAGGAGGGCGAGGGTCACGCTCGCGAGGAGCGACAGGACGAAGAGGTCGGCACGCATCACGCGCCAGGGCGACTGGCCCTCGGCGGCCACGTCGGCGCGGATGAAGAACCAGAACCAGTAGCCGCCCAACGCGACTGCGAGCGCGCCGATCCACCAGAGCGTGGGCACGATGGGTGCGGGCGTCGCGGGGTAGCCGAATACCATGATGGCCGTGGTGCCCACGTAGAGCAGGAAGCCGTACATCGTGAGCAGGTGCGCGAGACGGCGCCGCGGGTTGCAGAACTCGCCCGAGGCGAGGACATCGACCACGGCGGTCTGCACGGCGATCGACACGAGCTCGCCGCCCGCGACCGGCCGCGCGCCCTTCGCGGTGCGCGATTTCTTCATGTTGGCGAAGAAGTACCTCGCGCTTGCCTTGTGCGTCATGTCGACGAGGACCCCGATCACCACCGCGGCGACCATCAGGCAGAGGTACCACTCCATGAAGCCGGCAGGCAGGGACTGCATCGCCGGTGCGAACGGGTTGGTGCCGAACATGTTTTGCCTCCTCGGGTTGCGGTCGATTCTACGATCGGGTCCCGCGCGCGCCGCCGCAAACTTTGCTATGCGCCCATCAAAAGGCTCGTGGCCCTATAACACCTTGATGTCGAACGACATGGTGGCCAGGTCGGCGAGGATCCAGGTCGCCGGCGCAGCCAGCCCCGCCACCGTTCCCGGGTTCACGAGCCACGTGGTGCCACCCTTCACGTTGTCGACCTGGCGGGCCTCCGCGCGGTGCGAATGGCCGCAGCAGACGAGCTCCCAGTCGCCGGTGCAGGCCATCGCGTAGCCGTGGTGGTCGTAGTGGACGACGACCATGCGGCGCCCGCCCAGCTCGAGGGTCGCCTCCGCGCCATGGTATTGGAGCAGGCCGCCGCTCTTGCGGGACTGGAAGTGCATCGCCTGGGCATCGCCCAGGTTGTTGCCGTGGATCGCGTGCACGGGCAGCCCCGCGGCCAAGGCGGGCTTCATCGTCTGCGCGCCGATCAGGTCGCCGCAATGGATGACCGCCTCGGCGCCCAGCGCCTTTGCCGCCTCCACCGCCTGGGCCAGGGGATCGGCACGATCGTGGCTGTCGGAGACGATGCAGATCTTCACCGAGCCATTATCGAGCAAGCCGTCGCGGGCCTCAATCGAGCCGCTTTATCGGCTCATCAGGAATATCGGGCTTGTCACCCCGGCGGGGTGCGAGGTCCAATTGCGCCATGCCACTTCCTCCCCCGCACGGCGGCAAGGGCCTCCGGCCGCTGCTTGTCCAGGGCGCCGAGCTCGCCGCCGAAGCCAGGCGCGCCGGCTCGCTCCCGCGTGTCACCGTGACTTCGCGCGAGAAGGGTGACCTGGTCATGCTCGGCCTGGGCGGCTTCTCTCCGCTCGATGGGTTCATGCGCCGGGCCGATTGGGAAGGCGTGTGCAACACCATGCACACCGCCGACGGCACCTTCTGGCCGATCCCGATCACGCTGTCCACCGACCCCGCGGCCGCCGATACCCTCTCGCCGGGCAAGTCGGAAATCGCGCTCGTGGATCCGGACGACGGTTCGGTCCTCGCCATCATGTCGGTCGCGGAAAAGTACGGCATCGACAAGCGCCACGAGTGCTTGTCCGTGTTCCGTACCGACGATCCCGCGCATCCTGGCGTGCAGATGGTGATGCGCCAGGGAGACGTGAACCTCGGCGGCCCCGTGAAGGTGCTCTCCGACGGCGGCTTCAAGGCCAAGTATGGGCAGCTCTTCAAGACCCCCGCCGAGACGCGCGCCGAGTTCGAACGCCTGGGCTGGTCGCAAGTGGCCGCATTCCAGACGCGAAATCCCATGCATCGCTCTCACGAGTATCTCGCGAAAGTCGCGGTGGAGACTTGCGACGGCGTGCTGGTGCACTCGCTGCTCGGCCACCTCAAGCCCGGCGACATCCCGGCCGAGGTGCGCACGCGGGCGATCGGCGTACTGATCGAGAAATATTTCGTGCCCGGCACGGTCGTGCAGGCCGGCTATCCCCTCGACATGCGCTACGCGGGCCCGCGAGAGGCGCTGCTGCATGCCGTGTTCCGCCAGAACTACGGCTGCTCTTCCCTGATCGTCGGGCGCGACCATGCCGGCGTGGGCAAGTTCTACGGCCCCTTCGACTCCCACCGGATCTTCGACGAGATCCCCGAGGGCTCGCTCGAGATCAAGCCGATGAAGCTGGACCTCACTTTCTGGTGCCATGCGTGCGGCGGCATGGCCTCGGGACGCACTTGCCCTCACGGCGACGCGGACCGGCTGCAGGTTTCCGGCACGGAAGTTCGCAAGGCGCTTGCGGAGCGCAGCCCGATCGCCGCGGGATTCTCGCGGCCGGAGGTCCTCGAGATCCTGCGCGAGTACTACGACACCTTGGCGTAGTCCTGAGGTTTTCTGAAACCTTCGAGCCTGCGTTTGTGCTCGGGAGTTGCGCCAAAGGGCGAGGGCGCGGGAAATCTCGAGCCGGCGCACTCTTCGAAGCGGAGTGACACAACCGATTTGACCTTCGGAGTCTCGGACGCGCGCGCCTCTCGAGATTTCCCGCAAGCCCTCCCCTTTGGCTTTCCGGTACGTATCGAATGCAGCACCCACTTTGAGTTGGGAAGGTCGTCGCCTTCAGCCCGCAACAGGCTTACCTTCGGTGCGGCGGCAGAACCGTAGCGGCCCTCCCATCCAATAGTCGGGATCGATCGCTTCCGTGAACGCAGAGCCGACGTTCGGGGGCTTGCGGGAAATCTCGAGAGGCGCGGGCGTTCGCGACGACGACGACCCAATGGATTGTGTCACCGCCCTTCGAAGAATCGCGCCGGTTCGAGATTTCCCGCGCCCCCGACGTCGGCGCCCGGGCCGGGTACGCGGAAGGGACGCCCGTCCCCTATAATCTGCGCCCATGGCCACCATGCAGTCCATCGGCAAGTACCAGCTCATGCGAGAGCTGGGGCGGGGCGCCACCGGCAAGGTGTACCTGGCCGAAGACCCGTTCGCCAAGCGCAAGGTCGCGATCAAGGTGGCCTTCCCCGAAGCCCTCAAGCATTCCGAGGACGGCGCGCTCTACAAGAGCATGTTCCTGAACGAGGCCGCGCTCGCCGGCAAGCTGAACCACCCGCACATCGTCCAGATCTACGACGCGGTGGTCGAGGACAAGTACAGCTACATCGTGATGGAGTTCGTCGAGGGCGGCACCCTCGAGAAATTCTGCAAGCCCGAGGCGCTCCTCGAGACTCGCGACGTCGCGGAGATCAGCTTCAAGTGCGTGAGGGCGCTCGCCTTCGCGCAATCCCTGGGCCTCACGCACCGCGATATCAAGCCGGGCAACATCCTCCACAGCGACGGCACCGAGATCAAGCTCGCGGACTTCGGCGCGTCGATCAACAAGGTCTCGGACCGCACGGTCATCACCAACGTGGGCTCGCCCGCCTACATGTCGCCGGAGCTGGTGCAGGGCGGCGTCCAAGCCTCGCACCTCACCGACATCTACGCGATGGGCGTGGTGATGTACTACCTCCTCGCGGGGAAGCTCCCATTCTCGGGCGCCAACACGATGAGCGTGATCTACCAGATCGTGAATACCGATCCCGATCCGCCGTCGTCCTCCACGCACCGCCAGGGCATCTCGCCGGAGCTGGACGCCGTGGTGATGAAGGCGATGGCCAAG
Organism: Usitatibacter sp.; assembly: GCA_036271595.1. Taxonomy (GTDB): domain Bacteria; phylum Pseudomonadota; class Gammaproteobacteria; order Burkholderiales; family Usitatibacteraceae; genus Usitatibacter. The sequence goes on from DATBAI010000013.1 coordinate 39,078, forward strand.
GACCCGGCCAAGCGCTTCGCCAGCTGGGACGAGTTCGGCGCGGCGCTGGCCGAGATCTGGAAGAAGGAGCATCGGGCCGAGGAGAAGCGCGAGCAGTCCGACACCGAGCGATTCAGCGTGATGAAGAACCTGCCGTTCTTCAAGGATTTCCCGGAGAACGAGCTCTGGGAGGTCCTGAAGATCAGCAAGTGGGCCCGGTTCAAGCCCGACACCTCCCTCATCAAGGAGGGCGACCACGGCGACTCGTTCTTCGTCCTCGCCGGCGGCTACGTACGGGTGACTCGCGGCAAGAAGACGCTCTCGGTCCTCACCGCGGGGGATTGTTTCGGCGAGATGTCATACCTCACCGCGAAGGGCGACCCGCATCGCTCGGCTACCGTCTCCACGACCTCGGACACGATCGTGATGAAGATCCGCGCGGAAGACCTCCGCAATGCTTCGCTTTCGTGCCGGCGCCTCTTCGACGAGCGCTTCCTCAATACGCTGGTCGAGCGGCTGGAAAAGGCGAACGAGCAGATATCGGTGATGAGCTAGCTTTCGGTTGCCCGGGGAATGGCGTGACCAGGGTGGCCACGAGGCCGGCGATTCGGATCGTTCTCGTCATGGGCGGTGTCACCGCCGTGGGATAATTGCCGCATGACCGAAGTCACCGCCCGGCTCGCGCGCTCGCTGCCCCCGCCTTCGCTGCTGGTGGAGCCCGAGGCGCTCAAGCCCTACGAGTGCGACGGCCTTTCGGCCTATCGCGCCACGCCGCTCGCGGTGGCCATTCCCGACAACGAAGCGCAGGTGGCGGAAATCCTGCGAGTGGCGCTCGAGACGAATACGCCCGTCGTGGCTCGCGGATCGGGGACGGGGCTGTCGGGGGGTGCGCTGCCGCTCGCGGATGGCATCGTCTTGTCGCTCGCCAAGTTCAAGCAAGTGGTCGCGGTGGATCCCCTTGCGCGCCGCGCACGCGTGCAACCCGGCGTCACGAACCTTCGCATCTCCCAGCACGTGGCTCCCCTCGGCCTCTACTACGCACCGGATCCGTCGAGCCAGATCGCCTGCTCCATCGGCGGCAACGTGGCCGAGAATTCCGGCGGCGTGCACTGCCTCAAGTATGGCCTCACGGTGCACAACGTCGCCAGCGTTCGCGCGATCACGATCGAGGGCGACCTCGTGGAGCTGGGAAGCGCGGCGCTGGACGCGCCCGGCTACGACCTGCTCGCGCTCGCGACCGGCTCCGAAGGGCTCCTCGCCATCACGCTCGAGGTCACGGTGAAGCTCCTGCCCAAGCCGGAGCTCGCACAGGTGGCCATGGCCTCGTTCCCCGACGTGGAAAGCGCGGGCGAGGCGGTGGCGTGCGTGATCGGCGCCGGGATCGTTCCCGCCGGGCTCGAGATGATGGATCGCCTCGCGACCGACGCCGTGGAGGGGTTCGTGCACGCGGGGTACGATCTCGAGGCGGCCGCGATCCTGCTCGTGGAATCCGACGGCACGCGCGAGGAGGTCGCCCACGAGATGGAGCGGCTGATCCGGATCCTCCGCGACAACGGCGCCACGCGCATCCAGTGCTCGCGCGACGAAGCCGAGCGCCTGCGTTTCTGGTCGGGGCGCAAGGCCGCCTTTCCCGCCGTGGGGCGCATCTCGCCCGACTACTACTGCATCGACGGCTCCATCCCGCGCGCGGCGTTGGCGAAAGTCCTGAAGCGCATAGAAGAGCTCTCGGCGCGCTACGGCCTGCGCTGCGCCAATGTCTTCCACGCGGGCGATGGCAACCTGCATCCCTTGATCCTCTACGACGCCAACATCCCCGGCGAGCTGGAGACCACCGAGCGCTTCGCCCGCGACATCCTCGAGATGTGCGTGGAAGTGGGCGGCACGATCACCGGCGAACACGGCGTGGGCATCGAGAAGATCAACCAGATGTGCACGCAGTTCCGGCCCGCCGAGCTCGCGCAGTTCCACGCCGTGAAGGCGGCGTTCGATCCGCCGGGGCTCCTCAACCCGGGCAAGGCCGTCCCTACGCTGCACCGCTGCGCGGAGTACGGCGCGATGCGCGTGACGTCGGGGGCGATGCCGCACCCGGACCTGCCGCGCTTCTGATGAACGCGCTTGCCCAGCCGAGCCTTCGCAGCCAGGTGCTCGCCCGGCTTGCCGCGATCCGCCCGGCGCTCACGTTGATCGCGGACGACGAGGGGCTGAAGCCCTTCGAGACCGACGCGCTCATCGCGCACCGCGAGACGCCGATGCTGGCCGCGCTTCCCGAGAGCGAAGCCCAGGTACGCGAGATCGTGGCCGCATGCGCCGCGCTCGCCGTGCCGGTCGTCTCGCGCGGCGCCGGCACCGGCATCTCGGGCGGCGCCATTCCGAACCGCGATGGCGTGCTGCTGGTGCTCTCCAAGATGCGCCGCGTGCTCGACGTGGATCCTCTCGCGCGCACCGCCACCGTCGAGCCCGGCGTTCGCAACCTCTTCGTCTCCGAGGTCGCGGCGCCCCACGGGCTCTTCTACGCCCCCGATCCTTCGAGCCAGGTGATCTGCTCCATCGGCGGCAACGTGGCGGAGAATTCCGGCGGCGTGCATTGCCTCAAGTACGGCCTCACCACGCACAACCTCTGCGCCGTGCGCGCCGTGGATGCGGACGGGGACGTGCTGGAGGTCGGTAGCCGGGCGCTCGATTGCGCGGGCTACGACCTGCTTGCGATCCTCACCGGCAGCGAGGGAAACCTGGGCGTGATCACGCAGGCGACGCTCAAGCTGGTCGCACTCCCACAGCGCACCGAGACGCTGCTCGCGGTCTTCTCGACGGTGCGCCAGGCGGCCCAGGCCGTGGGCGAGATCATCGGCGAGGGCATCGTGCCCGCCGCCCTCGAGATGATGGACCGCATCGTGATCGAGGCTTGCGAGAAGTGCTACGCGCTGGGCTTTCCCGCGGGTGCCGAGGCGCTCCTGCTGGCCGAGGTGGACGGCACGCACGAGGAGGCGGCCGCGGACCTCGCGGCGGTGCGTGCCGTGATCGAGCGCTGCGGGGCGGCGCAGGTGCGCGTCGCCGCCGACGCCGCCGAGCGCGAGCGCCTCTGGAAATCGCGCAAGGGAGCCTTCACCGCGCTCGCCACGATCCTTCCCGACTACTACGCCATCGACGGATCGATCCCGAGGCGATGCCTGCCCGATATCCTCGACTACGTGTACGGGCTCGCCGCGGAATACCGCCTCGTCGTCGGCAACGTCTTCCACGCGGGCGACGGAAACATCCACCCGTGCATCTTCTACGACGCGAATCGCCCGGGCGACCTCGAGCACGCCGAAGAATTGGGCGGGCGGATCCTCGAGCGCTGCGTGGAGATGGGCGGCACCATCACCGGCGAGCACGGCGTGGGCATCGAGAAGCTGCGCCAGATGTGCGTGCAGTTCCGCGCGCCCGAGATCGCGGCCTTCCATGCGGTGAAGCATGCCTTCGATCCCGCCGGCATCCTCAATCCGGGCAAGGCCGTGCCCACGCTCAAGCGCTGCGCCGAGTGGGGCGGCATGCACGTGCACGGCGGGCGTGTGCCGCGCGCCGACATTCCGAGGTTCTGAGGTGGACGATACTTTCATCGCGGAAATCTGCGAGCGCGTCCGGGACCATGCGGCGCGCAAGGCGCCGCTTCGCATCCGCGCGGGCGGCACCAAGGATTTCTACGGCGAGGCGTCCGAAGGCGCCGTGCTCGACCTCTCGTCGTACTCCGGCATCGTCGCCTACGAGCCGCGCGAGCTCGTGGTGACGGTGCGCGCCGGCACGCGCCTGAGCGAGCTGGAAGCCGCGCTCGCGGCCGAACGCCAGATGCTCGCCTTCGAGCCGCCGCACTTCGGCCCCGCCGCCACGATCGGCGGCACGGTCGCCACCGGGCTCTCGGGGCCCCGGCGTCCTTACGCGGGAGCGGTGCGCGATTTCGTGCTGGGGACGCGAATCGTGAACGGCAAGGGCGAGGACCTCGCCTTCGGCGGGCGCGTGATCAAGAACGTCGCCGGCTACGACGTCTCCCGCCTCATGGCGGGCGCGCTGGGCACGCTGGGCGCCATCACGGAAATTTCCTTCAAGGTGCTGCCTCGCCCGGCCGCGGAGATGACGCTCGCCTACGAGATGGAAGAGGCGCCCGCGACCGAGCAGGTGAACCGCTGGGCGGGCCAGCCGTTGCCGCTTTCGGCCACGGCGTGGCAAGGCGGGCGGCTGCGCGTGCGCATTTCCGGCGCCCCTGCGTCGCTAGCCGCCGCGAAAGCGAAGATGGGTGGCGAGGAAGTCGACGCGGAGGACTACTGGCGCGATCTTCGCGAGCAACGGCTCGATGTCTTCCAGGGCTCGCCCACGCTGTGGCGCGTGTGCGTTCCGCAGACCGCGGCCCCGATCGGCGTGACGAGCGCCCAGGTGATCGAATGGGGCGGCGGGCTGCGCTGGGTCGCGGGCGACGTGGACGCGCTGCACGTCCGCTCGGCTGCGGAGCGCGCGGGCGGGCACGCCACGGTCTTCCGCGGCGGCCGCGGCGTCCTTCCCGTGTTCCACCCGCTCAAGCCCGCGATCGCCAAGATCCACCGGCGGCTGAAGGCGGCATTCGATCCCGCCGGCATCCTCAACCCCGGCCGCATGTACGACTTCTGACGATGCAGACGCAGCTCGCCGACTGGATCAAGGATTCCCCGCGCGGCCTCGAGGCCGACTCGATCCTGCGCAAGTGCGTGCATTGCGGCTTCTGCCTCGCGACGTGTCCCACGTACACGCTGCTGGGCGACGAGCTGGACAGCCCGCGTGGGCGAATCTATCTCATGAAGCAGATGCTCGAGGGCTCGCCCGTCACCGAGCGTACGCAGCGCCATCTCGATCGATGCCTCACCTGCCGCGCCTGCGAGACGACCTGTCCATCGGGCGTCGAGTACGGAAGGCTCGTGAACATCGGCCGCGCTTTGGTGGAGGAGCGAGTGCCTCGTGCGCCGGGCGATCGCCTGAAGCGCTGGCTCCTCAAGTCGTTCATCCCGCGGCGCGGTCTCTTCTCGGTCGCCGTGGCGCTGGGCCGGGCATTCCGGCCGCTGCTGCCTGCATCGATCTCCGCGAAGCTCACCGCGCGCCGCGACGTGGGCTCCTGGCCCGAGGCGCGCCACCGTCGACGCATGCTCGTGTTGCAGGGCTGCGTGCAGCCCTCGCTCGCACCTTCCATCGACCCGGCCGCCGCCCGCGTGCTGGACCGCCTGGGCATCTCGCTGGTGCGCGTGCCGCGCGGTGTCTGCTGTGGCGCCGTGGCTTTCCATCTCGAGTACCAGGAGGAAGGCCTGGACTATGCGCGCGCCAACATCGACGCGTGGTGGCCGCATATCCAGGACGGCGCCGAGGCGATCGTGATCACCGCCAGCGGCTGTGGCACGCAGGTGAAGGAATACGGGCACCTCTTGAGCCACGATCCGGCCTACGCCGCGAAGGCGGCCCGCGTTTCCGCGCTGGCGAGGGACATTTCAGAGGTCGTCGCCGCGGAGCGTACGGCGCTCGCATCGCTGCCGAAATCCGCGGCCGCCCAGAAGATCGCGTTCCACTCGCCTTGCAGCCTCCAGCATGGGCTCAAGCTGACCGGCGTCGTGGAGTCGATCCTGGGCGATGCGGGATTCACGCTCACGCCGGTGCCCGATGCGCACTTGTGCTGCGGCTCCGCGGGCGCCTATTCGCTCCTGCAACCGGGCATCGCGAGGGACCTGCGGCGCAACAAGCTGACCGCGCTCGAGTCGGGAGGCCCGCAGCGGATCGCCACCGCGAACATCGGCTGCCTGTCGCACCTGGACGCCGGCTCGCGCGTGCCCGTGGTCCACTGGATAGAGCTCCTCGACGCGAGGTTGAGGACGTAGCCCAGCGGCGGGGCCCTACCTGCGATAGAGCAGGAACATCTCGCCCTTGTCGCCGGGGCGCGAGGTGCGATACGGCTCGCCCCAGCCCACGGGCGAGGGCAGCTTCGAGGGTGCGGCCTGCACGAGGAGCGCATCGCAGCGCGACGCCGCGGGATCGTTCTCCGGAAGCGTTCGGATACCGGCGAAGTAATCGAGGAGCGCGCGCTGTGCATCGCCCACGTTGCGCCGCGCGATGCAGGTCGGCGCCGGCGACAACTTGGCGGCGAGGCGCGCGGCCACGCTTCGGTAGCTCCTCGCCTGGTCCACCAGCGGCAGTCCGAGCGTCATCACCAGCATCCAGACCATCGTGATGCCCGCCGCCCAGTTCACGAGCGCGCGTCGCGTGGAACGCAGCGAGCGCGCGACCACGACGACCCAGACCAGCGTGAGGAGCGAGGCGAGAGCGAAGGCCACGAAGCTGAACGGGTAGCGGAAGCCCGGCACCTCGCGCGCGATCGCCATCGCGATGGCTTCGGGGCGCCCCGTCATGGCCGCCACGTATCCGAGCCAGAGCGCCGCGCCCAGCGAGAGGAACGTCATCATGCCGAACCAGTCGAGCGCGCTCGCCGCGCCTCGCGGAAGCGTGTCCAGCTCGGCGACACCGAGGAGGGCGAGCGGAAGCAGCAGGGTCAAGCCGTTGGCGACGCGCGCGTCCCCGAAGATCGAGGTCACCACGAAGAACGCGACGAACGCGAGGAGCGGCAGCATGAGGTCGCGCCGCTGCGTGAGCGTGTGGCGGGCCCGGTAGAGCGTCCATGCGGCGAGCGGCAGCGCCGGCCACGCGTACCACGGCAGGATCCGCGCGAAGTAGAACACCTCGCCGATGGCGTCCGGGCTGATGGGGCTGCTCCAGCGCGAGGTGAGGGCGTTGTCGAGCCATGCCGAGAGCGCACCGGGCGTGACGATCGCGAGCGCGATCGGCCAGAGCGCGAGGAGCGGAGCGGCCACCACGAGCGCGATCCCCGCCGTGCCGGCATATTGGCGAGTGCGCCAGAAGGGGCTCGCCGCAGGCAGCAAGGCCATCGTGGCGACCAGGATGCCGGCCGGAAGGAAGCCGTTACCGAGAAATCCCACGCCAACGCCCGCTCCCGCCAATACGCCGCCCAGCCACGGACGGCGCGCGGCCAGGACGAGGCCGTAGAGGCAGAGGGCAACGCCGGTGAGGCCGGCCAGGTCCGGCAGCATCTCGTGCGCATGGGGAAGCAGGCCCAGGCAGCCGATGAAGAGGAGGACCGCCAGCCGAAGGCCTCCCCGAAGCTCCAGGCTGGCCGCGGAGAGGAGCGCCAGGGTGGCCGCCATGAAGACCCCGGCCGCGAGGCGCGCGGCGTCGTGGACCGGCATGAAGCCGCCGAACAGCTTGGCGCAGAGGGCCGCCACCCACATGAAGAGCGGCGCCTTGTCGAGGTAGGGCTCGCCCGCGAGGTGGAAGGCGATCCAGTCGCCGCTTCGCAGCATGTCGGCGACGATCCCGAAGACGATCGCCTCGTCGTACTTCCAGGGATCGTGGCCGACCAACCCCGGCACGAGCCACGCGAAACACACGATGAGGAAGAGGAGCGTCTTCGTCGGCGTGCGCGTGCCGTCGAAGGAGATCATGCCTCGCAGCGTCTCGTCGGTGGCGGCCATGGGCGATTTAAGCAAAAAAGGCAGCCCGGGGGCTGCCTTTCGTGGTCTTCGCGAGCAGGGTTACTCGGCGGCCTTGGCCGTGCCCTTGCGCGCGTAGCGCTTCTTGAACTTGTCCACGCGGCCCGCGGTGTCCACGATCTTCTGCTTGCCGGTGTAGAACGGGTGGGACTCGGCCGAGATCTCGATCTTGTAGACCGGGTACTCCTTGCCGTCCTTCCACTTGATGGTTTCGTTGGTCGCGACCGTGGAGCGGGTCACGAAGCCGAAATCGCAGCTGGTGTCGAGAAACACGACCTCGCGGTAGTTGGGATGGATGCCGTCTTTCATGATGGTCGCCTTGTGGGTGGGCACGAACTTATTCTGCTTTCAACCTGCCCAGGAATCACTGATTATCCCAGAAAACCCCAATCAAAGCAAGGGGTTGTTACCGTTCCTCGTGCTGAGCCAGGTATTTGAGCGGACAGGGTTTTTTGGCCCGGAGCGTGCTTTGCCGAGACATGTTGACCGGCGCCCGCTGGCGTCCGGTCCAACAAGGCGCCCGGCTGCCCTTTTACCGTGCGCCTATCCCTTCTTCATGGAGTTGAAGAATTCGTCGTTGTTCTTGGTCGCCCGCAGCTTGTCGAGCAGGAATTCCGTGGCCTCGAGCTCGTCCATGCCGAAGAGGAGCTTCCTCAGGATCCACACCTTGGGAAGGATCTCCGGTGCGATCAGCAGCTCTTCGCGGCGGGTGCCGGATCGGTTCACGTTGAGCGAGGGGTAGATGCGCTTCTCGGCCATGCGGCGATCCAGGTGGATCTCCATGTTGCCGGTGCCCTTGAATTCCTCGTAGATCACGTCGTCCATGCGCGACCCGGTGTCGATCAGCGCGGTGGCGATGATCGTGAGCGAGCCGCCTTCCTCGACGTTCCTCGCGGCGCCGAAGAAGCGCTTGGGGCGCTGCAGCGCGTTGGAATCGACGCCGCCCGTCAGCACCTTGCCGGAGGCCGGCACCACGGTGTTGTAGGCGCGCGCGAGGCGCGTGATCGAATCGAGGAGGATCACGACGTCCTTCTTGTGCTCGACCAGGCGCTTCGCCTTCTCGATCACCATCTCCGCCACTTGCACGTGGCGCGTGGCCGGCTCGTCGAACGTGGAGGCCACCACCTCGCCGCGCACGGTGCGCGTCATCTCGGTCACTTCCTCGGGGCGCTCGTCGATCAGCAGCACGATGAGGACGGCCTCCGGATGGTTCGCGGTGATGGCGTGCGCCATGTGCTGCATGAGCACCGTCTTGCCGGCCTTGGGCGGGGAGACGATGAGGCCGCGCTGGCCCTTGCCGATGGGCGCGATGATGTCCATCACGCGGCCGGTGAGGTTCTCCTCGGCCTTGATGTCGCGCTCGAGCTGCATCACCTCATCGGGGTGCAGCGGCGTGAGGTTCTCGAAGAGGATCTTGCTCTTCGCGTTCTCCGGCGGCTCGCCGTTCACCGTGTCGACCTTCACCAGCGCGAAGTAGCGCTCGCCGTCCTTGGGCGTGCGGATCTCGCCCACGATCGAGTCGCCGGTGTGCAGGTTGAATCGCCGGATCTGCGAGGGCGAGACGTAGATGTCGTCGGGGCCCGCGAGGTAGCTCGTGTCGGGCGAGCGCAGGAAGCCGAAGCCGTCCTGGAGCACTTCGAGCGTGCCGTCGCCGAAGATCGCCTCGCCCTTCTTCGCGTGGCTCTTCAGCAGGGCGAAGACGAGCTCCTGCTTGCGCAGCCGGTTGGCGCCCTCGAGCTCGGCCGTGTTGGCCATGTCGACGAGCTCCTGGACGTGCTTGAGTTTCAGGTCGGATAGGTGCATGCCGCGGTCCTACGAGGAGGGTTTGGGTGAACGAGCCCGGAAGACCTCACGGGCCGGCAATACGAACGAAGTGGGATGGGCCTGGCGAAGAAACTACGCTGCGGGGGTCAAGCGGGTGCGGCCAGGATGGATCGAGGTTATCGGGTTCAGATATTGCTGTCAATGAAGGCGGCGAGCTGCGTCTTCGAGAGCGCACCGACCTTGGTCGCCTCGACCGCGCCGTTCTTGAAGAGCATGAGCGTCGGGATCCCACGGATGCCGTACTTGGGCGGGGTCGACTGGTTTTCGTCGATGTTCAGCTTGGCGACTTTCAGGCGCCCGGAGTATTCGCTCGCGATCTGGTCGAGCGCGGGGGCGATCATCTTGCACGGGCCGCACCACTCGGCCCAGTAGTCGACCAGCACGGGCGTCTGCGATTGCAGCACTTCGCTCTCGAACGTGTCGTCGGTGATATGAACGATCTTCTCGGCCATGTTTCCTCTGCGTATTGGATTTGGTGCCCGGAGGGATGGGGTTCGGGGGAGAACCGGGGGCGCCTTTATGGCCATCATCGTAGACCAAAACCCGGCGCCCGGGCAAAGAGCCGGGTTGGGAGCCCATCCGCCCTCTGATAAAATGGCAGTCTTTTCCAATCTTTCAAGCCCGTGGCGAGAGAGGCCGTGCGATGACTTACGTGGTGACCGAGTCCTGCGTCAAATGCAAGTACACCGATTGCGTGGACGTCTGCCCGGTCGACTGCTTCCGCGAGGGCCCGAACATGCTCGTGATCGACCCGGACGAGTGCATCGACTGCACCCTCTGCGTGGCCGAGTGCCCCGTCGAGGCGATCTTCGCCGAGGACGACGTCCCCGCGGCCCAGAAGGAATTCATCGCCATCAACGCCGAGCTCTGCAAGGTCTGGAAGCCGCTGGTGGAGCGCAAGCCCGCGCCTCCCGACGCCGACGAGTGGAAGGAAGTGAAGGACAAGAAGGGCCTCATCGAGCGCTGATGTAACGGCGCTAGGAGGGCCCCGCCGCGGGGCCTAGAATGACGGTGAGAATCCCCATCCATGGGGACGGCATGAGGAGCGGCGAGATGCAGGATGAGGGCCAAGCCGACGTCGCGTCCGTGCTCGCCGTGCTGGGCGCTCGCCGCGACGACCTCCAGGTTGCGCAAGGCCTGATCGAGGTGCTGCCCATCCCGGTCTTCTTCAAGGCCCGCGACGGGCGCTACCTCGGCGTGAACCGCGCGTGGGAGGATTTCTTCGGGATACAGCGCTCCGACGTCGCAGGCGTCGCGGTCGGCGATCTCTACCCCGCCTCGCCGCAGGTGGCCGCGCGCCACCAGGCGATGGACGAGGAGCTCTGGGCCAATCCGGGCCGCCAGAGCTACGAGATCCAGCTCGTGATGCGCGATGGCCGGGTGCGCCACACGATCTACTACAAGGCGACCTTCCAGGGGCCCGACGGCGGCGTGGCCGGCCTCATCGGCACCATCGTCGACATCACCGAGCGCAAGCAGTCCGAGCAGCGCGAGGCGATCGAGAACGCCGTCGCGCGCTACCTGGGAAGCACCGAGTCGCTCGCCGACGCGATCCGGGGAATCATGCAGGTGATGTGCGAGCGCCTCGACTGGGCGTGCGCCGCGCGCTGGACGCTCGACCCGGCGGCCAACCGGCTGCACTGCGTCGAGACCTGGAGCGAGGACGACCCCAGGGTGCGCTCGTTCCTCGAAGCGAGCGGCCGCGAGACCTTCGTGCCCGGAACGAGCGGCCTCATCCGCCGCGTGCTCGCCACCGGCAACTCCGTGTGGGTGGCCGACGTGACCGAGAAGCCGGATTTCCTGCGCGGGCCGCTCGCGAAGTCCTGCGGCCTGCACGGCGCCTTCGCGCTCCCGGTGCTCATGGGCGAGAAGGTGCTGGGCGCGATCGAATTTTTCTCCCATGAGCCGCGCCACCCCGACAAGTGGCTGCTGCAGATCACCGTGAGCGTGGGCCGGCAGATCGGCCAGCTCATGGCGCGGCGCGAGGCGGAGGACGAGGCGCGCCTCGCCCACGACGAGCTGCAGGTGAAGGCGCGCGAGCTCGAGCGCTCCAACGAGGAGCTGCAGCAGTTCGCCTACGTCGCTTCCCACGATCTGCAGGAGCCGCTGCGCATGGTGTCGTCGTACACGCAGCTCCTCGAGCGGCGCTACGGCGATCGCTTCGACGGCGACGCGAAGGAGTTCATGGAGTTCATCGTGGACGGCGCGGCGCGCATGAAGCAGCTGATCGAGGACCTCCTCACCTATTCCCGCGTCGGCACGCGCGGGCGGGAGATCGCGCTCACCTCGAGCGCGGCGGCGCTGGACAAGGCGCTGGTGAACCTTCGCGCCTCGCAGGAGGCGAGCGGGGCCCGGGTGACCCACGGCGACATGCCCGAAGTCCTCGCCGACGCGACGCAGCTCACGCAGCTTTTCCAGAACCTGGTCGGCAACGCGATGAAGTTTCGCGCCGGCGAGGACCCGCGCATCCACGTGAGCGCCGATACACGCGACAAGGTCTGGGTCTTCACCGTGCGCGACAACGGCATCGGCCTCGACCCGCAATACGCCGACCGCATCTTCATGATGTTCCAGAGGCTGCACAACAAGGCGGAATATCCCGGCACCGGCATCGGCCTCGCGATCTGCAAGAAGATCGTCGAGCGCCACGGCGGCCACATCTGGGTCGAGTCGCGGCCCGGCGAGGGCGCGACGTTCGGCTTCACGCTCGCACGTTCCGATGCCGGCGGCAGCCATCATTGAAAGGGGAACGACGATGATCCGCAGCGCTGAAGACTCGCCACCGGTGGAGATCCTCCTCGTGGAGGACAACCCGGGCGACCACCGCCTCACCAAGGAGGCGCTCCACGAAGGCAAGGTCTACAACAACCTGCACTGGGTGACCGATGGCGTGGAGGCGATCGAATTCCTCAAGCAACGCGGCAAGCACGCGAAGGCGCCGCGGCCCGACATCATCCTGCTGGACCTGAACCTGCCCAAGAAGGACGGGCGCGAGGTGCTCTCCGAGATCAAGCAGGATCCGGCGCTGCGAGCGATCCCCGTCGTGATCCTCACCACGTCGAAGGCCGAGGAGGACGTGCTGAAGAGCTACGACCTGCACGCCAACTGCTACGTGACCAAGCCCGTGGACCTCGAGAAGTTCATCGTCGTGATCCAGTCCATCGACCGCTTCTGGCTTTCGGTCGTGACCCTCCCGCCCGTCAAATGAAATCCTCGCCCGAATGAAGTCCGAGAATCCCGGCCAGCAGGTCCTCCTCATCGAGGACAACCCCGGCGACGCGCGCCTCATCCGCGAGATGCTGTCGGAGGAGCCGGCCCGGGTGGAGTTCCGCCTGAAGCACGCGGACCGCCTCTCGCGAGGGCTGGAAGTGCTCGCGCAGAAGGATGTGTCGCTCGTGCTGCTGGACCTCTCGCTGCCGGACAGCCACGGCCTGGACACCTTCTCCAAGGTCTACGCGCATTCGCCCGACGTGCCGATCATCGTGCTCTCGGGCAACGACGACCAGCAGCTCGCGCTCTACGCGGTGAAGAGCGGCGCGCAGGACTACCTGGTGAAGGGAAAGATCGACCGGGAGCTGCTGCTGAAGGCGATGCAATACTCGATCGAGAGGAAGCGCTACCAGCAGGAGCTGGAGCGCCAGGCCAACTACGACGGCCTCACCGGGCTTCCCAACCGGCACCTCTTCCACGACCGGTTGAAGCAGGCCGTGTTCACGCAGAGGAACACGCGCTCGATCGCGGTGGTCTTCATCGACCTCGACCATTTCAAGGTCATCAACGATTCCCTCGGCCATAACTTCGGCGACGAGGTCCTGCGCCACGTGGGTGAGAGGCTGCAGGGCGCGGTGCGCGACGGCGATACCGTGGCGCGCCTGGGCGGCGACGAGTTCGTGCTGATCCTCTCCGACCAGACGCGCGAGGACGTGATCTTCCGCACCATGCGCCGCTTGATCGCCCGGGTGAGCGAGCCCATCGAGATCGGCGAGCGCGAGCTGAACATCACGTGCAGCGCCGGGATCAGCCTCTATCCACAGGATGGGCCCGACGTGCAGACGCTGCTGAAGAATGCCGACGCCGCGATGTACCGCGCGAAGAGCCAGGGCCGCAACACGTTCCAGTTCTACACGGCGGAGATGAACGAGCTCGCCAACGAGCGCCTGTCCATGGAGCAGAGCCTGAGGCGCGCCATCGACCGCGACGAGCTGCTGCTCCACTACCAGCCCCGCGTGGACCTCGCCACGGGGCGCGTGGACGCGGTGGAGGCGCTGGTGCGCTGGCGGCACCCGGAGCGCGGACTGATCCTTCCCGATCGATTCATCCCGCTCGCCGAGGAAACGGGCCTCATCGTTCCCATCGGCGACTGGGTGCTGCGTACCGCGTGCGCGCAGGGCCGCGCCTGGCGCAACGCCGGCTTCCAGCCCGTGATCTCGGTGAATCTCTCGGCGCGCCAGCTCTGGGGAGGCGGCCTCGTGCGCAGCGTCGCCGACGTGATCCACAAGACCGGCATGGCCGGGCACCTCGAGCTGGAGCTCACCGAGAGCATGGTGATGCACGATCCGGAGAATGTCGTGCAGACGATGCAGGACCTTCGCGGCATCGGCGTGCGACTCTCGGTGGACGACTTCGGCACCGGCTACTCGAGCCTTTCCTACCTGCGCCGCTTGCCGCTCACGGCGCTCAAGATCGACGGCTCGTTCGTGCGCGACATCACGAGCGGCGGCCCGGACCAGGGACTCATCGCCAAGGCCGTCATCTCGCTCGGCCATAGCCTGCACCTGCGCGTGATCGCCGAAGGCGTGGAGACCGAGGAGCACCGCCGCTTCCTCGAAGCCCACGACTGCGACGAGATCCAGGGCTTTCTCATCAGCAAGCCCGTGCCGCCGGAGCAGTGCCAGAAATTCTTCGGCACCGTCGTCGTGGCGAACTTCGAGAGCGAAGGAAGCTAGCGCCGGCTCGAGATTTCCCGCGCCCCCGCCCTTTGGCGTCACCCCGAGCACAAACGCAGCCCCGAAAGTAACTAGTCGTACAGCTTCTTCGCCGCCTTCCCGCCGAAGATGCGATACGAGAGGATCGTGTACGCCACGATGAACGGCAGCACGATCGCGGTCCCCAGCAGGAGCGCCCGCTGTCCCGAAGGATGCGCCGCCGCCTCCCAGATCGTGAGCTGGTCGATGACCACGTACGGGAAGATGCTGTAGGCGAGCCCGAGGAAGGAGAGCGTGAAGATCCCAACGGCCATGGCATAGGGCACCCACTCGCGCTTCCAATGCCCGCCGGGCCGCGTGGCCCTCCAGAGCGCGAACCACGTCACCGCCGTGGCGATCGGAAGGATCATCACCCAGAGCGTGCCCGGGAAGTCGAACCACTTCGCGCGCACCGTATCGCTCACGAGGGGGGTCGCGAGGCTCACGAGCGCCACTCCGAAGGCGACCCACAGGAGCCCCCAGCGCGACCATGCGCGCGCCTTCGCCTGGAGCTCGCCCTCGGTCTTGTAGACGAGCCAGGTCGCGCCGAGGAGCACGTAGCCGCCGCAGAGGCTCGCTCCCGTCACGAACGCGAAGATCCAATAGCCGAATCCGCTCGCGAAGCCCGTGACGTAGCGACCGAGCATGACGCCCTGCCAGAAGGACGCCCCGAAGGAGCCGGCCCAGAAGAGCCAGTTCCAGAGGTCGCGATGCCAGCCGTGGGCTTTCACCCGCAGCTCGAAGGCAACGCCGCGCAACATGAGGCTCACCAGCATCGCGACGACCGGCAGGTACAACGCACCCAGCACGACGCCGTGCGCCTTCGGAAATGCCGCGAGCAACACGCCGATCCCGAGCACGAGCCAGGTCTCGTTCGCGTCCCAGAACGGCCCGATGGAAGACACCATGAACGATTGCTCGTCTTCGCTGGCCGCGGGCATCAGCATTCCCACGCCCAGGTCGTAGCCGTCGAGCACGACGTAGACGAGGACCGACGCGCCCATGATCACCACGAAGACGAGGGCGAGATCCATGGTCATTCCGCCGCGCGCGCGAGGGGCACGACGGCGGCGTGCGAATCGGCCGTGGGGTCCGTGGGATCCGCGCCTTTGCCCGCCATGTGCGTGAGGGTCACCATGTATGCGACGAGGAGCAGCGCATACGTGATCGCATAGCCGGTGATGCTCATGCCGAGCTTCACGCCGCTTGCCGCGCCCACCGCATCGCGCGTACGCAGCAGGCCCGTGACGAGCCAGGGTTGCCGGCCCACCTCGGTCACGATCCAGCCGCAGAGCGTGGCGGCCCATCCCGAGAAGGTGAACGCCGCGAAGCCCCACAGCATCCATCGCGGCGGAACACGCCCGCGGCGGGTGGCCCACACGCCGATCCACGAGACGGCCAGCATCAGGAGGCCGATGCCCACCATCGCGCGGAAGGCGAAGAAGAGGGGGCCCACCGGCGGCCGGTCGGGCTCGAACTCATCCAGCCCGCGCACCGTCGCGTGGGGATCGTGCTTGAGGATCAGGCTTCCCGCGTACGGGATCTCGATCGCGTAGTCGTTGGTTCGCTTCTTCTCGTTGGGAATCGCGAAAAGCACGAGGGGCATCCCGCCCTGCGTGTGCCACAGCGCCTCCATGGCCGCGATCTTGGCGGGCTGGTACTCGAGCGTATTCAGGCCGTGCTGGTCGCCCACGAAGACCTGGATCGGTATGAGGATCGCCGCGGTGGCGAGCCCGATGCGAAGCGTGCGCCGCGCGAGCTCGTCGGCGCCGGCCTTCAGCAACCTCCAGGCCGAAAGTCCCGCGACGACGAAAGACGCGGTAAGGCCGGAGGCGAGCAGCATGTGCGTGAGGCGGTATGGAAAGGACGGATTGAAGATCACCCGCCCCCAGTCGGCCGCGATCCACTGGCCCTGGTCCATCACGGCGCCCGCGGGCGTGTGCATCCACGAGTTGAGCGCGAGGATCCAAAAGGCCGAGACGGTCGTCCCCACCGCGACCAGGACCGTGGACAGCACGTGAAGCCAATCGGGCACGCGGTTCATGCCGAAGAGCATGATCCCGAGGAAGGTCGCCTCCAGGAAGAACGCGGTGAGCACCTCGTAGGAGAGGAGCGGGCCCGCGATCGCTCCCACCTTGTTCATGTAGCCGGGCCAGTTGGTGCCGAACTGGAACGACATGGTGACGCCGGTCACGACGCCCACCGCGAAGGTGAGCGCGAAAACCTTGAGCCAGAGCTTGTAGGTCGCGAGCCAGCGCAGGTCGCGAGTTCGCTGGTAGGCCAGCCGGAAAACGATGAGGTACCAGGCCAGCGCGATGGTGAGCGCGGGAAAGAGGATGTGGAAGCCGATGTTGAGGCCGAACTGCGCCCGGGCGACGAGGAGGGTGTCTTCCACGATCGGTTCGCTGGCTGGTCGCCGATTCTAGCCCACCCGGAAGCGTAAAATCGTTCTATGTCGGCTGCAGCTCCGCAACGCGGCAAGCTCAAGATATTCTTCGGCGCCTTCCCCGGTGCCGGCAAGACCAATGCCATGCTCACCTCCGCCCACCGGATGCGCGAGGCGGGGCGCGACGTGGTGGCGGCCGTCGTGGACGCGCACGAGAGCGCGGACCTCCTTCTCCTTCAAGGCTTCGAGACGCTCGCGTCTCCGGTACCCGGCGAGCTCGACCTGGATGGGGCGATCCGGCGTCGTCCCGAGGTGATCCTGGTCGACGACCTCGCGCACGCGAACCCGGCCGGTGCCCGCCATCCCAAGCGTTGGAAGGATGCCGACGAGCTTCTCGCCGCGGGGATCGACGTCTTCACGACGATGAGCGTGCAGCACCTCGAGAGCCTGAACGACGTGGTGGGCGAGATCACCGGGATCCGGGAGGCCCAGACCGTCCCCGACACGTTCTTCGATACCGCCGACGAAACGATCATGGTGGACATGTCCGCCGACGAGCTGCTGGTGCGCCTCGCCGAGGGCAAGGTGCACGTGGGCGTGGCCGAGCGCGGCGCCGAGGGCACGTTCTTCAGCAAGGGAAGCCTTCTCGCGCTGCGGGAGATTGCGCTGCGCCGAACCGCGGACGTGGTCGAGGACGAGGTGCGCCGGCTTCGCGCCGACAAGTCCGCGGAGGGCGTGTGGAAGACGCAGGGCACGCTTCTTTGCTGCATCGGGCCCGCGCATGGGGCCGAGCACGTCGTGCGAAGCGCCGCGCGGCTCGCCAAGGGGCTCGCGGCTCCGTGGACCGCGATCTACGTCGAGACGCCGCACCTCCAGCGCCTGCCCGGGCCCGAGCGCGGCCGCATCCTCAACGTCGTGCGCCTCGCCGAGGAGCTCGGTGCGGCCACTGCGATCGTCACGGGCAACGACGAATCCCAGGCGATCGTCGACTACGCGTGCGAGCACAACATCGGGCGCGTTGTCGTGGGGCGCGGGCGCGTCCGCCGGGTCTTCACGGGGAGGAGCGTGAGCGAGCGCCTCGCCGCGGCCGACGCGAGCCTGGACGTGATCGAGATCGGGAGGTCCGGTTCGGATGCGGGTGTCGCGGTGGAGGCTCCGGCGCCGGTGCCGCGGCTCGCCCGTGTCGAAGGCTCACGCGTGGGAGAGAAGCGCGCCCGCTATGTGTGGACCGTGCTCGCATGCGCGGCGGCCACCGGTGTCTCGAGCGCGATCCATCCCACGTTCGAGCTCGCCACCATCGCGATGTTCTACACGCTCACCGTGGTGCTGCTCGCGGTGAAGTGGGGCCGTGGCCCGGCGGTCGTCGGCGCCGCGATCAACGTGGCGGCGTTCAAGTTCTTTTTCGTGCCGCCGCGCTTCAGCTTCGTCCCCGCCGACATCCAGTATTTCCTGACGTTCGCCGTGATGCTGGCGGTGGGCGTGCTGATCGGCCAGCTCGCCGGAAGCCTGCGCTTCCAGGCGCGCGTCGCCGCCCATCGCGAGCGGCGCGCACGCACGCTCTACGAATTCGCTCGCGACCTCGCACAGCTGCGTACGCCCGCCGAGGTGATCGAGAAGACCGAGGACTTCATGTCGCGCCAGTTCAAGGCGCGCGTGGCCGTGCTGGTGCCCGATTCCACGGGCACGCTCACTTCCCCCACGGCGCGCGGCATGACCAATCCGTTCGACAGCACCGCGGCGCAGTGGGCGTTCGACCAGGCGCAGCAGGCGGGCGCCGGGACCGAGACGCTCGCCGGCAACGAGTACCTCTTCCTGCCCCTCAAGTCGCCCACCCGCACGCGCGGCGTGCTCGCGGTTCGCCCCGAACGAACGCGCGACCTCTTCATCCCGGAGCAGCGCCACCAGTTCGAGATCTTCGCGACGCTCGTGGCCACGGCGCTCGAGCGCGTGCACTACGTGGACGTGGCCCGCGATGCGCTCCTCATGGCCGGGTTGCAGAGCGGCGACCTGCGCCTGGAACGCGAAGCGCGCAAGCCCGCGGAGCTCGTGGACGATGCGCTGCGTTCCGTGGGAACCCTCCTCGGGCGCCACGAGCTCGAGCTGCGCATCGCGAGCGACCTGCCCGAAGTGTCGGTGGATCCGCTCCTCGCCGAGCGCGTGCTCACGAGCCTCATCGGCAACGTTGCCCGCCACACGCCGGCGGGAACGCATTTCACCGTCGAGGCCAAGGCCCATGGCGGTTTCGTCGAGTTCGCGGTTGAGGACAGCGGGCCTGGGCTTCCGCAGGGCCGCGAGGAGGAGCTCTTCGAGTCGTTCGCGCGAGGGGCGACCAAGCGCGCCCGCAAGGGCGCAGGGCTGGGCTTGGCGATCAGCCGTGCCATCGTCGAGGCGCACGGCGGCACCATCCGCGCGGAGTCGCGCGAGGGCCGCGGCACGCGGATCGTCTTTACGCTCCCCGACGCCTAGAAGCGCGATCCGCCGAGGATCGCGTCGATGTCGCAGGTCTCGGAGCCGGTCAGCTTGATCGAGAGCCGGATCGACATCGCATTGGCCGTGGCGCTGATCGACTGCGCCTGGAAGTTACCCGTCTTGCCGTCGGTGCAGCTGTAGAAGCCGGTCCACGTGGGCTGGAACCGATCGGCCGTGTACGCACCGCTGTACGTGCACTGCAGGCCCGTGATGCCGATCTGGTTGATGCCGATCGTGGCGGCGGTCCTGTCGTAGCCGATGTCGTATTCGGCGTAGGTGCCCCGAGTTCCGTTGTTCTGCGTCGCCGCGCAGTTGCTGCGCTTCTCCAGGTCCGCCCCGTTCCAGGCGCCGGGCAGGAGGAGGGCGGGGTCGTCGGGTCGGGCGACCGGGTTTCGGGCCTGGGCCCATGCCGCGGGCGCCGCGAGGCTCGCGCAGGCGAACAGGAGGAACAGAGGTTTGCGGTTCATGGTGGCCCATTCCTCTGGCCACCGGCGCACGCGCGGGTTTCCGCGCGCGGCTGGTCCGTTGGAGCTATGTAAGGGCTACGCGAGGATCGGCACCGGGCCGTGGTTGGCCGCCGCCAGGATGCCGCCCGCGCGGTCGGCGTTCACCGGCCTGGAGAGGAGGAAGCCCTGGCCGAATTCGCAGCCCAGCTCCTGGAGCGTCGCGAGCTGCGCGCGCGTTTCGATTCCCTCGGCGTACACCTGCTTGGAGAGCGCCTGGCCCAGCTTGAAGATCGCCTTCACGATCTCGCCGCCCTCGCCGTTCATGCGGTCGATGAACGAGCGGTCCACCTTGAGCGCGTCGATCGGGAGCGTCGCGAGGTAGGAGAGGGACGAGTAGCCGGTGCCGAAGTCGTCGATGGAAAGCTGCACGCCCATCTGGCGAAGCGAGGTCAGCGTGGAAAGGGCGTTGTCGATGCCGTTCATCAGCACGCTCTCGGTCACCTCGAGCATGAGCTGCGACGGCTGCATCTCGGCGGCGGCGAGCGAGCGGGCCACGTGCGGGACGAAGTCGGGGTGAGAGAGCTGCAGGCTGGAGACGTTCACGCTCATGCGCAGCCCCGAGTCGGCGCGGATCGCACGCCATTCGCTCATCTGGCGGCACGCCTCGGCGAGCACCCAGTTGCCCAGCGGCACGATGAGGCCGGTTTCCTCGGCGACGGGGATGAACATCGACGGCTCGAGGAGCCCGCGCACCGGATGGTTCCAGCGGGCGAGCGCTTCGAACCCCATGAGGCGGCCGTCCTTCAGCGTGCAGATGGGCTGGTACTCGAGGTAGATCTGGCCTTTGCCAAGCGCCTTGCGAAGCTCGGTTTCCAGCGTGAGCTGGGCGGAGACTTGCGCGTGCTGGCTGGAATCGAAGAGCGCGTACTGGGCCTTGCCCTTCGACTTCGCCTTGTACATCGCGATGTCGGCGTCGCGGATGATCTGGTCCGAAGTCTGGTAGTCGTTGGTGCTGTAGGTGATGCCGATGGAGGCGCTGATCGCCACTTCCATGTGGCCCAGCTGGATCGGGCGCTGCAGCTCCTTGTGGATGCGCTCGGCGAGCTCCACCGGCTCGCGTTCGTTCTTGATGTTCTCTACGAGGATCGCGAACTCGTCGCCGCCCAGGCGCGCCAGCACGTCGGACTCGCGCAGCATCCCCTTCAGGCGCCGCGCGACGTTCACCAGGAGCTCGTCGCCCGCCTTGTGCCCCAGCGAGTCGTTCACGACCTTGAAGCGGTCGAAGTCGAGGTACATCACGGCGAAGCGCTGCTCGGGATGGCGCTGCACGCGCGCGATCGCCCGGTTCAGCTGCTCGTCGAAATGGACGCGGTTGGTGAGCTGCGTGAGGCTGTCGTGATAGGCGTTGTGGAAGAGCTCGGCCTCGGCGCGGCGCCGCGCGCTCACGTCCTGGGCCTGCACGATGAGGTTGTGGGTGTGGAACTGCCAGTCGCGGGCGAGCGAGACGTTGAGCGCCATCCAGACGTCGGCCCCGTCGCGGTGCAGGCCGCGGACCTCGATGTGCACGGAATTCAGCTCGCCCTTCACGAGGCGGTCCAGCGGGGAGCGCAGGGCGTCCGAGTCGGCGGGATTCACGAGGTCGAAGAGCTGCGTGGCCGAAAGGTCGGCGGAGCCGCGCCCCAGCATGTCGCAGAACGCCTTGTTCGCCTGGATGAAGCGCCCGTCGGTCGAGACGATCGCCATGCCGATGGCGGCGTGGGCGAAGGCGCTGTGGAAGCGGCTCTCGCTCTCCTTCAGCTCTTCCACGTGGCGCGCGTCGGCTTCCTTGTGCTGGAAGTAGTAGTGCACGGTCGAGATGAACATCGCGACAAGCGGAACCGAGACCAGCAGGGCGGGCAAGCCGAACTGCTCGAAGCTCACGTACAGCACGCCGGCGACCGACGCCCCGGCGACGTATGCGAGGCCGATCCAGCCGCTTTCGCGCAGCCACTTGCCGGGCGTGAGGGGCTGGCTCCTCTTCAGGGCGATGAGGGTCGATGTGATGAAGATATTGGCGATCCAGTACAGCACGGAGAGCGCCATGACGGCCGCGATGATCGCGCCGCCGTTGAAGCCATGCGCCACGATCACCGACTTGGCCGCTACGAAGATCGAGGCGCACGCGAGCATCGCGACCGAGGCCATGGCCGGGGCCACGACGCGGCTGGTCCAGCGCTTGGAGCCGCGCCAGGAGCCCACGATCGCCTCCACGGCGGCCGCGAGCACCGCGGCCGGCGCGCCGAAGAGCATGAGCATGAGGAAGATGAAGATCTCGGCGCCCGCGATGGATGTCTTCGAGCCGGGAATGCGAACCGGGAAAAGCCCCACGACGGCGGCGACCGCCGCGCCCGCGATCACCTGGAGCAGCGCCGTCCCCTGCAGCGCGGCCACGCTCGCGATCGCATAGATGAGCGCCCAGACCCCGAGGAATACGATGGTCCACCAGTACAGCCGGGCCTTGGGTGTGTAGTCCTGCATGTCGATCAGGGACACGGGCGCCTCTCGTTTCTTTTCCTGGGTATCCATCATTCGCCCGGCATCGGGCCCTGCTCGGTCACGATGACGCTCTCGGTGACGAGCACGCCCTCGGTGACGACCACGCCTTCCGTGACCATCACGCCCTCGGTGAGGATCACGCCTTCGGTGAAGATCACGCCTTCGGTAAGGATCACGCCCTCGGTGATGATCACGCCGTTGCCGATCAGCACCGGCGACCCGCCCGCGAGCTGCGAGACCGTGAGCGTCGGCATGAAGGCACCGGTCTGGGTCGCGGAGCTGCTGGAGCCGAGGAGCGTCGCCACGTTGCCTACCCCGGCGGACAGGAGCGCGGCGTTGCCCACCAGCGCCTCGTCGAAGCCGGAGATGTAGGCGTTGTTGTTGGCGAAGCGGTCGATGTCGATGTCGAACGCGGTCGGGCCGACCCAGGAGAGCGTCGGGTCATACGGTGCCTGGAACCGGGTGAGGAGCGCGTCGCCCGTGAGGACCTGGTTTCCGCCCAGGTAGGCGATGCGGCTCCAGTTCGCCAGGCGCCCGTCGATGTTCGAGGAGGGCGAGGGAAGCGATTGGCCGGCGGCGAGCAGCCCGTCGCCCACATTGATCGAGCCATTCGCCACGCGCGTCGAGATGTTGGACTGGAGCACCTGCGCGACTTGCACGGCGCCCACGTCGTTCACCATGCCCGCGCCTTGCTCCAGCAGGTTGTAACCCACGAGCGGCTCGGCGGTGTACTGGAGGATCGCCTTCACGAGCGGCGGGGTGAGGCCGGGGTTGGCCTGCAGCATGAGCGCCACCGTGCCGGAGACGACCGGCGCGGAGAACGACGTGCCGCTCGCCACCATGAGGCCCTTGCCCAGGGGCGCGGCCTGCACGACGAGTTGCGGGAAGGTGACGGCGAGCTTGCTGCGAAAGAGTCCGAGGTTGTCGGTGGCGAGCGCGCCCACCAGGCGGTTGCCCGGCGCCACGAGGTCGGGCTTCAACAGCGAGTCGGCGCGATGCACGCCATTCGCGTCGTTGTCGCCGCCCAGCGTGGGGCCCCGCGAGCTGAACATGTTGACGGTGTCGTCGGCGCGGCTGGCGGTGTCGTGCGGGTTCGCGCTTCCTACCGTGATCGCGGAAGGCTCGTTGCCCGGCGACGTGATGCCGCCGTACTGCTCGCGCCCCGAGGCGTCGAGGCCGTAGTTGCCGGCCGCGACGACCACCACCAGGCCCGAGGCCACCGCGTGGCGCACGGCGAGGCAGAGCGGATCGGTGAGGTAGGACTCGGTCGAGTCGGCGGCAAGGCTGATGTTCACGACGCGGATGCCGTAGTCGTCCTTGTGCAGGATCACCCAGTCCATCCCCGCGAGGGCGTCGCCCACGTCGCCGATGCCGGTGCCGTCGAGCACACGCACGTCGTAGAGGTTCGCCGAAGGCGCCACGCCCGTGCTGTCGGTGGTCGTGGAGACGGCGCGGCCCGCGGCGAGCGAGGCGACCAGCGTGCCGTGGCCGTACGGGTCCTGGTTGCCCACGGCCGAGCTGTTGATCGTCGATTCCAGCGTGTTGAGGGCGGAGCTGCCGGGATAGATCAGCTTGCTGAAGTCGAGCCCGCCCTTCCAGTCGAGAAGGCCCAGCAGCGCCGACTCGTTCACGCGGGTGAGGTCCACGCTCTTCTTCACGCGCGACTTGCCATTGGTGCCGGCGAAGGCGCCATGCGAGGCCATGATCCCGGAGTCGAGGAACGCGATGCCGATCCCCGCGCCCGTGAAGCCCGTCCCCGTCGTGCCGGCGCGAAGCGCCGCGGCGCCGGTGGACTTCTCCACGAGGCTCGAGGTGCGCGCGGTCATGCGGTTGGGGGAGATGCTCTCGACGTCGGAGCGGCGGGCGATGTCCAGCACGCGCGCGGCGGGGAGCATTGCGAGCAGGCCGTTCACGGAGATGTACTTGTAGTAGACCGCGCCGCCGGAGGCGACCACGGCATGGCGCAGGTCGGAAAGCGAGGAGTCGGTGGTGTTCGTGGAGATCACGAGCACCTTCACGAGGCGCCCCGACGACGATTCGCGCGCCCAGGAGATGCCCGAGACGCTGTTGGCCGTGATCGCCTTGGAAAGGTCGGTGGAAAGCTTCGCCTGCGCGACCGACGGCGGATCGAGCGCAACGTCGGCGCGTGCCGCCGGCGCCAGCGACAGCGCGGCAAGGAACACGAGCGCGGCGAAAGAAGCGAGCGCCTTCGCGATGGGGTTACGTTGTCTGTTGGTTGTTTGACGCATCTTCGGCCTCGTGGCTGTGAAACAGCGCACAGTTCGGGCCGACTCTATTCCCCGCACCCACCGGGACCGTGTGAGATTTCGCACAACGCCGGGGTTCGGCTGCTTACAGCCGTAAGCGGGATGGTTACAGCCGTAAGAAAGCGCCGCCCGATACCGCAGTCCCCGGCTACGTGGCTCATCTGGTGAGCCGGCGGGCCGCTATCATGCCCCATGCGTCGCGACCTGCCGCAGATGGATAAATCCCAGTTATTTGAAAGGCTTAGCGAAGGCCACGGTGCGGCCGCGACGGTGGTCACCCCGAACCGGCGCCTTGCGCAGTCCCTGGCGCGGGATTTCGCGGCCTACCAGGGCTCCCGGGGCCTCGCCTCCTGGGAAACGGCCGACATCCTGCCCCTCGAAAGCTGGATGAAGCGCCTTTGGGAGGAGGCGATGCAGGCCGATGGCGACGGGCCGTTGCCGCTCCTCCTCTCGCCGGCCCAGGAGCTGGCCGCCTGGGAAGAAGCCGTCCGCGCCTCGCGCTTCGCGAAAGAGCTTTTCGCGCTGGGACCGGCGGTTTCCCAATGCCGCGAGGCATGGCACCTGGCGCACGCCTGGCGTATTCCGCTCGACGCCCGCCGGATCCCGAATGACGACGGCCGTGCCTTCCTCGAGTGGGCGGCGCACTACGAGCGCACGCTTCGCGAGCGCGGCCATGCCGATCCAGCGCGCACCGCCGATCTCCTTGCGCCGCTCCTTGGCCGCCCGCGGGTGCGCCGGCCCTCCACCCTCGCGATGGTGGGCTTCGACATCGTGACGCCGCAGCAGCGCGAGCTTCTCGAGAAGCTCGCCGCCACCGGCTCTGCGGTGGTCGAGGTGATGTCGGTGCCGCACAAGGCGCGCGCCGCACGTGTGGCTCTTGCCGACGCAAAGGCCGAGATCGATGCCGCCGCCCGCTGGGCGCGCACCCGGCTGGAAGACGCTGCGGGATCGTCTCCACGCATCGGCATCGTCGTGCCGGACCTCGCCAGGTCGCGCTCCCGTGTCGAGCGCGCGCTCGCCAATGTCCTCGTTCCGGGCCACCGGATCGCGGCCACGCAGCCCGCGCTCCCCTTCAACGTTTCCCTCGGGCTTCCCCTCGATTCCTATCCGCTCGTGGCCGATGCGCTCTACGTGATCGATCTTGCCGGAGCGCACGCGTCGTTCGAGCACGCGAGCCGCGTGCTGCGCTCGCCCTTCATCGCGGGCGCGCATACCGAGCGCGAGGCCCGCGCACGCCTCGATGCGCGGCTTCGCCGCCGGGCGATGCCGGAGCTCTCCCTCGAATCGTTCGTGCGCCAGGGCGAGGCCTCGGGAAATGGTTTCGTCCCGGATTTCATCGACCGCTTCCGCCGCCTTGCAGAGTTCCGCAAGAGCGATCTCTTCGAGGCTCGGGTCGCCTCCGGATGGGCGCGCGCGTTCTCCGAGGCCTTGCGCATCGTGGGATTCCCCGGCGAGCGCACGCTCGATTCGCGCGAGCAGCAGACGCTCGTGAAGTGGCATGAGGTGCTTGCGCAATTCGCGACGCTCGAGCAGGTGAGCGGCAGGATGGGCTTCCAGCTCGCACGCGAGCGCCTTCGCCGCATGGCCCGCGAGGAGATCTTCCAGCCGAAGGCGCCGGACGTGCCGATCCAGGTGATGGGCGTCCTCGAATCCGCGGGGCAGGAATTCGACCACCTCTGGGTGATGGGCCTCACGGACGACGCATGGCCTTTGCCTTCGCGGCCAAACCCGTTCCTCCCCATCGCCGCGCAGCGCGCCGCCGGCATCGCGCAGGCCGATCCGGCCGCATCGCTCGAGCTCGACCGGCGCATCACGCAGGGCTGGATGGATGCCGCGCCCGAGGTTGTCTTGAGCCACGCGACGATGCGCAAGGAAAGCGAGCTTTCACCCAGCCCGCTCATCGCGATGCTCCCCGCGGAAACGCCCGAAGCGCTCGGCGTGCGGTCGTTCGCGATGCTTCGCGAAGCGATGCGCTCACTGGACGCGGTCGAGACGATCGAGGATGGCGCCGGCCCACCGATCGCGACCGGAGGGACGACGCGAGGTGGCACCGGGCTCTTCAAGGACCAGGCGGCATGCCCATTTCGCGCATTCGCGAAACGGCGCCTGCGCGCGGAGGAGATCGAGACGCCGCGCGCCGGCCTCGATTCGAAGGATCGAGGCACGCTCATGCACGAGATGCTTCGAGCCGCGTGGCAACGCATCCAGACCCAGGAGCGATTGCTGGCCCTGGGCGAATCGGAGTGCGAATCGCTTCTTGCGGAGTGCGCCGAGCAAGCCCTCGGTGTGCTTCGCGGCCGCGGCGCCGAAGCCCTCTCGGGGCGTTACGGCGAGCTGGAGCGCGCGCGAATCATGCGGCTCACGCGCGCCTGGCTCGAGGAAGAACGCAAGCGCAAGGTAGCGTTCACGGTCGTGAAGACCGAGGACAAGTGCGAGGTCGAGTTCGGCGGCGTGAAGGTGGAAGCGCGGCTCGACCGCAAGGACGAGCTCGAGGGCGGCAGGCTCGCCGTGATCGATTACAAGACCGGCGATTGCAAGGTCGCGGCGTGGCTCGGCGAAAGACCCGATGAGCCCCAGCTTCCGATGTACGCGCTGGGCGGCGAGGATGCGGGCCGGATCGCGGCGGTCGCCTTCGCGCAGGTTCGCACGGGCGAAACGCGCTTTCGGGGAATCTCCGCGGTGGGCGGCCTCATGCCCGGCGTCTGCACGATCGACGAGGTCCGCAGCAAGGCGTCGCGGCAATACCAAAACTGGGATGGCGTGGTGGCGCGCTGGCGCCAGGAGCTGGACGTGCTGGGCCGCGCCTTCGCCGCGGGCGAGGCGCGTGTCGATCCCAAGAACCTCGCGCAGACCTGCGCCTTCTGCGAGCAGCACCTGCTATGCCGCGTCGCCGAGAAGGCGCCGTTCGGGGCCGCGTCGAGCGATGAGGATGCGCAATCCGATGACTGATGCCTTCGTGGCGCCCGACGAAACCGGGCGCCGGCGCGCGCTCGATGTCTCGCGCTCGTTCATCGTGCAGGCGCCCGCGGGCTCGGGAAAGACGGAGCTCCTGATCCAGCGCTACCTCGCGCTCCTCTCGTGCGTCGAGCGTCCCGAGGAAATCGCGGCGATCACGTTCACGGTAAAGGCCGCGTCCGAGATGCGCGGGCGCGTGCTGGCGGCGTTGCGTGCCGCCAGGACCTCACCGCGGCCGCCGGAAGGCCAGGCCGCTCGCACCTGGGACCTGGCGCGTGCCGCCCTCGAGCGGGACGCATCGCTCGGCTGGAAGCTCGAGGAAAGCGCCGATCGATTGAAGGTCCAGACCATCGATGCGCTATGCGCCTCCCTCACCCGGCAGATGCCGGTCCTTTCGCGATTCGGCGGCCAACCGGAGGTGATCGAGGACGCGACCGCCCTCTTCTCCGAAGCCGCACGCGAGCTGCTCGCCATGGTCGAGGAGCCGGGCGAGGAGGCGACCCGCGTGGCGAGCCTGCTGCGCCACCTCGACAACGACGCCGCGGCCGCCGAAAAGCTCATCGCCGAAATGCTCGCCCGGCGCGACCAATGGCTGCGCACGCTCCTGCGCAAGACCGACCGCGAATCCCTCGAGCGCGCGCTGGACGATGTGCGGCGAGTCACCGTCGAGGAGTTGCTCGAGAGCTGGCCCGCGCAAGCCGAGCGCCCGCAGCTCGATATGGACGGGTGGATCGCGCAGTCGAGGCAGTGGCTCACCGGCGACGGCAAGAAATGGCGCCAACGCCCCTCGCAGGCGCCCGAGGGCATCTACGAAAACGACGTGCTGCTGCCGCTGTTGCGAGTCGTGAAGGACCTGCCCGCCGCGACCTATTCCGACGCGCAGTGGGAAGCCCTCGACGCGATGTTGAAGCTTGCGCCGATCGCGATCGCGCAGCTGCAGGTCGTCTTCGCGAAGCACGGCAAGGCGGATTTCACCGAGTTCGCGCTGCGTGCCCTGCGCGCGCTCGAGTGCGAGGAGGGCGCGACCGACCTCATGCTGGTGCTCGACTATCGTATCCGGCACATCCTCGTGGACGAGTTCCAGGACACGTCGTTCACGCAATTCAAGCTGCTGCAGCTCCTCACCTCCGGCTGGGAACCCGGCGACGGCCGCACGCTTTTCGTGGTGGGCGATCCGATGCAGTCCATCTACCGTTTTCGCGAGGCCGAGGTGGGTCTGTTCCTGCAAGCCTGGGAGCGCGGCGTGGGTAGCGTCGCCTTGGAGCCGGTCACGCTCTCGGCCAACTTCCGCTCCCACGCGGGAATCGTGGAATGGGTGAACAGCGCTTTCGCGCACGTGATGCCGCAGGCGGCGGATGCGAGGACCGGCGCCGTGAAGTACGAGCGCTCGCACCCGGTACGCCCGGAAGCCCCCGGCGGCGTCCACGTCCATCCGTTCTACGACTACGACAGCGCCGGCCAGGCGAGGGCCGTGGCCGACGTCGCGCGCGAGGCGATGCAGCGGCGCCCCGACGGCAGCTACGCAAGCGTGGCGATCCTCGTGCGTAACCGCAGCCACCTCTTCGAGGTCTTGCCCCGGCTTCGCGAAGCGGGCATCGCCTACCGCGCCGTGGAGATCGATTCGCTGGGCCACCGCCCGACGGTGGCGGATCTCCTGGCCCTCACGCGCGCCGTGTCCCACCTTGCCGATCGCGTGGCGTGGCTTTCCATCTTGCGCGCGCCGTGGTGCGGCCTCACGCTCGCCGACTTGCTGGCCCTCGCCCCCGAGGACCAGCGGATCACGATGTGGGAGGCGATCCGCGATGAAGCGCGGCTTGCTAACCTCTCCGCCGATGGCCGCATGCGGCTCCAGCGCACGCGCGAGGTGCTGGCCCGCGCGCTCGACGAGCAGGGCCGCCGGGGATTGCGCGATGTCATCGAGCGCGCCTGGCTCGCACTGGCGGGGCCCGCCTGCGTGGAAGGCGATGTCGAGCTGGAAGACGCCGACACCTATCTCGACCATCTCGAGGCGATGGAGCAATCCGGTTGGCTTCCCGACCTGCGCGCGTTCGAGGAGTCCGTCACCAGGCTCTTCGCGCTGCCCGACCTCGCGTCCGCGGATTGTGTCCAGGTGATGACCATCCACAAGGCGAAGGGGCTCGAGTTCGACTCCGTCATCGTGCCGGGCCTCGCGGGGCAATCGGGCCGCGACGACCGCAGCCTCTTCATGTGGATGGAAACCGCGGATGGCGCGCTGCTCCTTGCCCCCATCCAGCCGTCCGGCGCGAAGCCGGAAGCCATCTACGAGATGATCCGCCGGCTGGACAAGACAAAGTCCGCCCACGAGATGGGAAGGCTCCTGTACGTCGCCGCAACGCGCGCGCGAAGCCGCCTGCACCTCATGGGAGACGCGAAGCGCGATTCGAGAAGGGCCGGTGCGGTCCAGGAGCCGGCCGGCACGTCGCTACTGGGGAAGCTCTGGCCCGCGGTCGCGCGTCATTTCGAGCCTGGCGATCCCCGGCGTAACACGCGCGGCGCCGGGCGAACGGTGCCGTTGGCCGCGCAAACATCGCTGCGCCGCCTCGACCTCACGCGTCTCGCGTTCGAAGTGCCAGCGGGCGTTGCGTGGCGCGCGCCCGAGGAGCGCGAGGAACGCGATCCCATCGAATTCTCCTGGGTGGGCGATACGTCGCGGCGCGTCGGCAGCGTCGTCCACCGTTGGCTGCAACGCGTCGCCGATGAAGAGATGCGCGGCTGGAACCGCGCCCGCGTCGAAAGGCAGCGCGATGCCATCCGCGCGAGCCTTGTCGCGGCGGGCGTGATCCAGGCGGAGCTGGACCAGGCCGCAGCCCGCGTGGCCGCGGCGTTGAACGGCGCCCTCGAGGATCCGCGCGGGAAATGGCTCCTCGGGCCGCATCCGAACGCGCGCAACGAGTATCGCCTCACCACGTATGTCGATGGCGCGCGCCGCGACATCGTGATCGACCGTATGTGGGAGGATCTCGCCGAGGCATGGGTCGTCGACTACAAGACCAGCAGCCACGAAGGCGCGGGCTTCGAGAAGTTCCTCGACGCCGAAGCGGTGCGTTATCGTCCGCAGCTCGAAGGCTACGCGGCGGCGCTCGGCAAGCCTGGCGCTCGGCGCGGTCTCTATTTCCCGCTGCTGAAAGGATGGCGCGAATGGGGAGGCGGATGAAGAGCGCGCGATGCGAAGCGCGGTGAGACGTCGCTCCTAGCCGGGTCCGCCGGCAACCCGCTCGTAGTGGTTCACCGTGGGAAACGGATCGTAGAAGTGATGCAGCAGTTTCTTCCACTGCGGAAGCTCGTGCGACCGATAGCCCGGCATCGAGGAGATGATCGCCTGGGCTTCGTGGAACGCCGCTTCGAATGCGGCCGCCGTTCCCGGCCTCACCTGTAGCGGCGCCGATTCGAGGATCATCGGAGAGCGATCAGCACGCGCTGCGCGGCTGTTCTCGCCATCAAGCCTCGGATACCTCTTCGGTAACGAACTCGATGCCGCCGACCCATTTTGCCGCCAGGTTATAGATCAAGGCGCCCAGGGCCATGAAGATGAACCCGAAGACGATGTAGATGATGGGGAAAACGACGATCATCACGAGCGACACGGTGCTGTTGGCGTGCGGCCCGAACAGCGCCGCGATGGCCATGATCGCCATGATGGGAATGCTCAAGACTCCGTACACGACCGCCGCCACCTTGCCGAGCTGAACCGGAGCGATCCGGGAAATTCGCTTGCGCATGGCCTGCCCCTTTGCCGATTGATCGACAGCGGCATTCTTCGCCTGCGCGATTGGCCCGTCAACTGCGTCGATTGCGCGAGGAGCTACCGATCACCTTCAACGCGGCGGAACCGCAGCGCCGAACGCTCCCTTGCTTTCGCGGCCTCGACTTCACGGGTGCGCGAGTGCGCGTTCGTGACGAGCGCCCCGATCAAGGCTTCGGCCGACGCCGCGATGTTCTCGACCGCGCGCTCGAACTCCGCTTCATTGGCCTTGGACGGCTGCGTGAAGCCGCTCAGCTTTCGCACGAATTGCAGCGACGCGTCGCGAATTTCAGCCTTGGTGGCCGGCGGCTCGAAGTTGAAAAGCGTCTTTATGTTGCGGCACATGGTCAGGCCCCCGGTTGGTGACAAACCACTTCGATGTTGTGCCCGTCGGGGCCAATCACGAAGGCGGCATAGTAGTTCGCGTGGTAGCGCGGGCGCAGGCCAGGCGGCCCATTGTCCTTGCCACCCGCCGCCAGGGCCGCGCGATGGAAGGCTTCGACTTGCTGGCGATTCTCGGCCGTGAACGCCAAGTGGAGATGCGCCGGCTTCTCGTCGGTTTGGTACAGGCACAATGAAGCCTTGCCATTCGGGCTGAGCTCTATACCGTATGTGGGCGACCCCTCCGCCACGACAGCTACGCCCAGCGGTGCGAGCGCCTGCAGGAAGAACGCTTTGCTCGCCGCGTAGTCGCTGACCCCGAATTTGACGTGGTCAAACACGGGTTCTCCGTGGCGCGGCTCGGCGTGATGCTTGTTGATTCACGGCTGTTCCAACGCAAGGGCTATGGCCACTACGACAGCCGCGGCCGCTTGGCGGGCAAGCGCCATATCTCGGAGCGTCCGGCATCAGTGGAAGACCGCGCAAAGTTCGGGCATTTTCGAGATCGAGAGTCGCACGCGCGCCACCTTCTACTTCGCAACGCCCTACCACTCGTGGGAGCGTGGCACCAACGAGAACACGAACGGGTTGATCCGTCAGTACCTTCCCAAGGGAACCAGCATGGCCGGCGTGACGCAGGAAATCTGCTACGAGATCGCCAACAACCTCAACAATCGGCCGAGGAAACGCCACGGCTACAAGACCCCCCTGGAGTGCCTGCATGAACCCTAGTCAGTGTTGCGCTTCAAAGTTGATCTCACGCAGCTTCTTCATGCGACCATCCTGGAAAAACCAGTACGCCCGGATGACACTTCAATGCACGAGCCAACACCTTCGCCCGTTCGACTCCCAAGCGGACACGGTCGTTCTCGATTGCCGAGATCGTCGCCTGGGGAATTCTCGACGCTTCGGCCAGCTGGTTCTGGCTCATCTCTTGGAGCTCGCGGAGAATCCGAACCGACTCTCCGACGCTCACGGCAGCCCGCTTCTTGGCGGGGCGATAGTCCTTCATCAGGGCCTCCGATAGTCGTGCGCGGTGATTGACGCGACCTGAAACAGCGTCTCGTCCGCCACGACGCGATAGATGACGCGCCACTGATCCCCCAACCGAGATGATCGGTAGCCCTTCCATTCACCCGCCAACGCTTCGTCGCGGAATCCCTTGATCAGGCGCAGGCCCATTGGGCCGGACATCGCCGCGACGTCCTTCCATTTCTCGTAGCGCTTCAGTATGTCGGAGGGCGCGCCAGCGGCCTGCTTGTCAACGCGCCGGTGTTCCTCGATGCGCCACATGCCATATTGTGCCTATATCTAATATGGTATGTCAAGGTGCGTACCCCGAGGAAACTGCCTAACGGCTGAGTTGAGCGGCCTGCCACGGCGGCGGCCACGATAAACGACCGTCCGCTCGAACGTATTGTCAGACGGCATGCTTCCACTGTAAGCCATGAGGCAACGCTGGCGGTCCGAAGAGCATATGCACCACACGACGCCGCGATGGCGCCTGTGCTTTGGACGATGCGTGCAACAGCAAGGGGCGCATGAGCAAAGCGTCGCCGCTCTTGACCAGGCACGGCTCCTCGCCGAGTTTTGCACGGAGCTCGAATGCGGCACTCGGGGCCAATCGACCCACCGTATGCGACCGGGGCACGACTCTAAGCGGGCCGTTCTCGTTGCCGCAATCATCGATGTGGACGCGAACGGCGACCAGCCGCTCGAGGGTTTCACTCGGCGGCTGGACGAAGTGCGCGCTCTCCTTCCGCGACCACGCGCCAAGCGAAGGATGATCGACCCGAGCGCGCACGGGAATCGAGAGATCCTGATGAAGCGCGACAAGCCAGTTGCGGTTGGCCGTTTTGTCGAATAGCGTGCATTGGACGGCAACGAACGACGCAGGAAATGCGCCCGCGCTCGCGAGACGGCTCTTGATGCGCTGAACGAACGCACGGCACCAAGGCCGAGCCAACAAATTTCGAGTGCCCGCGCTGCGAAGGGCGAGACGGTCGATCGCTCGTCCAACTGTCCCGACTTCGCGCGGGTCGACCACGCGCGGGGCGATCGCGTAGCCCCGGTCGTCAAGCTCTGTCACGGTCGCTCGCATGCTGTCTAACGATCGCGTTGAGCGAGCGGCCACCACGCGCTTGTCGCAACAGTGCGCATCATTTCTTGAGCGCGCTCTTGCGGCCCCCGACCTTTCCCGGTCCGCTCGAACGCGCTGTTAGACGTACGGATTCCCTTGCCACCTGGACCAACCCCCGAAGTGCCTCATTCACGGCCTCGGAAGTGGGAAAGGCGGCTGCCACGTCGGGGCTGAGCAGAACAAGATTGGTCCCCTTCGAGTAGGCGGCGTAGTACTTGCCCCGCACGCCCTTGCCCAAATCTTCGCGTTTGTACTGTTTTCGCATGGTCGAGTATCGGGCTTTAGCCCTCTTCGTAGATTCGGCGCTCGGCGCGGGTCGCTCGGCGAGCGCTGATGATTCGCACAAGACCTCGGCGTTCCGTATGGCTTACGACGAGGAGGCGGCCTTGCTCGGAAAGTCCAAATGTGAGGAGGCGGCTCTCACCTTCGGAATGATCGGGATCGTCGAAGGTGATGGCCAGTGAGTCCCCGAAGACGGAGGACGCCTCCTCGAATGTGACTTTGTGGTCACGCAGATTCGAGGCGGACTTCTTCGGATCCCACGCGAACTCCATACCCTCATTCTACGCGGGACGTCTTTTCCGTACGTCTAACGG
Organism: Usitatibacter sp.; assembly: GCA_036271595.1. Classification (GTDB taxonomy): domain Bacteria; phylum Pseudomonadota; class Gammaproteobacteria; order Burkholderiales; family Usitatibacteraceae; genus Usitatibacter. The sequence continues at coordinate 73,333 of DATBAI010000013.1, forward strand.
CTGAGTTGAGCGACCGCGCTCTGTTGCCATTGCGCACCGGCCCGCGCACAAACTGCACACGCGCGCACGGTGCGGCCACGATGCCCCACGGTCCGCTCCAACGAATATAAGGAGACTTCCCGCACTCGAAGCGGCAAGACCGCATGGCACCTAGGTGCCAAGATTGAGGTTCTGAGGATCAATCTAAAACGAGGGGGAAGTCTCACCATGAATGTTACGTCCGTTGGGCTGGACCTGGCAAAGTCGGTCTTTGCGGTGTGTACGATGGCAAGGGACGGCGCGGTCG
>DATBAI010000014.1:0-6115 GCA_036271595.1 Usitatibacter sp.
CCTCGGTGTCGGTGACACAGGAACCATAGATCCATCGAAGATCCCCCCCTTGGATCTGAGGAGGACCTTCCCCAGCATTCCGACGCAGTATTGCGCATGGCCTGTGCAGAGCTGATTGCCCGGGGACTCCTCCACGATGAGGGCATCGGACGTCTGGAAGTGCGGGCGCTACAGTATTTCGTTGCGACCAACCTTGCAGCTTGGCTTCAGAAGTGGTTAAGCGAGGAGCAGTGACGAAAGCTGGTTTACAGCCAGGCACAGATAGATCAATTTTCGCGCGAGCAGCGCAACTTGGGTCATGTCGCTTTATCTAGCCGTTCAAGAAGTCGAGCTACTCGGTCTCCTGAACGAGCATCGGGTGAGGTACATCGTTATCGGCGGCCATGCCGTTTCGTTTCATGGCGAGCCCCGTGCCATGAAGGATCTCGACATTTGGATCGAGCCGACCGCTGAAAACGCTTCCCGCGTTGCGCGCGCCGTCGCCGGCCTGCGGTTCCACCTCTCCCCAGAACACATCGAGCGCTTATCCAAACCGAACGTCCAGTTTCCGCTCAGTCCTCTTTATATGGAACTCCTAACAAGCTGTGGCGATTTGAATTTTGGCGCCGCGTTATCGCGCGCGATAGCGACTATAGAGCAAGGTGTGCCATGTCGTGTGCTCGGCCTTCACGACTTAGTCCACTCCAAGCGGAAACTTGGGCGAGAGCACGACTTGACGGATGTCGCCATGTTGGAGAAAACGCATGACTCCCAAGATACTAGATCGTGACAACTAAGGATGCTGGACCTACCGTCGAGTTCAAGGGCCGTCTTCATCTATGGAACGCGGCGCTTCTGGAGGTGCGACTGCTCCTCAACGACGCATGTCGAGCAAGCGCCGCCCGTGACCTGCACGCCGTTCCCACCGGCGAGATCACGGAGGCGAGTAGGAGTGCACATCCCTTCGGTACTTGGATTGATCTTAACGATGTGTACGACAACTACCGAGCCTTAGCGGCCGTGTACTTCTGCCAAGTGTTCAAGGAGGGCAATGCCGCATCGGGCCTTGCGGGGCGCAACCGCGACCCCTCCATTGTCGCGGAGCGAGACAACATTGTGGCGATCGCATTGCCGACTGCGGATGATCAGGCGAGATTTGCAGGACTGTTGGCTGCTCTTGAGGCTGCTCGCGACAAAGTGCTCGCTCACGCAGATGGGAATGCCTTTTCGATTAGCCACAGTTCGAGGATGGTGATTTCGCACACCCATGGCGAGTCGCTTCGGAAAGTAGATCTAGACTTTTGGTTGCGTGCGGCCCGAGCCCTTCAAGACGAGGTTCAGCTCCGTATGGGGCGGCTACGTATCGATTCCGGAATGATCGGCAGTTAAGTGTGTCCGCCGACACTGCCACTGTCTTTGATGGCCTGCGCCAAGCTCACTCGGTGATGCAATCGCGTCGCGCTACGGGCGTAATGCCACGGACCGTGGGGCTGTGACAGCCGTCACAGCGCGCCAGTCGGCCTCCCACCACAATCCGTCCATGATTTGGGACGAACTCTGCAAAGCACTCGAGCGCGACAATTCCAGCTAGGTCCGGCACTGACCATTCTGGGCAACCGCGTCGGCACTCGGGCAATGACCGCGTATCAAGTGACTACTCGGATAGTCGAACTTGCCGAGGGCCACTGGATCGTTAGTGCGACGGCTGCGGGGGAAGTCTTGGGAACACCCGGGACTCTGGAAAACTAGCCTTGTAAGCGGTAGGTCCCCCGTTCGATTCGGGGTGCCGGCACCCCATGGCCCGCAGTAGCCTTATCGGCGCACCGCCTCGTACACCTCGCGGATCGCCCGGACCACGATTTCCGGCTCGTCGAGCTGGATGTACTCGGAGCTCTTGCGCGCGAATACCTGCTTCGAGTCGGTCGACAGGCGCAGCCATTGGCCTTGCGCCTTGGCCACTTCCTCCTGGAACTGGCGGCCTTGCGGCGAATCCGCGCCGCCGGCCGGGCCGCCGCCATGGTGGCCGGAGCTCAGCACGCGGATCGGACGCGATCCGAGGGGCCGTTCGTGCTTTTGCAGATAGGCCTCATCGCCGGGCACTTCCTCCATCTCCGACGCGAGCGCATCGTAGATCGGCGCTTTCGAGCGGGTGAGCTCGGCCACTTTCTCGTTCAGCTCCTGCGACCAGGTCGCCTCCGGCAAGCCGCGGAAGAATGCGAGATCGCAGCGCTGCGGCGGCTCGCCCGCGGGTGCCGAGACCTCGAGCGATCTTCCGGCAATCAGTGCGTCCCGGCAGGCACGAAAGAAGACCGGGATCCCGAGGTGGCCCTTGTGGTCGGCCTCCTGGAGCGATCGGGGCTCGAGATCGGTCGCGTCCGCATCGACCAGCACGAGCCCGGCCGTCTGTGCCCTGTGCCGTTGGGCGAACGTGCGGATGTTGTCGCCGCCGTAGGCATGGCCGACCAGGATGTAGGGCCCGGGAATTCCGCCGTTGCGAAGCGCGGCATGGAGCTCGTCCGCGATACGGGCGCTGGTTCGCGGGTTCACGCCCGGGTCGCTGAAACCCGAGCCGGCACGATCATAGGAGCAGGCCCTCGTCCATCGCGCCACCTCGGGCTGCACCTTGGCCCAGGCGGGAGACCAATCCGAGTATCCGGCGTCGAATACCACCGTCGGCGATCCGCTGCCCATGCAATAGAAATTCAGTCGGGTCGATCCGGCGGGGAGGAGCGCACCGGGACGGCCATAGACGAAATCGCCGGGTTCTCCGCGGCACCATGAGGGCGCAAGAGCGAGCCCTGCCATCGCCGCCAACGCCAATACCCTCCAGGCGTGCATTTTTTTCGATCCCGATCAGGCCGGAAGCTGCGTCTTGCCCGTGCCCCGGTACAGCACCCGCACCTTCCGATCCACGGCTTCGGCGTGTGCGCGCAGCTCCGACTCGCCCAGGTCGCGCCGCGGGCGCGGCTCCGGATCGAAGTTCCCATGATCGTCGACGCCCCGCACCAGCATCGCGGAGTCGCGGCCCTTCGTCTGCCGCACGTGGGCCGGCAGGTAACGTACGGCAAGGCCGATGCGCCGATCGCGCGAGTTGTTGGGCGCGGATCCGTGCACGAGGCGGATATGGTGCAGCGACATCTCGCCGGGCTCGAGCACCAGGCTCGCGGCCCTGGATTCGTCCACGTCGACCGCGATCTCCTGCCCGCGCGTGAGCAGGTTGTCCTTCGCAAACGTATCGACGTGCGGCATGTGCGATTCCAGGTGGGATCCCGGCATCACCTTCATGCAGCCAGTCTGCGCGTTGCTGGGACTCAAGGCCACCCACGCGGTGACGACTTCCTCCGGTTCCAGGCCCCAATAGGCCGCGTCCTGGTGCCACGACACGAAGCCGGGGCTCGCCGCTTCCTTGATGAAGAAGTTCGACGTCCAGCAGAGGATGTTGGGCCCGACGAGGTCTTCAACGGCATCGAGGACCGCCGGGTGATGCACGATGCGATCCGCCCACGTGAAGAGGAGATGGCTCTTCAGGCGCAAGCTGCCATGCAGCGGCGCGCCCGCGGCCGCCTCCTGGCCCTCGAGCCCGGCCCGGAGCGCGGCAGCCTCGTCCCGCGAGAACACGCGCACGGGGAAGAGGAAGCCGTCGCGGCGATAGGCCTCGACGTCGGAATGGGAAAGCAGCTTCGGCATGGAGGCGATCTCAGTTGGCCACGATATGGGCAGCGGCGATCACCTTTCGCCACCGCTCGACTTCACGCCGGGTCTGCGAGGCGAGGGCGGCCGGCCCACGCTCCGGGGGCGGCACCATCACATAGCCCTGTTGCACGAGGCTGTCGGTGAATGCGCGATCCTTCATGGCGTCGTCGAATCGGTCGACCATCCACTGCACGGCCTGCGGCGCGGTTCCATGCGGGGCGTAGATGCCGTACCAGGTCGCGGCCTCGAAGCCCGGCAATCCCGACTCCTGCAAGGTGGGCACGTCCGGCAGTTGCGGGATGCGCTCGCGCGATGTCACCGCCAGGGCTGCGACCTTGCCGCCGCGAACCTGCGGCAGCGCGGTGTTCGACTGGTCGAACATGCAATCCACGCGTCCGCCCAGGATGTCGGTCATGGCAGGGGCGTTGCCCTTGTAGGGAACGTTGGCGATGTCGGCCTTGACCGCGCTTTCGAAGAGCGCCGCCACCAGGTGGCCGGCCGAGCCCACGCCCGCGTTGGCGAAGTCGAGCTTGCCGGGATGGGCGCGCGCGTATTCGATGAGCTCGCGAATGTCGCGTTGCCCGAGGCGAGGGCCGCAGATGAGCACCATCGGCGTGTCCGGGAGGCGCACCACCGCTTCGAAGTCCCTGACCGGGTCGTAGGGCAGGTCCTTGTAGAGGCTGGGCGCGGCGGCCATGTAGCCCACGTGCCCGACGAGGAATGCGTAGCCGTCGGGCTGGGCCCGTGCCACCCTCGCCGCGCCGGAAGTGCCCCCGGCCCCCGGTATGTTCTCGACAGTGATGGTCTGTGCCGCGCCGCGCGCCATCCGTTCGGCGAAGACGCGTCCCAGCGTGTCGGTGGCGCCGCCCGGCGCGAAGGGGACAACCCAGCTCACCGGATGGTCGGGATAGGGGCCCGCGGCCGCGCCCAGGGCCGCCGCCATCATGGCCGCGGCAACGGCCGTCGTGATCGCCTTCATGTTCCTGCCCTCGTCTTTCATCGTGTGCCGATCGAAACCGGAAACTCCAACGGGGAACGCAAATGGGCGACGATCGCCTCGCATCCGTTGCGGATGTTGTGGACGAGCGCCGCTTCGGCCTCGTCCACCGTCCCGGACTGGAACCGCGCCAGCGCGAGCGCGTGCTCGGCGACCGCTTCGCCCATTCGTCCCAGGGGAAAATCCTCGATCGGCCGCGTGAGGATCAGGCGGTCGAACATGTTCGAGAGCGATGCGGTGAGGTGCGGGTTGCCGGCCTGGCGGGCGATGCGCACATGGAATGCCTTGTCCACCAGCATTCCCAGGCGCCGGCAGTCGCCGGGACCGCGCAGCACGTGCTCGTAGGTGCCGTGCAGGCTGCCGAGCTCGTCGAGGAATCCGGGGTTACGCCGCTCGAACGCGCGCCGCGCGACGAACGCCTCGATGCATTGGCGCGCTTCGTACAGTTGCGACACCTCCACGGCCTCGAGGCGGCGCAGGATGAACCCGCGATTGGGGAGCGAGGCGACGAGACCCTCGGTTTCGAGCCGGCGCAGCGCCTCCCGCACCGGGGTCCGGCTCGCGCCGATATGCAGGGCGATTTCGTCCATCGGGACCTTCTGGCCCGGCGTCACCCGGTGCGAAAGCACGAGTCGCGCGAGGAACCCGGCGGCCCGCTCGACCGGGGTGCTCGAAGGACCCCCGGCCATCCCCGTCGGGAGGTACGGTTCCAGCCGATGGAAGTCGTCCGGAGAGATCGCGAGCTGCATGTCGGGACTGGATATGAAAGTGTATACACTTTAGTCCAGCCACTCCCGCAAGGCAACTGGCGCAGCTGCATCCTCCCGCACCGCAAATCAACCGGAAACTCTCTGTTTTGTTTGCCGGAATCGTCCCACTTCTGGCATAATCGAGAGTTTCCCGGAGAGGTGCCCGAGTGGTTAAAGGGGGCAGACTGTAAATCTGTTGGCCTTGCGCCTACGTTGGTTCGAATCCAACCCTCTCCACCAAATTGGACGGCCATCGGAACTGGGCCGGTTTGGGGGCTGGCGTACCAGCAACGGGCGCGGTCCCAGGCAGTGGAGTCGCGGTATCGAACAGGCGGGCGGGCACGAGGCGGGTGTAGCTCAATGGTAGAGCAGAAGCCTTCCAAGCTTACGACGAGGGTTCGATTCCCTTCACCCGCTCCAGCATTCAGGCCCATGTAGCTCAGTGGTAGAGCACTCCCTTGGTAAGGGAGAGGTCAAGCGTTCAATCCGCTTCATGGGCACCAGGCATCGAGCAGCACGCAGCACCGACCGACACACAACGAATCAGGAATACGACCATGGCCAAGGGCAAGTTCGAGCGTACGAAGCCCCACGTGAACGTGGGCACGATCGGTCACGTCGACCACGGCAAGACCACTTTGACGGCGGCGATGACCTCGGTGCTGTCGAAGAAGTTCGGTGGCGAGGCGAAGGCCTA
>DATBAI010000015.1:0-40311 GCA_036271595.1 Usitatibacter sp.
CGTGTGCGGCAGGTGGTCCACGCCCGTGAGCATCGTGCCGAACATCTTGCGATTGGCCACGATCCCGCCGACCGAGATGCCGCCGAACCCCACGCCGTGGTAGCCGCGCTCGCGCCCGATGAAGCGCGTGCGCGCGCCCTCGCCGCGCTGGCGCTGCCAGGCGAGCGCGATCTTGAGCGCCGTGTCCACCGCCTCGGACCCCGAGTTGCAGAAGAAGACGTGGTCGAGCTTGCCGGGCGCGAGATCGACGATGCGATTGGCGAGCTCGAAGGCGAGCGGGTGGCTCATCTGGAACGCGGGTGCGTAGTCCATCGTCGCGGCCTGCTTCTGGATCGCCTCCACGATGGGCTTGCGGCAATGACCCGCGTTGCAGCACCAGAGCCCCGCGAAACCGTCGAGCACGCGGCGCCCGTCGGAGGTCCAGTAGTACATCCCCTCGGCCTTCACGAAGAGCCGCGGAGCCGCCTTGAACTGGCGGTTCGCCGTGAATGGCATCCAGAACGAATCGAGGTCGTCGGGGGCGAGCTGGAGCGAATCGGAAAGTATCGTCATCTGGAAATTCCTCGCAGAAGACCGCCAATTTACCGCAATCGCCTACAGGCGCGTCGGACGACTCCGACCGGCGAATGGGCGCACTCCGGCATTACCCGACCGCACGGCTCGGTAAATTGGGTGAACTTTTACTCCTTCCTGGGAGAGACACCGTATGTGGAAACGCAAACTGCTTCTGGGCGCGCTCGCCACGGCTTCGATCGGCGTGATGCCGCTTACGTCCCTCGCGGACACCGGGATCTTCGTCGACGTCGCGCCGCCCGCGCCGCGCTACGAAGTGGTGCCCGCCCCGAGGGCCGGCTACACCTGGGTCCCCGGATTCTGGGACTGGCGTGGCCGTCGCCATGTGTGGACGAAGGGTCACTTCGAGCGTGAGCGTGCCGGCTTTGCGTACACGCCCAATCGCTGGGTCCAGGAAGGCGGGCATTGGAGGCTGAATCGCGGCCACTGGGATCGCCACCTCGCCTCGAACGACCGCGACCACGACGGCGTTCCGAATCGCATGGACCGTGCGCCGGACAACCCCAACCGTCGCTGATCGTTGAAGTGGCCGTCATCGCATAAAAGCAAGATCTCGTAGCCTGCTCCTGTCGGGCCGCCTCTTTGCAGGGAGGCGGCCCTTTTCTTTTTTCGCCTCCTGTCAGGCGCGCAGGCGATCCGCCTACGTCCCACTGCGCGAAGCTCGTGCCCCGAAGGGACTAGCAACCAAGGAACCGGCCTCGCGTCGAAAAGTTCTTGAGCAGTCCCATTCCGTCCAAGGAGATATCGATGCGCAAACCCCCATCCGCGGCCTCGCTCGCGCGCCTCGTCGCAGTGCTGTTCGCGGCGCCGGTGATCGCGCACGCCTTCCCGGCCGCTGTCGCCACGCATTCGTTCGGCACTTCGTCGAGCGCGGCTGCCGGCAGCAGCGGCGTCACCACCGCGACGCCTACCGTGATCAGCAACACGCCGCCGGCCACGTCATCCGGATCCTCGGGCTCTACCGGATCGACCGGGTCTTCCGGGACCTCGACGATCATCGCGCCCACCAATACGACGCAGACGGACCAGCGCGCCGCCGCGACGGACCAAGCCGTCCAGGGCACGCGCGCGAGCGCCAATACCTCGGCGAGCCAGATCCGCGATGCGACCACGCCGCCGCCTGCCGCCACCGTGAGCCAGACCCCCGGCACAACCACGTCGGGCGGGAGCGGAAACACGGGGACGAATACGGGCACCGGGACTGGCACGGGCACTGGCACCGGCACCGGCACCGGAACGGGCACGGGCACCGGAACGGGCACGGGCACCGGAACGGGCACCGGCACCACGACCGTCGTGGGCGCCTCGCTGGGATTTCCCGGCGCGATCAGCCCGATCGTGAATACCGGTGAGCCGGCGGTGGACGCGAACGGCAATGTGATCGCCGGCAGCGCCTATGCCGTGTCGTCCGCCCAGGGAACGTATGCGACGCCGCAATACGCCTCCGCCGAGATCGCTTACGCGGACAGTGCGATGAACCAGGTGATCGGCGACGCGAAGCGCGATCGCCATCGCGTCGGACGCAACGGCCAGCTCCTCTACAGCATCGCGCCGCGCACCAACGTCGATCGCTCGCGCGAGGTGCCGGACGACGGACCCTCGCCCGCGCTGGTGGGCCCCCTGTCGCGCTGACAGGAAGTCACTTGCGCCTTTCGGATGCCGGCGATGTCCTCGCCGGCATCTTTTTTTCTGCATGCGCAATTTGTTCATCCGCGTGTCGCGAAGAGCCGCGCAATCCCGCGTCCGGCCGTGGCACGTACCTTGCAAGTAGCTTCCAGCACATCGATTCGTAGTCGACCCTTCCAACCCAGCAAAAACAGGAGATTCATATGCGCAGACTCGCGCCTATGTTCGTCATGACGTCGATCGTCGCGCTCGTGGGGACCAATGCCCTCGCGATGGGCGATCACCAGAAGGCCAAGAACGGCACCGCGGCCAGCACCAACAGCTCGATGGCGGCTTCCTCGCCCACCGGCCAATCCTCCACCGGTTACACCGGTGGCGCCAACGTCGCGTCCAACGACACCAACTCGTCGGGCAGCAGCAACTCGTCGGGCAGCAACAACGCCATGGGTGGCAGCTCGCGCGGCAGCAGCACGGCGAACAGCACCTCCGCCGGCAGCGGCGGCGCCATGAGCGGCAGCCCGAATTCCGGCAGCGGAATGTCGGCCGGATCCGTGGGTTCCACCGGCGGCACCGGGACCACGCTCGGCTATACGGCGGGCGACGGCAACCGGACGGCGATGAACGACACGCAAACCACGCCGAGCGCCTCGATGACCGATTCGGGCACGACCAAGGCGAAGTCCAAGTCGAAGCTGAAGAAGCACATGGCCTACAACTCGGACAAGGCATCGAGCACGGGCAACGTCGATACCACCAACGGGCAGGCCGCGGGCTCCAGCACGGGCAGGTCGGGCGGCGCGGGTGGTGACAGCAGCTCCGGCTCGGCCGGCTCCGCGGGTTCGTCGGCCTCCTCGGGCTCGTCGGGATCCGGCTCGGGCTCGAGCAAGTAACAAGGCGTAGGTTTCATTCCGACACGCCTCGCCGGACTGCTCCGACGGCCAATGGAGAGCAGTCCGGCATTTCCCGTCCTTCGTCCGGTTTAACTTGGTAGGCATTCGCAACCGAGGAGCGATCACCATGTGGGCGAGACGAGTGCTGCTGGCAACGATGGTCGCTGCGTGCGCCATGTCCCTGCCGCGCCATGTGCCCGCTTCCTGGGGCTTCACGGCCCAAGCGGCGGATGCGTCCGTCGTCTCGATGCGTTAGCAGCGAGTCCTACCGGAATTCAGCAGCCGGCCGACAGGGCTCCCGCGAGCCGCGGCGTACACTGGATTCTCGATCGCGCAGTCTTCCCAGTGAAGACGACGCGGGCAAAAAAGTCCTCCGTTCGCGGAGCGACCAGGGCCCGGCGAACACCGGGCCCTTTCTATTTCCGCTTCTGCGCGGTTGTCAGCAACGGCCGACCGGACAAACCGCGCACCGCTGGCAGCGTTCGCCGGGCTTCTTCGATAACTTGATCCTCATCGGCCGCGCGCTCCCCGCGCGGCACGCGATATCACGAAGGAGCGAGCATCATGAGGATCCAGACCTTGATTTCCGCAGGTTTCGCCGCGGCCGCATTCACGAGCGCGATGGTGCCCGCGATGTCGTACGCGATTCTCGGCGATGGCGAACAGGCGGTCATCAGCCCTCCGCGAATCGACGATACCGGCGTGGACGTCTCGGCCGCGCGCCCCGGCTATATCTGGCTGCCCGGCCACTACGAGGCCCGTGGCGCCGATCGCCTGTGGGTGAACGGCCATTTCGTGCCGACCGGCCGCCCCCGCGCCATTGCCGCCCTCGAGGAAGATCGCGTCATCGTGAAGAGCGCGATGGCGAACGACCTGGACACTTACCGCGATCGCCGCGGCAACGAGATCATGGTGGCGCGCGAGCCCAATCCCATCACCGCCAGCAACCGCTGAGTTTCCGCACGCAGGTAGCCACCGACCGCCTGCAATTCACGGCCCGCGGGCATTCCCGCGGGCTTTTTTTCGCGCTTTAAAACGGCGCAACAGGCCCAATGTTGTATCCTCTCGGCCTGTTTTCGATTCACCCTTCCGCTGGAAGCAGCGATTCCCGATGGCACAGTTCGTCTACACGATGATCCGCGTGGGGAAGGTCGTTCCCCCCAAGCGGCAAATCCTCAAGAACATCTCGCTCTCGTTCCACCCGGGCGCCAAGATCGGCCTGCTGGGCCTGAACGGCGCGGGCAAGTCCACCGTGCTGAAGATCATGGCGGGCATCGACAAGGATTTCGAGGGCCAGGCGATCCCCATGCCGGGCATTCGCGTGGGATACCTCCCGCAGGAGCCCCTGCTCGAGCCCGGCCACACGGTGCGCGAGGCGGTCGAGGAGGGCCTGGGCGAGGTCTTCACCGCCAAGAAGCGCCTCGAGCAGGTCTACGCCGAGTACGCTGAACCCGACGCCGATTTCGACAAGCTCGCCGCCGAGCAGGAGAAGCTGGAGAAGCTGCTCGCCTCGGCGGATTCCTCCACGCTCGATACCCAGCTGGAGATCGCCGCCGACGCATTGCGCCTGCCCCCGTGGGATGCCAAGGTCGACAAGCTCTCCGGCGGTGAAAAGCGGCGCGTGGCGCTCTGCCGCCTGCTGCTCTCGAAGCCCGACATGCTCCTCCTGGACGAACCGACCAACCACCTCGACGCCGAGAGCGTCGAATGGCTCGAGCAATACCTCGCGCGCTTCCCGGGCACCGTGGTCGCCGTCACCCACGACCGATACTTCCTCGACAACGCGGCGGAGTGGATCCTCGAGCTCGATCGCGGCACCGGCATCCCGTACAAGGGCAACTACAGCGAGTGGCTTGAACAAAAGCGCGACCGCCTGCAGAAGGAAGAATCGAGCGAGACCGCGCGCCAGAAGGCGATCAAGAAGGAGCTGGAGTGGGTTCGCAAGAACGCCAAGGGCCAGCAGACCAAGAACATCGCGAGGCTGAAGCGCTTCGAGGAGCTGAACGACTACGAATACCAGAAGAGGAACGAGACCGCGGAGATCTTCATCCCGGTGGCCGAGCGCCTGGGCAACGAGGTGATCGAGTTCGAGAACGTCACCAAGAGCTACGGCAAGCGCGTGCTGATCGACAACCTGTCACTCAAGATCCCGGCCGGTGCGATCGTCGGCATCATCGGCCCCAACGGGGCCGGCAAGTCGACGCTCTTCCGCATGATCACTGGCAAGGAGAAGCCCGATTCCGGCAAGATCACCATCGGACACACGGTGAAGATGTCGGTGGTCGACCAGACGCGCAAGTTCAACGAGAAGGAGAACGTCTGGCAGGCGATCTCGGGCGGACAGGACATCCTCACCGTCGGCAAGTTCGAGATCCAGTCGCGCGCCTACCTCGGGCGCTTCAACTTCCGTGGCGGCGACCAGCAGAAGCTCACCGGCCAGCTGTCGGGCGGCGAGCGCGGGCGCCTGCACCTCGCCAAGACGCTGCTCGATGGCGGCAACGTCCTGTTGCTGGACGAGCCGTCCAACGACCTCGACGTGGAAACGCTGCGCGCGCTGGAGGATGCCCTCACGGAATTCGCCGGAACCGTGATGGTGATCTCACACGACCGCTGGTTCCTCGACCGAATCTGCACCCACATCCTTGCGGCCGAAGGTGACTCGCAGTGGATGTTCTACCCGGGCAACTACCACGAGTACGAGGAAGACAAGCACGAGCGCCTCGGCGACGAGGCGGCTGCGCCGCACCGCATCCGCTTCAAGGCACTGAAGTAGGGCCGGCCGCGGCCGGCACGGCCGGGTCGCGGCCCGCGACGATTTCCCGCGCACGCTCGACCATGTGATCGTCGTTGGCGGCGCTGCTGGAATGGCGGCGGCGCTCGAAGGCTTGCGGTTCGCCGCGCTTCGAGCCGAAGGCCCAGGCGTACTCGCGCGTGAGCTCGGCGCCGAGAAAGAAGATCTGCGCCGAGTAGTACACCCATACGATCAGGATGACCACGGTGCCCGCGGCGCCGAAGGCCGAGCCCACGGCCGCCTTGGCCACGTACAGGCCGATCAGGAACTTGCCGATCCAGAAGAGCAGCGAGGTCATCGCGGCACCGATCCACACGTCGCGCCACGCGATGCTCGCGGTGGGCAGGAACTTGTAGATGCTCGCGAAAAGCCCCGTGATCACGATGAACGACGCGAGGAAGTCCAGGCCGTGCGCGAACGCCTGCGTGCCGCCGCCCAGCACGTGCTGGCCGAGCGCCGAGACCGCGGTGCTCACCACGAGCGAGACCAGCAGCAGGAACCCGATCGTGATCACCATTCCGAACGACAGCAGCCGCGTGCGGATGAAGCTGAGCGCGCCGCCCGCGGCCTTGCCGCTGCAGCGCCAGATGCGGTCGAGGTCGGTGCGCAGCTCGACGAAGACCGTCGTCGCGCCCAAGGCGAGCGTGAGGGTTCCGACGATGGCCGGGATGCCGCCCGGATCGCGGCTGCCGGCCGCGTCCAGCATCGACTCGATTCCGATGGCGGCCTTGTCGCCTACCAGGGCCGTGAGCTGGACGATGAGCAGGTTCTGGGCCTCGTCGCGCCCCATGAAGAAGCCGGCCACGGCGATGGCGAGCAGCAGGACCGGGGCGAGAGAGAAGAGCGTGTAGAAGGCGAGGGCGGCGCCCATGCTTGGCGCCGCGTCTTCCACCCAACCGGCGAAAGCGCGCTTTGCGAGCGAGGTGACGTCCGCGGCGGAGAGCCTCATGGACACTTCGAGGCGCTCCGCGGCGCTTTAGTTTCGCGAAGGCGTTCTCTGCCCGGTGCAGCCGCGCGTCCTACACCACGTTGCGAGGGCTTCCGACTTAATGCGCGCGCGCCAACCTTTACAGTGGAAGCGACGAATAATCCGGGGCCGTACCTGAGATGACGGAGCGTTATGTATTCGCCGACGTGGACCTGCCGTTCCACGTCTGGGTAAAGGAGGGGAATCGCTGGGTGCTGCGCGATCGCGCCGCCGATGCCGGCGGCGACGGCCTCAATGCCGGCGGCGAGGCGCAGCGAGCTTCGGCTTCGACGAGTCCGGTTCGGCCGTAGGCCTCGTTTCGGAAAGCTCCGCGATGCGGATGCTGGCGCGCACCATGAACGAGGTGAGGCGCTGGAGCGCTTCGAGCGTGGGTCCCGTCGAGATCGCGCGGCGGTACTCCCCGACGAGTGCCGAGTGAAGCTCTTCCACGTCGCTTTCATCGCGCAGCTTGCCGGGACGCACCTTGGCCGGCAGGTACGCAAGCTCCGCGGGCGTCCACGTGGCGAGGTAATCGCGTGCCACCGCGACAACTTCGAACGAGCTCTTGGCGTTGTCCAGCAGCCGGTACCAGGTCAGCATCACCGCGATTCTCGGCCCCGCGCCCCGGTATCTCTGTAGGACAAGCGGCCGGCTCCATGTCGGAGGAAACCTACTCCAGCCTCAGCCCGGCGGGCGCAGCTGCCCCAGGCGTTCGGCCGCCTTCGAAAGGTAGGAGACCATCTCCTGGACACGCGCTACCTCGTTCGGGGGCGCGTGCACGGATGCGCAACCCTTCGCTAGGCGCTCGCGCCACACGGGAATGTCGGTGTCGCGCTCGATGCGGATCGTGCGCAACTCCTGCGGCAGGACCTCGAGGTCCCGGGGATGGACGAGGGAGAGATAGTCCCGGGTGTGCGCCAGGATCTCGGCCTGCGTCGTGGCGCGATCGATGTCGCGAAGCCAGCTGTTCATGGCTGTGTTTCCTACGATCAGGGAGGCGGTAGGATACCGGAGTTTCGCGAAGGTTCGGCCCAGCCGCAGCGGCTCGCTACAATTACGCTCGATGCCTACCGCCAAGCCCGTCTTCGCCAACGTCGCCTTCCTGCGCATTCCCGGATTCGACGCGCGCCCGGTGGGCGCGCAGGCGGCCATGAAGGATGCGCTCGAGCGGCGCGTGCGCGAGTCGATCGCTTCCCTCGATCCGGCCGACCGGGTCGTGCTCGACGCCGAGGATGGCCTTGCGCTCGTGCTGTTCGGCGAGCCGGGAAGGGCCCTGGAGACCGCGCGCGCCCTGCAGCAGAGCCGAGAGCTGCCCCTTCAGGTAGGCCTCAACCACGGCCCGCTCGCCCTCGCCCATGAGGGCTCGGATGAGCGCGTCTTCGGCGACGGGCTCACCTCGGCCGCGGCCGCGGCACGCTTCGCCGAGCCCGAACGGCTGCTCGTCACCCAGGACTTCGCGCGTGCGCTGGAGCGGCGCGATCCCGCGCTCGCGATGGAGCTTGCGAATGCCGGCGACTTCACCGACACCCGCGTTCGGCAGCGATCGTTCTACACGCCCCAGGCCAAGCTCGCCTCGGCGTACCGCCGCCGCATGCTGGCCGTCGGCGTGCTGGGCGTGGTTGCGATCCTTTCTCTGGGATGGGCCGCGCGCGAGGCGGCCAAGCGCCTCTTCCCGCCGCCGCCGGCTGTCGTGAAGCTCAACGTGAAGCCTCGCGGCGAGGTGTACGTGGACGGCAATTTCAGCGGGCGCATCCCTCCGCTGCGCGAGCTGTCGCTTCCCGCCGGCGCGCACGTGATCGAGATCCGCAACCCCGGGTTCACGCCGTACCAGGCGACGCTCGAGCTGCACTCGGGCGAGCAGGCGTCCATCACGCACACGTTCAACCGCCCGTCGCCCGCGCGCGAGCGTGCCCAGCCCGGCTTCTGGGATAGCCTTCGCAAGCGCTTCGGGGGCGCAGGATGAGCTTCGCACCGCCGCCCCGGTTCGGCCGCTTCGAGGTCGTCGACGTCCTGGGGCGCGGCGCCATGGGCGTCGTCTATCGCGCGCGCGATTCCGCTCTCGCGCGCACCGTCGCCATCAAGACCATCGCGCTCGCGGGCGACTCGAAGGAGCGCGACATGCACGAGGCGCGCTTCATGCAGGAGGCGCGTGCCGCGGGCTCGCTCAGCCACCCCGCGATCGTCACGATCTACGACGTGGGCCGCGAGGGCGACACCGCGTTCATCGCGATGGAGCTGATCGAGGGGCGCGACCTGCGCGAGCTGATCCGCGAGTCGAGCCTCACGCCGGCACGCTCGATGGCGATCGCCGCGGCGGTGGCCGAAGGGCTCGCCGTGGCGCACGAGCGCGGCATCGTCCATCGGGACGTGAAGCCCGGCAACATCATGGTGCTCGACGACGGCCGCGTGAAGATCATGGACTTCGGCATCGCGCACATGCACGAGCCGATGGTGAAGACGCAGACCGGCGTGCTGCTGGGCTCACCGCAGTACATGTCGCCCGAGCAGATCGTGGGACAGGCGGTGGAGTACCGCACCGACATCTTCTCGCTCGGTCTCGTGCTCTACGAGATGCTCACCGGGACGAAGGCCTTCGAGGGCGAGGACATCCCGGAGCTCATGTTCAAGGTGGCGAACCTGCCCGCGACGCCGCCAAGCCACGTGGCGCCCGACGTTCCGGCGGTGGTCGATTTCATCGTCGCGCGCGCCCTGAAGAAGCGCGCCGAAGAGCGCTATGCCAGCGCCGCGGACATGGCACGCGACCTCAAGTCGGCCATGGGTGAGGCCGGCATGGCGCACGAAGCGGCCGTCGAACGGCAGTTCGCGCCCACGGTGCCCGAAGGGTCCGGGGGACCTTCCCCGATCGCCCGCGAGGAGCCGCTGGAGCTGCGGCCCTCGCCGCGGTTCGATTCGAGCGCGGGCCTCGCGCGTCTCGCGCAGCTGCCGTCACAAGCCGACGACACCGTTTCGCGCGCCGGTTGGACCGTGCAGATGAAGCGCGAACCGCGCCGCGTGGACGGCGCGCGCATCGCGGTCGTTCTCGCTCTCACGCTCGCGACGGTGGCCGCGATCGCGATGGTCCTGATCCAGTAACGCTGGCCGGCCTTTCCTCTACGCGCGAATCAGCGCATTCCTACGAGCCTTCTAGGGCTTTCAGGATGGTGGCCCTTCGGGGCGCGGTCTAGATTCTCAATCAACGAAACCCCGAATCCCGAAGGGAAGCACCATGAACCTGAAGCCGACGAGACACATGAAGATGCGCCGCCCCCCGCTGCCGCCGATCCTCGAGATCGACGAGGACGGCGTGCCCGTCTGCGAAATGAGCATCGTCGAGGGCCGCCGCTTCAGCGGCGGTGACGAAGAGCCGGGCGGCTTCACGCTCGCCGACTGGCCCACCGAGTTCGACGACTGAGCGCCGGCATGAGCTCGAAGCTTCGCCTCCCCGGTTATCCGCTCGCGCCGCTGCCGCGCGAGCGCGCGGCACTTTCCCGCAAACGGCGCCACGCCGCCCCCTGAACGCGGCGTTGTCCTACAGAAGTCGCTGGGTGTGTCCTACAGGGACGTAGCTGCCGGCGGGGTTAACGTGGCGTCATGCGTGCCCCGCTCGTCCTCGTTCACGATCAGGATCCTTTCGAGTGCTTCGATGTTCCCGAAAGCGTGTTGCGGGAACCTGCCCTCGCCCCAGAGCCCGAGACTCCGGTGCTGCCCGGCGCCAGCCGGCGCGACTGGGTCTATCGCGAAATTTCGCAGCTGGGCGTCGACGCCGCGCCCTGGGTCGAGCCGCACCGCTGATCCCTCAATGCAGCACGCGCTGCGAGTCGCGGATCTCGCCGATGCGCACGGCCGCGTGCCAGAAATAGCTCGCCAGCTCCCGTAGCTCCGTCGCATTCGGTGCGAGCGATTGCGTGGTGTTCACGCTCTCGACGAGCCAGCGCTTCATGCGCTCCACGTCCTCCGCGCTCTCGATGGTGAAATCGCGCCACCCCTGGGTGAGGGGCTCGAGCTCGGCTTCGGCCCAGAGCGTGAGGTAGTCGGCGGCCATGCGCACGACCTCGGTCTCGGTCGACGCGCGTCGGATCTCGTTTTGCCAGCAATCCATGGATGCGCCCTTCGTGGATGTTGTGTCGGTGCGCATATCACGCCACAACATCTGGGATCCGGCAGTCGGCGCGTGCCGCACGTGCCTGTCGGACTATGCGGACGCCGAAGCGAGCCAGTCGAGGGCGAGCGCGGAGAGCGTGCGCACGCCCAGGCCGAGGCATGCCTCGTCCACGAAGAAGCGCGGGCTGTGGTTGGGCGCCGACTCGGCGATCGCCTTGCCGGGCGGGGTGCAGCCCACGCGAATGAAAAGGCCGGGCACGACCTTCTGGTAGAAGGAAAAATCCTCGGCACCGCAGACCTTGTCGACGATGCCGACGTTCGCTTCGCCCGCCATGCGCTCGAGCGTGGGGATCGACCATTCGGTGAGCGCGGGATCGTTCACCGTCACGTCGTAGCCGCGCTTGATCATGACCTTCGCCTGCGCGCCTCCGGCGGCCGCGATCATCTCGGCGATTCGCTTCACATGCTCGTGGATCGCGTTGCGCTGGCCCTCGTCGAAGGCACGGATGGTGCCCTCCATGCGCACTTCGTCGGGAATGATGTTCTTGCGCACGCCGCCCTGGAAGACGCCGATGGTGACGACCGACGGCTCCTTCGTGATGTCGAGGCGACGCGAGACGATGGTCTGCAGGCCCACCACGATCTGCGAGGCCGCGACGATCGGGTCGGCGCCTCGCCATGGCATCGCCGCGTGCGTCTGCGAGCCGCGCACGAAGATGCGCATCTCGTCGGACGACGCCATGAGCGGCCCCGCGCGATAGCCGATCTTCCCGGTGTGGTGATTCGAGGTCACGTGCAGGCCGAAGATCGCGCCCACGCGCGGCGCCTCCAGGCAATGCTCCTCGATCATCTTGCGTGCCCCGCCATCCTCGCCTTCGGGCGCGCCTTCTTCGGCGGGCTGGAAGATGAGCTTCACGGTCCCCGGGATGCGCTCGCGGATGCCGGCGAGAAGCTCGGCTACGCCCATCAGGATCGCGGTGTGCGCGTCGTGCCCGCATGCGTGCATCACGCCGCACTGCATGCCCGACCACTCCGTGGTCACCCGGCTCGCGAAGGGCACGTCCACTTCTTCCTTCACGGGAAGGGCATCCATGTCGGCGCGAAGCGCCACGACCGGCCCCGGCTTGCCTCCCTTCAGCAGGCCCACCACGCCCGTGTGCGCTACTTTGTCGCGGACCTCGATCCCCAGGCCGCGCAAGTGCTCGGCCACGATCTTCGAGGTCCGGAACTCGCGATTCCCGAGCTCGGGATGCTGGTGCAGGTCGCGGCGCCAGGCGATGACCTTCGCTTCCAGGCGCGATGCGGCTTGTGCGATGGCCGAGTCGAACGAAGACTGCGCGGCGGAAGCATCCATCAGTGCACGATCGTCGAGAGCAGGCCGAAGATGCCGATGCCGAGAGCGGCGATGGCGTCGCCGGCGATGAGCCCGCCGCCCAGCAGCGAAGTGGCGCTCATGTCCTCGGGTAGCGCGTTGCCGGCGGGCTTCTTCGCGCTACGCTTGTCGATGAGCCAGTTGTACGTGCTGGAGGCCACACCGCCGCCGCCGAACCACATCGAGGTCGCGAACTCCACGAAGCCGCCGAAGGAGAACGCGTAGGGGGACGGCAAAAGCACCGCATCGACGAGGATGCTCTTCGGCTTCACGATCTTGCGCGCCAGCTGGAACAGCAGGCCCAGGATCACGCCGGACCAGATCGCGGTGATCTGGTAGGGCTTCGGATCCGTGAGGCTCCTCAGCACGCCCACGAACTTGTATGTCATGGCCGAGGTCCAGCGCGCCGATTGCTGGGCGGCCGTCATGCGCGTCTGGTCTTCGAGCAGGATCGGGTACGCCGACATGAAGAGCTTCGCGAACGCCACGCCCATGATCGCGCCCACGACGATGCCCGCGGCCTGGTAGCGGAACTGGATCACCCGGTTGGTGGAAAGCCGCCAGCCGGTGGAGCGATCCTGCTGCATGTCGCCCGCGGTGCTGGTGGAGATGAGCACGATGGAGGCCGTCATGAGGCCCACGCCGGCGTCCATCAATCCCACCGTGGCCATGATGAGCACGGTCACGACGAAGGCCGACGAGATCGGATTGCTGTCCGTGAGCCCCAGGGAAATCCCGTTCACCATCACGAAGACGAATACCAGCGCGATGGCGATCACGAGGTAGTTGAGCGGCTGGTGCAGCACCGCATGGCCGGTGGCGATCACGCCGATGCCCCAGGCGACCACCCACACCACGAGGAGGCGCGTGTTCATGCGCTTCCAGTCGGGCTGCTCCTCGGGCGGCTTCGCGCCCGCCCTCATGCGCCTCGCGAACTCGAAGAGGATGAGCGAGATGTCGAGGACCGCCGCGCCCAGGATCATGCCCAGGGCGATGAGGAACGTGATCTTGCGGTATGGGTCGCCTGCCTTCAGCCATCCGATCGAGATGAACCACGGCGTGAGGAAGTGTCCGAGGAGCGCCGCCGTGATCGCCGGGATCCCGATGCGGGCTCCGACGATCATCCCGGCGCCGAAGGTCGACGCGGAAAATCCGACGCGGTCCAGGAAGGCGACGAAGTTGGTGGCGATGCCGCCCAGGAAGCCGAGGCCCATGCCGCTTCCGAGCGTTCCCACCGAGCGCCTGAGCAACACGGGGTCGGTCAAGGCGCGCAGGATATTCGCCACCGCCAGCCCCGAGGGGAACGTGAGCTGCATGCGGTCCACGAGGATCGGCGTGTAGAGCATTCCGACACCGGCGGCGAACATGCCGATGCAAAGGAAGTACAGGACCATCTGCCAGACGGGCGGCTGCGGCAGGCCCATCCACACCATCGCCTGAACCAGCACGCCCATGGCCGAGAGCCCGGCCACCGACGCGGCGGCGGTCTGGATGTAGTTCGCGCCGTGCTTGCCCTCGGCGCCGTAACCGTAGGTTACGGTGGACCCGAGGATTCCCGCGAGCACCTGCCCACCGACGAAGAACCCGATCGAGAAATTCATGAAGGAGGCGGTCACGCCTCCGAGCGGGCCCAGCACGAGCGCGCCCAGGGCCAGCAGGAGCGCGTGGTACTTCCACGTGTCGGGCGCGGGCAACCAGGCCCAACGCGGCTTGCTGCTCAAGGCACGCTCTCCCCTGGCTTGTCGTTGGGCCAGAAAATAGCACAGCCGGCTTGATGAAGGTCAATTCGCCGCCCGGGTTTCAGATTGCCGACAGGCACGCGGCATAGCGTCCCGGGAGGCGCCCGAGAAGCGCGACTGCCACGCAGCCAAACCAATTCATCCAGGGGGATTTCATGAATCGTGAATCGAGGACCGTCGCGAGCGCCATCGCGTTGGCCGTTGCCGGCGTTTTCGCCGCGCCGCTCGCCCGCGCCGATGCGGTGAGCGACCTGCAAGCGCAGATGGAACAGCTCCAGCACCAGCTGGATGCCGTGAAGGGCCAGCTGCAGGAAATGCAGCAACGCCAGAGACACGACGAGCGCGAGGCGAGGCAGGCCCCCGCGGCCCCCGCTGCCCCCGCGGCGCCCGCCGGCGGCGAATACGTGCGCATGAAATCCGGTCCCGGAATGACCTTCCTGGTCCCGGGAGGCGGCGAGGTCCAGATCTATGGAAACCTCGACGTGTCCGTCGACTCGACGACCAAGGGACTGCAGAGCGACTACGGAGACAACGGCGGCGTTCCCTTCGGCAAGTTGGGCTGGCAGCCTTCCATCTCGACCAACCTCTCCTACTTCGGGCTGAAGGGCACGCATCCGGTCTCCAACGTTTCCTTCATCTGGCAACTCGAAGCCGGCATCGACATTTCCGCTACGCCGGGAACCAAGGAGACCACGTCGAACATCAGCGACTCGGTCAACGGGGCCCTCTTCTCCCGCAACAGCTTCATCGGCTTCGCGGGCAGGAATTGGGGCGCGGTGATGATCGGGAAGTCCGAAACGCCGTACAAGACCTCGACCGATCGGCTGAATCCGTTCTCGGGAATGCTCGGCGACTATCGCTCCATCATCGGGAATACGGGCGGGGACAACCGCGTCGAGTTCGGCCTGCGCGCGGCGCATGCGATCTGGTACGACTCCCCGAAGATGGGCGGCCTCTCCCTCAGGGCCATGTACTCGCCAGGGCAGAACCGCGACGACACGAGCGGAATCGTGGCCTCCGCGGAGCCGGACTGCGCGGGCGGGAACATCCCGGGCAGCGGCGGATTGCCTCCCCTTTGCAATGACGGCTCCTTCGGCGACCTCTGGAGCGTGAGCGGCGCCTACGCGCAGGGCCCGCTGTACTTGACGGCGGCCTACGAGATGCACAAGAACGTGAATCGCACGAGCGACCTCCCCAACCTCGATCCCAGGGATGTGGGCGACGAGAGCGCGATGAAGATAGGCGGCCAGTTCGCTTTCCCGACCGGGACGACGGTGAGCGCTCTCTGGGAGAAGACAAAACGGTCGATCCCCTCGGACCTCGACTTCCAGAACGAGCGCACCCGGCCCCGCGCCACCTGGCTCGCGCTCACGCAGGTGCTGGCCCCCGGGGACAGCCTGAGCCTTGGCTGGGCGCATGCGGCATCGACTCCGGGAGATCCCGGGCAGCACAACACGCCCGGCGGCGCCAATCCCGACAACTCCGCCAACATGTATACCGCGGCGTGGCGGCACATGATCGACAAGAGCCTCACTTTCTACGTGGATTACGCGACGACCCGGAACCATGCCGATGCGCACTACGACCTCGGCGCGGGCGGCCACGGTGTTACCACCGATTGCCACGACTCCACCCCGATGGCCGCCTTCGATGCGACCACGGGCGGCGTGACCAATACGGGGCCGCACTGCTTTGCCGGCGGGAGCCTCCAGGGAGTCTCGGTCGGGATGGGCTATCGGTTCTAGTTCCCCTGCTTTGCGGGCGATCCCCCGCGGCGCCCCCGACCCCCGGGGCGCCGCGTTTTTTTTTTGCTGCAAACTGAAGAATGCGCGCTGTCCCCACCATCGACACGAGGTACTGGCTGTGCCTGTCGGCCGCCAGCATCTTCGGCACCAACACGGGCGACTTCGTCGCCGGCTATCTCCACCTCGGCCATCTCGCCGGACTTCCCTGGCTCGCTCTCCTCTTCGCGGCAATCCTCGTCACGGAGCGGTTCGTGGCCTATCGCACTTCCCTTGGCTTCTGGGCGGCGATCATCACGGTGCGCACGGCGGCCACCAATGTGGGCGATGCGTTCCATGACTTCGGGCTCGGCTTTGGCATTTCGCTTCCGGTCGTGCTCATCGTCTTTGCAGCCTGCGTGCTCTTGTACCGGCGCACGAGCCCGCGTCCGGCCACCGACGGCAAGATGCGGGTGGACAATATCTACTGGCTCACCATGATGGTCGCGGGCGTGCTTGGAACGATCGGCGGCGACTTCGCGTCTTTCGCGATCCATATGACGACCCCGGGCGCCGCGGCCGTTTTCTTCGCCCTCGCCGCGTGGTCGATCCGGCATTTCGCGGCGAGGGGCATCCTGCTCGCCCCCTTTGCGTACTGGACCACGGTCGCATTGATCCGCACCGCGGGCACCGCGGCGGGCGATGCTGTCGCGCACGGCATCGGCCTCGTCGCGAGCTCGATAGTCACCGGCGCGGTCTTCGTCGGCCTGGTGGTTTTCTTCTATCGTCGCCCCGAACGGCCTTCATGATCGCCATCTGGGCTGCCGATACCTGAAGAGCAGGCCTTGCTCGCCGGGAATCGCTTCCAGGTCGATCTCGCCTTGCAGGCTCGTCGCGGCGTCGCGTGCGATCGAAAGACCAAGCCCTGCTCCGCCGATCTTTGCGTCCCGTAAGCGAAAGAACGGCTCGAACACCGCCTTCCTCGAGTCCGGTGGGATCCCCGGTCCGCGATCCTCTATTTCGATGACCGCGTGGGACGCATCGGCCTTCAGGCGCACCGTGACCTGCGCACCGGGCGGCGAGTAGCGCAGCGCGTTGTCGAGTCCGTTCGCGATGATGAGGCGCAGCGCCTCTTCCGAGCCCCTCACGGCAGGCAGGTCGGCCTCCTCGAGGCCAAGGTCCTGTTCCCGCGCGGCGGCCACCGGAATCATTTCGGCGACGATTTCCCGAAGGAGGGGCTGCAGCTCCACGCGTGCCGACTTGGGCCGGACCGTCTGGAGCCTGGCAAGAGCGAGGAATTGCTCGGACACTCGCCGCGTCCGATCGAGCGCTTGCCGCAGGGCCGTCAAGCGGGCACGCGCCGCGGCCGGATCGGGCGCCTTTTCTATGTTCTCGGCCTGCAGCGACATCGCGGTGAGCGGGCTGCGAAGCTCGTGGGCCGCGGATGCGATGAACCGTCGCTGCCGGTCGAGGATGTTTCGTTCGGATCGCAGGGCGCGCAGCGTGAGCCAGGCGATCAGCGGCAGGAGCAGCAGGACCGGCACCAGCGCCTGGAACGCAGCGCCCACGGCCACATCTTCCCTGAGCGTGGTGCTCTGGGTGAGCACGATGAGCGATCCGTCGGATAGATGGTGGACGTGGGCCCGGAGGGTCCCTTCCGGCTCACGAATGGTGTGCAGTCCCTCGCGGTTGTGGCGTGAGAGCCACCCCGGGGCGACTTGCGCCGGAACGCGAAGCACTCGAATGGGCGTTTGCGAGTCGGAAGGCGAGTGCGCCTCCAGCGCCGCCATCTGCTCGAGGGCGTCGTCCTGGATCTCCTTCGCCTCGCGCAGACTGAACCCGAAGGCGCTGACCCCGGCGATGATCCCTGCGAGGACAATGCCCGCGGTGAGCAACAGCACGAGCCTGCGGTCGAACGTTCCCAGCATCAGCGCGGCCGTTCGACCATCCATCCTGCACCTCGCACGTTGCGAATCGTGTCGTGACCGAACTTGCGCCGGATGCCATGGATCAGGAACTCCACGGCATTGCTCTGCACCTCGTCGCCGGGGCCATAGACACGCTCTTCGATCTGGGTCCGCGACAGGATGGCGCCCGGCCGAAGCAGCAGCGCGCGCAGCAGCGCGAACTCGCGCGAGCTGAGGACCATCGACGCCTGCGCCCGGGAGGCAACGCGCGTGGCCGGGTCGAGCGAGATGATTCCGTTCGTGAGAAGCGGCGCCGGCTGGCCCGACTGCCGGCGGATCACGGCTCGCAAACGGGCCAGGAATTCCTCGACGGCGAACGGCTTGACGAGATAGTCGTCGGCCCCGCAATCCAGGGCATGCACGCGCGCATCCACCGCGTCGCGCGCCGTGATCACGAGAACCGACGCCATGCAACGGGCGGCACGCATTCGCCTCAGGAGCTCGATTCCATCGATATCCGGAAGCGCGAGGTCCAGGACCACGGCTTGCGGCTGCGAATCGCGCAGCAGCGCCTCCGCCGCGGCCGCGTCGGGCGCCCAGTCCACGGCGTAGGCAGCGTCCTGCAATGCCAGCCTCAGGGCATCGCCGATCATCGGATCGTCTTCGACCAGGAGCACGCGCACGGCGCAAAGAATATTCCGATTTCTTAGGAACCGATACGGATGCGTGGCCACAAATGGGTCATGAGCAAGGTGCCGCGCGTCTTTTTCATGTTCTGGGTCGTGAAGATCCTCGCGACGACCGTCGGGGAGACCGGCGGCGACGCGCTGTCGATGACGCTGGATCTCGGGTATGCCGTGTCCACGGTGATCTTCCTGGCGTTCTTCGTCGCCGTCGCCGCGGCCCAGATTGCGTCGCGACGCTATCATCCGGCGCTCTATTGGGCGGTCGTGGTGGCGACGACGACCGTCGGTACCACGACGTCGGACTATCTCGATCGCACGCTCGGGCTCGGCTATGTCGTCTCGTCGATGATCCTGTTCGCCGGCGTGCTTGCGATCCTCGCCGCCTGGCGATTCACGGTCGGCCGTATTCGCTTCGAGAACATCGAGACACGGCGCGAAGAGACCTTCTACTGGGTCACGATCCTGATGTCCAACACGCTGGGCACGGCGCTCGGCGACTTCGTGGCCACGACACTCGGCCTCGGCTTCGAACGAGGCGCCGTCCTGTTCGCGGCGGCGCTCGCCATCGTCGCGGCGATGCACTTCTGGTTGAAGCGGATTCCCGCCGCGTGGCTCTTCTGGGCGGCTTACGTGCTCACCCGGCCGCTGGGCGCGACCCTGGGCGATACGCTGACCAAGAGCCATGGCGAGGGTGGGTTGGCGCTCGGGCGATTCGTCTCGTCCTTCGCGATCATCGTCGCGATGGCGTTGGCGATCCTCGTGATGACGCGCCTCGATACGCGCGGCAAGGGCCCGCCTAACGATCGCCTAAGTCTGGACTTGTAGCCTTGGGTGCCCACTTCCTACTGCGCCCATGGCACGACTGGTCAGGGTTCCGGTGTTCCAGTTCCTGGCCTATGACAGGGAGACGGGCCGGTATGCGATCGCGCCCCGCTATGCAACGTGGGAAGCCATCAGGGCCGCCGAAGGAATCCTGCTCGCGCGTACGGGTGTCCGGGTCACGGTCTTCGACCTGGATCCGCAAGGCTACGTGTCGGTGCTCCGCTCCGTCAGCTTGCGCGCCGCCTTGCTCCACGGCAGGAAACCGGACCGCCGCGATCGCGACGCGCATACGTCTTGAAACACTTCGCGGCCCCGACTTGATGTACGCTGCGTTCGCAAGGTACGCGAAGGGAGAAGCCGCGATGAGTACTCTGAAAACGCTGCTGGGCTTGGGAATCGCGATCGCGTCGGTGCAGGTTCAGGCGGCCGGCATCTACCGCTGCACCGAACCCGGCGGGGCGGTCACCTACCAGGAGACCGCATGCGCGGGGGTCTCGACGGGCGGAGCGGCGAATATTCCCACCGGCTTTCCCGATTTCAATGTCGTCGAGCATGAGCGCATCCTGCAGCGCGAGGCGATGCTCGACTCGCGCTTGCTCGAGCGCTATCGCATCGACAGCGCCGAGCGCATCGCCCGGGACGATCGGATCGCCCGCGAGAAGGAAGCGGCCGCGGAGCTCGCGATGGCCGAGGCGATGTCCGCCAACGGCGGCGGCATGCCGTACTTCGTCGGGCGCGTGCCCCAGTCGCGCAATCGGGCCTTGCATCGGCCGGTCCATCGGCCGCAGGGCAACCCGCTCTAGGGGCTCAGGCTTTCGCGCGGGCGCCGCGCACCACGCCGTTGCCGCTCAGGTGGATGCGCGCGAGCTGCCCGTAGGATGACGTGAGGTCGAGCTTTACTTCGCCCGTGGCGCGCGTCGTGCCGCTCGCGATCTCGGCGATCTCGTACTCGAAGCCATTCGGCAGGTCGATGCGCACCCGGTGCTCGGCGCCGTTTCGCGCGGTGCGGATGGGCTCCGCGGTGGTCTCGATGAAGCCATCCACGAAAACGCGCCCGATGCGCTTCTCGATGTCCGCCGAGAACTCGATCTTCCGGTAGAGCGTCGGGCGCTTGTCGGGGCACATGGCCGAGTAGACCCACCACATGGTGGCGGCTTCCTTGGTCTCCTGCCCGGTCATGATCTTGCCGATGGCCTCGCGCTGGCGCTCGTCGGCGCGCTCGTCGATCACCATCTGCATGCTGCCGTTGCCCTGGTGCACGGCGGCGGGCCACTTCCACGCGGCGACGGCGAGCAGCCCGTCGAGCTTCACATCCCCGAAGCGGCCCTCCTCGATCTTGAAGCCGCCCATGGCGGCGCAGTTGCCGTGCGAGGGCAGCTCGCCGAACTGGCAGGGGCAAGCGTAGCGGCAGTTGCAGTTGCCGAGCTCGATGCCTTTCACGAACCAATCGATCATGCTGGATCTCCTAGAGGAGGAGGAACGCAATGCCGGCACCGGCGAGCGCGCCTCCCGAAATGCGGCCGAAGGTGCGCCCCGGCGGAAGAAGCTTCTCCGCGATCACGAATGCGCTGAGCGCCAACACCCACAGCAGGTTCATCACGCCGAAGGCGAAGAGCAGCGCCATGAGGGGCGCGCAGCACCCGACGCACCAGGCACCGTGCAGCAGGCCCATCACGAGCGATCCCCACGCTCCGCCGCGGCGATGCTCGACCAGGAATTGCTCCGGCGAGCGGCAATGCCCGAGGCACGCGTGCTTGAGGGTCGAGAACTGGTAGAGGCCCGCCGCCACGAAGAGGGCGCCGGCGAGCCGCGGGCCCGCGGCGGCCATCGACGGGTCCAGGAGCGAGGTCGAAACGAGCGCCCACTGGGCGGCCGTCGCCCCGACGCTGAATGCGGTCCATGCGAGGACATAGCCCGCGACGAACAACGCGGTGTCGCGCGAAGCGGATCCGCCACCATGCCGGCGCAGCGCGGCGAAGAGGAAGATCGTCGGTGCGGCGCTGGGTACCATCATCGCCGCCATCATCACCGCCCACATCGCGAGCATGGCGATGGCGTAACCCGCGCTCCACACGGGCGGCGCGGCCAACATCGCGGGCTCGCCGGCCATCCACACGAGGTCGGCCCACGCGATCGCGGTGAGGGCGGCAACGGCGGCCAGCACGGCGATGGTGCGGCGATCGAAACCCGTGATGGTGGCGGCCGGCGTGGCCATGCGATCTTTCGCGTGCGAAAGGAGCGAGTCTAGTGGAATAATCTCGCCATGACGGACAAAGAGAAGCTGAATCCGGCCACCCTCGCCGCGCAGGGCCTGGGACGCGTGACCGAGACCTTCCGCGAGGTCGTGCCGCCCATCCACGCCTCGACCACCTACGAGCGCGCCGGCGACGGCACCTATCCCGGCGGGCGGGTGTACTCGCGTGCGGACAACCCCACGTACGACCACGCCGAGGGGCTCATCGCCTCCCTCGAGAATGCGAAGGCGGCGCTGCTGTTCGCCTCGGGCCAGGCCGCTTCCGCGGCCGTGTTCCAGTCGCTGCTGCCGGGCGACGCGGTGCTCGCGCCGCGCAACATGTACTGGGCGCTTCGCAAGTGGCTCCTGGAATATGCGGCGCCGCGCGGGCTCGCGGTCGAGCTCTACGAGAACGCCTCGCTGGACGACCTCGCCGCGAAGGCGCGGGCGAGGAAGCCGAAGGTGATCTGGGCCGAGACGCCGGCCAATCCCACCTGGGAAGTGACCGACATCGCGGCCGCGGCGCAGATCGCGCGCGAGGTCCGGGCCGCTCTTGCCGTGGATTCGACCGCCGCAACGCCGCTCCTGACTCGTCCCCTCGACCTCGGCGCCTCGATCGTCATGCACTCGGCGACCAAATACCTGAACGGCCATGCCGACGTGATCGCGGGAGCGCTTGCGACCGCGGCCGACGACGAGGCGTGGCAGCGCATCCGCTATACGCGCGGCGCCAGCGGGGCGGTCCTCGGCCCCTTCGAGGCGTGGCTGCTGCTTCGCGGGATGCGGACCCTCTCAGTGCGCGTGGCGGCGGCTTGCGCCAACGCGATGGCGCTCGCGCGGCACTTCGAGCGCGACAAGCGCTTCTCGCACGTGCTCTATCCCGGCCTCGAATCGCACCCGGGGCACGCGGTGGCGTCGCGGCAGATGATGGGCGGATTCGGAGCGATGATCTCGGTGCGGCTCGCGGCCGGTGAAGAGGCCGCGAAGTCGTTCACCGCGCGGCTGCGCGTCTTCAAGCGAGCGACATCGCTCGGTTCCACGGAAAGCCTCGCCGAGCATCGCGCGAGCGTGGAGGGGCCGGGGACGCTCTGCCCCGCGGACCTGGTAAGGCTCTCCATCGGCATCGAGCATGCCGGCGATCTCACCGGCGACATCGAGCAGGCGCTTACCGCCACCTGAGCAGGAATTCGTGGACCGAGGCGGGATCCATGGCGCGCATGTTCTCGAACTCCCCGGACTTCTGCGCGTAGACCACCTCGCCACGGGCGTCCAGCACCGCAAGGGCCGGCACGCCCTTCTCGAGGGGAATTCCGTAGCGGCGCGCGATGTCGAAGTTTTCCTCGATGCCCTTGTCGCCCACGTTCACGTGCACCACGACGAAGCGCGCCACGAGGATCTCGGCGTTCCCGGGCCTGCGCATGTTCACGTCGAGCACCTTGCAGTCGGTGCACCAGTCGCCGCCGAAATCCACGAGGACGCGCTTGCCTTCCCGCACGGCCTGGGCCACGGCGGCAGCAATGTCCGCGCCCGCCCGCGCAGGATCGGGGTAGAGCCTGGCCGCCGATACGGCGCCGGCAACCGTGACAAGGCAGGCGAGGAGGGCAATGCGCATGGGGTCCAGTATATCGCTTTGACATATGTACATATGTACATCATGATGCGGCATGCCCAGGAAAACAGTCGAGCGCGTCCAGACCGGCGTGAAGATCGAGAAGCGCCTCCTCAAGGTCTTGAAGGCCCTGGCCGAATACCACGACCTCACGCTGGGCGACCTCCTGGAAGGCATCGTCCTGCATGCCTTCGAGGGGAAGGCGCCTTTCGAGCGCGGCACGCTCGAGCGCATCGCGCAATTGAAGCGCGTCTACGGGCTGGATTTGGACGCACGCCACAGCCACCGGTTGCGGGAACGGGAGGGCGCATGAGCTTCGTCGCGGAGCGTGCCGTACGCACGCATGCGTTCGTCTTGCCGCTGGCCGCGGCGCGTGCATTCCCGCTCTTCGAGCCCGAGGGCGAGAAGGCCTGGGCCGAAGGCTGGCAGCCGCGCTACCTCTATCCGTCCGACGGGCGTGCCGAGCCTGGGATGGTGTTCGCGACCCGCCACGGCGGCGAGGAGACGACCTGGCTCGTCACGCGGCACGAGCCCGCCGCGGGCCTTGTCGAGTACGTTCGGGTGACGCCGGGCTCGCGCATCGCGAGCGTCCTCGTGCACTGCGCGGCGCTGGATGCCGCGCGCACGCGCGTGACGGTGATCTACACCTTCACCGGTCTCGGTGAATCCGGCAACGCATACATCCGTGCGATGGACGACGCGAACTATGCCAAGTACATCGATTCGTGGGCGGACGCGATCGCGAAGCTTTGAGAATGGACCCGCGCATCCCCAACGCGCGCCTCTGGGCAGGCGACCTCGCGATCGAGCCGGAAGCCATCGAGCAAATCCGCCAGGTGTCGCAACTGCCGATCCTCGCCGGGCCCATCGCGGTCATGCCCGATGTTCACTTTGGAAAGGGAGCCAGCGTCGGCACGGTGATCCCGACGCGCGGCGCGATCGTGCCCGCGGCCGTGGGCGTGGACATCGGCTGCGGAATGCTCGCCGTGAGGACCGACCTCGCCGCCACGGACCTTCCGGAGACGCTCCACAAGGTGCGCACGCAGATCGAACGGGACGTTCCGGTGGGATTCGATTTCCACCCGGAAGCGCTCGAGCCCAAGGGAGCGCTTGGCGCACGCTGCACCGACCTCGGGCAACGCTTTCCCAGGCTTCGAATCCTCGAACGGATCGGCCGCGTGCAAGGCGCGCGCGTGTGGCGGCAGTTGGGCTCGTTGGGCGGCGGCAATCATTTCGTCGAGCTCTGCCTCGACACCGAAGGCGCCGTGTGGATCATGCTGCATTCCGGATCGCGCGGCATCGGCAACCAGATCGGCGAAGCGGCGATCACGATGGCGAAGGAATTGGCCGCGCGCGTCGACCGGCAACTTCCGCATCGCGACCTCGCGTGGCTGGACGAGGCAACGCCCGAGTTCGACGCGTACGTCGAAGGCCTCGGCTGGGCGCAGGAGTATGCCTCGCTCAATCGCGACCTCATGCTGGAGCGGGTCCACCACGCGCTCGAGAAGGTGCTCGGCCGCAAGGTGCGCTTCCTGGGCGAGGTCACCAATTGCCATCACAACTATGCGCGGATCGAGGAGCATCTGGGCAGCCGCGTGTGGATCACGAGGAAGGGCGCGGTGAGCGCACGCGCCGGCGAGCTGGGAATCATCCCCGGCTCGATGGGAACCAAGAGCTTCATCGTGCGCGGCCGCGGGAACGAGTCCTCGTACTGCTCGTGCTCGCACGGCGCTGGCCGGACGATGAGCCGGTCGCGCGCGCGCAAGCTCTTCACTCGCGATGACCTGCGCGCCCAGACCGCGGGCGTCGAATGCCGCAAGGACGATGCGGTGATCGACGAGATCCCTGCCGCGTACAAGGACATCGATCGCGTCATGCAGGCGCAGTCCGATCTCGTCGAGATCGTGGCGACGCTCAAGCAGGTTCTCTGCGTAAAGGGCTGAAGCCGCTCCAGTCGACCTTTCGCGTCGCCGCCATCGCGAGCGCGAGCACCAGGAAAGTGAGCACCGAGCCCATCAGCAGGGCGTTGTCCTCGCTCTGCAGGATCTCGTAGAGGGCGGCGTAGAGCGCCACGAAGAGCGTGGAGAAGAACGCGGTGCGCGTGAACGTGCCCAACGGGTGGCGCAGGTAGAAGGTGAGGAGCGCCACGCATCCCCCTCCCGCCGCCGCGTACGAAAGCGCGAAGGCGAAATGCTCCGAAAGCGCCAGGAGCAGCAGGAAGAAGACCGCGAGCGCGCAGCCCACCAGGGCGTACTGCATCGCGTGAATGCGGATGCCCGCCAGCACCTCGGCGAGCGCGAGCGCGGTGAACGTGAAGAGCACGAAGAGGAATGCGTACTCGGTCGCGCGGTACGAGAGGAGGTAGATGTTCACGGGATCGTAGAGCGTGACGCCGGCGTCGGGCAGCGCGAAGGGCGCCTTCGCGAGCCGCTGCCGCCATCCCGATTCGCCGCCCGTCGCCTCGCCCGTCATGCGCCAGCGCGCCTCGAAGCCGTCCGGCCCCACGCGGCGCTCGTCGGGCGACCAGCTCGTGCCGAACGAAGGGTGCGGCCAGTTGGAAGAGAGGCGGATGTCGTTCGCGTTGCCCACCGGTGCGATCCCGAGGCTCGAAGTGCCGGTGAGTGCCATCCGATACGCGAACGGCAATACGGCTCCGGGCATTCGCGCGCTCCATGCGCCCAGGGGCTCGCGAATGGCGAAGCGCTCGACCGCGGGGAGGTCCGCGGCCGGGGCCTTCATCGCGGGCGTGGCCGACGAGAGCGCCTTGATGCCGCGCGGATCCTTCACGAAGGTCACGAGATAGGCCTGCTTCCACTCGCGGGTGATCGCCCCTTCCGTGGACGGTGCGTCGGGCCAATCGAGCTCGCCCTGCAGGGAAAGATCCGCGTGGAAGAGGCGGATCGCGTACAGGCCGCGGTGCAGCGACTCCACCGGCGCCGAGCCCGTCGCCGCGAACGTGCGGGGCGCGAAGTACGCGGTCTCGCAGGGCCGGGTGAGGGGCTCGCGGACCGTGTCGGCCTTGCCCGCGCGCAGGATCTGCCTCTCCTGCACGACCGTCTCCTCGCAGCTCAATGCGAGGAACGGCCCGGCGACGACCTGGGCCGCGCTGGTCTCGGCCGCGAACTGGGCCACCACGGCGTCGGCGCGCGCCTGGCGCTCCGCGATCTTGCCCTTGATCATCGAGATCGGCACGAGGATCGCGAGCGCGACGCCCGCCGTGGCGAGGATGCGCCTCAGGATCTGGAATCTCATTTCGGAGCCTCTCCGACGGGGGTAAGTCGCCAAGCTTCACGCTCGCCGATGGCGAGCTGCGGGCGGACCGCGGGCGAAGCGCGGGCGAACCCTTGCCGAAATGGGGCGTTGACAATTGAGCCAGCCGGCGGTGTCCAAGCACCTGAAGGTGCTCGAGCGCGAGGGAGATCGTCATCACGCGAGCTGGAAGAATCCGGCGGCAAGACCACGATCACGACGACGATGGCCTACGCCTCGAAGCAGGTCCGCGACGGCATGCTGAAATCCGGCATGAAGGAAGGCATCGCCATGAGCTACGACCGCCTGGAGGAAGCGCTTGGCAGCTAGCGAGTGGAATCGAGCTGGGCGAGGTCTTCCTTCGAGAGGCGGACCTTCGCCACGCCTGCGAGCTCGTCCAGCTGCGCGATCGAAGTGACGCTCACGATGGGCGCCGCGATCGACGGCTGGGCGAGCATCCAGGCGAGCGAGACCTGCGCGGGAGTGGCATCCACGCGCTTCGCCACGGCGTCGAGTGCTTCGAGGATGCGCGTGCCACGATCGCCCTCGAAGTATTTCTCGAGCCCGGCCGCGCGCGGCCGCCCCTCGATGTCCGCGGCTTTGCGGTACTTCCCGGAAAGGAAGCCCTTGGCGAGGCCGAAGAAGGGGATCACGGCGAGGCCGTGCTCGACCGCGATGGGCTGGTAGTCGCGCTCGAACTGCGAGCGGTCGTAAAGGTTGAATTCCGGCTGCAGCGTCTCGTAGCGCGGCAGGTTCATGCGTCGGCTCGCCTCGAGCGATTCGCGCAGGCGCCGCGGCGTGTACTGCGAGGCGCCGACGGCGCGCACCTTGCCGGCCCTCACGAGCGCGGCGAGCGCTTCCAGCGTCTCTTCGACCGGCGTGTCCTCGTCGTCCTTGTGGGTCTGGTAGAGATCCACATGATCGGTCTGGAGGCGCTTCAGCGACGCCTCGATGCCGGCCGCCACCTGCGCGCGCTTGAGGCCCTTGTCCTGGGCGGCTTCCTTCGAGCCCATGCCGACCTTGGTGGCGATCAAGACCTTGTCGCGCTTGCCGCTCCTCTTCAGCCACTTGCCGATGAGGGTTTCGCTCTCTCCGCCGTCGTGGCCGGGCACCCACATCGAGTAGACGTTGGCCGTGTCGATGGTATTGAAGCCGAGCTCCACGAAGCGGTCGAGGATCGAGAACGACGTCGCCTCGTCGGCTGTCCATCCGAATACGTTCCCGCCGAGGACGATCGGCGCGGTTTGCAGGCCCGAACGGCCCAGGGGTCTCTTTTCCATGCAAGCATTCTCGCGTATTTTCGCGTTCGGAGGTTCCATGAAGAGACTTTGCATCGGGTTAGTGCTTCTCCTTTTCGCGGCCGTCGCATGGGCGGACTGTCCCGCGGAGCCGGAGTGTCCGCCGCGAACGGTCTGGGACGAGGCCACGGTGGTGCTCGTGAGGCTGGATAGCCCGACCGCGCCGGGGTATGAGCGGTGGGAGATCGCGGCCAATGCCAAGACCGGCGACACCCTCGTGAAGATCGAGGCGAAAGGGCCGAAGGATTCGCTCGACGCGAGCATCGGGATCATCGGCGGCGTGGTCACCATCACCAAGGGCATCGGGGGAGGCGGCGATCGCGTGTCCGCCACGACGCTCGGCGCGCTTCTCTGGTTTCGCGAGGTGACCGCGATCCTCGGGGCGGCATTTCCCGAGGGCCCGGCCGCGGTACACGCGGCCACGCCCTTCGACTACGAGAGCAAGGCGCGGGTGAAGCTTTTCGTGCCCGGCGTCTGGAAGTACATCGAGGCTCCGTGGCGCGCGAAAGGCGAGGTGCGCATGCTCCAGACCGGAAACATCGGGTTCGACATCCGGCTCACGACGCCGCCGCGCTCCGCCTCCGACGGCAAGCAATCCGTCCTCCATCTTTCCGGGGAGCTGGGCGCTCCCGATGTGGAAGTATTCAGCGACAAGGATTCCCTCGAGGGCTGGACGGTGCCCGGCAAGGGATTGAAGACCGTGGGCGACATCCGGGCCACGATCGCCGCCGCGAGAAGCGCGCAGGCGCCGAAGAAGTAGGCCCGGCGCGCGGGCCTACAATCGATCTCGTGGAGATCCGCGAGACCGTCGATCGCATCTATCGCTGCGAGTCGCGGCGCGTGCTTGCCACGTTGATCCGCCAGCTCGGGGATTTCGACGTGGCGGAAGAGGCGCTGCACGAGGCGTTCGTGGCCGCGGTGGAGACCTGGCCCGCGCAGGGCGTTCCGGAAAGCCCGCGCGCATGGCTCATCGCGACGGGGCGCAACAAGGCGATCGACCGGTTGCGGCGCCGTGCCAAGTGGGATGCGCAGATCGAGGACGTGGACGGCCTCGCGGAGTCGATCGCCGATCCCTCCAGCGGCGTGGAAGAGAACGAGAGCGTCGAGGACGATCGGCTGCGCCTCATCTTCACCTGCTGCCATCCGGCGCTCGCCGAGGAGGCGCAGGTGGCGCTCACGCTGCGCGAGGTCTGCGGGCTCACGACCGAGGAGATCGCGCACGCGCACCTCGTGCCGGCGCCGACCGTGGCGCAGCGCATCGTGCGCGCGAAGGGGAGGATCCGCGACGCGCGCATTCCGTATGAGGTGCCAGGCCGCGGCGAGCTGTCCGAGCGCCTCGACGCGGTGCTGAGGGTGATCTACCTCGTGTTCAACGAGGGCTATTACGCGTCTTCCGGCGAGAGCCTCACGCGCCTGGACCTTTCCGGGGAAGCCATCCGGCTGGGCCGGTTGCTGGTCGAGCTGCTGCCGCAGCCCGAGGCCGTGGGACTCCTCGCTCTCATGCAGCTGCACGAATCGCGGCGCGCCGCGCGAACGTCGGCCGAGGGCGACATCGTTCTCTTGCCCGAGCAGGATCGAACGCTCTGGAACCGCGCGCAGATCGAGGATGCGACGCGCCTCGTCGATGGAGCGATCGCCTCGCGTCGCTTCGGCCCCTACACGGTTCAGGCGGCGATCGCGGCGGTCCACGCACAAGCTTCGACGGTGGAGCTCACCGATTGGTCCGAGATCGTGGCGCTCTACGACGTCCTCATGCGGATGACCCCGGGGCCGGTGGTGGAGCTGAACCGGGCGGTGGCGCTTTCCATGCGCGACGGACCCAGGGCGGGCGCCGAGGCCATCGAGATCCTCCTCGCTCGCGGGGAGCTGGATGGCTATCACCTGGCGCATGCGGCCCGCGGCGACATGTACCGCCGGTTGGGCGATGCCGGGAAGGCTCGCGCCTCTTATGAGCGGGCGCTCACCCTCGCGCGCCAGGCTTCGGAACGCCGTTTCCTGGAGCGCCGGATCGCCGAGCTCGGCGGATAAGCTTTCCGGGCTCCGGTCGAAATCGGGCGAGGTCGACTACTACTGGGACCAGCTGGGCGCCGGCGGATCGCCCAACATCGTGGCGATGAAGAAGATCGATATCGCAGCTTTGCGCAAGGCCGCCGCGGGGTAGCGAGCCGCGGTTTGCATTTGTTAGCGGAAGGGGAAGAATGGGAAGCCATCCTTCCCGAGGGACCCCGCCATGCCTCGCTGGTGCTGCATGCAATGCATCGTCCCGCCGCACATCCTTCGCAACATGCTGAAGAGCCGCGACCCACGCGTGCGCGAGGCGGCCATGCGAACGCTGCTCACCACGACACACCTGCGCGCCGAGCGCCTGCTGCTCCAGCGTGGCGGGTTCCTCGCGAGCGTGGTGGCCGGCAAGCGCCGCACCATCTTCGACTGCGAGCATGCCGAGAGCACCGATGCGGCCCCCGTCAAGCGAAGCGAAGGCGCGGCGAAATCGCCCGATCGCTCGGTGAACAACGCCTACGACGGATTGGGCGACACATACGATTTCTGGAAGGCGGTCTTCCAGCGCAACTCGATCGACGACCGCGGCATGCGCCTCGACGGCTATGTCCACTATGGCAACGCGTACAACAACGCGTTCTGGAACGGCCGCCAGATGATCTTCGGCGACGGCGACGGCGTGCTCTTCTCCGATTTCACCGGCTCGCTGGACGTGATCGGCCACGAGCTGGGGCACGGGATCACGCAATACACCGCGAACCTCGCCTATCACAACCAGTCGGGCGCGCTCAACGAATCGATGTCCGATGTCTTCGGCTCGATGGTGAAGCAGTGGCACCTCAAGCAAACCGCCAAGGCCGCCGATTGGCTGATCGGCGCGGACATCTTCACGCCGGGCCACAAGGGCGATGCGCTGCGCTCCATGAAGGCGCCGGGAACGGCCTACGACAATGCCGACATGGGCAAGGACCCCCAGCCCGCGCGGATGAAGGACTTCGTGAAGATGCCCGATACGGACGAGGGCGACTGGGGCGGCGTGCACATCAACTCCGGCATCCCCAACCATGCCTTCTACCTGCTGGCCACGGCGCTCGGCGGACGCTCGTGGGAAGCGGCGGGCCACATCTGGTTCGGGGCGCTGAAGCAAAGCGACGCGAAGGTCGACTTCGCCGGCTTCGCGTCCCACACCTACACCGTGGCCGTCACCCTGTACGGGCCCGCGAGCCCGGAGGCCTCGGGCGTCGAGAGCGCATGGAACGAGGTAGGCGTTGCGATCGCGTCGCCTTCACGATCCTCGCCGCGCTCGCCCACCGCGCGTGCCAGGGCGAAGTCGCGGGTGTAAGGTGGCCTCATGCGGGTCTGCCTGAGGGCCTTCGGGGGGATCGCAGCGGCCGTGCGGCGCGATGCGATCGTGCTCGATGATTCGCAGCTGGACGCGCCCGGCGCCGCGCGCCTGCGCCGGCTGGTGTCATCCGTGCGCGTGAATCCGCCGCGCTCCCTCGAGATCCATCCCGACGAGCTGAGCTATGCGCTGGCGGTGGACGATGGCAAGGACCACTACGAGCTGCGCGGGCACGACGCGAGCCTCACGCCGGATTTCCGGGAGCTGATCCAGATGGTGCGGGAATCAACGTAGCCAGGATCCGCTGCACGATCTGCTCGGGCGAGAGCTCGACCGACACGACGATCGGATTCTCGTCGGGCCCGGGCTCCTCGAGCGCATCGAACTGGCTTTGCAGGAGGATCGGGGGCATGTAGTCGTGCTGGCGCGAGGCGATACGCCGCGCGATCACCTCGTAGCTGCCCTGGAGGTACACCAGGCGCACGGCCTCGCGCTTGCCGATGATCACGTCCCGGTAGCTGCGCTTCAGCGCGGAACACGTGATGACGCCGGGCTTTCCCTGCGCGAGCGCGGCGTCGATCCACGCGGCAATCGCCGCGAGCCACGGCCAGCGATCCTCGTCGGTGAGCGGGATGCCGGCCCGCATCTTCGCGACGTTGGCGGGCGAGTGGAAGAGATCGGCCTCGCCGACCTGCCAGCCGAGGTGCTGCGCGAGGAGGCCGGCGACGGTGGTCTTCCCGCAGCCGGACACTCCCATGACGACGACGACGCGTGCCGGGCTCAGCGCTCGATCTGCGCGAAGAGCGTGTCCCACGCGCCCTTCTGGAAGCCTTCTCCGCAGTCCTCGCCCGAGCGCGTCGAGGCCACGCGCTGCACCGCGTCCAGCATCGACTGCTTGAATGCCTGCGCGTCGGAAAAGCCGAGCTTCACCTTGAGCGCGTGGTTGTCCGCCATGCCGACACCGGCCTTCGTGAGCACGTACTTGTCGAAATACTGGTGTTGCGCCATGAGCGGCACGCCCTGGGCCTTGAGGTAAGCGGCGAGGCCGTCGTCCTTGAACGGATACGGCATTCCAGCCCAGAAGGAATTGAAGAGCCCGTCCCAATGGCTCGGGATATAAGCCTTGGGATGGATCACGGGCACGATCAGCTTGGCGACGGGCTCGCCGCCCGTGCCGATCCAGGCATCCACCTGCGTGAGGCCCGCGTCCTTCATGGCGGCGGCGAGGTTGCCGAGAGGAGAGCCGTAGCTCACGCCATCCACGACGACGTCCTTGTCGAGGTCGAAGGCGCTCGCGGAATTGTTCACGAAGAACGTGAGCGGGCCGTCGGCGCCGGCGATGGTGAAGAGGAACGCGCGGTTGCCCCCACCGTTGGGGTAATCCTCGCCCACGCCGCCGCGAAAGCCCTTCGCGTCCGGCACCGGCGGGCGATAGAGCTCGCGCGCGAAGTGCTGGATCGGGTTGCTGAGGTCCCCGCTGTGGTTGAAGCGCACCACGCGGATCGTGATTCCGTTACCCAGGTCGATCTTTTCGCCGCCGCTCACGCTGCGGCACTTGGCGCTCGCCAACCCCTGCGCCTGGGCCTGGAGGCAGGTCGAGTTGCCACCTATCACCTGCGCTCCGGTCATCTTCGACCAGGTGGGCGAATCCCAGCTATGGTCGAAATGGCTGTGGCCCACGAGCAGGTAGTCCAGGCGCCCGTCGGGGATGAGCGCGTCCTTCACCTTCGTGATGGACGCGTCGTCGATCGGATAACCTTCCTTCGTGAAGGCGTAGAGGTCTCCGGGGACGTTGGGCGGCGCGTAGAAGAACGGCGGCCCGGGCACTCGGGTGATGTAGCCGTCCATCATGATCCGCTCGTCGCCGACCTGGAAATACCAGTTGGCGATGGACATCCAGGTCATCTCGACACGGGTGCCGGCGCTCGTGGCGGCGGTGGGCAACAGCGTGGAAGCGGCGAGTATTCCGATGGCGATCAGCTTGCGCAGCATGGTTCCTCCTGGGGGTGGCATCGTGGTGTTGTTTGCGTCAGATCATAATGTTTATCTTTGCATCTCGAAAGGACACCCATGCAGCTCGGCATCATCGGTTTAGGACGAATGGGCGCGAACATCGCGCGGCGGCTCATGCGGGCGGGGCACGAGTGCGTCGTGAACGACCGCGATGCGGGCGCGGTGGACATGCTTGCGCGCGAGGGCGCGAAGGCAGCCAAGACGGTCGAGGCCCTCGTGGCGCAGCTCGCGGCCCCGCGCGCCATCTGGATCATGGTGCCCTTCGAGGCGGTGGACTCGGCGATCGCCTCGCTGAGGCCGTTCCTCGCCAGGGGCGATGCGTTGATCGACGGCGGCAACTCGCACTACCTCGAGGATGCGCGCCGGTCCGCGGACCTGGCGGAAGCCGGCATCGACTATCTCGACGTGGGCACGAGCGGCGGCGTGTGGGGGCTCCAGGAAGGCTACTGCCTGATGGTGGGCGGCGACGATCGCATCTTCAAGCGCCTCGAGCCGATCTTCGCCACGCTCGCGCCCGGCACCGGAGCGATCCCACCCGCGGCCACGCCGCGCCCTGGCAAGACAGCGCATCTCGGATACATGCATTGCGGCCCCGTGGGCGCCGGCCATTTCGTGAAGATGGTCCACAACGGGATCGAGTACGGGATGATGGCCGCGTACGCCGAGGGCTTCAATTTGATGCGCCAGGGCGATGGCGAGGGCTTCGGCATCGACACGCGCGAGGTGGCCGAGGTGTGGCGGCGCGGCAGCGTCGTGCGCTCGTGGCTCCTGGACCTGGTGGCCGCTTCGCTCGCGAAGGACCCGGCGCTCGAAGGCTTCCAGGGCGTGGTCTCGGACTCGGGCGAAGGGCGATGGACGCTGCACGCCGCGATCGAGGCCGCGGTTCCGATGCCGGTGCTCTCCGCGGCGCTCTTTTCACGCTTCGCCTCGCGTGGGGACGACGACTTCGCCAACCGGCTCCTATCGGCGATGCGCCGCGAGTTCGGCGGCCACATCGAGACGAAGCAGCCCTAGTCCCTGCTCAGGTGGGCGAGCTCGTGGCCGTGGCGTTCCCAGTCGCGGCCGTCGAAGGGCTCGATCGTGTAGTCGGCGGGCAACGGATCGAGGCAGCGCACGTTCACGTCGATGCCGTCGGGGTTCGAGCGCGGGATGTAGAACGGCTTCACGCCGCAGGTGCGGCAGAACCTGTGCTGCGCCACGCCGGTATTGAACGTGTACGTCGCGAGGTGCTCCTCGCCGCGCAGCAGGCGGAAGCGGGATTTCGGCACGATGAGGTGGATGTAGCCCGTCATCGTGCAGATCGTGCAGTTGCAGTCCTGCGCGACGAAGCGCTCCGGCGCCTCTACCTCGAAGGCGACGCCGCCGCAATGGCAATGTCCGCTGAAGATCATCGATGCATCGTCCGGCGCGAATTCTACGTCCCTCGTAGAATCGGCGCATGGAGAAACGGGGCTGCCTCGCGCGTGCCGCAATTTGCGTCACCGTGTCGCTCTTCAGCGACGTGCTCCTCGCTTCGCCCACCCTCGGTGGCTGTCCCGTGTTCCCGGCGAACAATTACTGGAACACGCCCGTCGATACGCTTCCGCTGCACCCAAGCTCAACGACGTGGGTGAGTTCCGTCGGCGCCGCGACGAAGCTCCACCCCGATTGGGGCAATGTCCTCGCCGACAACTACGGCATCCCTTACACGACGGTAAACGGCAGCCAGCCGAAGGTGCCGATCACGTTCCCACCCGACGGTTACGCCGACGAGAGCGACCCGGGGCCGTTCCCGATTCCGCCCAATGCGGCCATCGAGGGCGGCGGCTCCAGCGACGGCGACCGTCATGTGCTCGTGGTGGATACGACAAACTGCTTCCTTTACGAGCTCTATTACGCATTCCCGCAGGGCAATGGCGCGAGCTGGAGCGTGTACTCGTCGGCGAAGTTCGACCTTCGCTCGAACGCGTTGCGCCCGGCGACATGGACATCCGCCGATGCGGCGGGTCTTCCCATCTTCCCGGGGCTCGTGCGCTGGGACGAGGTGGCCACGGGCTCCATCGACCATGCGATCCGCTTCACGGCCTCGGCCATCTGGGGAAACAACGCGAGCGGCCTCGAGTATCTCTGGCCCGCGCGCCACAATTCCGGAAGCAGCACGAACTCATCGCGGCCGCCGATGGGCGCGCGCTTCCGCCTCAAGGCGTCGTTCGACATCTCGCATTTCGATCCTCGCACCCAGGTGATATTGCGTGCGTTCAAGAAGTACGGGCTCGTGCTCGCGGACGGCGGCAGCAACTGGTATTTCCAGGGCGTTTCCGACACCGCGTGGCCCGACACGGTGCTCGATGAGTTGAAGTCGATCGCGGGCGGCAACTTCGAGGTGGTCGATACCTCGGTGCTGCAGGTGAGCCCCGACAGCGCCGAGGCGAAGGCGATCAACGGCGGTACCGCCGGCAGCGTGAACGTGCAGGGCCTGTGGTGGCGTGCGCCCGCCGGATCCGAATCGGGTTGGGGCATCAACCTCACGCAGCAAGGCGAGATCCTCTTCGCCACATGGTTCACCTACGACATCGACGGCACGGGGCTGTGGCTCGTGATGCCGAACGGCGCGAAAGTGGCCGACAACACCTGGTCGGGCCCGTTGTATCGAACCACCGGCCCCGCTTTCAACGCGAATCCATGGCTCTCGTCCGGGGTCACGTCGACCCAGGTGGGCACCGCCACGTTCGCGTTCACCGATGGCAACGACGGCACATTCACGTACTCCGTGAACGGCGAATCGCAATCGAAGCCGATCGTGCGCGAGACGTTCGCATCGCCCGTGCCCACATGCATCGAGGGCCAGGCTTTCGCGCCGCCCACGAACTACTCGGACCTCTGGTGGCATTCGCCGGTGAATTCCGAATCGGGCTGGGGCATCAACCTCACGCACCAGGGCGATGTCCTTTTCGCTACCTGGTTCACCTACGACGCCTCGGGCAAGGGCGAGTGGCTCGTGATGTCCAACGGCGCGAAGATCGCACCGGGATCCTATGCGGGGGCGCTCTATCGCACGACCGGTTCGCCCTACAACGCGGCCTGGAATCCCTCGCAGCTCGGCGTGGCGCAGGTCGGCACGGCGAGCTTCGCCTTCAGCGACATCTCCGATGGGACGTTCACCTATACGGTGGATGGCGCCGCGGGTTCGAAGGCGATCACGCGCGAGGGCTTCGCGACGCCGCCGAGCGTCTGCAACTGACAGCCACCAACACTTCAGGGCCGCCTCGCCTGGTCGATTTCCAGCCGAATACGAAGACAGGCGCCTATGCGATAGAGATCATGACCGCCGCCCGCAGCATCTCCTCGAACTCGCGGGCGACGAGGGGGCGGCTGAAGAAGTAGCCCTGGATCTCGTCGCAACCGTGCTTCAAGAGGAAGTCGCGCTGCACCGCGCTCTCGACACCCTCGGCGATCACCTTGAGCCGCAGGCTGTGCGCGAGCGATATCACCGCCAGCGAGATCGCCTCGTCGTCGGGCTCCGTGCCCACGTTCTTCACGAAAGATTGGTCGATCTTGAGGGAATCGACCGGAAAACGCTTCAGGTATCCCAGGCTCGAGTATCCGGTTCCGAAATCGTCGATCGAGAAGCGCACGCCCTCGGCGCGAAGCGCCCGGATCGTGGCGGCGACCTTGTCGGGATCCTCCGCGATCAGCGATTCGGTGAGCTCGAGCTCCAGCAGGCGCGGTGGCAAGCCGGTTGCGCGCAACGTGTCCATCACCCACGCCACCACGTCCTGGCGCAGGAACTGGCGCGCGGAGACGTTCACCGCCACGGCGATCGGACCCAGCCCGGCGTCCAGCCACGCCTTGTTCTGCGCGCAAGCGGTCTGCAGCACCCAGTCGCCGATCGGCACGATGAGCCCCGATTCCTCGGCCACGGGGATGAACTGGGAC
Organism: Usitatibacter sp.; assembly: GCA_036271595.1. Lineage (GTDB taxonomy): Bacteria > Pseudomonadota > Gammaproteobacteria > Burkholderiales > Usitatibacteraceae > Usitatibacter. Next base: position 36,856 of record DATBAI010000015.1, read on the forward strand.
GGCGGCACGGGGCCGATGGCCGGATGCAGCCACGAGGTCAGCGCTTCGCACCCGGTGAGCTGTCCCGAGGCGATATCCACCTTCGGCTGGTAGCGGACTTCCAGCTCGTTGCGCCCGAGCGCCAGGCGAAGGTGCGTCTCGAGCTGCACGCGCCGCTGCGTTTGCCGGCTCATCTCGGAATTGAAGAACTGGTACACGCCGCCGCCCAGCTCCTTGGAGCGATACATCGCGACGTCGGCATTGCGGATCAGCGTGTCCACTTCGTGGCCGTCACGCGGATACAGGGCGACGCCGATGCTGGTGTTCACGTGCGCCTGCAGCGACGCGAGCGCGAGAGGCTGCTCGAAGGCGTCGAGGATCTTCTGTGCGACGACGTAAGCATCGGCGGAGCGGCGCAGGTTGGGCAGCAGCACGAGGAACTCGTCGCCGCCGAGGCGCGCCACGGTGTCCTCCTCGCGCATGAGGCGCCGCAGGCGGCAGGCGGCCTCCACGAGAAGGGCATCGCCCGTCGGATGGCCATAGGCGTCGTTGATGACCTTGAAGCGGTCGAGGTCCAGGAACATGACGGCGAACTGCGCGCCGTTGCGCCGCGCCTGGGCGAGCGCCTGCGAGATGCGGTCGCGAATCAACGTGCGGTTCGGAAGCTTGGTGAGCTCGTCATGGTTCGCGAGGAAGTCGACGCGCGCTTCCGCTTCCCGGTAGCGCGTGATGTCGTGGACGATGCCCGCCATGATCGTCGCGCGCCCGGCGTCGTTCCAGACGGCTTGCCCGCGGGCGTGGAACCAGCGGTAAGGGCCGTCCTTGGAGCGCTTGCGATAGTCGACGGCATATGGGATGCGCCGCTTAAGGTGGTCCACCCAGGCCCTGCACACCGGCTCGCGATCGTCCGGATGCAGCAGCCGCGCCCATGACTCGGGCGTATCCTCGATGTCGCCCGGCTCGTAGCCCAGGCGCTCCTTGAACTGCCTCGGAAGCTTCAGCCGTCCGAGCGTGAGATCCGCTTCCCACACGTCGCCGGTGGACGCGGCGAGCTCGAAGCGCAGGCGATCGAGCTCGCTTTCCGTTGAAACCATGTTCCGCAGCCGATTCAAAAAAGTGCGGAAGGATGCCACGCCCGCGACGCGCGTTACGGTCATCTTCGCCGCGTTTTCGGTCTTCCGGCTTTGATACGATCGCGCATGACGCCCGTGCCCCCCCTCTGGCGCAACCGCGACTACATGCTCCTCTGGGGCGGCCAGCTCGCGTCCACGTTGGGCACCACGGCTTCCCAGGTCGTCGTGCCGCTCCTCGTCCTCGCGATCACGAGCTCGCCCGAGGCCGCCGGCATCGCCGGAGCGTTGCGCTCCCTCCCATACCTCGTGTTCAGCCTGCCGGTGGGCGCGCTGATCGATCGCTGGGATCGCAAGAAGGTGATGATTCGCTGCGACGCGGGGCGTGCGATCGCCGTGATGACGATTCCCCTCGCGATGGCCTTCGACGCGCTCACGCTCTGGCAGGTCTATGCCGTGTCCCTCGTCGAGGGAAGCCTCTTCGTCTTTTTCAATATCGCCGAGGTGGCCGCCCTGCCGCGCGTCGTGTCACGAACGCAGCTGCCCGAGGCCACGGCGCAGAACGAGGCGGGGTTCTTCACCGCCAACATCGCCGGTCCGCCCATTGGCACCGTCCTCTTCCAGGTGCTGGGGCGCGCGGCGCCGTTCGGCGCGAACGCGATCACCTATCTCGTGTCGCTCGTCTCGCTGTTGCGCATCGAAACGCCGTTCCACACCGAACGCGAACGCAAGGCGCTGCACCTGCGCGCCGAGGTGATGGAGGGACTCAAGTGGATGTGGGCCAACCCGCTGATCCGCTTCATGGCGATCCTCACGGGCGGCCTCAACTTCATCAATGCCGCGACGCCGCTTGCCCTCATCGTGCTGGCGAAGCGTCTGGGAGCGCAGGACGCGGCGATCGGCGCGGTATTCAGCGCCATCGGCGTGGGGGGCGTCGTGGGATCGCTCGTCGGCGGGCGGATCGCGCGGCGCTTCACTTTCGGCCAGGTGATCGTCGCCGTGATCTGGCTGGAGGCGATCCTCTTTCCGCTCTACGCGGCGATGCCGTCATTCCTGCTGCTCGCACTCGTGGCGGGGGCCATCTATTTCCTGAGCCCCATCTACAACGTCGTGCAATTCAGCTATCGCGTCGCCATCATCCCCGACCACCTGCAGGGCCGCGTGAACAGCGTGTTTCGCCTGCTCGCCTTCGGCTTCATGCCCGCCGGCGCCGCGGTCTCGGGCGTGCTGCTCGAGCGGCTGGGCGCGGTGCCGGCGGTGCTGGTGCTCTCGGGCTGGCTCATCGCCTTCGCCGTGGCGACTACCTTCAATCGCCACGTGCGCGAAGCGGCGCCGCTCTGACCGTCAGCCGGTGCTGCTGAGGTCGTTGGTGACCTTGCCCTTCATGTCCTTGCTTGCGGCGAGCCGCTGGGCCTTGTCCGATTGCGCCTGCCTCGCGACCGAGCCCGAGAGCGTGACGTTGCCGTTCGAGGCCATTACCTTGATCTTCGAGCCCTTGAGCGAGGTCTCGGAGTTGAGCGCCTTCGTGACGCTGTCGGCGAGGCGGGCATCGGAGCCGCTCGCTTTTTCGGCCGTGGCAACCGGCACCGGTGGCACCGGGGTTGAGCTCTTGCCCTCGTCCGACGCCGTGAAGTCGCCCTTCGAGCCATGGGAGTTGGGCTTCACGATGTTGTTGGCGTGCGCCACGCCGAATGCGGACAGGGCCAATGAAGCAGCCAACATCGCGGGGATTCGTGGATTCATGGAACGCTCCTTCAAAAAAGCTATGTTTTTTGGACAGCGTGGAAGCCCTTCGAATCCCCCGGCGCCTGTTCACGCTCCTTCAATCCATAGTCGCGTAGCACTTCGGCTACACGCAGGCGGTAGTCGGCGAAGAGCCCCGCGCGGCCGGCAGCCTGCACCTTGCGGTGCGCCTCGAGGTTGCGCCACTGGCGGACCGCGGCCTCGTCGCGCCAGAACGAGAGCGACAGGATCTTGCCGGGTTGGGTGAGGCTCTCGAAGCGCTCGATGCAGATGAAGCCGTCGATTTCGCCGAGCAGCGGCCGCAGGTCTGCGGCGGCGTCGAGGTATGCGTCCGTGCGGCCTTCAGCGGGAACGACTTCGAAGATCACGGCGATCATGGCAGCACCTTTTCGAGGAATGTCCTCTCCTCGGAAAGGATAAGGCGTTTCTCCATGGCGAACGCGAAATTCGCCTTCGCTTCGGGATCGACCCTGAGGCGTGCGCGGTATGCCTCGTAGTCTCGCAGGCTCGCGAACGAAATGAGCCCCCATGCGACGTCGTTGGTGCCTTCATGCGGCAGGAAGTAGCCCACCAGGTCGCCGCCGCAGCGGGGGATGATGTCGAGCCAGCGCCGCGCGTAGGCTTCGAACCCGGCGCGCTGGAACGGATCGATGCGATACCGGAT
>DATBAI010000016.1:0-20162 GCA_036271595.1 Usitatibacter sp.
AGAAAGAAAAAGGGGCCTTTCGGCCCCTGAAGGTTGGGGGTTGAGCTTCTTGCCTACTTGAACGCGTAGCGGATCGAGCCGTACACGAAACGAGCGCGCGCATCGTAGTAGTTCGGGTCGAAGCCGGCCTGGAACGTGAGGTTCTGGTTGGTGAGCGGCGGGTCGCGATCGAACAGGTTCTTCACGCCGAGCGTGAGCGTGAGGTTGCGAAAGCCGGTGAACGAGCCCTGCAGGTCATAGAGCTCCATGGAAGACACCCGGCGCGTCACGAGCCCCGCGTTGTCGAGGGCCCCGACGTCGACGTAGCTCGACTGGTAGCTCTGCGCGATCGACGCGGACCACGGGCCGGTATCCCAGCTGAACGTCGCATAGTGCTTCCACCGCGCCAGCGTGCCGGGCACGATCGCGCCGAAGTCGTTCGCGACGAAGCCCGAGTAGCTCTTGTCCAGGTTCTGCGCGTCGTTGCGCGTGTAGTACGTGCCCGAGATGTCGAAGCGCACGCGGCCCCAGCTTTGCCGCGGCCACTTGTAGTGGCCCTCGAGGTCCCATCCCTCGATATGCACGGCGCCCAGGTTGATGTTGGTCTGGTTGATGTTGAGGATGCGTCCCGGCAGCCCCGGGAAGTTCGGGTCGGCGGGGGCGCGCGTCACCAGGTTGCCGAAGGTGTTCAGGTCCGCCAGGATCGTGGGGAACGGAATGCCCGTGGTGATCACGTTGTTCAGGCGGATCTTGAAGTAGTCCGCGGACACGGACATCGCGTTGCTCGGCTCGAACACGATGCCGGCCGTCGCGTTCTCGCTCTTCTCGGGCTGGAGGTTCGGATTGCCGCCGAAGGTGATTCCGAACTGGGTGTTGCAGTCCAGGCCCGTGTCGTGCGTCACCGGGCAGCGGATCGGGTCCGTCACGCCGGGGGGCGAGACGCTCGAGGTCTGCGGGACGAACAGCTGGTACAGCGACGGAGCCAGGAAGCCCTTGCCGTACGAAGCGCGCAGCAGCACGTCGCGGTTCGGCTGGAAGCGGATCGACGCCTTCGGGTTGGTGGTGCGGCCGAAGTCGCTGTAGTCGTCCGAGCGGATGGCGAGGTTCGCCTCGAGCGTGCGCAACAGCGGGATATTCACCTCGCCGTAGAACGCGGTGTCGTCGCGACTCGCGTGCACGTCCTGGAAGTTGCCGCCGTAGCCCGAAACGTCGCCCGTGGCGAGCACCGGGTTGTACAGCTGCTCCAGCTTTTCCTTGCGATACTCGCCGCCGACCGCGAACGCGAACGGGCCGTTGGCCATCTGGAAGAGCTCGCTCGAAAGCTTGCCCTGGAAGCCCTCGGAGGTCGCCTTCCCGTGGAAGGTCTCGCCGTTGAAGTTCGTGGCCTGCACCTGCTGGGCGATATCGGCCGAATTCGGCCCGAAGAGATTCACGGTGCCGCCGTTCAGCAGCGGGAGCAGCTGCGAATAGAGCGGGAAGCCGCCGTTCAGCACTTCCTTGGTCTTGCCCTGCGCGTACGTGTAAGAGACGTCGGCGTCCCAGTTGCCCCACGAGCCCTTCACGCCGCCCACCACCTGGTAGCCCTCGTTGGTGTCGGTCGTGTCGCGGTTGCCGTTCAGCGCCGCGCGATAGCGGACGTCGAGAACCTGCCCGTTGACCCCTGCCGCGATCGCATCGGCGGTCGGGTAGAACGGGGTGCCCGGGCTCACCGAGACCGTCGCGGGAATGTCGCCGTTCGGTCCGTAGGTGAAGAGGTCCGAGATCGGAACCGGCTGGATGATGAAGTGGTTCACGTTCTTGCCGTAGAGCGCCGATCCGTAGGCCTGCCAGTTATTGGTGATCTGGAACTTCACCTGGCCGAAGAAGTTGCTGTCCTTGGTGTCGGGAATGCTTTCCACTCCCGGCTCGCCGGCGGGGTCGAAGAAGCAATTGCCCAGCAGCGCGAAATACGAAGAGAACCCGCCCGTGCAATTGCCCGTTCCGCCCGGGGTGCCGATGCCCGCCGTGCTGATGCGGCCCGGGAACGTGTTGCTGGAGAGCGTGCTGTAGTTGATGTCGGGCAGGAACGCGGTGTTGGAGAAGTTGCGGTCCTTCTGGTCGAGCGGCTTCTGGTGCTCGAACGAGCCGGAGACGAAGACGTTGTAGCGGTTCGTGTTCAGGTCGCCGAATCCGGCCGAGGCGCTGTACTTCTCCTGGCTGCCGCCGCCCGCGCGGGTGGGCTCGCCGTACCACACGGTCGCTTCCGCGCCGCGGTAGTCGCTGCGCATGATGAAGTTGATCACGCCGGCGATCGCGTCCGACCCGTACACGGCCGAGGCGCCGTCCTTCAGGATCTCGACCCGCTCGATCGCGGAGAAGGGGATCACCGACAGGTTCACGCCCTGGACGCCGTTCACCTCGCCCGCGAAGCCGTTCACGCGGTGGCCGTTGATCAGGACCAGCGTGCGGCCCCCGGTGAGGCCGCGCAGGTTGGCCGTTTGGGCCGAGAACGTGGTGGCTCCGATGGTGCTGGAAGAGAGCACGCTCCCCGCGCTTGCGTTCGCGCCGAGCAGCTGCAGCAGCTCGACCGCGTTGGTCGCGCCGCTCTTGTCGATCTCCTCGCGTGAGATCACGGTGACGGGCAGCGAGCTCTCGCCCTCCACGCGCTTGATGTTCGAGCCCGTGACCTCGATGCGCTCCTTCGACTGCGGGGCGTTCGCCGCCGGCTGTTGCGCGAGCGCGTTGAATCCCGTGGTCCCAAATGCGAGTGCCGCCGCCACCGCGATGGCGAGCTTGTTGTCTTTGCGATTCATGTTTTCCCCAGGGTTTGAATTCGGCTTCGAGAAGTTAATGAGCGTGCTCCGGAGCGTCAACGGAATTCGGCCCCGGGGCGGCGAGCGCGTTGTCCATGCGCAACCGCCTTTGTCCATTCAGGTGAAATCACCCCAAAAGTCTTGGAATGCCTCATGCCTCGCGCGGGGTCGCGCTTTCGGTGAGCATCCGGTTGAGGACGCGGATCGTGAGGTCGGCCGCCGCGATGAGCTCGACCAGGCGCTCGGCGCGCTTGGAGAGCCGCAGCGCCTCGGGCGAGACGCGCGCCTCGTCGAGGGTGAAGATGCGGTCGCCCGAATGCATCTGCATCCAGGCGTGGATCTCCTCCACGGGCAGCTCGAAGCTCGCCGCCGCCTGCTCCGCGGTGAGGCGCCGCTCGCGGATCGCCTCGATCGTTCCCAGGCGCTCGCCCAGGTGGATGTGCCGTTTCTTATTCATCGATGTCCGCTCCTGGAAGTCCCAGCTTGTCCTTGAGGATGGCCACCTCGAGCGTGCGTTGGCCCAGCAGCCTCTCGAGGTTCTTCACCTGCAGCTTCAGGTCCGAGATCTCGCTTTCCGCGGCCTTCGTCCGGTCCGGCCCCGTGAGGTCGGTGTCCAGCAGCTCGCGATAGACCTTTCGCCAGTAATAAAGGACGTTCAGCGCGATCTGGTGGCGCTTGGCGATGTGCGCCGCCGACATTCCGGGGAGCATGGATTCGCGGACGATCGCGAGCTTCTCCGACAGGCTGCGGCGGTGGCGCAGCCCCCGCGGCCCGGCGTTGGGAACTTTCAATCCAATTTCTCCGGCTGACGTCTTTTTGCGACGTTAGCATCGGCTTTGGTTGCAGATACAACTATCTGGGTTACGGGTTGTTACCTGGCGCGACGGTGCCGTGCGCGGGCGGCGCGGGCGTTACGCGATGTTGTCGGCGGGGGGCCCGCCTGTCGCCGTGAGGCCCGGTTGCTGTATAATCCAAGGCCAGGTGATCGATGGCGTCTTATCCGGTTGGCGCCTCCACCGATTCCAGGGCCCCGCATCCAGGGGCCGGATTCCCCAAGCTGCAAAATTCATCTGCCTGAACCGGTTTCGAGGCAAACACCTCGCGGGCCGATTTTTCAGGAGATCGACATCAGCACGTCATTCGAAAGCCTCGGGCTTCTGCCCGAGCTGCTTCGCGCCGTCGCGGAGCAAGGTTATACGGAACCCACTCCCATCCAGGCGCAAGCCATCCCCCTCGTGCTCTCGGGCCGCGACCTTCTCGGCGCCGCCCAGACCGGCACGGGCAAGACAGCGGGCTTCACGCTGCCGCTGCTGCAGCGCCTCGCGCCGCTCGCGACCAAGAGCTTCTCCCCCGCGCTGCACCCGGTGCGCTGTCTGATCCTCACGCCCACGCGCGAGCTGGCGATCCAGGTGCACGACAGCGTGAAGACGTACGGCAAGCACGTGCCGCTGCGCTCCTTCGTGGTCTATGGGGGCGTGAACATCAACCCGCAGATCGAGGAGCTGAAGCGCGGCGTGGAGATCCTGGTGGCCACGCCCGGACGCCTCCTCGACCTCGTGGGCCAGAAGGCGGTGAACCTCGGCAAGGTGCAGATCCTGGTGCTGGACGAGGCCGACCGCATGCTGGACATGGGCTTCATCCCGGACATCAAGCGCATCATCGCGCTGCTGCCCGCCGCCCGGCAGACGCTGCTCTTCTCGGCGACCTTCTCCGACGACATCCGCAAGCTCGCGCACCAGTTCCAGAAGGATCCCGCGAAGGTCGAGGTGGCGCGCCGCAACGAGCCTATCGCGCTCGTGACGCAATACGTGCACCTCATCGACGCGAACCGCAAGCGCGAGCTGCTCTCGCACCTCGTGAAGAAGAACGACTGGGAGCAGGTCCTCGTCTTCACCAAGACCAAGCACGGCGCCAATCGCCTCGCCTCGCAGCTCCAGAAGGACCGCATCAACGCGGATGCGATCCACGGAAACAAGAGCCAGAACGCGCGCATCAAGGCGCTGGAAGACTTCAAGCAGGGCAAGGTGAAGGTGCTCGTCGCGACCGACATCGCGGCGCGCGGGCTCGACATCGAGGACCTGCCGCACGTCGTGAACTTCGACCTCCCGCACGTCCCGGAGGATTATGTCCACCGCATCGGCCGCACGGGCCGCGCCGGCGCCACCGGCGAAGCGCTCTCGCTCGTCTGCGCCGAGGACCGTCCACTGCTCGGCGCGATCGAGAAGCTCATCAACCGCAAGATCGAGGTTCGCGACGTCGTCGGCTTCGAGGCCGGCCGCACGCCGCCGCGGCATGAAGAAGGCGGCGCGAAACGCGAGGAGCCGGCGCGACGCGGGAAGCCGCCAAGGCCCGCCGGCGACGATCGGCCGCGCGAACGCACCCGGGGAGGCCGCGGTCGCGGTGAAGGCCGCCGCGAGGAGCGCGAGCCCCGCCACGGCGCAGGATCCGCGCCGCGCACCTCGGGCGATGCGGGCGGCATGGATTTCAACAAGCCCTACGAGCCGTCGCCCACCGCCCAGCCCAAGCCCGAGCCGGCCCAGCAACGCCGCTCCAAGCAGCCCATCCCGGCGCTCTTTCGCAAGAAGGCCGCCTGATGCGAGACGCCAGCCCGCAAATCACCTTCCTCAAGGACTACACGCCGCCCGCTTTTTGCATCGCCAGCGTGGCGCTCGATGTCCATGTGGCGGAAGGTGAGGCGCGGGTGCACGCGCGGCTCGCGATCACGCGTGAAAAGGCCGGCGCGCCGCTCGTGCTCGACGGCGGCGACCTCGAGCTCCTCGAGGTGCGGATCGACGGCAAGGCGCTCGAGGCCTCGCGCTACGAGGCCGATTCAACGCACCTCGCGATCGCCGAAGTGCCCGATGCCTTCACGCTCGAGACGCTGGTGCGCTTCGACCCGTGGAAGAACACCAAGCTCGAGGGCTTGTACGCCACCGCGAATGGCCTGGTGACACAGTGCGAGGCGCAGGGCTTCCGCCGTATCACGTACTTCATCGACCGCCCCGACGTGATGGCGACCTACACCGTCACGATCTGTGCGGACAAGGCGCGCTTCCCGCGGCTTCTCGCCAACGGCAACCTCATGGCCTCCGGCGAGGGCGCGCCGGCCGACTGGTTCAACGGAGCCGCCGCGCAGGGACGCCACTGGGCCCGCTGGCACGACCCGTTTCCCAAGCCCTCCTACCTTTTCGCGCTGGTAGCCGCGAACCTCGAGCTGCTGGAGGACCGCTTCACGACCGCCTCCGGCAAGGACGCCCTCCTGCAGATCTACGTGGAGCCCGGCAAGCTCGACCAGGCGGGCTTCGCCATGCAATCGCTCAAGCGCTGCATGCGCTGGGACGAGGAAGTGTTCGGCCTCGAGCTCGACCTCGAGCGCTTCATGATCGTCGCGGTGTCGGACTTCAACGCGGGCGCCATGGAGAACAAGGGCCTCAACATCTTCAACACCAAGTTCATCCTCGCGCGAGCCGATGTCGCCACCGACTACGACTACTACGCCGTGGACCGCGTGGTCGCGCACGAGTATTTCCACAACTGGACCGGCAATCGGGTCACTTGCCGCGACTGGTTCCAGCTCTCGCTGAAGGAAGGGCTCACGGTCTATCGCGACCAGGAGTACGGCTCCGACGAGTATTCGCGTCCGGTGGTGCGCATCCAGGAAGTGCGCAACCTGCGCAGCCGCCAGTTTCCCGAGGACGCGGGCCCGATGGCGCATTCGGTGCGCCCCGAGTCCTACGCGGAGATCAACAACTTCTACACCGCGACGGTCTACGAGAAAGGCGCCGAGGTCGTGCGCATGTATGCGGCCCTGCTCGGCAAGGAGGGCTTCCGCAAGGGAATGGACCTCTACTTCCAGCGCCACGACGGCCAGGCCGTGACGTGCGACGATTTCCGCGCCGCCATGGCCGACGCCAACGACATGGACCTCACGCAGTTCGCGCGCTGGTACTCGCAGGCCGGAACGCCCCTGGTCGAAGTGAGCGGCGAATACGACGGCGCGGCCGAAATCTACCGGCTGCACGTGAAGCAGTCGTGCGCGCCCACGCCCGGCCAGGCGAACAAGGAGCCGTTCGTGATCCCGTTCGCCGTGGGGCTCGTGGATCTCGACGGGCGCGACCTCCCGATCGATATCGACTCGAGCTCGCTCTTCCACCCGCCGCGCGCCGACTCGGGACGCACGGCAGTGCTCGCCGTGACCGAGTCCGAGCACACGTTCGAATTCCGCCACGTGCCCGAGCAGCCCGTGCCTTCGCTGCTGCGCGGCTTCTCCGCGCCCGTGCGCGTGCGCTTCGCCTACAGCGAGAGCGAGCTGATCCATCTCATGGCGTACGACTCCGACGCGTTCAACCGCTGGGAGGCCGGCCAGGCGCTCGCATGCCGCATCCTGCTCGCCGCGGTCGAGGCGATCCGCGCGGGCCGGCAGATGGAGGTGCCCGCGAGCTTCGTCGAGGCGATGGGCCGCATCCTCTCCGACGGCGCCAAGGATCCGGCATTCGCCGCGGAGGCGCTGCAGCTTCCCTCCGAGTCCTACCTCGCCGAATGCATGGACGTGGCCGATCCCGATGCAATCCATGTCGCTCGCATCCGCCTCATGCGCGAGATCGCCACGCGCTACCGCACCCGCTTCGAGGGCGCCTTCAGGCACTTCACCGTGGCCGGCGCCTATTCGCCGGACGCCGCGCCCGCGGGCCGGCGCGCGCTGCGCAACGCCGCGCTCGCCTACCTATCCACGATCGACGACGCAACCTCCCGCGCGCTCGCGTTCCTCGAACTGCGGCGCGCCGAGAACATGACCGACGCGATGGCCGCGCTCGCGTGCCTCACGGACTCCGCGGGAGCCGAGCGCGAGCGGGCCCTTTCGATGTTCTACGAGAAGTGGAAGGGCGAGGCGCTGGTCGTGGACAAGTGGTTCCGGGTGCAGGCAGGCTCCTGGCTGCCCGGCACGCTGGAGCGCGTGAAAGCGCTCGCACAGCATCCCGCCTTCGACATCAGGAACCCCAATCGCGCGCGTTCGCTGCTGCATGCGTTCGCAATGGAAAACCCGCTGCACTTCCACGCCGCCGACGGCAGCGGTTACCGCTGGGTCGCCGAGGAGGTGGTCGCGCTGGACCGGCTGAACCCACAGGTTGCATCGCGGCTCGCACGGGCGTTCGACCGCTGGAAGAAGTACGACGCCGGGCGCCAGGCCCATGCGCGTGCCGCGCTGGAAACGATCCGCGCGGCAGCCAATCTATCGGGCAACGTCGGCGAGGTGGTCGGCCGCTCGCTGGCCTGATCCGGCGTCGGATCGGGGCCGGGCCGGCAGCTCGGAGCCGTCCGCCCAGCGCTCGTAGGCGGTGCGCACGCGATGCGCGCGCGACAGCGCCTTCTGCGCCGCCATGGCGCGCCAATGCCACAGCCACCGCGAGCCCAGGCCCGCGCGCGCCCGCTCGAACGCCGGCGCCACCTCCTCCTCGAGAAGATCCACCCACCGCCGGCGCGTGGCCTCCACGCTGAATTCCTCGCCGCGCCTCACGCCGTTGTCCACCATCGCTTCGAAGAGGCGCGGATTCGCGCGTAGCAGGTCGATCGCGCGGAGAACGTCGCCCGCCGCGGCGATCTCGATGAAGTCCATGGCCGAACGGCGAATCTCGCGATAGGCGGGCTCGGCGGTTGCGAGCACGGGTACCCGTGCGAGCCATCCGTTGTAGATCTTGGTGGCGGGCTTGGTCGCGAGGATCGCGCCGGTCTCCTCGCGGGCGGCGATCGAAACGTCCACCTCGCGATAGTCGTCCCAGCGGGCTCGCTCGATCCGGAACTCCACGCCGCGCGCCTCGAGCGCGCTGCGCAGCGTCGCGTCGAAGAACCAGGCGGGAGCCTTGCCGGTTCGGCCGTGGTAGGCGATGCGCCGGATCGCCGTGCCGCGAGTGCAGTCGCGAGCCCGAAGCCCCGGCTGCGGCCAGAGAGGCACGAATCGCTCATGGGAAGCGAGGCCGATGCGGTTCTGCGCGACCGCGAGGTCGCAAGCGGTCACCGGCGCGCGATCGGCGCGCACCACCACCAGGAAGCTCGCATGGCCGGCACCGACGAAGTCGTTGGCGTCATCGCGGTGCACGACGGCAACCGCTCCCGGCACGAAGCGCGAACCCACGCCGACCGTCCAGCCGCGCGCCACGAGCGACATGCGCAGGCGCAGGTAGGTCTGGGCTATCCACGAGTTGCGCCCGCCGACGAAGCGGCCGGGCTCGCGGTCGATGGCGGACTCGTCCAGCCGCTCCAGGTCGCGCCAGTGCGTCTCGTGGTTGCCGAGCACGAATTGGACAACCCTGGCCGAATCCATCCCGCGAGACTACGAGGCAGGTGTGCGGCGATTGTTGGGGTTGGCGAAGGTTTTGTAACGAGTTGTGGCCGCCCAAAACAAAAAGGCCGCCCTCGGGCGGCCCTTCACGCGGGATGCGGCGCGATCAGTTCTTCTTGATCGTCTCGAGCATCTTGAAGATGCCCTTCGGAGCGCCCAGGAAGAGCCTCTTGAAGGTCTTCGGAAGGCACCTGCGTTCCAGGGTGTTGCGGCGGACTCGTTTGCGTTCGGCCATGCTGTGAACTCCCTATCGAGCCCGCGATTATACCGGAGAGGGGGTCAATTGAGGAGCCTCGCGTTCCCGTCCACGATCTCGGCGGCCGTACGGGCCCCGTCCTGCTTCACGATCTCTCCGTGGGCCCGGGCGAGCCCGCCCTCGAAGGCGCCCTCGAAGCGGGTGCCGTCGAGGAACCAGAAGGTGCCCTTGCCCTGCGGCTGGCCCTGTCGCACGTCGCCCTCGTACTTCATGCCGGAGGCGTAGAAGTAGGATCCGTTGCCGGTGAGCTCTCCCGAGGTGATGTCGCCCTCGTAGCGGTCGCCGTTGGAGAAGTAGTAGATGCCCTTGCCCTGGGGCTTGCCGGCCACGAACGGGGCCTCCACCCGGTCGCCGCCCTTCGTGTAGTAGCGGCCGCGGCCCTGCATCAGGCCGGCAGCCATCTCGCCCTCGTAGCGGTCGCCGCTCGCGAAGCGGTACACGCCGACGCCGTTGGGCTTGCCGCCGGCGAACGAGCCCTCGAACGTGTCCCCGGACTTCGTGGTGTAGGCGCCACGACCGACGATCACCCCCAGTTGCACATCGCCTTCGTAGGTGTCGCCGTTCACGAACTGGTAGCGGCCCGTGCCGTCCGGACGGTCGGCGGCGAAGTGGCCGTGGTACCTGTCGCCGTTCTCCCAGACGTAGGTGCCTTCCCCCTGCTTGAGGCCCTCGTTGAACTCGCCCTCGTACTTGAACGACTTCGAGATGTATTCGCCCTTGCCGTGCAAGCTCGCGCCGCGCATGGCGCCACGGTAGACGGAGCCGTCGGCGAAGGTGAGCTCACGCACGCCGGGAGCGATCTCGCGCCCGGCGATGGGGTCGGGCTTCTGGCCGGGCGTGCCGGCCGCGGGCGGCGAATTGGCCGCAGGCGCCGGCGTGGTGAGGCGATCGGCAGGGCGCATCGCGGCCACGCTGGGATCGGCCGCGGCGAGCTTCTCGGCGGGCGTCGGCTTCGCCGGTTCCGAAGGCGCGGCTTTCGGGAGCTCGGGAGCCGCCGCTTTCACCGGCTCGGCGACGGCGGGTTCGGTGCGCGCGGGCGCGGAAGCCGCAACCCGCGCCGGCCGCACCAAGGCGTCGAGGCGATTCCGCGCGAGCGAGGAGAAGTTGCCGTTGGGATACTTGTCCAGGTACGCGCGGATGTCCTCGGGACGGTTGGATTCGCGCACGCTCACCCAGAACTCGCGCTCGATCTGGAGGGTCGCATCGGCGCTGGGGCCCGCGGCCGCGACTGCCTGGGCGCCGCTCGAGGCGAAGGTGAAATCGCCCTTGAGCGACGACGAGTCCCAGGGCGTCTGCAGCCGGCGCGTCTCGCGCTCGACGCCTTCGCGCACCCGCTTGAACATGATCTCGGCCGGCAGGTCGGGCACCTTGATGTTCTGAAGGATGTGCTTCGTGTAGATGCCGTTGCGCCCGAAGCCGTCGGCCGCCACCGAGCCGGGCGCCGTGGCGTACGCGATCATCGTGCCCGACGGCGCGCCCATCTGCGCGAGGCCCACGCTCGAGGTCTTGAAGGTCGCCGCGAAGGGGTTGTCGCGGCACGCATCGAGGATGATGAAGTTGAACCGGGTTCGGGCACGGTCCATTCGGTCGAACACCTGCCCGACCTCGACGGAGAAGAACGTCACGTCCTCCTCGGACCCCATGGCCGCGTCGATGGGGATCAGGTAGTTCCTGTCCTTGAACTGCATCGCGTGGCCTGCATAGAAGAAGAGCGCCGTGTTGGCGCCCTCGATCGCGGCGCCGAACTCGCGGATCGCATCGATCATTTCCTTGCGCGAAGTGTTTTCGCGCACGATCACCTTGAAGCCCAGCTCCTTGAGTGCCTCGCCCAGGTCGTGCGCGTCGTTCGCCGCGTTGCGAAGCGGCGTCGATCCGTAGTTGTTGTTGCCGATGAGTAGCGCGACGCGGTCATTCGCGGCCAGAACCGGGCACGCGCAGGCGAGCGCCAGCGCCGCGAGGACCTTCCCCGCGAACACCGCCAGCCTGCCTGCCGCCGTCTTCATGAATTGCGCCCTCCGAGCGAAAAATTATCGCTCAAAGAAGGGCTTGATGCGCAGATCCCGCGCGCTTGGGCGCGGATTTACCTCGCCAGGCCGGAGAGCTCGGGAAGGTCCGCGCGCTCCTGCGCGAGCCGCGACCACGACTCGTGCGCCTCCTGGGTGGCCCCCATCTCCTGGAGCATCAGCGCGAAGAGCACGCGGTCGGAGAAATCGGCCTTGTCCTTGGGACGGCGCAGCTCGATGCGGGCCACGGCATCGGCGGGAAGGGTGCGAAAGCGTCCCGTCCCGATCTCGTCGCCGGCCACGCTCACCGCCCAGACGTAATCGGTGTCGGGCAGCAGCTTGGCCGGCAGGCGGTAGGCGCCATTCGCCGACTTGGCCATGTGCACCGGCTTTTCCTGCCCCGCGACCAGGAGGACGAACTCGCCCTCGGACTTCGCATCGGCCGCGCGCCAGCGGAACGTGGGCTGGAGTGTCGCGACGTTGCCCTGCGTGGGAAAGATGAGCCGAGCCCCGGTGTCGGCCTTGGGGAGGGAGATGGAGCGCATGCGCACGCTCGCGGCCGAGGTCTGCGCCGCCTGCGAGAGCACCTTGCCCGAAGTGCGCCACACCGTCTCGCGCGTCAAGGGCGGCATGCCCGACGATGCCGCGATCTCGTTGTCCTTCACCAGGAATTCTCCAGGCCCCTTGAGGGCGTATTCCTTGCCCGTGGAGACGAACATCACCGAAGCCTGGGCGTCGCGGGCGAGCACGAGCTTCTGTCCCTTCGAGAGCTCGGCGAGCAGGATCGGGCGCGCGTTGCCGTCGACGGCGACCTCGCCCTTCAGGTTGCTGAGGAACGCGATGGCGTCGGCCCAGGCGGGCGGGACCGCGGCGAGCGTCATCGCGAAGAGCGTCCGCAGGATCGTTCTCATGTTCTGACCACCTCCATGGTGTCGGCAAGCGACGGCGCCGCGCGCGACGTGCGAATGCCCCAGACCTTCACGGGGCTGTGTCCCTTCAGCTTGTGCGTGCCGAGCGGGTCGAAATGGAAACGTTCCTCGATGCGGCTCACGACGGGCTCGGTGATGATGATCTTGCGGCCGAGCTCCTTGGTGAGGCCCTCGACGCGTGCGGCGACATTCACGGCGTCACCGATGGCCGAATAGTTGTGGCGCTCCGACGAGCCGATGTTGCCGACCGTCACGGTGCCGTAGTTGATGCCGATGCCGATGGTCAAAGTGGGCAGCCCCTCGCGCTCGAACTCCCGGTTCAGGGAGTCCAGCGCCATCATCATCCCGAGGGCGCACTGCACCGCGTCGCCGCACGGGTCCTTCGATCTACGCGGCGCTCCGAAGAGGACCATCATGCCATCGCCGATGAACTTGTCAACGGTGCCGTCGTACCGGTGCACAGCATGCACCATGCGGTCGAAGTAGCGCTGCAGAACAGTCGTGACGACGTGGGGGGGCATATTCTCCGAGAGCGTTGTGAAGTCGCGCACATCGCTGAAGAGCACGCAGACGTCCGCCAGCTGCCCGCTCACCCCGGGCGTGAGGCCGCCCCCCAGCATCTCCTTCATGACCGCGGGGCTCACCTGGCCCGCGAACGACTGCTGCAATCGCACGCGCTCGACCACCGCCTCCACGGCGTCGAAGACGCCGCGCACGACCAGGGCCGTCCAGAAGGAGAACACGATGGAGGCCACCGGGAGCAGGAGCTGCGCTCCCGGGATGAGGAAGAGGCTTGCCGTGAAGAGCGCCGCCGGAAGGAGTGCCGCGCCGAGCAACACGAAGGCCGGCCGAACATTGGCGCTCGCGTAGCCCAGCAGCGCCGCGGCCCCGCAAAGCACGACGACGAGCCATTCGGGCAGAGGCTTCAGGAGGCCAGGGCCGAGCAGGCTGCGCAGCGCCTGGAGGTGGATGAGCACTCCCGGCTGCTCGTACTCGAGGGCTCCGCCTCCCGCCGCGCGCCCGGGGTCGTGCGCGAGAAGCTTCACGGGCAATCGCCAGCGGTCGAGCGAGCCCACCAGGCTGCCCACGAGCACCACCTTGCCGGCGAAGCGCTCCCTCAGCTCATCGTCGCGCAGGCCGCGCAAGCGATGGAAAGCGACGTACTCGACGGGCGCGCCGAGGCTGTAGTCGATGAAACCCTCGCCGGCCGGGCGCCCCATGCCGGCGAGAATGCGCGTGACGAGCGTGGGCGCCGCGGAGCCGTCGTCGTAAGTGAGCTTCTGGAAGCGCCGCGACACCGAATCGGCGTCGCGAACGTGGCGATCGAGGCCGAAGTTCTCGGCCCCGAGCACGCCGCGATAGTTGGCCTGCACGGGCACTACCGCCCTTTGGCTATCCACGTTCTGGACGTACACGAGCACCGCGGCGCGCTTCAGGTCGAGGAGGCCGCGCATCATCTCGATGTCGAGGCCGCGGGTGATGAACTCGTAGGAACGCTCCGGGAGCGCGATATCGACGCCCACGGCGGCCGGCTTGGCGCGCGCGAGCGCATGGAGCACCTCGGCGAAGTGCACGTGCCACAGCGCCATCGGCTCGGGAAAGGCGCGCTCCGACAGCTCGTCGATGCCCACGAGGACGACATCGTTCGCCATCGGGCGCGGATGTGCCGCGCGAAGGATGCGCATCTGTGCGTCGAAGGCCGCGCGTTCCAGGCCGGCGAGCGCCGAGTCCTCAGGCGAGGGGACGAGCGCGGCGATCGCGACGACGAGCGCCACCAGGGGTAGCAGGACAAAGGCCTTCCATCGCGGGGACAGCCGCAGCCGCTCCCAGCACGACCTCAGGGCGCCGATGAAGGTCCTGCGATCCATGGCGATGGCAAGGCCGGCCTTTATTCGGGCCGGGCCGCCATCGCGCGCACCAGCGTCTCGAGCTGCGGGCTCATCGGCAGGTCGATGCTCGCCCCGGACGGCAGGCGCTTCAGGAACCAGCGCTTGTATTGGCGCTCGATCTCGCCATCGTCCGCCAGCTCGCGGAAGGTGTCGTTCACCAGGTGCGCGAGCTGTGTGTCGCCCTTTCGAAACATGACCCCGTAGGGATCATAGGAAAGAAATTCGCCCACGACCTCGTACTTCTCGCGCTCGCCGCGACTCGCGATGAGCCCGTAGAGCAGCACGTCGTCGGTCGCGAACGCGTCGGCCTTGCCCGAGGCGACCTCGGCGAACGACTCGGCATGGTCGCGCGACACCACGATCTTCATGTCGATGGCGAACTTCCTCGCCAGCTCGCGCATGGCCTGCTCGTTGGTGGTGCCTCCCGTGACGACCACCGTCTTGCCCGCCAGGTCGCGGAAGGAGTGGATCGGCGAGCCGCGCTTCACCATGAGCTTGGTGCCCGAGACGAATACGGTAGGGGAGAAGGCGACCCGTTTCGCGCGGTCGAGGTTGCTGGTCGTCGAGCCGCACTCGAGGTCCGCGCGCCCCGAGACGATCGCATCCATGCGCGAGTCGGAGGTCACCGCCAGCCACTTGATCTCGAGCTCGCGGCCCACGGCCTCCTGCATCGCATCCACGACCTTGCGGCACAGCTCGATCGAATAGCCGATCGGCTCCCCCTTGCCCGAGAGGTAGGAGAAGGGAATCGACGACTCGCGATGGGCGATCGTGACCGCACCCGTGGTGCGCGCCTTGAGGAGCGTGCCGGTGAGCTGCAGCGGCGGCTCGTCGGATTGCGCGAGCGCGAGGCCGGCCCAGGCGAGCCAGGCCGCGGCGAGGACGGTGCGCGCCACCATGGCCGCGCCTAGGCCGCGCGCGCCGCCGCGGCGGCCTCGTCCAGCTCGTGGGCGTAAACGTCGGCCGCTTCCGGCGTGAGCAGCTCGTCTTCCCACTTGGCGACCGCGGCGCTCGCGATCGAGTTGCCGATGGCGTTGGTCGCCGAGCGCCCCATGTCGAGGAACGTGTCCACCCCGAGGATGAGGAGGAGGCCCGCCTCGGGGATGCCGAACTGGTTCAGCGTGGCCGCGATCACGACGAGCGAGGCGCGCGGCACTCCGGCCATCCCCTTCGAGGTGAGCATGAGGATCAACAGCATCGTCACCTGCGTGCCCAGCGAGAGCTCGATGTTGTACGCCTGCGCGATGAAGAGCGTGGCGAACGTGCAGTACATCATCGACCCGTCGAGGTTGAACGAGTAGCCCATCGGCATCACGAAGCTCGAGATCTTGCGCTTCACGCCGAAGCGGTCGAGCGCGTCGAGGAGCTTCGGGTAGGCAGCCTCGGAGCTCGCCGTGGCGAAGGCGAGCATGAACGCCTCCTTGATCAGCACGAGCAGCCGGAAGACTCGCGGCCCCAGCACGGTGAACCCGGCGCCGACCAGCATCGCCCAGAGGACGAAGAGCCCGAGGTAGAAGTCGCCCATGAACACGGCGAACTTGAGGAGGATCGCGAGCCCGTTCACGGCGACCGTGGCCGCCATCGCGCACAGGACCGCGAGCGGCGCGAGCTTCATCACGTAGCCGGTGATCTTCAGCATCACGTGCGCCAGCTCGTCGATCGCGGCAACCAGGGTGCGGCCCTTCTCGCCCAGCGCGGAGAGCGCCACGCCGAAGAACATCGAGAAGACCACGATCTGCAGGATCTCGTTGTTCGCCATGGCCTCGGCGAAGGACTTCGGCACCAGGTGGCTCACGAAGTCCTTGAGGGTGAACTTGGCGGTGGCGAGGTTGGCGGAAGCGCCGATGTCGGGCAGCGGCAGCCCCAGGTTGTGGCCCGGTTGCAGCGCGTTGGCGAGGATGAGGCCCAGCATGAGCGAGATGAGCGAGGCCGAGATGAACCACCCGATCGCCTTCGCGAAGACGCGGCCCACGGAAGCGGCATCGCCCATGTGCGCGATTCCGACCACGAGCGTGGAGAAGACGAGCGGCCCGATCAGCATCTTGATCAGCCGCAGGAAGACATCCGAGCCGATCGAGACGTAGCCGGCGACCTCCGCGGCGCTCTTCTTGTCCGGGAACTGGACGAAGATCATGTAGCCGACGATGATGCCCGCCACCATGGCGACCAGGATCCACGCCGCCGGCGGAATTTTCCTTTTCATGGCAGTTCCCCTTGTCTACCGCTTCGGTCGCGCGCCGCCTCCCCAGCGGACCGCGTCGATGGGGGCATTGTAGACGCAACCCGGGCTTCGCCTCGGGGTGTAAAGCGTACTTGACAAGCGGCCCACGCCCGCCTAACCTGTCAAGCATCCTTTACACACAAGTAACGCCGGGAGACGACCATGAAGGAACGCGAAGCCAACTCGAAGTACCGTGTGGAGCTGTTCTCGGCCATGCTGTTTTACGTGGCGGTGCTGCTCGGATCCATTTCCCTGTCGAGGGCCATGGAGCCCGGGCCCACGCGCACGCTGCTGCTGGTCACGCCGATGATCCCGTTGATGTTGGCGGTGTGGGCGATCGCGCGGCATTTCCGCCGGATGGATGAGTTCATCCGCCTTCGCAGCCTCGAGAGCCTCGCGATCGCCGCCGGCATCACGGCGGGGCTGAGCCTTACCTACGGATTCCTCGAGTCGGCCGGATTCCCGAAGGTAAGCATGTTCTGGGTCTGGACGGTGATGGGCGCGGCCTGGGGAGCCTGCGCGCTCCTGCGCCGCCTGGTCTCGAGATGAAGAACCTGGTGCGCGAGCTGCGCACGGAGCGCGGCTGGAGCCAGGGCGATCTCGCCGACAGGCTCGAGGTGTCGCGGCAGACCGTGAACGCGATCGAGACGGGGCGTTACGACCCGAGCCTGCCGCTCGCCTTCGCCATCGCGAAGCTGTTCGGCAAGCCGATCGAAAAAATCTTTTCCCCGGAGAAATGACATGAAGACGAAGTTTTTCGCGAGCCTCGCGCTCGCGCTGGCCCTGCTCACGCCCGCGTGCACCGCGGCGGCGAAATTCGAAGCCGGCGCGCGCCACTTCGTCATGTTCGACCAGCCGCAGAAGTTCGCGGCGGCCCTTGACCGTGCGCTTGCCACCATGTTCGAGCCGGCGGCGAAATACCGCTCGCCTTAAAAGGCAAACGCCCGACCTCATGCGAGATCGGGCGATTGGTATGGGGCCTGCCGACGAGCTACTTTCTCACGGGCAATTCCCTCCTCTCGCGCACCAGCGCGACCAAGGCTCGCAGCCCTGCGGGAAGGTGGCGGCGGCCCGGATAATAGAGGCAAAGGTCGCCGAGGGAGCGCGTCCAGTCGCCAAGCACGCGCACGAGAGTACCGGCCGCGAGATCGGGCTCGACCCTCCACTGCGCCACGTAGGCGAGGCCCAGGCCATTGCGTGCGGCATCGAGCATGAGCGTGGGCTCGTCCAGCGTGAGGACACCCTTCACGTCGATGCGTTGCCGCTTGCCCCGGCGTGAGAGCTCCCACGGCTCGATGGACCCATTCGGCGCGCGGGTTCGGATGCAGTTGTGCGCCAAGAGGCCCACCGGATTGGTGGGCTTTTGGCACCCCGCGAAATAGGCAGGGCTGCCCACAATCGCGAAGCGCTGCTCTCGCCGCAGCGACACGGCGATCATGTCCTTCGGCACGCTGCCCGCCAGCCGAATGCCGGCATCGAACCCGTCCCTCACGATGTCGACCTTGCGAGTCTCGGTGACGACGTCGAGGTTCATTTGAGGATAGCGCTGCAGGAAAGCGAGCAGCACGGGCATCACTTGCGTTGCCGCGCCCGCCGATGTGTTGATTCGCAGTGTGCCCGATGGCGTGTCGCGAAGGCTTCCCGCCTGCTCCATCGCGCCGCGGATCACGGCCACGGCGGGTGCGATGCTCTCTACAAACCGGGCGCCCGCTTCGGAGAGCGAGACGCTTCTCGTCGTGCGGTTGAACAGCCGCACACCGAGGCTCGCTTCAAATGCCGCGACGGCGTGACTCAAGGCGGACGTCGAGACGTCGAGCTCGGTGGCCGCGCCGCGAAAGCTGCGCCGGCGGGCGACCGCGAGCACGGCCGCGAGATCGCCCAGGGCGGATTTCCTCATTGTCCTCTTCCCCGCAATAGTACATGCCGCATTGTACGGCTAGTCACATGAATGCGCCGGGGTTACCTTGGTGGCACCGCTTACCCCACCTCCCAAGGAGAAACCGCATGGATACCGTGACTGCCGCAAGGATGTTCGACCAGGCCTACATCGACGGCCGCTTCGTGACGCTCCACGGAAGCCAGGTCATCGACCTCGTCAATCCCACCCGCAACGAGGTGATCGGCAAGGTCACGCTGGCCGACGAGATCGACACGCGCAACGCGGTCGCGGCGGCGAAACGAGCATTCAAATCGTTCTCGCGGACGACTCCGCAGGAGCGCATGGACCTCCTGCAGCGGTTGCACCAGGCCGTTTCGCGGCGGATGGACGACCTGGTCCAGGCGACGGTCCTCGAGTACGGCGCGCCGCAGGCGCGCGCGAAGGGATCCAACGAGCTCGCCGCCAACATCTTCCTGCACTTCAAGCAGGTCCTCGGCGAGTTCGCCTTCGCGACCACCGCGGGCAGATCCACGGTCGTCTACGAGCCGCTGGGCGTCGTCGGCGTCTTCACGCCGTGGAATTCGAGCGCCGGCTCGATCGCCATCAAGGTCGCGCCGGCCATCGCCGCCGGCTGCACCGTCGTCGTCAAGCCGAGCGAGATGAGCGCGATGCAGACCCAGGTCCTGATGGAGGCCTTCCACGAGGCGGGACTACCGGCGGGCGTCGTCAACTTCGTTACGGGGCTGGGCGAGATCGTCGGGGCGGAGCTCACCCGCAGTCCGGATGTCGCCAAGATCGCATTCACCGGATCGACCCCCATCGGAAAGCTCGTCGCGAAGTCCTCGCTCGACACGATGAAGCGCTTCACGCTGGAGCTCGGCGGGAAATCCGCGAACATCATCCTCGACGACGCCGACTTCTCGAAGGCGATTCCGATGGCGGTGAATGCGTGCTTCCTCAACAACGGCCAGGCGTGCATCGCGGCATCCCGCCTGCTGGTTCCCGAGAATCGCGTGGACGAAGTGAAGCGATTGATCGTGGCGGCCGTGGAGAACATCAAGGTCGGAGATCCTGCCGACCCCGCCGTGACGATCGGTCCGGCCGCGAGCCGCAAGCAGTATGGGCGCGTCCAGGATTACATTCGTTCGGGCATCGACGAAGGAGCAGAGCTCGTCATCGGCGGGCTCGGCCATCCCGAGGGCCTGGAGCGCGGCAACTTCGTGAGGCCCACGGTCTTCGCACGCGTCGGGCAGGACATGAAGATCGCGCGGGAGGAGATCTTTGGGCCGGTGCTGTCGGTGCTGGCTTATCGGACAGAAGCCGAAGCCATCGAGATGGCGAACGACTCCGAATACGGGTTGATGGCCTACGTGAGCTCTTCGGATCCTGAACGGGCAAACCGGGTCGCGCGAAGCCTCGACGCCGGAAGGGTGCTGATCAACACGCTGAGCCACGATCCGCTCGCGCCTTTTGGTGGCTTCAAGCAATCGGGCATCGGGCGCGAGGGCGGAGCCTTCGGCCTCAGGGAGTTCCTCGAGCCCAAGGCGATCATCACGGAGTGAAGCGTGGCCACGAATGCAAACGCCCAACCTCGTGGGAGATTGGGCGTTGTCGTATGGGGCCCTGGCGACTCGTACTTTGGGCCTCCGATGCTCCGCTATCGGCCAAAGCAGGTCATCGCCATCCGGACCCATGAACGCAAAAGCCCAGCCATGAATGGCTGGGCTTTTGCTCTACATAGGGCCCTGGCGATGACCTACTTTCTCACGGGTAATCCGCAATATCATCGGCGCGGCGTCGTTTCACGGTCCTGTTCGGGATGGGAAGGGGTGGGGCCAACGCGCTATGGTCGCCAGGAATTCTTGGAAGGAGGTAGG